>NZ_JBSHLH010000001.1:40122-695024 GCF_053644255.1 Sphingobacterium sp. NPDC055431
TTATTTTAGCGATGGTGTTTGAAGGGTACTACCCCTCTAGGGGTTGCAATATGTTGAATCACTGGAATGTCGGCATTGAATAATCAAACCCCTAACGGGGTTTTCTACTTGCCATTGATATTGATGGATAAATGTTATTGATTACCATGCCACCCTAAAGGGGATTGTTTCGTGCATTGATGTTGGTTGATATTTGGTATTGATCGCCCTGTCACCCTGGAAGGATGAAATTATTTTAGCGATGGTGTTTGAAGGGTACTACCCCTTTAGGGGTTGCATTATGTTAATTAACTTAACCATTAACCTTGATTTGTCCCACCGTTTAAAACAAAACTTTCATTACACTTTTAATTAACACAAAAATAATGATATCAATATACCTCAATATGTAATTTGCCAATAGGTGAATCTTATTAATAATCAATGGCTAATACTTACTCCCAAATCTATATTCAAATTGTTTTTTCGGTTCAAAATAGGGAAACCCTATTAAAATTACCTTGGAGGTTAGAGGTTTATAAATACATGGCTGGAATAATAAAAAGCAAAGGGTTAAAATCGATTATTATTAATGGGATGGAAGATCATGTCCATATACTATTAGAACTAAAACCAGAAATCTCCTTGTCAGATTTGGTTAGGGACATAAAAAAGCACTCTACTATATTTATAAATAAACAGAATTGGCTTAACTATAAATTCTCTTGGCAAAATGGATATGGCGCCTTTTCCTATTCTCATTCTCAGGTAAACAAAGTATATAATTATATCAAAAACCAAGGGAAAATCCATTTAAATAGAACATTTCAAATGGAATACATCGAGTTTTTAAAAAAAATCAATGTGGAATACCGTGATGAATATCTATTCAAATGGATTAACTAACCTACTCCTTCTTTATCCCTAACCTCATTAAACTCGGCGTCATAAACGATATTATACCCAATAACACACATAGTACACCTGCAATAATAAATGCATTGGCTACGCCAATATGGTCTGCAATGTTTCCGGCGAATAATAGACCGATCAGACTTGGGATGATTGCAAAACTGAAATACAGGGAAAATACCCTGCCCAACATTTCCGGAGCAATCTCTTCTTGGATGATGGTCATAAATACCGCATTGAATATCGACATGGATGCTCCACCTATTCCTGTCAATACCACAAAAACCATAAACATGGACGCTGGTAACAGACCAGAAAACACAAAGGTCAATCCCAGTAGGATATGCATGTAATTGATCAGCAGGATCTTTCTGAAGGAAACTTTAAAAGCGCTCAATGCAGACCCTCCCACCAACATACCTACTCCCCAGATAACTTCAATCACGCTCATTTCAAATTTATCTCCTTTGAAATGTTCGATGGTCAGTAAGGGGAACATAATGGCAACTGGCAGGATGCCCATCATGGCAATGATGGAGTATAAAAACATCCGGTTTAGGCCTTTGTTCTGGTGGATGGCCAAGAAACCCAGCTTCAGGTCTCCCCAAACCTGCCTTAATGAGGCTTTACTTTCCGACTTGAAATATGGAATGCTGATGAACAAAAGACTAGTGATCGCTACTGCTGCACCCATCACATCGAGGTAAATGACCTGGTTGATCGGTAGGTTGGCAATGGCCAAGGCTCCCAATGCAGGTCCGGCAATGGCACTGACAGAATGCAAGATCTGGTTCACACCTGAAACGCGCAATAGCTGGTCCTCTGGCACCAAAAGCGGAGCGATTGCCTGCATTGCTGGCTGGTGAAATGCAGAGCCTATGGAACGACAGACCATCAGCAGATAAATCAGCGATAGATTGATGTTTCCATCCTTCAGGGCGAAAGTCATCATGAAAGTACAGCAGGCAATGAAGGCATCTGCAAATATCATGACTTTCTTCCTGTCCCAACGGTCGATATACACGCCGGCAAATGGACCGATAATGGCCTGGGGCAATAGACCCGAAATAGCGGCAAAGGCAAGGACTTCCGCCGACCTGAACTCAAGGCTCAGCCAGATAATCATTGCAAAGTTGACGGCAGAGCTACTTATCAAGGAGACAAATTGCCCTACCCATATATAGATATAGGTTTTAAACCAATGTTTCTTTTCCATGAAAATAAATTGTAATGTTTGTACCTGCAGCCAAAAGGAATTTTAGCTGATTCATTAAACCGTGTAAGATTTACCTAACTCAGTAAATCCAAGGGTCCATAAAGAATAGTGCAAATTGGCGAGCGCTCATAGGGCAAATATAAACCAAAGAGGGTGAAGTTCAAATGTTTTGAGAAAAATACTTTCCTAGAGAGGCGAAAATTGAAATGGGATTAAGGTATTCGTGAAAACTGATGACACAAAAAAAGCGTCTTAACTTTCGCCAAGACGCCTTTATACTAAAACTACACTACTATTATTTTCTTTCTAATCCTTTTGCTACTAAGGCTTCTACAAAGTTCCTTACGTTTTCATCAGAGAACCTAGATGTAACGTCAAAAGCAAAGGCATGAACCAACAGGATACGTGCGCTCTCTTCACCGATACCGCGAGCACGTAAGTAGAACAGGGCATCATCATCAAACTGTCCCATGGTACAACCATGTGAACATTTAACATCATCTGCAAAGATCTCAAGCTGTGGCTTGGTATAGATAGTCGCCTTGTCGCCGATCAACATGTTGTTGTTCTGTTGAAAGGCATTTGTTTTCTGCGCATCTTCTCGAACGAAAATCTTACCGTTGAAAACAGCTGTAGATTCGTCCTGTGGAATATTTTTGTACCATTCGTATGATTCACAATGAGGTTTCATGTGATCCACGATGGTATGGTTGTCTACAAATTGATTGTCAGCCAATAGGTTGATTCCGTAAAGGTGTGATTCAACTTGTTCAGCGTCCAAACGAACGTTAAGATCGTTGCGTAAAAAGGCTACACCTGGGAAATTACAGTTGTAGTTGTTGTACAAGCTGTGTTTCGTTTGGTAAACCTCCGTATGGTTGATGTAATGGCTGTTATTTGAAGCTAACTGCAAATAATAGTGTTGCATCTTCGCATTTTCTTCAACGACAATCTCGGTAACCTTGTTGTTCAGGTTGAATGCTGAACCATCCATTGTGATAAAGGATTCGATGATTTCAACTTCAGCATTCTGCTCAAGGATATATAGATTACGGGTCTGTGCAAAGAAATCCTGGTTCCCTGTAGCGACATGGACGATTTGGATAGGCTTTGAAACCACCTTATTGCGATTCACCTGTAGGAAGATTCCCGAGGTGTGAAAAGCAGTGTTCAGGGCTACCGTCGTGCTTCCTGTTGCATCTGCATGTTTTGCAAAGTGCTCTTGGAATTTCGGCTCATTTTGAGCCTCTTCGATAGGTTTTACGATCAAGCCGATCTCATCTTCCAAGGAAGAGAATGCCAAAACATATTGACCATTGATCAGCACAATGCGGTGTGCATCCAATCCAGGGATGTCCGCTGCGCTTAGATCTAAATTTGAAACATCCACATCCTCGTTCAACAGATAGTTTCTGTTGATCAGAGCATGGATATTCGTGTATTTCCAGTCCTCATTCTTTACAGTAGGGAATCCAAGATCATGAAAACGGCTGTAAGCCTCTTCGCGAAGAGCCTTTACCGCTGCCGTATCATTGCTTGTTTCCAGTTCCTGAAATGTTGAAGTCAACTGTTGGAATAAGGAGTTTGCTACTAATGTACTCATGTTATTTGTTGTCAATCCGCTCATTACCTCGTTTCTTAATACAACTGATTAGGCATTTTGCGTATCTAATTCTTTTAACCAGTCGTAACCTTTTTCTTCTAATTCAAGTGCCAATTCTTTTGTTCCCGATTTTACAATGCGACCATTGTGCAATACGTGTACATAATCCGGCACGATATAATCCAACAAACGTTGGTAGTGTGTAATCACGATAAATGCATTGTCCTTAGAGCGCAATTGGTTTACACCATTCGCTACGATTCGCAATGCGTCGATATCCAGACCTGAATCCGTTTCATCTAAAATAGAAAGCTTTGGATTCAACATGGCCAATTGGAAGATCTCGTTACGTTTTTTCTCTCCTCCCGAGAAACCTTCGTTCAAGGAACGGTTTGCTAGGTTTGCAGAAAACTCTACCAATTGTTGTTTTTCTTTTACCGTCTTCAAGAAGTCTTTCGCTTCCATTGGAGGTAAACCTTTGTATTCTCGGATATCATTTACTGCTGTCTTCAAGAAGTTGATGTTTGAAACTCCTGGGATTTCAACAGGATATTGGAAAGCCAAGAACAAACCTTCGCGAGCACGGTCTTCAGGAGAAAGCTCCAATAGATCCACTCCGTCTAGGAATGCTTCACCTTCCGTCACCTCGTAAGAGTCACGTCCCGCTAATACATTTCCTAATGTACTCTTTCCAGCTCCGTTAGGGCCCATGATGGCATGAACTTCGCCGGCCTTAACTTCTAAATTCAGTCCTTTTAATATTTGTTTATCGTCAATTGACGCATGCAAATTCTTAATGCTTAACATATTCTATTCTATATTTCTATCCTACCGATCCTTCTAATGAGATCGCTAATAATTTCTGTGCCTCTACGGCAAATTCCATTGGTAATTGATTTAATACTTCTTTCGCATAACCATTGACGATAAGCCCTACGGCTTTCTCTGAATCAATACCGCGTTGGTTCAAGTAGAAGACTTGGTCTTCCCCGATCTTGGAAGTGGTTGCTTCGTGCTCTAGGGTAGCAGTCTTGTTCTTGCTCTCAATATATGGGAAAGTGTGTGCTCCACATCTGTCGCCAATCAATAAACTATCACATTGGGTGAAGTTCCTTGAGTTGTCTGCATTTGGTCCGATCTTAACCAATCCACGGTAGCTGTTGTGGCTCTTGCCGGCAGAGATACCTTTGGAAATGATTTTTGAACGCGTATTTTTTCCTAAGTGGATCATTTTGGTGCCTGTATCTGCAAGTTGCATGTTACGGGTCATCGCCACGGAGTAAAATTCGCCTACAGAATGGTCTCCCTTCAGGATTACTCCTGGATATTTCCAAGTGATGGCAGATCCCGTTTCAACCTGTGTCCAAGAGATTTTCGAGTGATCACCTTTACAGATACCACGCTTGGTCACGAAGTTATAGATTCCGCCCTTTCCGTCTTTATCACCAGGATACCAGTTCTGTACAGTTGAATATTTGATCTCTGCATTACGCATAGCAATTAGTTCAACAACTGCAGCATGCAATTGGTTTTCATCACGCATCGGTGCTGTACAACCTTCAAGGTAAGATACATAGGCATCCTCATCAGCGATGATCAATGTGCGCTCGAACTGTCCCGTGTTTTCTGCGTTGATACGGAAGTACGTGGAAAGTTCCATTGGGCAGCGAACGCCTTTAGGAATGTATACGAAAGATCCGTCCGAGAAAACAGCTGAATTCAGGGCCGCATATACGTTATCGGTTTGAGGAACTACTGTTCCCAAATATTGTTTTACTAGGTCAGGGTGTTCTTGTACAGCCTCTCCAAAGGAACAGAAGATAACCCCTTGTTCTTTCAGTTTTTCACGGAACGTGGTTTTCACAGATACCGAATCAAATACTGCATCAACTGCTACTACCCCAGCAAGTACCTTCTGTTCGTCCAAGGGGATACCCAATTTGGCAAAAGTTGCCAATAATTCAGGGTCCACTTCGTCCAAACTATCAAGTTGTTTTTTAGGTTTTGGGGCAGCGTAATAGGAAATGTCCTGGAAATCTACTTCAGGGTTCTTGAAGTTTTGCCAAGTCGGCATGCTCATTTTTAAGAAATGTTGGAAAGCCTTCAGTCTCCACTCCAATAACCATTCCGGTTCGTTTTTCTTCTTCGAAATCAAACGGATGGTATCTTCATTAAGACCTTTTGGAGCGATCTCCATCTCAATGTCGGTCGTAAAACCGTACTTATATTCTTCGAGCTCTAACTCTTTTAATAAATCGTCGTCTTTTGTGCTCATATCTCTTTCACTTTAATGATGGGTTCTTTCCCATTGGTTTTGATTTGCAAAGTTACGGTTTATAATGCAGAAAAAAGCTTGTTTTGTGTTCAACCTACACAGTAAACCGCAAAAAAAATGACAAATGTCATTTCTTCTGCATTAAAGGCTATTTAGAATGATTACATTATGACAATAGAATGATTGATATAAATAAAATCAATTGAATGTCAATCAATAGATTGAGTCAGTCTATATTAGACCCCGCCAATAATTCAGAAATACATTTTGTGTTAAACCAAATATTATTTTGTATATTTACTATTCTTTAATTTTATTGAAAAGCCTATGTCTTACCAACCAGATAAAACGGACTTGAAGATTCTAAAGCTTCTTCAGGAGAACGGAAGGATAACTAATTTACAGCTGGCGACCAATATTGGTCTCTCGCCTGCCCCTACATTGGAGCGGGTCCGTAAATTGGAGAACTCTGGTTTCATCAAGAGCTACCATGCTTTTGTCGATGAGGAAAAGCTAGGATTAGGAATAAAATCATTCATTCAGATCTCCCTTGATTTCCATACCCATAATGCCATTCCTGAATTTGTGGAAGCCGTTCGTGCCATTCCCGAAGTGACCGAATGCCACCACGTAACAGGTAACTGCGACTTCATGCTGAAAGTATATGTTAAAGACATTAAGGCATATGAGGCGGTAATCATGGAGAAGATTTCAAAGATCCCTTTTGTGAAGACGTTCCAAACCATGATGATTATGTCCACCAGTAAAAAAGAACCAATTGTACCATTAGAATATTAATCTTTAAAGATGGCATATCAAGATTCTGCAATCATATTGACATGGCCAGATGCTACCATACGTGGAGATGAAAAATGGATGATGTTTTTCAAAAAAATTGGTATTGTCAAAAATTTAAACTTCAAGGTTGGGCATACTGGTGTCGTCTTGGTGAATCACCAGACGGGCGAGTTGCTCTTTTATGATTTTGGCCGCTATATAACCCCCCGAGGTTACGGAAGGGCACGATCGAAGGATTCCGACCCAATGCTGGAGATCAAGGTCAAGGCTAAGTTCAAGAATGGCCAGATCGAAAACATCCAAGAGATCATTGCTGCAATCGAACCCTTAAAAGGTGCCATGTATGGTGAGGGAAGGGTCTTTTTCAGCGTGGCCAACGATATCAACTTTGAAATCGCCAAGGATTATGGTGATAAATGCGTAGAGGAGGGTACATACCCCTATGGCGCTGTCGCTAAGAATAACAACAACTGTTCCCGATTCATTACCAGGATGTTGATGAAGGCTTCCAAGAAATATCATTTCTGGCACGGTATCAACCTGCCGGAAACCATTAAAGCGAGCCCTATCAGCAATATCGTGAATGTTTGCAAGAGCAGGATGGTGAACAGCTATAGCCCTTCGGACGGGTTTCAGTCATTCAAGATGGACCGTTGGAAGTCTTTCTTTTTTCTGGTTAAACAGCTGGGAGATAATGTGTTCAGGAACAAGGCGGATCTACTGCCCAATGACTTGATCATCGGTGCCGTTAATTTTGGGTCTAAACCTATCACCGTTCCTAAACATGCGAAATATCTTGGCGGCGTTGGTGATGGGGCATGGTACTACCTGCACGAAAGACCGGATGCGCAGATTGAGATCAGCCGATATTCGACCTTAGGCAACCTGGAATACGTTGTTTTGGGCGAAGCGACCCAGCCTGTGGATTTTCATGAGGATTGGGAGATTACCTATGATAGCCATCTGATGTTTACCCATATCCTGCAGCATAACCAGAAGATTAGGATCAATCATATTGAAGTCCTCTCTACCGAGGATTATAAATTCAAAAATTTATTGGAAAGGTACGCGTAGTTGCCTAAACTTGCCAATCAATGGCTTGTTTCCCATGTTGTTGCAGGTAACTGTTGGCCTGTGAGAAATGGGCGCATCCGAAGAATCCTCTGTAAACCGATAGTGGGGATGGGTGTACAGCGGTTAAGATAAGGTGCTTGCTGCTATCGATCAATGCTGATTTCTTGATGGCATAACTTCCCCACAGTAAGAATACGACATGTTCGCTCTGCTCTGATATCGCTTTGATGATCTCATCCGTAAAATATTCCCATCCTTTCTTCTGGTGCGAACCGGCTTCGTGAGCTCGAACCGTTAAGGTTGCGTTCAAGAGCAAAACGCCTTGTTTGGCCCATTTTGTCAGATCGCCATGGTTCGGGTATTGAAATCCTGGAATGTCAGTCACCAATTCGGTATAGATGTTTCTTAAACTGGGTGGTATGGCAATTCCAACAGGGACCGAAAAAGACAGCCCATGTGCCTGGCCATCGTTATGATAGGGGTCTTGGCCCAAGATGACTACTTTCAGGTTTTGAAAAGGGGTCAATTTGAAGGCGTTAAAAACCAGGTCCTGCGGAGGAAAAACCTTGTGCAGGCTTCTTTCCTTTATTACAAACTCGGATAAATCCTGTAAGACAGTGCTGTTGAATAAAGGCTTAATGATAGGTTCCCAAGAAGAATCAAAACGGTCAGACATATGTTTATATAAAATTTTACATTATTTTGCTGTAAACAAGTTGGATACTACGGCAATTTAACGGATATTTGCAAACTTACAGTATTAAGCATAATTATGTCAAATATAGTTCGCATTATAATTTGTAGTTTGTTGGTGATCGGAACGGTTGCATTGTTCTGGATTGGTCAATGGGGCTGGGGGATTTTAGCAATCCTGATTACTATTTTAGCTTGGGTAACCGTGTTCTTCAACGAGAAGATGCTTATCGCCCAATGGTTCTTGCGCAAAGAACGTATGGACAAAGCTGAAGTTTGGTTGAAGAAAATCAAGAACTACGAAACGGAATTGATCTCTGCTCAATATGGTTACTACCATATGCTTTTGGGCTTGATCGAATCTCAAAGAGCACCTTTACAATCAGAGAAATATTTCAAGAAAGCCTTGACAATGGGCTTGCATATGGATCATAACGTGGCATTGGCCAAGTTAAGCCTTGCTGGTATCGCTATGGCAAAACGTAATAAGCGCGAAGCTGAAAAGCTTCTGGCCGAAGCTAAGAAAGCTGATAAAAACAAATTGCTGGAAGAGCAGATCAAATTGATGAAAAACCAAATGGGAATGATGGACAAACAACAGTTCCGTTATTCTAGATAACAAAATATTAAAAAAAGGAAAGGGTGGATTCTTGAAAATCCACCCTTTCCTTTTTCAGACAGTAGACAACAGATACAAGACATTAGAATGGCTAAGACTGCCAACTATCTCAGTCATTTGGGATAGGGAGCCAGAAAGAGTCTATTGTCTTGTGTCTTATGTCTATTGTCTATAACCTATTTCTCATTCTCCTTTAATACTCTCAGGAAGTTCAATCCCATGATCTTAGCGACATCTTCCTTGCTGTAGCCTCTTTCCAGCAATGCTTTTGTGAGGGCCGGGAATTTGGTGACATCTTCTAGTTCCTGAGGCGGAGATTCAATGCCATCAAAGTCGGATCCTATGGCTACATGGTCTATGCCCGCCTTGGCGACCAGATGGTCTACGTGCTTAAGTACATTTTCAAAAGGGGCATTAGCTTCATGCTTTAGCTTTGGCGAAAGGGAACCATACATCTTGCCTATAGATAATTCCTTGTTTGTACTGTCTTTTTTGTGGGTTTTGTAATAGAGTTTTTTTACTCTCTTCGGGTAGTTGGAATCAAGAAATTCAGAATAAAAATTGACACCTACTACACCGCCATTTTTCTTCAGGGCTTCCAATTGCGCATCTTTCAGGTTTCGATAATGTGGCGTCAATGCTGCTGCATTGCTGTGGGAGACCAATACTGGTTTGCTTGTGATACTCAAAACATCATAAAATGTTTGTTCACCGGCATGGGAAAGGTCGACCATCATACCGAGGTCGTTCATCTTACGGATAATTTCCTTGCCATGTTCCGTCAAGCCTTTTCCTTTTTTATCCTTGGTCTTCACTTCCATGGCAGCTGCCGTCACCCAAGGTAGGTTGTAGTTCCAGGTTAGGGTCAGATAGCGGGCTCCACGATCGTAAAGTGCTTCCAGGTAATCAAGGCGTTCCTCAATCATATTGCCGCCTTCTATTCCAATCAATGCAACGATCTTTCCCTCTCTGTTGATGCGCTCTATATCTGTAGAACTCTTTGCCAGTTCGATCTTATCCGGATTGTTGGCAATCAGTTTCTCTAAGGCATCAATTTGGTCGTTCGCATGTTTGTAGGCATTCTTCTTCCATTTCTTGTCATCGGACCAAACGGCAAATACCTGAACATCCACTCCACCTTCTTTCAGTCTGGGTAGATCGGTATGACCGGTTTTGATTCTTTTGCCGATGTCCTTGCCAGGCAATATGCTTTCGACGATCACATCATTGTGGCCATCCACAACGATCAGGTCTTGATGTATCTGTTTATAATCCTGCCCCATACTGGCAAAAATAGAACCTCCGAGAAGGAAGGTCAATAAAAACTTCTTTTTCATTATTTAGCGTTAAAAATGGTTTCATAGATGACATCCTGTATACGACTCCTAACGTTCAGATCATAGATTTTTGTAGATACCTGCGGATGTACTCTATTTGACAAAAATATATAAATCAATTGGTTATTCGGATCTACCCATATACAAGTCCCTGTATAACCGGTATGGCCATATACAGATGGATTTGCCAATTTAGAAGGGTAGTCTGCGCCTTTCTTAGGGTCATATCGGTCGAAACCCAAACCTCTGCGACTTGTTTTCGACTGTTTGGAGGTGAAAAGATCGATGGTCTCCGGTTTATAATACCTCACGCCCCCATATTCGCCTCGATTCAGCAATAGCTGTCCGTAGATAGCAAGGTCATTTGCAGAAGCAAACAGGCCCGCATGTCCAGCCACTCCACCGGCCATGGCTGCACCCTCATCATGCACATATCCTTGCAACAGGACCTTCCGAAAGGCGGTGTCCTGTTGGGTAGGAATGATTTGGTCCTTGTTGAAACGATCTCTCGGAAGATATCCCGCGGTCTTCATCCCAATGGGCCTGTACAAAATATCTTGGACATAGTCCTGCATTGGAGTGGAAGTTTCATGTTCAGAGACTTCCTTCATTACATACATGCTGATGTCTGAATAGACATAGTTTCCGATTGGCTTAACCGGAGAATTCAACATCTCTGGCCACATAACATCTCGGTAGTAATTATTCTTTAGATAGGCATTGTCAGCGACCTTGACTTGATGGGAATCATCTTTTGTGCGTTGAAGGTCACCAGGTTTCAGGTTCCTGTAGAACGGGATAAAAGGAGTAAAACCAGCCTCATGTAAAAGTACGGTCCTGAGGGTAATATTGGCTTTATTGCTCTGTTTCGCTTGCCATAGGTAATGTCCCATGGTGCTATCCAGATTGATGATGTTGTTTTCCTGTAAGTGCATCACAACAGGCGTCGTGCCGGCAATTTTACTGATGGATGCTAAGTCATAGATATCATAAATGCTATTGGCCAGCTTCTTTTCGTAGGTATGGTAGCCATACGCCTTTTCAAAGATTACCTGACCATCTTTTATGGCCATGACCATCATCCCCGGAGCGGCATGCTGCTCAACAGCATCCTTCGCAATGGCATCGATCTGATTGGTCATTTTGGCGATGTCCAGGCCTGACTGTCTGCCTTTGCTGTACTGTAGTCGGGTTTGCGTTGTTTTATTCGTTCCGGCAGTGATACCTAACCCACCGAAGATGGACATTGCCGCATTCTCCTGGGCACCTTCATCTAAGCTAGGTGCTGTTAAAATGCTGGCAAATCGGCCTAAGTTGGCAGAAGACAAGCCTATATTGATGTAATTGATATCCTTCCCGAATTTACAGAGAATGACATCCTTTCGATTTACGGCAGATTGAATGACCATCGCCAATTGATCCGGTCTAAACTCGTCTTCCGTACCAGCAACGATAATAGTATTGTAGTATTTCGTATGTTCATCATATTGGTCAAAACCAAAGCTCTTTACTTCACCATATCGCTGTAATTGCTGAATAAAGGGTGCATATTTTACACTGTCCGTACTGATGACCGCTATTCTGCGTTCATCCAAACGCTTGAAGGGAAGGATGTTCTTTTGGTTGTTCAGAAGAACCGTTTGATTGCTGATGACCTGTTTATACTGAGCTTGACTAATGGAATACCCGCATAACAGGAATATTGTAAGGAGGTTTAAAAAGCGAATCATAATTGTTTTTAGGATTTCTTATTGTAAATGTACTAATAAAACGCACAAACACGCATTCCCGACCTGTAATAATTCTGTATATTTGAGAATGCCCGAACTGATGGACAATAAAACCGTTTTCACTCTCCTAGAGGTGTCCCGAAGCATTCAAAAGACGATTGCTGAGCGATACAAGAGTCTTTATTGGATTAAAGCGGAGATGAACAAATTGAACCATTATTCCCATTCAGGCCATTGCTACCCCGAACTACTAGAGAAAAAAGAAGGTAAGGTGGTTGCTGAAATGCGGTCTATTTTATGGAAAATGGATTATGAACGCATAAACAGGCAGTTCATGGAAGTACTTGGAGAACCCTTAAGGGAAGGTATTACCATGCTATTCCAGGCGGGTATATCCTACGATCCGCTGTACGGCTTCAGTCTGAAGATCGTTGATATCGATCCTACCTTTGTGCTTGGAGAACTGGAAAAAGAGAAAAGGGAAAGCATCAAGAAACTGACCGAAGAAGGTATATTTGACGCCAATAAAAGGCTTCCATTCCCTCTCATCCCTAAGCGATTGGCCATTATCTCTGTTGAAACCAGTAAGGGGCTTTCCGATTTCTTTAAAATTATCAACGGTAACCCTTGGGGCTATAAAATTGAATGCACGCTCTTTCCTGCCTTATTGCAGGGGGATAAATCCATCAGCTCCATTATTAAGCAATTGGAGGTCATTGCTAATAAATTAGAAGATTTTGATGCGGTCGCCATCATTAGAGGTGGAGGAGGAGATGTCGGCTTGAGTTCCTATAACAACTATTTCCTGTCCAAGGCCATTGCCATCTTTCCAATTCCTGTACTCACAGGGATAGGTCACTCCACAAATGAAACCGTCAGTGAGATGGTCGCGTATAAGAACGCTATTACGCCTAGCGAATTGGCGGACTTCCTTTTACAGAAGTTCCACAATTTTGCTATCCCTGTGGATAATGCGTTGGAAAGAATGTTGCGAGCAGTTAGAAGGAGCTTTGAAGAAGAAAATCTAAAATTAAAACATATCGTGTCTTCAATTTCTTGGAACAGTAAAACCCTCTTGTTAAAAGATAAAGCGGAATTGAACGGGCTACAGGCCCACTTGATCAGGTTCAGTAGACAGAGCATAAAGGAAAATCAAGCCCAGCTGCAGCATTTGGAAAGAATGCTAGGTATCGTGAATCCCATTCATATATTAAAAAGAGGCTTTAGCATCGTGCGGATGGACGGTAAATCTGTCCACAAGCTGGACCAAGTTGAAATAGGTTCTGAACTGGAAATCCAATTGGAAGACGGAAAGATCATTTCTAAAGTAATAAACAAAGAATCAAACCATGGAAAATAAATACAGCTATAAAGATGCGTTCGAGGAACTTCAACATATTGTTTCAGACATCGAATCTGGTGATATTGCTGTAGATGAGTTGACAGCCAAGATCAATAGGGCATCTGAATTGTTGACTATCTGCAAGGCGAAACTAACAGCTTCAGAAGAAGAAGTAGAAAAACTATTGCAGAAACTGGAGAATGATAACAAAGCTGGGGAAGGTGATTTTGAATAATCACAACAAGCTTTTTTTATAAATTTCAACGCCTGAGTTCAATCAATCCCAATTTAACTTCCTAGAGTTAAAGGAAAAGCTATTTCTAAAAGTAAATATTTTTACGTTATTTTGCGCTGTTTAGAATTAGTCTTAATTGTCTTTGCTCAAAAACATCTACATATTACTAATCTTCCTGGGCCTTCCGTTTGTATCATTTGCTCAGTTATTCTCCATTTCTGGTTCCATTAAGGACAGTAAGGGGCAAGCCTTGGGCAATGTAAATATCGAGATTGCGGAGAAACCCAACTTTAGCAGCCTGAGTGATGAACAAGGACTGTTTATTATTCCCAATTTACCTCAGGGCAGCTATCTACTTAAGTTTTCCCATATTGGTTTCAAACCCATTACCCGAACCATAAAGCTCGACAATAATCGTGAAACCCATATTGTTTTCAACCAAGATGAAGTCAATATCGATGAGGTTTATGTCACGGCCAAAGAGTCCAAGAATATAGGTACGAGCTCAATCATCACGAGAGATGCCATGCAGCATCTTCAGCCATCAAGCTTTACCGATTTATTGGAACTGCTCCCAGGTGGACAAACCAAGAGTCCAGTCCTTGATCAAGTCAACGGTATCAACCTGAGGACAGCCAATGGCGCTTCCATGTCCGCTTATTCCACAGGTTCCTTGGGAACCATGTTTTCGGTGGATGGAATGCAGCTTAATTCCCAATCCATGGTTGATCCAACTGCAGGATTTGAATTAGGTCAGGGGAGTATGAATAATGGACGTAGCACTGCCAATATTGCTGTGGATATGCGGACCATTGCCACGGATAATATTGAAAAAGTGGAGATTATCCGAGGGATTCCATCCGTAGAGTATGGTAACCTGACTTCAGGTGTTGTCCTGATCGATAGAATTAAAGGTTATGAACCTTGGACTGCAAGAATTAAAGCTGATGGTTTTAGTAAATTGCTCGGAGTTGGTAAAGGCTTCGAATTTGGTTCCTATAAACTGAACATTGATGGCGGTTACCTCAATTCCAGAAGTAATGTCACGGATATCTATAATACCTTCAAAAGAATCAATACTTCCATTAGGGGCGAGAAAACTTGGAACTTAAACAATTATCGTTTCATTTGGATCCATGGACTGGACTTCAATACCACCATTGACAATGAACGATTAGATCCTGATAATGATTATAAACTAACGGATCGCTACAAGAACAATGTGCAGTTCTTCGGTTTCAATAATACCTTCAAACTATTCTCCTCAAATCCTAAATCAACATTCAGGAATGTAACTTTTGGGATTAATGCTAGGCTATCTTCCAACCAGATTGACATGCAAAAGCTGGTGCAGGCAAGGACTGCCACTATTTTGATGAACTCCATGGTTTCAGGAAGCCATGAGGCTATCTTTATGACCCCATCCTATGTAGGAGAATTTAAGTCGGACAGCCGCCCATTGGATATTAACCTTAAGCTTGTAGGAAACTGGAGCTTTATTAGGCTGTTCAAACAACAGGTGAAGGCCGGCCTTGAATATGCCTATGCCAAGAACCTTGGCTTAGGACCACAATATGATCTAGATTTTCCAATCAGCACTTCCATAAATGCCAGACCGAGATCTTTAAGGTCCATTCCGGCCATGAGCAACCTTTCCCTTTTTGCAGAAGACAGGTTCTTTATCAATATAGGCGATCTTCTATTCGAAAATAATCTCGGTGTAAGAGCCTTTAGCTTGACTAACCTAGAAAAGGAATATGCCCTGTCAGGTAAGGTATTTGTAGATCCAAGATACAATGGAAGGTTGCATCTTCCACAAATCAGCGTATTTGGAAAGCAATTGAAATCCAATGTCTTCGCGGGATATGGGATCCAGACCTTGGCTCCAAACCAAAATCTACTCTATCCTCAAAACTTCTATCGTGATATCCCGGAACTGGTCTATTATCATAATAACCCAGCATATAGGTTAGCTTGGGCAACGACCAATATTGTCAATCCGGTGAATTATGCTTTGGAAGCAGCGAAAAACATAAAATGGGAAATCGGAACCCAGTTGGATTTCGAAGGGAATACCTTCTCCATTAATTACTTCAATGAAAAGTTGGATAATGGATTTAGGAATATCTCCGTTTTTGATGCTGTTTCCCTAAGAAAATATAATGTCACTTCTGTTGATCCCAATACATTGACAGCGAAACCATCAATTGAAGATTTCACTTATGTTGACCAAGCTGAATTTCATTCTTACACTCAAAACTCAAACGGGAGCATCACGGAAAAGCAAGGACTTGAATACAACTTCAGCTCCAAGCGGATCCAGGGAATCAACACGCGTTTCACAGTAAACGGGGCTTGGTTTCGAACCTTCAATGCCAACAATCAGCCAGTCATGGAGGTAATAAGTCCATTGGAAATTACGGATGGAAAAGTAAGGCAATATGTAGGGGTCTATGCCAATGGCAACACAGGAGGTCATTACGAAAGTTTCAATACCAATCTCACTGCTGACTCCTTTTTACCAAAGTTGGGAATGAACCTGTCGATGAGTGTGCAGAGCTTCTGGTACAAATCCAAGCAATCCTTGTTCAGGGATAACCTGCCAATAGGCTATTTGGACATTGACCAAAACTACCACAACTATACCGAGGCAGATAGAAACGACCCCATCCTGCGCCTATTGGACCGCAAGGTTGACCCATATTTATACAATGAATTTAAGGAACCTATTGATCTGCTGGTCAATTTTAAAGCGACAAAGGTTATTAAAAATAGGATCAGGGTAGCCATGTTTGTCAACCGGCTCTTTATCTATAAGCCTGATTATTCGCAATATGGTAATCAGTTTATCCGACGTAATAGAGCGGAAGATAGCCCTTATTTTGGAATGGAAGTAAATATTAAAATATAATAGATAGAATAGAAATGAAAAATTTAACAAACTTGAAAATGATGATTTTATGCTTGATGCTTTTCGGAATGAGCTCTTGTATGAAAGATGATTTTTTAGAATCTAGATCTGAAGTTTTAATCGAAGTTGATAAGTCAAGTTTGCAAGGTGAATACAAACTCAATAATGTGAGGATCACTTTACAGGAAACAAATACAGAAGTCACTACGGCCGCTACTTTGGTTGAAGGATCTGATACCGCTAAGACTTCCTTGGCTTATGGTACTTATGTTGCGACCCTAGATGGAGACATCGTAATAAAGGTTGGCGATAAAGATAAGGCCATGAAAATTAAAGCCCGAAAGGAAGGGATCGTCGTTAATGCTGCCAATACAAGCATTAGCTTAGAAACTTTTCTTTCAGACCCAACAGCAAACTTTGTTTTCAAAGAGATTTTCTTCACCGGAACCTCTACCGAAGCAGGTAAACTGTACAATGGAGATAAGTATTTTATTCTCCATAACAACTCATCAGATACGCTATATGCTGATGGACTGTTTATCGCTCAATCTGATTTCCTAACCGTGACAAAAAGAAACTATACCCCTGATGTCATGAAAGATGCTTTCACTTCCAAACAGATCATCATGATTCCGGGAACTGGAAAACAGTACGCAGTAGCTCCAGGGGCAGATCTGATCATTGCGAACAATGCCATTGACCATACTAAGGTTAATCCGAAATCTTTGGACCTTTCCAAAGCAGATTTCGAGATCGAACTGATCGGTACCATCAACATTGATAACCCTAGCGTTCCGAATGCAATCAATGTTTCAGGCAATCTTTTGATGCACTCCAATGGCCACCAATCCTATGTCATGGGAAGATTCCCAGAAGGGGTAACCGTTGAGAAATTTAAAACAGATAATGCTTACTCCTATAGCTATATCAGTGAGACCGGTAGAAAAATGAATTTTGATTCCTTTAAGATTCCAAATAGCTACATCACCGATGCGGTCAACGTATCTGCAAAAACCACCTTTGCATGGTTGGTGACCGATAGTTCATTGGATATGGGCTGGACCTACGCAAGCCAAGCTTTAGGCGATGATACGCGTTACGGTAAATCGGTAATCAGAAAAACGATCGGAAACTTGGAAAATGGTAAACCTTATTCGAAGGATACCAATAATTCCTCCGAAGATTTTATGCCTTCCTCAAAAGCACTATTGCTACCATAACATGTTAAGGTACTTATCCACGGTTGTTTTATGCTGCTGTTTTGCTTATATTAGCCAAGCACAGGATTCCCTGGGCGTAAATTCTTTGGGGATCAAGGAACGTATGGATATCAGCAGGACTTTCCGTAATACTTTATATGAAAGTCCTGCATTAAGACCCTTCCAATACCAACAGTCGTTAACTCCTATTGAACTGTCTTATTTCTCCGACAATAAGGATCGATATACCCTGCAAAGGGGATCCGGAGACCAAGGATTTAGATTCAATACCGAGTCTTACCAAAAAGAAGCTTTTCCCAATATCACCCTTTGGGGAGAGGCTAGCTACGAGAGCAAGAAAATCCAAGACCTCAAGTTCAATGAAACTTCGGATTTTGAGGTCGTGTTCCCGTATTTAACCGCTGACTCTGTAGGTGGCGACCTCAATTCAGAGATGTACCAATTTTCTGGAGGTATGGCCAAAGAGATTGGAAAATGGGTCATCGGGGGAGAAGCTGGCTACAGAGCCAATCTTTCCCATCGTAAGGTGGACCCAAGACCAGAGAACAACAGTAGCAACCTCCATGTTGGATTGGGAGCTTCTTACCAAATCCTACCGCAGTATCTGTTGAGTGCTAACCTGGGATATCAATTCTATAAACAAAGGAACAAATTAACCTTCCTGAGAGAACTGGGGAAACCGCCAGTATATTATATGAATGGATTAGGAGCATATAATAAATTGCTTTCAGGCTTATCTAGTGAAAGTGATGACATCTTATATGAGATGAATGGGTTTGACGGAAAGATTTCCTTCCTTCCCAGATCAGAACATGGTTTTTTTGTTGAAGTAGGATTATCTCAAAAGAATGGTAATCGAAAATTATCCGCATCCCGTTCAAATGCCAATGATTGGACTGACCAGATCATCTCTGGAAAAATCGGCTATCTCCATAGAACAAAAGATTGGAAATACGGTGGAAATGCATCCATGGAGCTGCAAACCAGAAAAGGAGTCGAAAGCCTATTCCATAATGATGGATCTTCCCAAGGTCTTATTAAGATTTCTGAAATATCTTCTTACCGCTATTATAATTTCAGTTACCACTTCGAGGCAATTGTAGGAAAAGCGGACTGGACTATTAAGCCTTATGCAGATTTTACCCAATTTAAGGAACAATATGTCAACCCTTTCCGTGAGCAAATGGCTGATATGCTGAATGTTGGCGTTGAGGGGCAGTATTTATGGGATTTAAAGAGCGGTTTATTTGGAATTAGTTTAAATTTGCAGAAGCAGAAACTGTTGAAAAGCAGGTCCCAGTTCAATGGTATCAAGCAAGGGACTGGAATTGCGAATATGCTGCAAGAGAACTATAACTACCTAACAGCCGAACCTTTCTCCATCGGAGCTCGTGCAAGGTATGATTTTGTAGCAGCAAAGCAGATCAAACCTTTTGTGCAGGCAGAGGCGCTTTCGGCTACTGAAATAAAACAGAAGTATTATTCGTTGACCATAGGGTTGATGTTTTAGAGTTAGAGATGAAAAAAGTATTAGCGATCGGGTTTGTTTTGGGAATGTGCATTCTGAGCACAGCTTTTCTGAGTGATAAAGGGATTCAAGATTTGCGAAGCCTTTACAGCAAGCCAATCAGTGAATGGCCTAAACCAACCATTGACTCTGGCGTGAACTATGAAGAGTTTAAATCACTTCCAAAAATCGATACCAGCTATTTTTCCTTAATGGAACAGCCTAAGGTGAAACTGGGCAAGTTCCTTTTCTTTGACCCTATCCTATCGGGTTCGAACCAGATTTCATGCAGCTCTTGCCATAATCCCCAAACGTCCTTTGGAGACCATTCCACCGTACCTGTAGGGCATGACCATCTCGTTGGAAATAGAAATACCATTTCCTTGATGAATGTTGGCGAGCGCAAAACCATGTTTTGGGACGGTAGATCCCATTCCCTTGAAGAACAAGCGCTGAGCCCAATTGAAGCACATAATGAAATGGCCATGGACCTGACTAAGTTGGTCCCTAAACTGAAAGCTATCCCCGAATACAAAAAACTATTCAAAGAGGCTTTTGGCGATGAGGATTTCTCCATGCCTGAAATCATGAGCGCCATTGCTACCTTCCAACGAACGATTACAAGTAAAAGAAGTAGGTTTGACGAATTCTTAGATGGAAAATACGAGGCCTTGAATGATGATGAGATCGCAGGATTGCACTTATTCCGTACCAAAGCCCGCTGTATGAACTGCCATAATGGGCAGTACTTTACGGACGAAGATTTTCATAATATCGGACTGACCTATTATAAAAGAAAATATGAGGATTTAGGGCGTTATGAAGTGACCAAAGACCCTAAAGATGTCGGAAAGTTCAGAACACCATCTTTGAGAGATGTAATGAATACGAATCCTTGGATGCATAATGGTCTGTTCGATAATATTATCGGTGTGATCAATATGTATAACTCTGGGATGGCCATGAACAACCCTAGAAATGCAGAACAGGAGGCGGATCCGATGCACCCTAGGATTGACCCATTGATGAAGAAACTGGATCTGAGCAAAGAGGAAATCCGTCAGGTTGCCGCATTTTTGGACGCGATAACGGCCACTAAATATCGCATGCCGAGACCTGAAAAATTACCGCGATAATATTGTAACTATTTCATAAGAAATCGTTTTTCTTTGGATTAGAGAGCTCATTTTCATGAGTTTTGCCTAACTTTGAAGGTTATGCAAAAAACTGCTATTCATACTCCAAAAACCCATATCCAAATAAAAGGCGCCCGTGTCAACAATCTGAAGAATATCGATGTCGATATTCCTAAAAACCAACTTGTTGTCATTACTGGGATGTCAGGATCCGGAAAATCTTCCCTCGCATTCGATACACTTTATGCTGAAGGCCAACGCCGGTATGTAGAAAGCTTGTCTTCCTATGCCAGACAGTTTATGGGCCGTATGAACAAGCCTGATGTAGACTACATCAAAGGCATTGCTCCGGCTATCGCGATCGAACAAAAGGTCATCTCCAGTAATCCCAGATCTACTGTGGGAACCTCCACCGAGATCTACGATTACCTTAAATTGTTGTTCGCAAGAATTGGAAAGACCATTTCGCCAGTTTCTGGAGAAGAAGTGAGCAAAGATACCGTCAGCTCCATTGTGGATAAACTGTTGGCCTATCCCGATGATACAACCATCACCATTTATAGCCCCCTTATCCCTAGTAATAACAGAAAACTGAAGGAAGAACTTTCACTTTTGCTGCAAAAGGGATTTGTTCGTGTAAAATACAACGATTCCATCCATAAGATCGAAACCATCATTGAAGATAAAGCGGTATCCAACGCCAGCTTTAAGGAAGGAGAAGTCTTTATCGTGATCGATAGGGTTCGCTTGGACCATGAAGATGATACCATCAATCGTCTCGCCGATTCTGTACAAACCGCTTATTTCGAAGGAAAGGGTGAATGTGAGATTCAGGTTGATGAGGAACTGTTTCATTTTTCAGACAAGTTTGAGCTTGATGGAATAACCTTTGAAGAGCCTACCCCAAACTTTTTCAGTTTCAATAATCCTTATGGGGCATGTAAACGTTGTGAAGGCTATGGAAAGATCATTGGTATCGATCCAGATCTAGTCATTCCAGATAAAAGCCGCTCGATATTCGATGGAGCCATTGCTCCCTGGCGCGGCGAGAAAATGGGCGCTTGGTTGGATAAATTGGTGCGTACGGCCATAAAATTTGATTTTCCTATCCATCGTGCCTATAGTGACCTGACCAAGGCTCAACAAGAGTTACTTTGGAAAGGAAATAAATATTTTAGAGGCTTGAACGATTTCTTTGCGGAATTGGAAGAGCAGACCTATAAGATCCAATATAGGGTGATGCTGTCCAGATATCGGGGGAAAACCGACTGTCCTGAATGTAAAGGGACCAGACTGCGTAAGGATGCATCTTATGTAAAGATCAATGGACATTCCATTACCGATGTGGTTTTGTTGCCTCTAAGTGAAGCTTTGGAGCTGTTCCAAAACCTGAAACTTTCAGAGAGCGAAGCAATCATCGCCAAACGCTTATTGGCCGAGATCGTGAATCGTCTGCAGTTCCTGTGTGATGTAGGCCTGAGCTATCTTACCCTGAACCGCTTGAGCAATAGCCTTTCAGGAGGTGAATCTCAACGTATCAACCTAGCCACTTCTTTGGGATCGTCCCTAGTGGGGTCCATTTATGTATTGGATGAGCCTAGTATAGGTTTGCACCCTCGGGATACCCAAAAATTAATCGGGGTGCTGAAGTCCCTTCGCGATGCCGGCAATACCGTAATTGTGGTGGAGCATGAGCAAGAAATGATGGAAGCAGCAGATTACCTGATCGATATTGGTCCTGAAGCAGGGATCAATGGCGGCGAACTGGTATTTGCAGGAACCTATCAAGAAATCTTGAAGGATAAAAAAAGCTTGACTGGAGAATATCTTCATGGAGATCTTTCTATTGTAGTTCCTGAAAAAAGGAAGAAATGGAATGAAGCCATCCGTGTGAATGGTGCCCGAGAAAATAACCTGAAAGGGATAACCGTAGATTTTCCATTGAATGTGTTTACCGTCGTTTCTGGTGTTTCAGGCTCCGGTAAGACTTCCTTGGTCAAAAGGATCCTTTATCCAGCCCTACAGAAAGCCATAGGCTCCTATTCAGGCGAACAAACAGGTCTATATGATGGAATCGAAGGCGCAATAGATCAAATCGAACAGGTAGAAATGGTCGATCAAAATCCGATCGGAAGGTCCACACGTTCAAATCCGGTTACTTATGTCAAAGCTTGGGATGAAATCAGGGCCTTGTATTCCTCATTGCCAGCAGCCAAAGCTAATGGCTTGAAACCATCTGCCTTTTCTTTCAATGTGGAGGGCGGTAGATGTGAGGTCTGTCAGGGAGAGGGTGTAGTAAAGATCGAGATGCAATTTATGGCGGATATCATCCTACCATGTGAGGCCTGTGATGGTAAGCGCTTTAAACAACATGTTTTGGATGTTCAGTATAAAGAGAAATCGGTATCTGATATCTTAGATTTAAGTGTGGATGAAGCTATTGAATTCTTTGCAGATCAACCTAAGATATTGAACAAGCTGGGACCTTTGCAAGAGGTAGGATTGGGCTATGTGAAATTGGGACAGTCTTCAAGTACGCTTTCAGGTGGTGAGGCCCAAAGGATCAAACTTGCCTCCTTCCTGATCAAAGGAAATAACCAAAAGAAAACCATGTTTATTTTCGATGAACCGACAACCGGACTGCATTTCCATGATATCAGCAAGCTGTTAAAAGCTTTCAATGCGCTGATTGCACAAGGAAATACCGTATTGGTCATCGAACATAACTTAGATATGATCAAATCTGCCGATTGGGTAATCGATATCGGTCCGGAAGGTGGAGACAAGGGCGGAAACATTGTCTTTGCCGGAACGCCGGAAGATTTGGTCAAAGAGAAAGACTCTTATACGGGTGATTTTTTAAAACGTCACCTAAATTTTAAACCCTAAAATTTAATAATAATGTATAGAAAGTTAAGTATTTCTATGTTGTTCTTATGCTTCTGCACCCTGCTTTCGGCACAGGTGGAGCGGCCGAAGTTAGTGGTAGGCCTGATGGTGGATCAAATGCGTTGGGATTATCTGTACCGTTTTGCGGATCGATACGGGAATGATGGTTTCAAGCGCTTGCTACGTGATGGTTTTTCATGTGAAAATGCCATGATCAACTATGTCCCGACCTTCACGGCTATCGGTCATAGTTCGGTTTATACTGGAAGTGTGCCTTCCATTCACGGCATTGCAGGAAATGACTGGATAGAACAACAAACAGGTACTTCCATGTATTGTACCCAAGATGATGCGGTAGAAGGTGTGGGAACAGCGGAAAAAGAAGGTAAACAGTCTCCTAGAAACTTGTTGGCTTCTACAGTTACGGATCAATTGAAATTAGCGACCAATTTTCATTCTAAGGTAATCGGTATTGCGATCAAGGATAGGGGCGGAATCCTACCTGCTGGTCACTTTGCCGATGCTGCTTATTGGTTTGAAGCTAAGTCCGGAGATTGGATCAGCTCAACCTATTACATGGAAAAACTTCCTCAATGGGTAAACGGCTTTAATAAACAAAAGCTTGCTGATAAATACCTGAAACAAGATTGGAACACTTTATATCCTATCGATACTTACAAAACCAATAGCATCGATGATGATAATGTATATGAAGGGAAGTGGGCTGGCGAAGAAACGGCAGCTTTCCCAAGAAAGACTTCTTTGTTGATGAAGGATGCCGGTTATGAATTGATCAAATCTACCCCATACGGAAATACCCTTACCCTAGATTTTGCGAAGGAAGCCATCAAAAATGAAAAGCTTGGTAAAAACCCTCAGGATGCTACAGATTTTCTTGCGGTAAGTCTTTCTGCTACGGATTATGTCGGTCACCGTTATTCGCTATCTTCTGTGGAAATCGAAGATATCTACCTTCGTCTAGATCAAGAATTGGCAAAATTCTTTAAATACCTGGATGAAACCGTAGGTAAAGGTAATTATACATTTTTCTTGACAGCAGACCATGCTGCTTCCTATAACTCTCGTTATTTCATGGATATGCGCGGTAATGGTGGTTATTTCTTTTCGAGACAATTGCAAAGAAACATGAACGATGAGCTGAAAGAGGAATTTGGAAAGGACAATTTGATCATCAGTTTAATGAACTACCAAGTTCACTTGAACTATGCTGAAATTGAAAACTCAAAGTTGGATGAGGAGAAAATCAAGAAATCCATCATCAAGATGCTGAGACATGAAGACGGTGTGGCATATGTCGTGGACATGGAAGGCGGAGAAAACATGATGGTACCTACCGAAATCCGCGAAAAAATCATCAATGGATATAACCGCAAACGTAGTGGTGCCATTCAGATCATCACCGAACCGCAATGGTATGACGGTACGCCTCGCTCTACGGGAACTACCCATGGTACATGGACCCCTTACGACTCGCATATACCATTGGTGTTTATGGGCTGGGGTATCACACCAGGCAAGACCAATAAAGTCGTTCACATTACGGATATTGCGCCTACACTGTCCTCTTTGCTTCATGTTATGGAGCCCAATGGGTCTATCGGCCAGCCGATTGTAGACGTATTGCAGAAATAGCTTTATTTTTTATACTTTTGAAAGGTAAGACCAGATCGGTTTGATATGCTATCGAAGAAAACGAAATACGCGATAAAAGCCCTAATGGTATTAGGCAGAAACTATGGGAAAGAACCCATGCAGATCGGCAAGATTGCTGAAGAAGAACGTATCCCCAAAAAGTTCCTAGAACAGATCTTGTTGGAAATGCGTAACGCAGGTATTCTTTATTCCAAAAAAGGTGCAGGTGGTGGCTACAGCTTGAACAAAGCTCCTGAAGACATCTACCTATCGCAGGTCATGCGCCTTATCGATGGTCCCATCGCCCTATTGCCATGTGTCAGCTTGAATTTCTATCGTTCTTGTGAAGAATGTGTGGAAGAACATGCCTGCGGCATCAGAGATACCTTTATCGAAGTGAGAAATGCCATGCTGCAGATCTTAAATGATACCAGTATCTCGAATTTAATCAATAAAGAAAAGGAACTGAACCTAGAAGTAGGTAAGGATTAAATTTCATAAAGCTCCAAAGGAAGCCCATCTGGATCGGTGAAAAAAGTAAATTTCTTATTGCTTGTTTCATCAATACGGATGGGCTCTGTTTTTATACCCGCCTTATTCAATTCTTCCACCTGTTTTTCTATATCCTCCACCTTGAAAGCGAGATGTCTCAGTCCTCTTGCTTCTGGATAACTTGGCCTTTCCGCAGGATTGGCGAAAGAGAACAATTCAATGATATATTCGCCCTGAAGGGCTAGATCCAATTTGTAGGAATCTCGCGCCTCTCTATAGGTTTCCTGTAAAATGGTCAAGCCTAACACTTCTGTGTAAAATGCCTTGGAAACAGCATAGTCCCTACAGATAATGGCTATATGGTGAACGCCCTTAAGCTCTAGCATTAGAGTACCTCCATTAATTTTTCAAAGGCCATACCTCTTGATGCCTTCAACAGGATCATAAAGTCTTCCAAAGGATGTTCCTGAAGATCTTTTTTCAGCTCATCTGTGCTAGCAAAGTAACTCGCTTCGTCATCCTTCAAAGCATAAAAGGCCTTGCCGACAAAGATCAAACGATCTAATTTCAGACTCTTTGCCTTTTCGATTACCTTTCGGTGTTCGATTTCACTCTGATCTCCCATTTCAAACATGTCACCTAAGATTGCAACTTTACGGTCAGCCTGGATAACATCCAGATTGCCCAATGCTGCAGCCATGCTGCTGGCATTTGCATTGTAATAATCTGCAATGATAGTATTCTTGTCTGTTTTGGTAATCTGCGAACGGTTGTTCTGTGGAACGTAGTTTGCCAAGCCATCATTGATCTGTTCGGTACTCAACCCAAAGGTTTTTCCAAGCGCCACAGCGGCCAGCATGTTCTCTATATTGTAGGCTCCGGTCAGATGTGTCTTTACTTCATGTCTATCCTCTTCCCCATTCGTGTTCCAAAATATGGTCAGGTAAGGGTCGGCAACGACCAAACCACCCTGAACATCATTCCCTTCGGAAAAACCATAGTGGATGACGTTCTGAAGGCCTCTGTCTGCAGCCATCTTCATCAGGTATTCATTATCACCCTGAACGTAGATCTGGCCCTGATGGTCGCGAAGAAAATCATAGAGTTCACCTTTGGCTTTCATGACACCTTCGAATGAGCCGAATCCTTCCAGGTGCGCTTTGCCGACATTGGTAATGAAACCATGGGTAGGTTGGGAAATCCCACATAAAAAGGCGATTTCACCCACATGGTTTGCTCCCATCTCCACGATGGCGATTTCAATATCTTCAGTAAGCGAAAGGATGGTCAAAGGCACACCGATATGGTTGTTCAGGTTGCCCTTTGTGGCATAGCTGTTGAATTTCTGCGAAAGGACACTGTTCAACAGTTCCTTGCTCGTTGTCTTGCCGTTGGTACCTGTGATGCCGATGAATGGCATTTTTAAATGTTTCCTGTGGAACCTCGCTAAATCCTGCAAGGTGCTCAATACATCATCTACCAAGATATAGGCCGGATCTTCCTTGTAAAAATTGCTGTCATCAATGATCACGTATTTTGCGCCAGCAGCCAAGGCTTGGTCCGCAAAACTATTGCCATTGAAGTTGTCGCCCTTCAGCGCAAAAAACAGACAGTCCTTGCTGATAAGACGGGTGTCTGTACAAACTTTTGGGAATTCTTTATAAATCTGGTAGAGTTGAGCTATTTGCATCACATTTAAATTTAAACAAAGGTAAGCATGCAGTTTTAAAATAAAATAAGGAATTAAAAATGAATATTAGGCTTCGGGATTTACTTTGGTCTTATTCGAGACACATTCGGAAAATTCGGAATGTGTCTCGAATAAGACCAAAGGAATAATAAATAAATATTGCAGGTTTGTGCAAAAAGAAAGGGCAGCTGTTCAAGCTACCCCTCTATTTTTTAGAACCATATCTTATAGAGATAGGATCTCTACGATACGAGTAAGATTCTCGTTTACTTTATCGATATGCTTGATGGCTTTGTTGAACGGTGTAAATTGGACGTTTCCGCAGATTAAGCCCGCCATTTCAGCCTTACGGCCTTCAATAAGCCCCTCTACGGCAGCAACTCCTAAGCGGCTAGCCAATACACGGTCCATACAGGTTGGTGAACCACCACGCTGGATGTGGCCTAAGATCGAAAGACGTACATCGTAGGCAGGGAAGTTCGCTTGGATCTTTTCCGCTACGACCATTCCACCTTCTTTATCCCCTTCAGCAACAATGATAATTCGGGAAGATTTGTTTTTTCTGGTTTTGTCAAGGCGCTTCATGATCGCATCATAATCTACCTCCAACTCAGGGATTAGAACTGCTTCGGCACCTGTACTGATACCTGAACGCAAAGCGATCAGTCCAGAGTCTCTACCCATTACTTCCACGACAAATAGACGGTCATGGGATTCTGCTGTATCTCTGATTTTATCGACAGCCTCTACCACTGTATTGATCGCTGTGTCATATCCGATGGTAAAATCTGTGCCGTTTAGGTCATTGTCGATCGTGCCGGGCATTCCGATGATCGGAATGTCAAACTCTTCGATAAATTTGGAAGCTCCGGTAAACGTACCGTCACCACCAATTACGACCAAAGCGTCGATATTATGTTTCTTAAGGTTTTCATAAGCTTGCTTCCTACCCTCTACGGTACGGAATTCATCGCTTCTTGCAGTTTTAAGGATGGTACCACCACGTTGGATAATGTTGGCAACGGATTTAGCGTCCATTGGAGTAATATCTCCTTGTACCATTCCGTCATATCCTCTACGGATACCAAACATATTTTTACCGTGATAGATTCCTGTTCTGATAACTGCACGAATTCCTGCATTCATGCCGGGGGAGTCTCCTCCGGACGTCAATACTGCGATGTTGTTAATGTTGCTCATAGTTCAAATATACCGAAATACTTATTTTTTGTGTATTAAATTGTTAGAAAGCCTATTTCTTTGCCTTATAAGCATCAATTGCCGATTGCAGATATGCTCTGTAGCTTTCGATGTTATAGTTGGCACCACTGGTAGGAACCAATAGTTCTTCATTGTTATCTAACATTGCGTATAACGGTTGTGAGTTTGAGTTGAATTTAGAAATCTGGAAATCCGTGTTCTTTCTGCCGACGGTGTTGATTTTCTTGCCTGTAGTTTCAGAAACGAACTGTTCAGCTTCAGGTAATTTCAAATCGTAGTCATCCACATAAAGTTCGGCAAGGATAAAGTTTTCATTGATCATTTGCTTGATCCCTGGGTCAGACCATACGTCAGCTTCCATTTTTCTACAGTTTACACAGTTCCAGCCTGTAAAGTCTACCAATAAAGGTTTGTCCTGCGCTTTTGCTGCGGCTAATGCTTCATCGTAATCATAATATGGATCCATTCCCTTGATTGTAGCACGATCATGGAAGTGGTTGAAATATTTACGGCTTGTGGCATCTGCTGAAATAGCATGTCCTCCTCCAGCTTGTGTTCCAGCGGAGATGTCAAAATCCTGCGTACCGATGGGAGGTAAGAAAGCGGCGATTGATTTCAATGGTGCTCCCCACATCCCTGGGATCATATAGACCACAAAAGAAAAGACCAGGATGGAAATGACCGTCCTCGGAACGGACATGTATTTTAGATCGCTATCATGGGCAAACTTGATCTTTCCAATCAGGTATAGTCCCATCAATCCAAAGATCACGATCCACAGTGCCAGGAATACCTCGCGGTCAAGGAATTGCCAGTTGTAAGCTAGGTCGACATTTGAAAGGAATTTCAAAGCCAGGGCCAATTCCAAGAAACCAAGTACCACCTTTACGCTATTTAACCAACCGCCAGATTTAGGCATGGATTTCAATAGTGCAGGGAACATGGCGAATAATACAAATGGAATCGCCAATGCGAATGAAAATCCAAACATGGCAATGGCAGGGCCTAAGCGGTCGCCTTTAACGGCAGCATTTACCAATACCGTTCCGATGATCGGACCGGTACAAGAAAAGGATACCACGGCTAAACTGGCTGCCATAAAGAAGTAGCCGATCATACCACCTTTGTCGGATTTTTCATCGATCTTATTGACAAATTTGCTCGGCAAGGTGATTTCAAATGCTCCAAAGAATGATGCTGCAAAGAAGACGAGCATCAAGAAAAAGAAGAAGTTGAACACCCCATTGGTCGAAAGGGCGTTAAGCGCCTCAGGACCGAATGCGATGGTAATCAGCATTCCTAAAGCCACATAGATTACAATGATAAACAAGCCATAGGTTAAGGCTTGGGATACTGCCTGTAATTTAGAGGCTGATTTTTTCGTGAAGAAACTAACGGTCAAAGGAACCATCGGGAAGATACAAGGCATCAAGAATGCCAAGAAACCACCTAGGAGCCCTTCGATGAAAATCCCCCATAGGGAAGTGCTTTCGGATTGTCCGTCTGAAGATACGACCGTTGGACTAACAGCTGTGCTATCCGTCGCAGATGCAGAAGTGTCGGTTCCATCGGAAAACTCTACATCACCAAAGTCCGTGATCAAGCTATCGCCCGAACTGCTTTCTTCTTGGCCAGAGCTAAATTCAACGTCTTCAATATTGATAAGTGTATCTTGGGAAATTCCTTTTAGGGGAGTTATTGCTATAAGAAATAGCCAACTTAAGGCTATTAAGGCATTTTTTAAGCTAAACATATTTGATTATTATCGGGATAAATTAAGAAAAAGGCAGGGGTTATCCTGCCTTTTGGTTTCTTTCTTTATTGATTTGTTACTTGATTGTAACTGCAAATTCGTACTCATCTGGTGGTAAACAACGCTCTTTATCACAAGCCATAAATGTTGCTACACCTTTAACCGTAGTTGGTTTGTTGTTTGCCAATTTTACTTTTTGTTGGAATACAACTTCTCCGTTATAGTAAGGGACATTCATTTTGAACACGTCCTCAAACTTCGTTTTTGGCTCTTTAGCTGCTGGTTTTCCAGTGATCTTTGCTCCATTTGCAGGAGTAAAGGTAAAGGAAGTAGAAATTGGGCCTCCGGAAGGTACGTTCAATCCGTAAATATGCCAGCCTTGTTCTACATTGGCTTTTAATAAGATAACAGCTTCATTGTTAGGAAGTTTCTTAAAGCCTACTGACCATTTTACAGGGTTTACCACCTGAGCAAATGTCCCAGATACGGCAAACACTAAAAATGCAATTAATAGATTTATTTTTTTCATAAATAACCGTTTTATTCTTATGTATGACTAATTTATGTCCATAAAGTTTAATTCAAAGTTAGTATTATCTCCAATATTTAATGTAGATGTAATGATTTTATTGCATTATAAATACAACTTCCTTGAAATAATAACGACGTTCTTCATCTTCGACATTCAGGATTAATCCGCCGTTTTCTTCCACCCTGAGTAAGGTGGCCTCAAAAACCTGATTATGGGCGGCATATTTTGCGGGCACTGCCCGTCTGAATAGCTGTTGGTTATATGCTTCCAATAGATCCGCATCCGTTATCTTATTGGATCGATACTCTTCCACTCTTTGCTGAATTTGTAACAAGAGGTTAATACATGCTGTTTTTAGGTCAGGAATAAATAGCCCGGTCTCATTAAATATAGAACTGGCGCTGTCCATGAGCTCACCAAAAAATTGCTTTTGGTTGACATTCACGCCGATGCCTATTACTGACTGCTTGATTTCACGGCTATTGCTGCTGTTTTCTATTAAGATCCCTGTTACCTTTTTATCTCCTAACATGATATCATTTGGCCATTTGATACTGGCCTTGACCGAAAGGGATTTTAGCCAATCGACTATTCCCAGGCTGATTAACATGTTCAGTATGAAGTGTTTTTGAAGATTTAGGAAGGTTGGGTACAGGACGAAACTGAAGGTGATATTGCTGTTTGGTTCGGATAACCAAGAGTTGTCGCGTTGACCACGGCCTTGGGTCTGGTTTTTTGCCATAATGGCAGTCCATTCGGCTAGTGGCTTGAAATTTGACAATTGAGATTTCAAATAATCATTGGTAGAGCCGATCTCGTCCAAAACAATTAGTGTTTGGCGTAGTGATTCTCCCGAAAATGTGTTATTTTGCAAAAGATATTATATTAAAAAATAGTTTGAAACAATTTATTAGTCAAAAGTATAATAAATCTTAATGAGTAAAAACAAAAAATCTTTGTTGTCAGAGAAGCTAGCAGATGTGGTGATCCATGGGATGCAGGAGAAAAAGGGCAACGAAATCGTGAGGATGGATATGCGAGAGGTGAACGGCACCTTGTCTGACTATTTTGTAATCTGCCATGCTGATTCTACGGTTCAAGTAAACGCGATAGCCAAGAGCGTTGAAGATGAAGTTTATAAAGCATTTGGCCAAGACCCATGGCATAAAGAAGGCCAGGGCAACGGCGAATGGATTCTGCTTGATTTTATCGATGTAGTAGTTCATATCTTTAAAACAGATAAGCGGGAGCATTATAGGATAGAGGACCTGTGGGGGGATGCGCACATGAGCAAATACCAGAGCGCATAATAATTGTTGTGAAACGTAGAATAAGAGTAATAAATGAAGAAAGTTCCGAGTAAGAAGATTACGCCAATGCCACCGAAATTTAATATGATCTGGCTTTGGATTGCGATGATCGTAGGGTTTTTTGGACTTCAATACTTGTTTAGTGGAGAGTCATCGAAGAAAATTACCTACAAGGAGTTCGAACAAACCATGCTTATCCCTGGGGATGTTGAAAAGCTCGTTGCCTATAAAAGCAATGACCTGATCGATGTCGAAGTTTATATAAAAAGCGATAGATTAGACCAAGAGAAATACAAAAACATTTCCAGTAGTCCTAACAACCTATCTTTTTCTAATTCGACAGGACCCCAATTTCAATTTACAGAACCATCAGCAGAGATTCTTGAGCAGAAGTTAAAAGCTTCTCAAGACAGTTTGGCAGTTGGTCAACCAAAAATTGGTGTGACCTATGAAGATAGAACCAATCCATGGGCAGGATGGTTTATTTCATTCATGTTGCCATTGCTGATCATTGTTGTGATTTGGATCTTCCTGATGCGCCGTATGAACGGTGGAGCAGGAGCTGGTGGAGGTGCCATTTTTAATATTGGTAAATCCAAAGCCCAATTGTTTGACAAAGAATCGCAGATCAATATCACCTTTAATGATGTAGCCGGATTAGAAGAGGCTAAGGAAGAGGTGATGGAGATCGTGGATTTCCTAAAGAATCCTAAAAAATATACTGATTTGGGAGGTAAGATTCCGAAGGGAGCCTTATTGGTAGGCCCTCCGGGAACAGGTAAGACTTTATTGGCGAAAGCAGTAGCCGGTGAAGCACAAGTACCTTTCTTTTCCTTGTCAGGTTCAGACTTCGTAGAAATGTTTGTCGGAGTAGGTGCATCTCGTGTACGCGACTTGTTCAAACAGGCGAAGGAAAAGGCTCCATGTATCATCTTTATTGATGAGATTGATGCAATTGGTAGGGCCCGTGGAAAGAATTCCATCATGGGTGGAAATGATGAACGTGAGAATACATTGAACCAATTATTGGTGGAAATGGATGGTTTCGGTACCAACGTAGGGGTTATTATCCTTGCTGCAACCAACCGTCTGGATGTATTGGACTCGGCTTTATTGCGTCCGGGACGTTTCGATAGACAGATCTCTATCGACAAACCAGACTTGATAGGTCGTGAACAGATCTTTAATGTTCACTTGAAACCATTGAAACTTGCCGAAGAGGTAGATGCGAAGAAATTATCGGCGCAGACTCCTGGATTCGCAGGTGCTGAAATTGCCAACGTTTGTAATGAGGCCGCTTTGATCGCCGCACGTAAGAACAAAAAAGCAATTGAAATGCAAGACTTCCAAGATGCGATTGACCGTGTTATCGGTGGTCTGGAGAAAAAGAATAAGATTATCTCTCCTGAAGAGAAGAAAATCGTGGCTTACCACGAGGCTGGACATGCGATCGCGGGTTGGTTCTTGGAACATGCAGATCCTTTGGTTAAGGTATCTATCGTTCCTCGCGGTGTTGCTGCGTTGGGATATGCACAATACCTTCCAAAAGAACAGTTCCTATACACTACCGAGCAATTGATTGACAGTATGTGTATGACCATGGGTGGTCGTGTTGCTGAGGATATCACATTTGGTAGGATCAGTACCGGTGCGCAGAACGACTTGGAGCGCATTACTAAATTGGCCTATGCCATGACTGCGGTCTATGGTATGAACCATAAGGTAGGTAATGTATCTTTCAGGGACAGTTCTGGCGATAGCCAATTCCAGAAACCTTATTCGGATCAAACAGCTGAGCTGATCGATGATGAAGTAAGGGTATTGATCTCAGAAGTTTACGATAGAACGAAGCAGTTGTTGTTGGATAAACAAGATGGCTTGGTGAAGATTGCCGAGAAACTATTGGAGAAAGAGATCTTGTTCCAGACTGATTTGGAAGAAATCTTAGGAAAACGCCCTTTCAGCAATAAAACGACTTATGACGAGTTTGTCAATGGCGGTGCTGATGGTGGTGGGGTTCCACAGACTGATTTGCCGATTCCTACAACCGATAGAGAAGATGTTCAATCGTCTAACGAGGAGCCGAAACAATTAGATTCAGAATAAAAATTATTAAAATAAAGTAACAGACAGGACTTTCAGTCCTGTTTGTTTTTATAATATGAATATCAGGAATACGACAGCGAAAGAGAAAATGCTGAAGAAAATTCGGCAGGCACTTCTTCAAAAAAGGGAGAACCCTCATCCTATGTTTGAAGAAACGGCTTTGTACAAAGATGAAGAAGATTCATTGGATGTGACTTTTGCTAGGGAATTCACCCAGATGTCCGGTAAATTTATTTACTGCGATGGGGAAATTAACCTGATCGAAAACCTGATTATCCTGGTGGAAAAGATCAATATCAGTAAGATCTTTGTTTGGGAAAAGCCGCTTCAACAGATGTTGGATCAATACGGATTCCCTTTCCGGAAGTCGCAACAGGCTTTGGATGAAATTGAAGCAAGTATCACTACCTGTGAGTCTTTGATTGCCAGAAATGGAAGCATCATGATCTCCAATGCATCAGAGTCAGGCCGTAGACTGAGCGTATACCCTCCAGTACATATTGTCATTGCCAGGGCTTCCCAATTGGTTATGGATGTTAAACATGCCATGGCTCAAATCAAGGAAAAGTATGGCGATGAGCTACCAACCATGATTACCACCATTACAGGGCCAAGTCGAACCGCTGATATCGAGAAGAGATTGGTGTTAGGCGCACATGGACCTAAAGAGCTCTATTTATTTTTACTAGAAGACCGTTTTTAGATGATACTACATTCCCTTACCGCTACTCCTGTGGCTAGTTTGATTTTTGCCCTTACTATCGGTTTAAGTATTTATGTCTTTTCTAATCCGCAGTGGTTTGGAAAACTGATGTTACATCCCTATTCGGTTTCTCGAGATAAAAGTAAATGGTACCTAATCCTCACCAGTGGATTGATCCATAAGGATTGGATGCACCTGATCTTTAATATGATCACCTTCTATTACTTTGGATTTGGACTTGAGCAGATCTTTGTAGAAATAAGTGGTCCTATGGGGCACTTATTATTCGCCTTGCTCTATATTATATCATTGATCTTGAGCGATATTCCTACGGTCATTCGCCAAAAAGATAATTATGGCTACCATAGCCTGGGAGCATCTGGCGCAATCAGTGCCGTGCTGTTCAGTTATATTCTCTTCAATCCAAAGATGATGCTTGGTATCTTTATGATTATTCCAATGCCAGCCTATATTTTCGCTTTTGTGTATTTGGGATATTGTATCTGGGCTTCCAAGAATTCTAACGATGGAATCAACCATGATGCTCACTTGTTTGGGGCTCTAACGGGATTGCTGTTTACCATAATTGCCTATCCTTGGATCATTAAACATTTTATCGCACAGTTCTAAGGGTTTCTTTTACATGTTGTCCATCAATAGGACATTAAACTTGTGCCCATCAGGATCTGAGAATGCAAATCCATAATAGTTGTTTTCATCTCTTATAAGCGGTTGGATAATCTGTCCGCCAGCCTCCTTTACCATCCCTTCGAATTCCTGTACTTCTTTCTCCGTATCAGCCGAAAGTGTAAAAATAATACCATCGGTATTGGTTCCTGATGGGATATATTTGTCAATTTGACCGGTCCCCTCTTCGAAAAAATGTATGACAAAATTGTTCTCTCCAAAAAAGAAGCTGGCCAATTTAAGGTCCGTGCTTTTGGGAGGGTTATTGGATACAAAGCCTAGCCTGCTATAGAATTCATGCGTGCGTTTTGCGGACTTAACACTATAATTTGCCCATATAAGTTTTGGATTCATGGTTATGTTTTATTTAGGGACACATGGGAGGATTTTTCGTTTTTCACTATCCTAAATTCTTGTCATAGGGCAAGTTTTAGAAAGGATTAATCTGATAAATTAGATCATTAAATAAAAGAAGCTATGAAAGATACATTGAAGGCTAGGGTAAAGGTAAAAGGGAGTAAGGAGAAAGTTTGGGAGCTGTGGACAAAAGAGGAGTATGTAAAGATATGGAACGTTCCATTCCAGGATTGGCATTGTCCCAAGGTAATCAATGACGTGCGAACAGGTGGGACTTTTGATTTCAGAATGGAGAAGAAAGATGGTTCGGAAGGATTTAATTATAAGGGCAGCTATACTTTGGTCATTCCATTTGATCGGATTGAGCTCTTGCAGGTGGATGGCCGGAAGTCGACAGTGCATTTCACGGAGCAGGACGGGGATACTACTGTCATAGAGCAATTTGAACCAGAAGAAAAAACCGAACTAAGATTGCAACAAGAGTTTTGTCAATCCGTTTTGGACAAGTTTAAGGCTTTTGCGGAAGGGAATCTAAAGGGATAGGCTGGATTGGCCTAGCCCGTCCAATTTTCTCTATCCAAACTTCTTAACTGAATGGCTTCAGCTAGATGTTCATTACTGATTTCGATAGCTCCTTCGAGGTCAGCGATGGTCCTAGCGACCTTTAGGATTCGGTCATAGGATCTCGCTGAGAGATTGAGCCTTTCCATCGCCATTTTAAGGAGCCGTCTGCCGCCTTCGTCAATAATGCAGGTTTCCTGGATATTCCTAGCTCTCATCTGGGCATTACTATGGATATTGGGGTGCTTTTTAAAACGCTGCTCTTGAATTTTACGAGCTTTGATGACCCTTTCCCGTACATCCTCACTTTTCTCAGCAGATTTATGGCTACTCAGTTCATTAAATTCGACTGGAGTGACTTCAATATGGATGTCTATCCTATCCAATAAAGGTCCGGAAATTTTACTGATGTATTTCTGTACAGCATAAGACCCACAAATACAACGTCTGCTGGGATGGTTGTAAAAGCCACATGGGCAGGGATTCATGGAAGCAATCAGCATGAAGGAGGCAGGGTAATCAACGCTGAACTTGGACCTTGAAATGGTAATAGACCTGGATTCCAAAGGTTGACGCATGACTTCAAGTACAGAACGCTTAAACTCTGGCAATTCATCCAGGAATAAAACCCCGTTATGCGCCAAGGAGATTTCTCCAGGCTGCGGATGCGATCCACCGCCAACAAGTGCGACATCGGAAATAGTATGATGAGGTGATCGGAAGGGACGGATGGTCATCAAAGAGGTTGAGCTAGGTAATTGACCTGAAACGGAATGAATCTTGGTGGTTTCCAATGATTCATCAACGGTTAATGGTGGTAGGATTGTCGGCAACCTTTTCGCAAGCATCGTCTTTCCAGCTCCTGGAGGACCAATCAATATGACATTGTGACCTCCGGCAGCAGCGATTTCCAATGCCCTTTTAATGTTTTCCTGACCCTTGACGTCCGCAAAATCCAAATCGTAACTGTTCATTAGCTTCTTAAAGCGATCGTTGATATTTACAAGGGTGGGGATGATAGGCAGGGTTCCTTGTACAAACTGTACAGCTTCATTAAAGGAACTTATTCCATAGACCTCGATTCCAGCAACAATTGCAGCTTCTTCTGCGTTTTCGATGGGTAAGATGATACCATGAAAGCCATCTTGCTTTGCCTGAAGGGCGATTGATAAGACCCCTTTAACCGGATGTATCTTTCCGTCTAAAGATAATTCCCCAAGAATGACATATTTATTAAGACGATCAGAGATTACTTGCCTTGAGGCTGCTAATACGCCCATTGCAATGGCTAGGTCATAGGAAGACCCTTCTTTGCGGATGTTGGCGGGGGCTAAATTGATGATGATCTTTTGCCGGGGCATATAGAAACCGTTTGACAATATGGCGCTTTCTACTCTTTGAATACTTTCTTTGACAGCGTTGTCAGGAAGTCCGACGATATAGTAATTAATTCCTGGGGTAACATTGACTTCCACGGTTATGCTCGTTGCATTTATCCCGAAGACAGCACTGCAGTAGGTTTTTACCAACATTTTAACGATATTTAATATCACTAAAAGTAAAAAAATTATATATAAAGCAAGTGATGTTTGGTTAATGCTAACAATTTCTTAAATTTTACTGAATTACGATAGGTGTAATGTAGCCTGAAATTGACGGGATTGGCTAAATTTTTAATAAATAAAACGATTCGGTCTATTTTTTGTTATAATAGTATTAAATGAAATAGAAATTGGTTTAACAACTAAATTGCAGTATAAAATGAAGGATAACGGTAAAATTGTAACAGCGCTGTTGGCTGGACTAGCCGCAGGTGCAGTTTTAGGTATTATTTTCGCACCTGAAAAAGGAAGTGAGACTAGAGAGAAATTGAATGAATCATTAGCTGATTTAACGGATGCAATCAAAGAACGCGCAGAAGAACAATTCGATCAGTTGACTGATTTTAAAGATAAAATCGTTGCGGCGGTAAAATCTAAGCTAGGCAAAGCAGAAGACGCGATCGATGAAGAGATCGAAGAACACGCTTAGTGCTACAGAGCAAACCTTAGATTATTAAAAATTTTTAAATAATAGTTCCAGGACTATCTCCCGATAGTCTTGGAATCTATGATATGGAATTACGTGCATGGAAGAACAAAAATTTTCGTTTTCTGAAGTATTCGATAAATCTAAAGAATACATTGAGACCCAGATTGAATTAGCTAAACTGAAAGCGCTATCTAGATCCTCCAGGATCGTGGGCTCGCTGATTGTGGATGGCAGTAAGGTTTTATTGTCATTGCTGATTGTGTTTTTTGTTTCCCTGGCCTTAGGGTTCTATTTGGGGGAATTACTGGGGAGTTATTCCTTAGGATTTTTGGCGACAGGAGGGATCTTTTTTGTTGTTCTGTTATTGATCAAGGCATTTGAGCCAAAGCTCGAAGAGAAGTTCATGAACATCTCCATTAAGCGCATTATGTCTAAGTGGGATGCCGATGATCATGACGATGAGATCGAAGAGATCAAGGAAGAGGTGCGTGAAGCCGTAAATGAAGTTGAGGAAGAATTAAAGGAAGAAAAAGAACGAGTTTAATCAGGATATGAGAACAAAGGTTACGAATTTTAATGAGTTGACAGCAGAGATTGCTCGCCTTAAGGTACAGAAAAAGGAGCAGGAAGCTTTTTTGTTGAATCAATACGAATTACTGAAACATAAGGTAGAAGCTCCGGCACGTATTGCGAATATGATCTTTAACCGTGTTCCTGGTGTTTCCACCGTAAAAGGGTTGTTTTCTGGAATCAGCCAAGTGACCAATAAGAACAACAAAGCGGATTGGTTGACCAAGACCCTGCAATTGGGACTTCCTTTAGTGTTAAACCGTACTTTATTGAAAAATGCAGGTTGGTTGAAGAAAGGTCTTGTGCTGTTCGGTTCCGAAACGGTGGCAAGCCAAGTGAACCAAAGCAAGATTACTGCGGTTATCGATAAGCTAACCTCTTTGATCAAACCAAAAAACAAGAAGAAGAAAAAGAAAAATGAAGAGCTAGTGGAAGCCGTTGCTGCGAACCCTATCCCTCCTAATCATCCTCCAATGATTACGGCAGAAGAAAGTGTTCAGGACAATGTATATGGTATTCCAAAGGACAGTGAAGCCTATTAATTGCTCTTAAGCTTCATTCTTTTTCAAGAAATCCTCATAAGCTAATTTAATGCCTTCTTTCAGGTTGGTCTTTGCTTTCCATCCTAAGCTGGTCAATTTGCTTACATCCATTAATTTTCTTGGAGTACCATCAGGTTTGCTGCTGTCGAACTCCAGCTCACCTTGGAATCCTACGACCTCTTTAATCAATTCTGCAAGCTCGCGGATACTGATGTCCTCACCTACGCCTATATTCACAAACTGAAGGTCATTGTAATTTTCCATCAGGAATATACAGGCATCTGCCAGATCATCTGCAAACATAAACTCACGCATAGGCTTTCCTGACCCCCAGATATTTACAGTAGGACTGTTGTTGACCTTTGCTTCATGAAACTTTCTGATCAAGGCCGGCAATACATGGGAGTTCTCAGGGTGATAGTTATCGTTGATGCCGTAAAGATTTGTAGGCATGACAGAGATGTAATTATCATTGTACTGCATTCGATAGGATTCGACCATTTTGATGCCCGCGATTTTGGCAATGGCGTATGGCTCATTGGTCGGTTCAAGCGTCCCGGTCAATAAATAATCTTCCTTCAAAGGTTGAGGAGCCATCTTTGGGTAGATGCAGCTCGAGCCAAGGAACATCAGCTTTTTGACATCATTTTCATGGGAAAAATGGATGACATTGTTTTGGATGGCTAAGTTCTCATAGATAAAATCAGCTCTATAGACGTTATTGGCCATGATGCCTCCAACTTTGGCCGCTGCAAGGAAAACATACTCGGGTTTTTCAGTTTCAAAGAATTCTTTAACGGCCTGTTGGTCACGAAGGTCCAATTCTTTGGAAGTCCTAACTATGATATTTTCAAAACCTAACTCTTTTAACTTGCGGTAAATGGCCGATCCGACCATACCTCTATGCCCTGCTACGTAAATTTTCGCTTGTTTTTCCACCTGAAGTATTATTTATACAAATATAAGGTTAATTTTGCGACTTAATTATCAGCTATGGGTAAGGATAAACTAAGAAAATTCGCTGAAGTATCCACTTTTAAGAATGTGGTACAGCTGGATGCAGGAAAAGAATATAAGGGTAAATGGGCAAAGGATTTCTTCCAGAATGAGAAGCCTTTGATCTTGGAGTTGGCGTGCGGTAAGGGTGAATACACCGTAAACCTTGCGAAATTATTTCCTGAAAAGAATTTTATTGGTATTGACTATAAAGGGAACAGGATCTGGCGTGGTGCTAAGACTGCCCTAGAAGAAGGCATTGATAATGTTGGTTTTCTGAGGATTCAGATCGAGACCATATTGGAACATTTTGAAAAGGGAGAGATCTCGGAGATCTGGATTACCTTCCCTGACCCGCAACCTCAGGATAGCCGTGAAAAGAAGCGCTTGACAAATCCCGTATTTTTGGAAAGATATAAAGAGATCCTGGTGCCAGAGGGTATCATGCACCTTAAAACGGATAACGATGGCTTCTTTGCTTATACTTTGGAACAAATCGACCTACAGGGCTTGCCAAAACTGAAGGAAACCAAAGACTTATATCATTCAGATTTAGTGGATGAGGTGCTGTCCATCAAGACCTACTATGAGAAAAAGTATTTGGCGGAAGATAAAAACATCAATTACGTGCAATGGAAATTCGCAAAATCATAGCGAATTAAGAATGATTTCGTAAATTCATTTATTATGAAAAGAATTTACCTAATCTGCCTTTTATTAAGTTATCAGTTTGCATCAGCACAAGATAATTTGAAAACCGACTTCCAGCGTATTTATGAAGATATCAATACCAATTCGGAAGCCTATGAACGTTTAAAATACAGTACCGAAAACCTAGGACATCGCTTAACGGGTTCTGAACAGGGCAAGAAAGCCGAAGAGCATGTGTTCAACCTCCTGAAGTCCTATGGTTATGAGGTCCAATACCAACCGTTTTCCGCACAGAGCTGGGCTCGTGAATCGTTGCACCTCAAGCTCAACAACAGCGAGGTGCCGACCGTTTCTTTGGCGCATTCTCCTGTCAAAGTCGATATCACCGCGGATTTAGTCGATCTAGGCAATGGGCTGGAGGCCGACTATCAAAAGGTTGGCGATCAAGTCAAAGGGAAAATTGCCTTGGTCTACCTGCACATTCTCCCTAATTCTGGAGAAAACCTAAAAAATCTACACCGTTCCGAAAAGACAGCCTTAGCTGAGAAATATGGTGCTAAAGGGATTGTATTTATCAACAGTGTCAAGGGCAATGTGCTGCTGACTGGTACAGCTTCCATTACCGGGAAATTGATCGATATCCCAGCGATCTGTATCGGTTTGGAGGATGGTATGAAATGGAAAGAGACCTTAGCCAAAGAAAAGGTAAAGGCCGAAATCAATATGCGCAATAAGGCGGAGGAAGCAACGGCCAGGAATATTATTGTTTCCATTAAAGGTTCTGAGTTGCCCGAAGAAAAGATCGTTATTGGGGGCCACCTTGACAGTTGGGACCTAGCGACCGGAGCTATTGACAATGGTTTGGGATCCTATGCGATTATTGATATGGCAAGAACTTTCAAAAAGCTGAACCTAAAACCAAAGCGTTCCATTGATTTCGTCCTCTTTATGGGCGAGGAACAAGGTTTGTTAGGTTCAAAAGCCTATGTAGCTGAAGCCATCAATAATGGGACCTTGGGTCAGATCAAATATATGTTGAACTTTGATATGACCAATGCGCCTACAGGATTCTCGACAAGTAGAGATGAAATGATGCCTTTATTGGACTCCTTTGGTGGAGTATATGCCGAAGTGGATACCGATTTTAAGAATAAAAATGCCTCAGGGGCAGGATTGCACAGCGATCACCAGCCATTTATGATGCAAGGGATCCCTACAGGATCTGCAACAGGAGGCAAGTTGCCTAACAATGCCGGCTTATATTACCATTCTGACAATGACGTTTTCAGTCTAGTGGATAAAAAGGGATTGGAGCAGACCGTGAAAGTAGGTGCAGCCTACCTATATGCCTTGGCCAATGCCAAAGCAATCCCAGCACAACGTTTTTCGGATGATGAAATTGTGAAATTCTTGGAATCTAAAGGGTTGAAAGAGCCTTTAATGATCTCAGGAGAATGGCGTTGGGGGAAATAATTAGATTAATGAACCCCCTGCCTGGATAAAGGTGTTTTTCTTTTCCATGAAAGCACCTTTATCTATCGCTTTTGTTGCCTTGGAAATAATGCTGGTCTTGAAACCTTCCGAAATAGCATCCATTGCCGTAAAGAATACGCAGAAGTCTGCCGCTAATCCACATACATGCACTTCGTCGATCTTTCTTGCCTTCAAGTAACCTGCCAATCCCGTGTCTTTCCTTTTGCCGTTATCATAGAAACCGCTATAGCTATCAATTCTGGGGTCCATGCCTTTTCTAAAGATGGCCTCAATTCGGCTGCTATCTAGGTCTTCAGATATCTGTGCGCCATAGCTTTCCTGCACGCAATGATCTGGCCATAGGACTTGTTCAAGGCCATCCAGATCAATGACCTCAAACGGCAATTTGCCTTCGTGTTTGCTAGCAAAGCTCAGGTGGTCTTGGGGGTGCCAATCCTGCGTTGCAACCACTAAATCGTAATCTTTTTGGATACTGTTTATAATAGGGAGGATTTCATCGCCTTTAGCTACTTCCAATGATCCGCCCGGTAAAAAATCGTATTGAACATCTACAATAATCAGTGCCTTCATAGTTCTAATGTAATAAAAATTAATCGACCGACAGCATATAACCAACTCCACGGATATTGCTGATCTTGATCCGTTCATCCTGAGCGAGGTATTTCCGGATGCGGCTGATGAACACATCCAAGCTACGGCCGGTGAAATACGTGTCATTGCTCCAATAGGTACGGATAATTTCGTCTCGCGGGACAACCTTATCCTTGTTTTCGATCAATCTCTTCAGCAGTTCAGATTCCCTATATGAGAGCTTTTCGGTGGACTCCCCAATGCTGAGGGTGTTTTTTGCACTATCGAGGGTGTAATTTCCGAGAATCAATTTGCTAGGGGACATGCTTTGTCCCACCTTTTTGAGCGCAGCCTCGATCCGGACAATCAGTTCCTCGATTTTAAAAGGTTTCCGGATATAGTCGTTAGCTCCTAATTTAAAGCCCTTGACCACATCTTCCGTCTGGGTCATCGCAGTCAGGAAAATAATGGGTGTGAGGAGGTCGGTCTTCCTGATCTCCTTTGCCGTCGTGAATCCATCCATGATAGGCATCATCACATCCAATACAATAATATCCGGTTTGTACTTGTTATGGAATACAATAGCCTGCTGTCCATTCAGCACATGCCGAACTTCAAAACCATGTTCCTCCAAACTGTCAGAAACTATCATGGCCAGGCTTTCCTCGTCTTCTACATATAAGATGTTTGTCATTTCCCTAAATTGAATTGGCTAATCAAATTACATCCGTTTCCTTCAATCGAATTAGGACTGCTTTGGTAAATCTATAACAAAAGTACTGCCAACTGCCTCTTCGCTGCTCAAATCGATAGTCCCTTGATGTTGCTGTACGATTTGCTTTACATAGGCAAGGCCTAGTCCGAAGCCTTTCACATTGTGAATGTTGCCGGATGGCACGCGGAAGAACAGGTCGAACACCCCTTTTTGATAGGCTTTAGGAATTCCTATGCCATTATCTTGTATGGAAAGTGTGTATCTGTCACCGTTTTCAGAAAGGGCGATATTTATTTTTACCTGATCTCCAGCATACTTGATGGCATTGTCGAGCAGGTTGTTGATGACATTTTTAATATGGGCTTGATCCGCAAAGATTTGGAAGGAGTCACCGGTAATCGTTTTTTGGATATCTACTTCCTTTTTGGCAAACAGTTTAGCGTTCTCCATCGATTCATCGATCAAGTTGTCGAGATCAAACCAAGTCTTTTCGAGCAAGACGCCGTTGGTTTCAGCGACATCCACCTGCAACACCCTTTCTATCATGTCAGAGAGGTGCTCCAGTTCCTGACGGGAAATCGATAGGTACCTATTCATCCGTTCCTTGTCATCCTTTGCGCCATAACGCTGTATAGACTCTATGGCAGCCATTACCGTTGAGACAGGTGTCTTTAGCTCATGGGTCATGTTGTTCACAAAGGCCTTCCGCATCTTGGCCAATTGGTTCTGTTTGCGGATGGTCACCAATAGGGTCCAGAATGTTCCGATCAACGCAATGATCAAAATTAATGAGAAGAAAAGCTGCCAACCGATCTGCTTTAATAGGTAAACAGTAGGATTGATGTAATCCACTTCGAGATAAAGGTTTTCGCTTTGGTCGATTACAATGGGCCTAGATTTACTTTCCTTATAGCGTTGGTGGTAAAATTCCTTATTGCGCTCCTCTTCATTGGGCAGATTTGATATCTGCAATATAAAAGGCGAGTACATGTCCCTTTCCCTTAATGATTTTTCCAGGCGAATCTGCAAGGAGTCAATGGTAGCCTCGTTCCAATTGATGGTACGCACGACATAGGATGAAATAAAATGCCGGCTCATCTTGCTCTTGGAATTGCCTGTGGAGTCACTTCCGTTCTGTCGATCGTTCTTGCGGTTGAAATTCTGGTTCTCGAAGATGCTTTTTATGGTATCTACATTTATTTGCGGATATTTTTCCTTAAAAGCAATGGATAGCCTATCAATTCTGTCCTTACGTTGATTTTGGTTTTCCTTCTGGATTTGCTCCTCGTTTTCGCTGTAAAAGTCCTGAACCACATCAAATAGCTCATGTTCGGTCATTCCCAAAAAGAACTGTTTGTGGCCGAAATAACTTCCAAATAACCAAAAACCCAGCACAACGATAATCCCAGCGATTGTGAGGACAATGGAAGCGAGCAATATTTTATACTTTTTTAACATAATTAAAACAAATTTAAATTAGTAGATTTGCTCCGCATAAATATTGGTGGGCTTTTAACAAATTATAACACTGATTAACAAAGTGCTACTTAAATTGTCGCATTTCTGCTTAATAATACGTTATTTGCTCAATAGATTTATGCTGCTTACAAAAGATTTTTCATGGAAGAAGTCAATTGAGTCCATTAATCATGTTTTTGGATGTGTATTTTAACATTTAATAACATGGGATAAACTTCTGCAATCCATACTTTTGCTAGACTAATGATTTTATGATTAAACAATTACGAATTATTCTTTTTGCTACTCTTGGTTTAAGTGCACTCTTTACAGTAAGTTGTGATAAGGATATGTCAATCTCGTTGGATAACGACAATCTTGATAACCTAAACGTAACCTCAGATGATACGCTGAGTGCTACTGTTTCCACCTTGCAGATGCCAAATATCCCTACCTCAGGTAGCGGAGTGGTCTTGGTAGGTAAAGTTTCACAACCAACCACTGGTAGTTTGAAGTCTACTTCATATTTCCGACTAAACCCTACAGGTATAACCAGTGATATCCCAACAAATGCCAAATTTGACTCCTTAAACTTAGTGTTGGTACCAAGTTATTGGAGGATTGCATATGGTGATACCACGAAACTTCAGACCATTTCTGCACACCGATTGACCCAATCTTTAGAAACAAAAACTATAGATAATTCATTCAATGGGCAGCCAAATCCATTTTATATCACTGGACCGGCTATTTTTGGCCATCAAAAGTTCAGCTATTCAGCAAATGAATTGGGTTCTGTAAAGTTCTTGCCTAAGAAGTCTAAGAAGGATACGGTTTCCATGCGCTTGAATGATGCGTTGGGTACGGAGTTCTTCAACAAGATCAAAGCTTCTGATATCGCATTCAATTCAGCTTCCAATTTCCAAGAATACTTTAAAGGCTTGAGTTTGGTTTCTGCGGAAACGAATACAGCGATTATCGGCTTCTCTGACACCCTACAGGTTAAGGTTAACTATTCCTACCTAGGGTCGGATGGTTTCAAGAAGACCGGATCAAAGGTGTTAAACATGACCGAAAAGGCTTTCCAGTACAATCAATTTGACAAGGATGTACAGGGGACAGTATTTGAAGGATTGAGTTCAACCAAAGCCCTTGAAAGCAAGAATACGGCTGGAATAACCTATTTACAAGGTGGAACAGGTGTTGTTACTGAAATCAAGTTTCCTGCATTAAAGGAATTCTTGGCCCAACAGGGACTGGCTGTCAATAAAGCAGAACTGATTATTGAATTGGAAACCTTGCATACCGGTTATATGCCAGCTATTCCAAACCCAATATTAATGATTGCTGATAATAGGATTCCACTTTCTTATGTGCATCAGCCATTTGGAAGGGACCCTCAATTTGCGCAATACATTAAATCAGATAATTTAGGGAAAAAAGGTAGGTATACTTTTAATATGATTGAGTATATTAAAAATACCACGGATGCAGAATGGGGTAATAAATCTTTATTCTTATCCATGTTCCCGACCGCAGGTCTAGGTTTTACACCTTATACCAGCGTTTTGGCGACACAAAACAATGAACCGAAAGTTAAATTAAATATCGTATATACAAAATTTAAATAGTCTATGAATAAGAGAAATTGGCTTGTACTACTTTTGATAGGAGCCTTCGCAATTACTACATTTAACTCATGTAAAAAAGAGGAATCAACAGATACAGATACTGGTCCAACTGAATGGGAAACATCTATCGTTCTTACAGGTAAACCAAGAAATGGTGCTGCAACATTTACAATCAATGACGTAGCTTATTTAGTGGGTGGACAAATGAAAAATAATGAGTTATTAAGTGACTCTTATTCATTCGACGGTACTTCTTGGACTAAAAAAGCAGAATTCACTGGCCCTAAAAGACATAGTGGAGTTGGCTTTGCAGTTGCAGGAAAAGGATATGTAGGATTAGGTTTTGGAAATGACGGAGTTACTTCCGGACCTCTAAAAGATTTTTATCAGTATGACCCTGCAACTAATGCATGGAAAAAAATTGCTGATTTCCCAGGTGATGCTCGTCATTCTGCAGTTGCATTTACTTTAGGTAATGCCGCATACGTAGGATTAGGTGGTAATAATGCTACCGATGAGACTTTCTCAGATTTCTATAAATATGATCCAGCTACAGACAAATGGACTGAAATTGCTACATCATTCAGCAACAAGAAAATGGGTGCTTATGCATTTGTGATCAATAATGTAGCATATGTAGGTGGAGGTATTTCCAATGGTGTTCCAACAAATGATTTCTATTCATTTGATGGTACTAAATGGGAAAAGAAAAAATCCCTTACTGAAGATAACAAAGATGCAAGACGCGTTAATGCAAGTGCATTTACTATTGGCAACAATGGTTATGTAGTTTCAGGACGCTCTCAAACTGGTGTTGTAAGTACAGTATGGAAATATAACCCAGCTGAAAACGCGTGGTCTGATGGTAGCGAATCTATCCCTTCAGCTCGTGAAAAATCAGTTGCATTCGCAATCAAAGGAAAAGGTTACATCAGTACTGGTAACTCTGGAACTGGCTCTTTCTTCGATGACACTTACGTGTTCACTCCAGTTAGATAATATTTTTATATAACGATAGAAAAGGGATGGCCTATAGGTCATCCCTTTTTTATTGAACTTAGCTTTTCACTCCCCATTGTTAACCAAGAAATGACCTATTTTCAGGAGGTCTTTTTTTGAGGGGTACATACTGGATAAAGTTTGGTCTCATTCGAGACACATTCCGAATTTTCCGAATGTGTCTCGAATGAGACCAAAACAATCCCCGAAGCCACAGCTCCATTTTTTTTGGATAATATGGGTTTCAAAACCTCCAGTAATGTCCGATTGAGTTGGCTTTGGATAAAAGAAAAGTGGCAACCTTTATCGGGTTACCACTTCTCTTAAATCTTGAATGATCTAGTATTTTTTAGATAAGTCCTTTAGCAGATAAAAGTTCTGCAACTTGAACCGCATTGGTTGCTGCACCTTTACGAAGGTTGTCGGCAACTACCCATAGGTTCAATGTTTTCTCTTGGGTCTCATCTCTACGGATTCGGCCAACGAATACTTCGTCCTTACCGTGTGCATCTTTAGGCATTGGGTATTCTAGGTTGGCAGGATTATCTACCACCACTACACCTTCTTGCGCTTCAAGGGCTGCACGTACATCCGCCAAGTCGAATTCGTTTTCAAACTCGATGTTTACCGATTCAGAGTGACCACCAATTACAGGTATACGTACGGTTGTAGCCGTAACCTTGATGGAATCGTCGCCCATGATCTTGTTGGTTTCTTGGATCATCTTCATTTCCTCTTTCGTGTATCCATTGTCCTGGAATACATCGATATGAGGAATTACGTTCAGGTCGATCTGGTAAGGATAAGCTTTTTCGCCTTCCACGCCATTACGTTCGTTCATCAATTGATCAACAGCTTTTACGCCCGTACCGGTTACGGATTGGTAAGTAGATACGACAACACGTTTGATTTTATATTTTTCATGCAAAGGCTTCATCACGACAACCATTTGAATGGTTGAACAGTTTGGGTTTGCAATGATTTTGTCTTCAGCAGTCAATACATCGCCATTTACTTCAGGCACGATCAATTTCTTGCTCGGGTCCATACGCCAAGCGGATGAATTGTCGATAACGGTAATTCCAGCTTCCGCGAATAGGGGAGCATATTCCGTAGAAGTGCTGCCACCAGCAGAGAAAAGGGCTACATCAGGTTTAAGAGCAATAGCTTCAGATGCAGTCACGACCTTATACTTCTTTCCCTTGAATTCGATTTCCTTACCCTTACTTCTTTCAGAAGCAACAGGAATCAATTCTGTAACCGGGAAATTACGTTCCGCTAACACTGTCAACATTTCTGACCCGACTAGACCAGTCGCGCCTACTACTGCAACTTTCATAAATAATATTTGCTTTAAATTTTAATTATTATTGATTTTCTTAAGGTAACAAACATACTAAATAAACCTGAACATTTTTGGAATATTTTCGCTTTTAATAATTGATTATCACTATGATGGAATAAAGTTCAACAAGATTAGTCTTTTGATGTAAAACGTTCAGGCAAATTGGGTTTTCGTTGACAATGTTTCATTGAAAAATTGGTTTTACAGAGCGTAAACGGCCGAATGCTTTTTGAATGTAAAAAATTAAATCATACGTTTGCGCAAAATGCTGGGAAACATCATATTCAGGCATTTAATTGGTAATTTCGCCATATTATTTTAGAAGTTCTTGAAATAACTAAATTTATAAAACTATCATTTCTATAATGAAAGAAGTCATATTGATGATCGGAGCCAATGGTCAGATTGGTTCAGAGTTAGCTGCAGCATTGCGAATCAAGTTTGGAAACGAAAATGTTATCACCTCAGATATACGCGAACCCAAAGAGATTGCCGACGGTGAGATCTTTGAAACATTGAATGTATTGGACAAAGAAGCGATCAAAGCTTTGATCCTAAAATATAAACCTACCCAGATCTATTTATTGGCAGCGATGCTATCGGCTACTGGGGAGCAATACCCACAGAAAGCTTGGGACCTGAACATGAACGGTCTCTTGAATGTATTGGACCTAGCGGTGGAGTTGGGGATCAAGAAGATCTTCTGGCCTAGCTCGATTGCCGTATTTGGCCCACATTCACCAAAAGAGAACACGCCTCAATATTGTGTGATGGATCCAAATAGCATTTATGGAATCAGTAAATTGGCTGGAGAGCGTTTATGTGAATATTATCATAACAAATATGGTTTGGATATCCGCAGTGTTCGTTATCCGGGCATTATCTCTTGGCGAACCGAACCAGGAGGAGGTACCACGGACTATGCAGTCCATATCTTTTTTGAGGCAATCCGCCAAGGGAAATACACTTCCTTCCTGAATGCAGGAACTGAGTTACCGATGTTGTACATGGATGATGCGGTTCGAGGGACCATTGAGTTAATGGACGCACCATCAGCGGGTTTGACGATCCGTTCCAGCTACAATCTTGCGGGGGTTAGTTTTACTCCGACAGAAATTGCTGAAGAAATTAAAAAAATTCTCCCTAATTTTGAAATCTCCTATTCAGACAATGATCCGCGTCAAGCAATTGCTGATTCATGGCCAAAGAGCATCAATGATGATCAAGCAAGAGCAGATTGGGGCTGGAAGCCGACATTTGATCTGGCAGGGATGGCACAAGACATGCTGGAGAATCTTAAAACAAAACTAAAATAAAATGGGTAGAGCTTTCGAATTTAGAAAAGAAAGAAAATTTAAACGCTGGGCCAAAATGGCCGTTCAATTTACGCGTCTTGGAAAAGAAATTGCAATCGCAGTAAAAGAAGGCGGTCCTCACCCGGAGAACAATTCCCGCTTACGTACCGCAATCCAAAATGCTAAGGCAGTGAACATGCCGAAGGATCGTGTGGAAGCGGCTATTAAAAGAGCCTCTGAGAAGGATTCAAAAGGTTACGAAGAATTTGTATACGAAGGATACGGTCCTCATGGAGTTCCTGTATTGATCGAAACCGCTACTGATAATACCAACAGAACAGTAGCAAATGTTAGAAGTTATTTTACCAAAGCTGGTGGATCCCTAGGTAAAACCGGATCCCTGGATTTTATCTTTCAAAGGAAATCTGTATTCCGCTTTCCGGCTACCGATGAGCTCGATGTGGAAGAACTTGAGTTGGAATTAATCGACGGAGGTCTGGAAGAATTATATGTGGAGGCTGATGAGGAAGGAAACGATATTATCGTGGTACAAACTTCCTTTGAGGACTTTGGAAACATGCAACGCCTTTTAGAAGAAAAAGGGATTGAAGTTTCTTCCGCAAAAACAGAACGTATAGCTTTATCGCATACGACCCTGTCTGAAGAGCAAGCTGCTGACGTCCTAAAATTGATCGATAAGATCGAGGAAGATGATGACGTACAAGCGGTATATCACAACATGGACTAATCCAGATCAGGATATTAAAACATAAAAGAGGGCTCGCCCTCTTTTTCTGTTTTAATACGGGGGGATTTGAAGAAAGTTCAGTTCCTGTGCGTTTTTTGGTCTAAATGTATACATTTGTATATGCTTTCGTTCACCGAGTTTTTCACGAAAAAGAAAATTGACATCAATGCTTTGCAAAAAGCGAAGCCTGAACTTTATCAAGAATTTGATAGAGATTATGCTTTGATGGGTGAAAAGAGTTTTGATCACAGCAAGAAGTTCTGGTTCAATAGGCTAAGGAAAGATTACCTCTTGAAGGAGATCGAAATCTCGGAACCGAAGAAAGCCGAAATCAAATCAGAAGCATCTTCTACAGCTGCACCTAGCAGCACTGCGCCAGCCGCAGCCAAACCAGCAGGATTCCGTCCTAAGTTTAAAGCTGTTGTCAAATCTGTTGAAGAGAAGACAACGGAAGAAACAGAGACCAATGCAGCTGCCAAAGCGCCGACAGGCTTTAAGCCTCGTTTTAAGGCCGCTGCTCCTCCCGAAAAACAGGATGACCTAAGCGACAGCATTGAAGGGGATAGGCCAACTGAAGCGATTAAAGAGGCTGAGGAGACCGTAGCCAAGCCAAAAGGCTTTACGCCAAGGTTTAAAGCAGCTAACCTACCTAAAAAGGTCGAAGAAGAAAAGCCGGAAGAAGCCCAAACGGAGACATCTGCAGAAAATGCTGTAGAAAGCAAGGATGCTGTTGCTCCTGTGAAACCAAAAGGTTTTACACCAAGGTTTAAAGCGTCGAACCTACCTAAAAAAGTAGAGGAAGAAAAGCCGGAAGAAGCCCATGCGGAAACATCGGCAGAAAATGTTGAGGAGAACAAGGAGGCTGTAGTTCCTGCGAAACCAAAAGGCTTTACGCCAAGATTTAAAGCAGCGAACCTACCTAAAAAAGTAGAAGAAGAAAAGCCGGAAGAAGCCCAAGCGGAAACATCGGTAGAAAATGCTGAGGAGAACAAGAATGCTGTTTCTCCTGCTAAACCAAAAGGCTTTACGCCAAGGTTTAAGGCGGCGAACCTGGCTAAAAAGCTGGAGGAGAAAGAGGGCTCCGCTTCGGATTCCGAACCTGAAAACAAGCTACAGGAAAATCAAGCTGCAACAGATGTTACAGAAGATCAACCTGCAGAAGAAAATACATCTAAGCCTACTGGCTTTAAACCAAGGTTTAAGGCTGGTGTTACCAAAACGACAACTAACCAGGAGGACAAGGATCCCCATCCTGAACAATCAAGTGCTCCAACTGAAGAACCATCTACCCAAACAACAAAACCAGTAGGTTTCAAGCCGCGTTTTGTGGCTAGGAAATCATCAGATCAAAAAGATAAGGAGGATTAGAAAGAATATGGATAATCCCATTTATTTTATATTTTTAATTTCAAAAGCGCGTATAAATTATGTTAAAAGAAGAAAGGCAAGCCTATATAATACACCAAATCAACATACATAATAAAGTTTTATCCTCAGATCTGAGCGTTCAGCTGAATGTTTCGGAAGATACCATTCGTCGTGATTTGAACGAGTTGGCGGAGAGTGGTAAAGTTTTGAAGGTATATGGAGGTGCATTATCTAAGTCTTTTCAATATCCCTTCCAAGAGGGGAATGTATATGCCAAAGAAGCTAAAAAAGAGATTGCTTCCAAGGCTATATCGTTGATTCAAAGTGGAATGACCATCTTGGTCGGAGGGGGAACCAGTATGATTGAATTGGCACGTTTGGTTCCAAAAGATGTTCAGTGTACCTTTTTCACGATCAGTCCTTTAGTCGCATTGGAGTTGGCGGAGAAGGAGAACCTAGAGGTCTTCCTTTTGGGAGGAAAGCTTTCCAGGAACACGAATGTTGTGTCAGGGTCGCAGGTAATCAATGAGTTATCAGATATCAAGGTCGATCTATGTCTGTTGGGGACGAACAGTCTTTCTGTAGAAGAGGGGGTAACCGATTCCGATTGGGAAGTTGTTCAGATCAAGAAAGCGATGATCAAATGTTCGCAGAAATTAGGGGTACTGAGTATTGTCGAGAAATTGAATTCCAACCAAAAGCTTAGGGTTTGCCCATTAAAAGATATTACTTATCTCATTACGGACTTAAATCCTAAACATCCAAGTCTAGAAGAATTCAGTAAACAGATAACCATTATTTAATTTGGTTTTTTTCCAAAGGTCTTTACACGAATGGCTCTCTCAACGAGCCATTTGTTGCTTTCGATAAAGAGGTTGTGCCAAAGCAGGTTATAGTTTATCCTGCGGTTGAATAGCGTTCTCTTTGCGTGTTTCAGTAGCTTAAAGACACTGTATCCCGCCAGACCGTTAAATGGTTTGGCATAGTAGGAAGCATGGTGTTTCTTCCATTCTTCAACAGCCTTTTTATTGACATATTCCACATACTCTTCATTTGCCAACTTGGCAGAGAGCGGCTTAACAAAGTCTGCGGACAATTTTTCGTCCTTCAATTCCACCAGATGCTTTTTCTTTTCTACAATATGGAGGAAGTGCTTGCTCAGCTTCTTGTTTTCGAATTCCAGTTCCAGTACGCCGCCTACGTTCCATTGCGGGTGATTTGCAGGATATTCAAAATAAAAGTTACCAAGGCTATAGGCGATCAATTTACCGTTATATTCTTCTATGCCCTGAACGACATGGGGATGGTGTGCGATGATGACATCAACACCTAAATCAATCAATTCCTTATAGCGTTCCTTCCATTCCGGAATAGGCACATCCAATAGTTCCACCCCAGCATGGATTTGTACGATCAGGATATCCACCTGTTTTCGGTATTGTTGGATATCGGCGTTTACCCGTTTGGCATTGACCCAAGCATGACCGACCAACCGGTCGCCATTCAATGCGCCATACCCATTTTCTCCATAAGCCAAGAAGCCATACTTTATGTCATCAAAAGTCCAGGTTTTTAAGCCATAAGCCTCTTCTTCAGAACCCACACCTAAGATTTCCTGACGGGGAAATAGATCAATCGTTTTGAGCAGGGCTTCTTCGCCAAAATCATAGATATGATTGTTAGCTAATGAAAAGCAATTGAAACCGAGTGCTTGCAGCCAGATTGGAGCGTTTTTGTTTTGGGCGACCAGGGGACCTGTTTTATGGATCGGCTGTCCAACGCCTTGGATAGGGGCTTCAAAATTGCATGATTTTAGGTCAGAAGATTTAAATAATTCCTTAAGGCTAGGAGAGAATTGTGGTGCTTTTTCACAGACAATATCTCCAACAAAGACAAACTTATGCTTGGATGTTGCTTGCATTTCTTTTTCTCAATAAAGTTTCAATCGGTTTGATTGTAATATAAGCAAAATAAGCTTCCAATAAATCGTTTTTTGCACCTAATAATTTCAAAACGCCCTTAACCTTAGGGGTATGCATCAAAGTTTGGAAGATTTTTTCCTTTCTGCCGATATGCATGACCTTTTGGTTGATCCAGCGTAAGTATTCAGGGTTCAGGCATTCCTTCAATAGATTTATATCTAAAGGGGTCAAGGTTTCGTTCAGCAGAGCGTAATAATTGAGTGAATTCTGATAGGTATATCTATGTTTTTCCTCTTCGAACAGGAGGTTGTTTTTTCTAAAGAAATCCCTTTGCCAAGCACGATTTTCCCTTCTTTCCTGGGGAAGGTTCAGCATGGAAATGGCAATGTCCTCATCGACGAAAGGAGAATAGCCTGGATAGCCCATTTTGGCCGGTACAGATATTAAATATTGCAACATCATCATCTTGGTCCGCATGGCGGTGATGATACGGTATTCAGGGGAATCTAAATATTCTTTCTGTCGATCATAAATAGGCTCGACAATGCCACTATAGTCAATATTCATGGCTAACTTGGAATCAGCGCTCATGCCATGGGTGTACCCAAGTGTACGGTAAGAGGCAGCGCTATCTATCATGGGAACTTTGACGGCTCCTGCCCAGGCATCACCGATAATTCCGCTTAGAAGCTGCATTGGGTTGCCTGCCTCCAATTGTTTGATCTTGTCATAGAATTCCATATGGTAAGTGCCAGAGGCAGCAACGGCAGGGCCAAATTGATCATACCATTGATCCATATAGACATTGAACTTGCCTAGGGGAATCCTATTCCATTTTGTGTGCAATCTTTTGGAAAGCAGACCGGCATAAACGGCCTCGCGTGATTCGTCCTGATTTAAGGAGGTGCCATAGGTATAGGCATGGATCCTGTTCCTGTCCTTCAACAGGACATTCATCAGCCTTGAATCAAATCCACCACTGGTCGGAATCAAGATATCATCTTTAAATCCATCCGCCCAATTATTTAATGCCGAGCTTAGTTTATGTAAGACATCATCCTCATGGGATTTCTTGCCCAACAGCTTTAAGGTGTCATCATTAGTCTCTTTTATGGAGAGATTCCCGTTTTCAAGAATTAAAACCTGGTTGGGCAATAAGTATTGTACGTCTTTGACTGGGGTATGTCCAAATACGCTATAGCCAAAATCTAGATAAGCTGCTAAGCCTTCTGGGTCAATTTCCAGATTGGCATAATCAATGACCTCATTGATGTCCTGACTGTGTTTTCCGGTCTTAAGATTATAGAATACAGTTTGATAACCTACCCAATTTCCTTTTGCAACTTCCATTAAGATTTTTTCGCTAATTTCTTCTTTAACATGCCCAAGATTTCCAACCAGATATCATTTTTGATCAGATGATTGGCTCCAACATAAATAACTACGAATATAAGGCTTTGTACTATGATGAGTAGCAAGTAATTCGGTATTAGGTTAAAAAAGAGCGGTAAATAAGCCACTCCAGCCGCTATGATGGAAATCAGGGTCGTCGGCAAAAGGTCTTTGACCTGCATGAACAGGTTGTAGCCATAAACCCTACCGCTCATGACTGCTGCAATAATATAGCAAATGATCCTAACGGCAACGAGTCCAAGAGCAATCATGACCAAACCATGTCTGTAGGTGAAAAACAGGGTAATGATGGCCAAGGAAACCTTGGTGATTTCCAAGATCAGGAAAAGTTTAGAGCGCCCCTTGATATTCAGGAAGTTCGCATTCAGATCGGTCAATGAAGTGAAGATACTGGCGAAACATAATATTTGGAACAGCAGTATCGATGATACCCAGGTGTCTGTTAGGAAGAAAACAAAACCTGGTTTAGCCACTGCAATGGCCAGAAAACTGATTGGCATCAAAGCGAATGCAAGGCTAGTCAATGTTTTTCTGCTGGCATTCAAGTACCTTGGGAGGTCGTCTTGGATAGGGGTCAAGGTAGACAGAGTCGTTCCCTGTAAAATAGCGGTAATGGTCTGCCCTGCTGTTTCTCCCCATTTATTACCTTGGTAATAGTATCCTACTTGGGCAGGAGTATAAAATTTGCCGATAAAGGAGGCATAAAAAGGAGAGAGTACCTTGCCCAACATGTTTGAAACCATAAAGGAAAGGGAGAACGAAAGATGCTTTTTTAAGGATGCTCCACTGAATGCGAAATTTACTTTCCAATCACCCCACATCCATAGCATTACCGTCCTGAACAGGGTGTACAAAAGGGGTTGAAAAATCAATGCCCATACTCCATAGCCCAATAGGGCAACAATGATCACAATAATACCGGCAAAAAGGACGGCCAATACATTGATCCTGGTCGTTAAATGGAATTGAAACTTCTTGAGGATCTTTACGTATTGTACAATACTAAAGGATTGGATAATAATCTGCAGGAACAAGACCCTAGCATAAAGGGCAAGGCCTGGGATATTGTAGTATCTTTCGATATATGGGGATGCAAAATAGAGGATCAGGTAGATAATGGCACTTACGGAGAGGTTGAAGATGAACATGGAAGAATAGTCCAATTCATCCACTACCTTGGTCCTGACCAACGAAGTCGCCAATCCACTATCTACAAAGGTAGTCGCAATAATGGAAAATATCGCCAGGGCAGCGATCACAGCAAACTCATCGGGGCTTATGATCCTGGCCGTAATGATCGCGACGATGGTAACGATGGCCTGATTGCCGAATCGATCCAAGGTATTCCAGAATAGCCCATTGATGGTGATGTTTTTCGTGTTTTCGCTCATGTATTGGATTAATCAACAAATTTAGGAAAGATTCTTGTACAGCATAAGAAAAAAGCATTATACTTAATGCATTACGAGATTTACTCATATATTTGATTTAGAATAGATTGATTTTCCTTTTCACATGCTAGCACCAATCGCTTTATTTGTTTACAATAGACCTGTTCATACCCGTAAGACATTATCCGCTCTTGAGGCCAACAGTTTGGCGGAGCAATCCGATATATACATTTTTTCAGATGGGGCAAAAACGGCCCAAGATATCGAGGCTGTCAACCAAGTACGTTCCATCATCCGTGAACCTTGGAAGTTTAAGCATATCTATATCATCGAACGCTCCCAAAACAAGGGACTTGCCAACAGTATCATCGAAGGGGTAACCCAGGTGCTGCAGAAACATGGAAGGATCATCGTTCTGGAGGATGACCTGGAAACCTCCAGTTTTGCCCTTCAATACTTCAATGATGCGCTCAACCATTATCAAGATCAGGAAAAGGTGATGGAGATTTCGGGCTATATGTATCCAGTGGATAAGCCCAAGAAACTGCCACAATCTTTTTTCTTCCGAGTAGCCAATAGTTGGGGCTGGGCAACATGGGATAGGGCCTGGCAACATTTCAATCCCGATATTGAGGAATTGACCAAGGATTTTACCCGTAAACAAAGGAAAGCCTTTAGCGTGGATAACTCCGAGAACTTCTGGAAACAGGTCAAACAATTCAAGGCCGGCAAAATCAATTCCTGGGCAATCCGTTGGTACCTGTCGGTTTTCAACAAAGGTGGGTTGGTCTTGTATCCCCGGTTTTCATTTATCCAAAATACAGGAACAGACGGGTCTGGAACCCATTCGGATGTTGATAAGGTCTATCGGGTGGAGCTTTCCAAAAAGCCTGTCCGCAAATTCCCGGTGATCATCGAAGAAGACCCTTTGGCATTCCAGGCCATCAAGCATTTCTATAAAAATCGCAAGGGAACCTTTTTTGAAAGGTTAGCGAAATTCATAGAAAAGAAGATGTTGGAGCGTAAGATGCGAAAGCTGTAAGTTTATTTCTCTTCTAAATTCTTAAAGAATAAAGTCCTTTTGGTTTTTGCTACCAAAGCGTATCCTTTGTCGAGCATCAATTGAAAGACTTCAGATTTATCCAAGTCAGCAATGGAGAGTTCTTCTTCAACTAGGACAAAGCTAGGTCTAAACTGTTGCCAATCATTGCTGTTCAAGACGATCAGGTCAAATCCTTCGGCATCAACAGAAAGGAAGTCGATCTTTTTCCCTTTTGGCAGGTGCTTTTGCAAAACCTCTTTTAGAGGTAGTGTTGGTACGGGGATAGTCTTTATCAGGTGGTATTTTGCATTCAGGCCATCTCTTTTTTCAGATATTTCTTGGGAAAATCCGTTCAATGCGGGTTCGTTGAAGCAATAATAGGTCAATTCTTGAGGGCTTTCGCTGATGCCAATATTGAGGTTGACATCTTTGGTCCTAAACCATCTGAACCATTTCATGGCCTCAGGGGAGGGCTCAATGTTAATTCCACGCCAGCCTTTTTTGTAGAAGTACATGGTGTTGGAGAATCTATAGGGATGATGGGCACCTACGTCTACATAAAATCCTTTGTAGTTTTTTCGTCCTTCATAAAAACCTCTAAGGACCATGTCCTCGCCTTCCTGTGAAAATGAACGTGCATGGAAAAATTTATGGATCGGGAAATAGTTTAAGATAGCTTTCTTGATTTTAGACATTGGGCCAAAGCAATTTACAATTGTTAGTATTTTGCAATCAATGTACAATTATTTTTTTTCAGGTAGGTAAGACGGGTAAAAAATTTAGGAGCATTTAACAGTTTTGTGGATGAATGTTGATTCCTTTTGAAGGGTTCTATGTTACTTTTGAGGCGCAAAAGTAACCAAACAGACGAAGGAGCTCATGGACACCAATTCTCTTCGTTACTTTTGAGGCGCAAAAGTAACCAAAACGCTTCGGCTCATTTAAGATGGCTTTTTCGCACGGTCATCCGCACATGAAAAGAATGCCTTGTTGTCGGGAATATCTTTCAAAAGATCCTCCCATCAAAAGGGATGATCTTTTGAAAGCATTCCAAGGCCAATCCCATCGCACGGGGCAACGGCATTCTTTCCATTTTTCCGCCATTGGAAATGAGCCGGAGGCTAAAGGGCTTCCTCCGGAAGGTGAAATGTTTACCCACTGGCAATGCCAAATTCTTGCAATAAAAAGAACCCTAGAAGGGTTCAATTATTTTAGCAATCCCATCGCACGGGGCAACGGCATTCTTTCGATTTTTCCGCCATTGGAAATGAGCCGGAGGCTAAAGGGCTTCCTCTGGAAGTATGATTTTTGTATTGAGAAACCTCCAACGGGGGTGAAATGTTTTTCTATACCTTTCTGTGTCACCCTTCGGCGCGGCATCAGGGTGACACAAAAGATGTTGATAAAGATTTCAGCCTCGCTGCGTTATTAACGTTCAAATGCCTATTTTTGCAAGGTTAACAAATATTAATAATACCCTTAAGCATGGCTTATCCTAAGGTTTCAATCATTACCATTGTTTACAATAATGTTAGGGATATCGGATTTACCCTAGCTTCTGTAGATCAGCAGACCTACCCTAATATCGAATATATTGTGGTGGACGGCAAGTCTACGGATGGAACCCTGGATGTCATTGCTGAGTATAAGGATTTGATCAATATCTTGGTTTCTGAAAAGGATAATGGCATTTACGACGCAATGAACAAAGGCTTGGCCCTTGCTACGGGCGATTATGTGCTGTTCCTGAATTCAGGGGATGAGCTTTTTGCTCCCAATACCTTAGAGAAAATCTTTGGCAATGAAGACCATGCGGATATCTATTATGGAGAGACCAAGTTGATCAATGAGGACCGTGAGATTATTGGGGACCGTCGTCATAAAACGCCGGCTCATTTCGATTGGCAATCCTTTAAATATGGCATGAATGTCTGTCATCAGGCCATCTATATCAAGCGCAGCTTGACAGCTCCCTATGATCTGCAGTACAAATTGAGTTCAGATATAGACTGGGTGATCAGAGCTGCCCAAAAAGCGAACAAAGTCGTGAATGTGAAAGATTATGTTGCCAAATATTTGGTAGGTGGGATGTCACAGCAGCGACACAAGCAGAGTTTGAAGGAACGCTACGAGATCTTTAAGAAATACTATGGTTTTGTTCCTAACCTTATCAACCATGGTGTTATCGTCATGCGTCTACTGGTACATCGATTTAAGCATGGCAAAACAAGAGACTAATTTTTTAAATCCCAATCTTTTGGTTGAACTGGCCAACAGTAGGATGCCCTTTGGGAAATACCAAGGGTACCTATTGATGAACTTGCCGGAGCCGTATTTGGCTTGGTTCAAACAGAAGGGATTTCCGCCGGGCAAAATCGGGATCCTGTTGGAAACTCTCTATGAAATAAAACTCAATGGTCTGGAGTATTTATTAAAGCCATTGGTCAAAAAGTGATGAATATCAATTTTTGGTCGTCCAATTTTTTTATCTTTGCAGCATAATTTTAAACATTAAACGCCGTTTGCAGCGGTATCAATGAATATATGGCACAATATCAAACATTGCTGTACTATTGCTACAGCCCTATCGAGAATGCGGAAAAGTTCGCAGAAGATCATCTAGAATTTTGTAAATCACTTGGCTTGTTGGGACGAATCATCGTTGCTGATGAAGGTCTTAATGGTACGGTTTCGGGTACTCCGGAGGCTTGTAAGGCGTATATGGAGCATGTGCATGCGGATCCGAGGTTTGCAAAGACCGAATTCAAGGTGGACGACGTAGAAGAACTTTCATTCATCAAGATGCATTGTCGTTACAAAGAGGAGATTGTACACTCAGGTCTGCGCAATCCATCTGTGATCGATCCAAACAAACAGACGGGAAAGCATCTGGAGCCTAAGGATTTCTTGGCGTTGAAAGATCAAGAGGATGTGGTTATCCTTGACGTTCGTTCAAATTATGAGCATAATGTAGGTCGTTTTAAGAACGCTGTTACATTGGATATAGAAAATTTCCGTGAGTTTCCGGAAAAAGTGAAGGAATTGGAACATCTAAAGGGCAAGAAAATCTTGACTTATTGTACAGGTGGTATCAAGTGTGAAAAAGCTTCTGCTCTATTGTTGAAAGAGGGTTTTGAGGATGTTTATCAATTGCACGGTGGTATCATTAAATATGGTAAGGAAGCTGGCGGGGAGGATTTTGAAGGGGAATGCTATGTTTTTGATAATCGTGTTACAGTTCCGGTCAATTCGGTTAACCCAACAGTTGTTTCAACATGTAAAAACTGCGGGAAAATTACTTCGAAAATGATCAACTGTGCAAACCCGATCTGCAATGAGCATTTTACGCAATGTGATGAATGTGGCTGGGAATTAGACGGTTGCTGTTCTGACGACTGTAAGTCGCATCCGAAGAAACGTGAGTATGACGGTACAGGCTATTATGTAAAAGTTCCGCAGCCTGTCAATATTGATAAAATCTCAAAGCGTAAGCACAAGAAGTTGGTTAAAAATTAAAAGTTTATTAAAATATTTCGAAAAATCCATTTATCTTTCAATAGCTAAATGGATTTTTTTATTATACTCTTAATTGGAAATACGAAATGGATAGTCAGAAAGTAGACATGTTTTTAATGTCAAACAACAAGTTTTTTGAATCATATCAATTGATGGAGATCAAGGATCTATTGACGAGGTCGGATGAAAGTAAATACACGAATGTTCAGATCCAACAATATAAAGATCCAACTACTGTCTTGATCGTTTCCATTTTGGCGGGTTCCTTTGGGATTGACCGCTTTATGATTGGAGATACCGGTTTGGGAATTGCCAAATTATTGACCTGTGGAGGTTTGGGTATATGGACTATCATTGATTGGTTCCTGATCATGGGGGCAACAAAAACCAAGAATTTCGAAAAACTGATCACCTCCTTGAATTATTAATTCAATGCGGAATCCAAGGAGCAGACTGTATATTACTACGGGAATAGTTTGTTTCATTGGGATTATCTGGCTATTGCTGGATTATTATGCTTCCGCGAACATCACACTATGTCCAGTGAAACTGGTTACAGGCTATCCTTGTCCTTCCTGTGGGACGACAAGATCCATTTCAGCATTGTTTAATGGGCAGCTTAAGGATGCATTTATGATCAACCCTTTGGGGATCGTTTCGAGCATCATCATTATGGCTGTTTTGGTATTGATGCTGCTTGATTTGGTTACAAAGCGTGATTTTTATTATAAAGTTTATAATCAGGTTGAAAAATTTCTTCAGCAGCATAAGGCATTAAGTGCGATTCTGGTCATATTAGTTATTTTAAATTGGGCATGGAACATATCGAAGGGACTATAGCTTTTAATCCGAGAGAGATTACCGAGGATGAACGTGAATATGCATCAAATAGTTATTTGATGTCTTTGTTTGCTTTGTTTATTGGTTTACCGTTGCCTATATTCAATTTACTGGCAACTGTGATTTTCTATTTGGGCAATCGTAAATCCACTCGCTTTGTAAAGTGGCATTGTACTCAAGCACTTATTTCCCAATTTGCCATTTTCTTTTTCAATACCGCTGGATTTTGGTGGACCATGGCGATTATTTTTAATAGGAAGGAAGTGAGCGATGCTTATATCGCCTACCTGATGTTGATTTTACTGTTGAATGGGATTGAAATTGTTTCCACCATCTATACTTCGATAAAAACGAGGAAGGGAATTCATGTACGTTGGTTCCTGTTTTCGGATATCACTGATAATCTGTTGAAACGATGAAGATTCTAGGCAAATTTCTGGTATTAGCTGCTGGAATTGCAGTCTGTTATCTACTGTTGTTGCAAGTGAATTGGACGAGTGTGTTTGAAGTCCAACAGAATCAGGATCGCTTGGAGTCAAAATTGGGTAAGTTGGTGCTGGAACAGGTACGCGACCTGTATGATGTGATCGAGGATGAGCAGATCGACAGTACCCTCGATTCGCTTTTTATTCCCTTATTGAAAGAAAATTATATCCCTAGCAAAAACTATGATCTTCTGTTGGTGGAAAGTGAAGAGGTGAATGCCTTTGCCCTTCCTGACGATAAGATCATCGTGACGACAGCCCTGATCAATTTTTTGGATAGTGCAGATTATATGTCGGCCATCTTGGCCCATGAGATTGCCCATTGTGAGAAAAATCATGTGATGCGTTCATTGATCACTAATTTTGGTTTGGACCTATTGCTGTCAGGATCAGGAACAGGTGAAGTGACCAATTTCTTGACAGGGCAGGCCTTCTCAAGGAAGCTTGAAAAAGAAGCCGATGAAAAAGCCGTGGAATACTTGGAAGAGGCCCATGTTGATCCAAGCGGCTTGATGAAGGTTATGGAGCTTTTTGATGTGTATCTGAGTTCGGATGGGGATGTCAGCTGGATTTCTTCTCACCCTGTTCCTGCAGACCGCAAGAAATACCTAGAACAAAAGATCAACAGGATCAAGACGGACCCTAATACCTACAAAAGTCCCATTAGCTCCAAAAGCTGGACAGACCTGCAAGGTCTGATTTCCGAATATGCCAATCAGGATTAATCTCTGCCCGATCTTCCTCCAAAACTTCTTAAATTATAGTTCAGGCTCAATAGGAAATATCTGGTCAAGGTGTTTGAGGTGATGTTTGAAATAGAAATCTCGGACGCTCGGCGATTGATGTTTCGGGCATTGTTGAACAGGTCAAAAGCCTTTAAGGAGATTTCAGCATTTCTTTTCTTCAAGATCTTATATCCGATAGACGCATTCAGCAAGTTTGTTGAAATGGCCTCTGCACCCATTACACCCCCATTACGGTAGAAAGAATAATTATAACCCAAGGTCATGTTCTTAAAGAATTCCAGGTTCAGGGAATTGCTGATTCTATGGTTGGTAATCCGGTAGTGGGATATTTCACTCATTGGGTTATTGGTAAAGTTCATGTTCAGATTGTAATTGAATCCAATGATGATCTTTTTACTGAAATTGGTAAATATGCCCACATGCTGGCTAAAACCATAGCTGTGGTTTGGCATCAAGACTTTGTTGAGGATGGCATAATTACGGTTGTAATACATGTAATTGTTCAAGTTCAGGTTGAAGCCCAGTTTTTTTAACGGTAGCCCATAGTTGTTATTTGCTCGAAGTTGAAATACACCGTTGATGTTTTCAGGTACGACATATTGTCCACCGGCACCTAGGATAATATCTTCAAACAGGGTGATGGTGCTGTCGGTGGTCATGGTGGAGTTGATGATCTTATTGTTGGTGTAGTCAAAATTAAGGCTACTGTTGAAGCTCCGGCCATTGCTGCGGTTTACATCCCGATACTGAAGACGGAACCGATGGGTGTATTCCTGGCTCAGGTTTGGGTTTCCGTTTCGGAGAAACAATTCGTTTGAATTATCAATATAGTCCTGCAATTGATCGATGGAAGGGGTGTTTGTCGCGCCATTATAGTTGAATTCCAGGTGCCTTTCTTTGCTAAAGTAATAGGCCATGGTCAGTTCTGGAAGAAAGGCTCCAAAGTCTGCAGTGGTCCTTAGATTTATTGGGACGGTCCGGTTGTTTACCCGATAGCCATGTTCATAGTTCATTCCAATCTGGAATCTAAAGGTGTCCTGTTTATTGTATGAATAAGAAAGCCCTGCACTGTGATGGGTGAAATCATTTCGGAATTCATTGGATAATCGATCGTTCAGTTCTTCAAACTGCCCTGTCTCGGCAAGAAACTCCATGGTTTTCCGGTCGGAATAGTTGCTGGTATTGCGCATGCCATAGTTGGCCTGCAATCTGGAGATCTTGGAGACATTGTAGGTGTAGGAAAGTCTACCATTGTATCCATTTCCATATCCATAGGTCGTGCTTTCGCGATTGGCAGTGTCGATTCGGTCTAGAACTGCATCTTTATAGTATTGGTTGAAGGCTAAGGTTTTTCCTAACGCCTCGTTGCTGCTCTTGTTTCCGTCTAAACTCAAGGATATGGTCTGACCCGCTTTTTTGAATCGGTGCATATAGGTCAAGCCGCCACCAAAATTGAAGGCTTCATTATTGTTGTTGAAGTTTCGGTTGGAGTTGTTCAGGGGTTCTGTCCTATTCTTGCTCATGTTGCTGATTGAGCTATTGGCCAGATCACTTTTTGTATAAGAAAGGTTTGGATTGATATCGATGCGGTTCATGCTGTCGATATCCCATTTCAGTCGACCTCTCAGGTTATGGGATATGTTGCCATTGTTACCGGTTTGATGTTGGTTCTGGAATTGGTTGGCTCGGCTTCCTGTAATATACTCAATGTCTGATAGGGTATTGGTAAAAGTGCTGCTATTGCGGAACCTATAGTTTCCATTGACTTCCATCTTTTTGTCGAGGAATGTATTGGTATAGTTGGCTGCAGCCGCATAGGTGTCAGATAGACCGCGGTCGGTGTTGTTATTTCCTCTTCTGAACCCGCCTCGGCCTTGTTCGGAAAACTCTGTTTCATTGATGTTGTTGGCCATGATATTGATGGAGATTTTTTCATCCCCACGGAAAGCATTTACACCGGAGTTGATCGTGAATTTGTCGGCATCACCTTTACCAGCGTTGAACTTTCCAAAGAGTCCTTTTTTCTTGTCGGGCTTGGTGACGATGTTAATGACTTTGGACCTTTTACCATCATCGAATCCGGAGAATTTAGTCTGTTCGGATTTCTCATCGATGATCTGTAGCTTGTCAATGATGTCTGCCGGGAGGGTTTTTAGGGCCACTTTAGGGTCAGTGCTGAAGAACTCCTTGCCGTCCACCATGATCTTGGTGACCTCCTCGCCATGTGCAGTAACTTTTCCATCTTCATCGATGGTTATACCAGGGACCTGAGCAACCATTTCATCAGCATCGGCATATTCTCTAGTGGCGAAATTACGGGCATTGAATTCCATGGTATCCCCTTTGACGGCAACATTAGGTGCTGGAGCGATGGTAATCTCTTCGATTACGATTTCTCCAGGTTCTAAGCCAACCAGAAGCGTTTCCATCGAAGGCTTTACAACGATGTTTTTCTCGAACTTTTTGAAACCCAATAAAGTTCCGGTCAATTTATAATTGCCATTGGCTACCCTTGGGATTGAGAAATCTCCTTTGTCATTTGATTTGGCTGTACGGATGGTGGAATCTTTGAGGTTCAGGAGTTGGATGCTGGCATCCTGTAAGTTGCTACCCTTTGTTTTGTCCTGCACCTTTCCAGCGATATTGACTTGAGCCAATACATGGACAAAGCTTAATAAAACTAGGCAAAAGGTAAGCAGGTATTTCATGGTAAGGTTTGATGGATTTTTTTCAATTATATAGTTTTTAGACGATAACAGCCTGATAATCACAAAAAAGATACATTGTTGTTATGACAATCGTAAAAATCGGGAAATTGAAAAAGTTAGATTATCAAGAGGTTACAGCGGAAATGAAAATATTGAAAAGCGGAGTCGCATTAGAGATGTTACATAGCGGTCAAATTGCTTGGTCAAGGCAATTTCAGAAAAATTGGATATATTTGCTTATTACAATCAATGAAAGAAACGACACTCAGTAGGAAGGAAAAGATTCTGCAAACTGCCTTACAGTTATTTGCAATAAAGGGATACCTTGATACCTCGACCAAGGAGATTGCTGCCAAAGCTGGAGTTTCTGAAGCACTTATCTTTAAGCATTTCGGAAACAAGGATGCTTTGTTGGCCCATATCGTGAAGTCAGGTTATAGGAAGGTGCTGCTTCATCACAAGGGGATGATGACCTATAAGGGGGCGAAGGATTTTCTTAGGAACATGGTTCAGTTTCCGAGTAAATTGGTTGCCGATGATCCTTTGTTCTGGAAATTGCAAGAACGACTTTCACACCATAGTTTCTCCAAATCTCAACACGAACTCTTCATTAAGCCCGTTCAACCCATCGTTCATAAAGCGTTTGAAGAATTGGGTTATGCCAATCCCGATCTGGAAACTCAATACCTATTGCTGATCATTGATATGTTATGGAAGAAAGAGGCCTGTGGGGAGCTTGAAAATGCAGCTGATTTAGCTGCTTTAGTAGAGACCAAATACAACCTTTAGTATTGCGTGTTCCTGCGTGTTGTTTTTTAAAAGCGCAAAATATTTTAAAAAACAAGTAAAAATGCCGTATTTCGTGTAAACTATATTGTGATGATTAAGAAACTCTTCAGTTTTGGATTGCTATCCATGATGCTTATTTCTGCAGCATTCGCGCAGAACAAACCCAATTTCGTAGATTTTATCAATCAAAAGCATTCTTGGGTTGATTCCGTGTTCAATACCTTGACACCGAAGCAACGCATAGGTCAGCTTTTTTTGGTGAGAGCACATACCAATTTGGGTCAAAAATATGTAGACTCCGTAAAGCAAGTGATTGAGAAGGAACAGTTGGGTGGTCTTGTCGTTTTCCAAGGTGGCCCCGTAAGACATGCCAATATGTTCAATCAATATGATAAAGTGAGCAAGGTCCCTTTGTTGATTACATTCGATGGGGAATGGGGATTGGGCATGCGTATGCCGGATTCGACGATCTCATACCCTTATCAGATGACTTTGGGTGCTATTCAGAACAATAATCTGTTATATGAAATGGGTAGACAGGTGGCACGTGATTTCCACCGTATGGGGATGCACTTTAACTTTGCGCCTGTTGTAGACATCAATAACAATCCAAATAATCCAGTTATTAACTTCCGTTCCTTCGGTGACAATAAGTACAAGGTGACTGAAAAGGCTAAAGCCTATATGGATGGCATGGTTCAAGGTGGCATCTTAGCATCGTTGAAGCATTTCCCTGGGCATGGTGACACCGATGTGGATTCACACCATGACCTTCCGCAATTGAAGTTTGATAAAGCGAGATTGGATAGCCTTGAAATGTATCCATTCAGACAGTTGATCAAAGATGGTGCTCCGTCTGTGATGGTGGCACACATGAATATACCAGCCTTAGACAATACGCCAAACATCCCTTCATCCATTTCCAAGAAAGTAGTGACGGATATTATCCGTAAGGAATTGGGATTTAGAGGTCTTACGGTCACTGATGCCATGGACATGAATGGGGTGAAGAAATTTTTCCCGAATGGGGAGGCTGATGTAATGGCCATTGAAGCGGGCCATGATCTTTTGGAAGTTTCTGAAAACAGCGGTCGTGCAATCGATCTTGTTGAAAAAGCGATCAAATCGGGAAGACTTTCCCAAGCTGATATCGATGCTAGGGTGAAAAAGGTCTTAGCAGCGAAATTATGGTTGGGATTAAATCAAGTGAAACCGGTAAATACCAATAGACTTTATGAGGATTTGAATACGCCTGCAGCTCAGAGTTTGGTGCAGCGCATTTCAGATGCTGCGGTGACCTTATTGAAATCAGACCGCGGGTTAAAAAGATTTGACCCGAAAAAATCAACTTCGATCGTGAGTGTAGGAATTGATCAAACTCAAGATTTTGAGAAAGGTCTGGCCTTGCAGCTGAACGATTTTGATCAGTTTTTTATCAAAGGAGATGAAACTGAAGAGCAGTTGAAAGATTTGATGAAGGAGGCGAAGGATAATCGCCAGATTGTACTGGTAATCCATGATAATCGTAGTAGACCGCGTAGTGAATTGGTTTTGAATGATGCTGCCAAAGATTTTATCGATAAGATTGCCGGTAGGAGAACGATTTCAGTGATGTTTACCAATCCATATGCGATGAACTCGGTGGATGTGATGCGCAGTTCCTCTGTTCTTTTAGGCTATCAAAATGACTTTTTCATGCAAAAAGCTGTTTTAAAGGCTTTGTTGAAACAAATTAAACCAGAAGGTAAATTGCCAGTTAGCATTTCTGAGGATTTAGAAAACGGAACAGGTTTGTAATCTAAGTTTGTTAACATAAAAATAAAGTAGCCAGTAAGTTTTACTGGCTTTTTTTATTCAAAAGAAAGACTAATTTTGCTATGTAGATTGAGAATTATGGCAAAAGAGCAGATTTCTATATTTGATATGTTTAAGATAGGCATTGGACCTTCCAGTTCACATACTTTAGGCCCTTGGCGTGCAGCCCAACGTTTCGTTGAAGCATTGCGGAACAGGGAGGCCTTAGATCATGTTGTGGAGGTAAAGATCCTTTTGTATGGCTCTTTGGCGAAGACGGGTGTTGGTCATGGTACTGATATCGCAGTGCTTTTGGGCATGAGTGGGGATGACCCTGTAACATTTGATGTCAATGATGTCCTTCCGAAGGTGAATCGCATCAAGGCTAATAAAAAGATGAGCCTGGGTGGTAAAAAAGAAATTGACTTTTCCTATACCGATGATCTGCTATTCCTTTATGATCAAAGTCTTCCATTTCACCCCAATGCAGTTACTTTTCAGGCATTTTTGGACAATGGGACTGCTATTTCTGAAACCTATTATTCAATAGGTGGTGGATTTGTGGTTCAGGAAAATGATACCGAAAGTGTATTGTCTGAGATTGATCTTCCTTTTCCAATTGATACCGCGCAGGAATTAATGGTTTCCTGTATGCGTACCGGACTGAAGATTTCGGAACTGGTGTTGGAGAATGAATGCTCTTGGCGTTCCGAACAGGAAACTAGGGATGGCGTTTTAAAGATCTTCCAAACCATTAAGGAATGTATCTATAAGGGTTGCCATACGGACGGTGTTTTGCCAGGAGGTCTGCATGTGGAAAGGCGTGCATCCAAACTGAACAAAAAGATGTTGAAAGGGCGTGAATATTCGGACTTTGACAGTTGGGTAGAGGCGATCCGTGCTGGAGGCAGGGATTTCGGATATATCCTTGACTGTGTAAGCTGTTTTGCTCTGGCCGTGAATGAGGAGAATGCTTCGTTTGGACGAGTGGTAACTGCGCCAACCAATGGTGCTGCTGGAGTGATCCCCGCAGTTCTGCAATACTATATCGTATTCCATGATTGCTATAAGGAGGATAAGATCATTCAGTTTATTGCTACGGCTTCGGAAATTGGATCTATTTTCAAAAAAGGAGCAACCATTTCTGCTGCCATGGGCGGCTGTCAAGCAGAGATCGGGGTTTCATCGGCTATGGCTGCTGGAGCACTGACCGAGTGTTTGGGTGGTTCGCAGAGGCAAGTGTTGATGGCCGCAGAGATCGCGATGGAGCATCATCTTGGCCTCACCTGTGATCCAATTGGTGGGCTAGTGCAAATTCCTTGTATCGAAAGAAATACCATGGGTGCTATCAAGGCCATTACTGCGGCTCAATTGGCCCTTCAGTCGAATCCTGATAAAGCGAAAGTAAGTCTGGATGCAGTGGTGAGCACGATGTGGGATACTGCTCAGGACATGAATGTGAAATATAAAGAAACGGCAGATGGTGGCCTGGCGATTAAAGTTCCGTTGAGTTTGCCTGAATGTTAGGTTCAAAAAAGAAATATGCAAATAGTTGGAGAGCTGTCCGTTTGGGCGGCTCTTTTATTTTCGATTTTTCTATCTTTGTGAAATGATTCGATACGCGGCATTAGCTTCTGGAAGTAATGGAAATAGCTATTATATTGCTAAGGGCAATACCTCCATTTTAATTGATGCCGGAATCAATAGCAAGCATCTGCATTTAAGGATGGCATCGTTGGGGATAAATCCGTCGAGTATCAATGCCATCTTTATTACCCATGAACATACCGACCATATTTCTGGCTTATCCGTTTTCCTGAAGAGGTATCAGATTCCAGTTTATCTGACTGAAGGGACCTATGAATCATCCAGATTGCAATTGCCGAGTTACCTGATCAATTTTATCAAGCCGAATTCAGTTGTTAATTTAGAAGATTTCTCCGTTTATGGTATTCCTAAATATCATGATGCGCAGGAACCTTGCAGCTTTTTGGTTTCTGATGGGGAGCTGAATATTTCGGTTCTTACCGATTTGGGAAGGATCTGTGAAAATGTGAAGAAAGCAATCCGCATTGCGGATATCCTGTTTTTGGAAGCTAATTATGATGAGGAAATGCTCTTGACAGGAAGATATCCCTATCATTTAAAGAACAGGATTAAGGGAGGATGGGGCCACCTTTCCAATAAAATATCCTTGGAAGCCTTTATTGAGAATAAATCTGAGCGTTTAAAGCATTTGATACTGGGCCACCTTTCAGGCGAGAACAATTCTGTAGAGTTGGTTGAACGGGTCTTTGAACCCCATTGCCAAGAATTTAAGATGTCTGTAGCAAAAAGGACAGAATGTACTCCGCTATTTGAGATCAGCAAGCAGGTGCAAACGGAAATATATGTGGAAAAATATTCTTATCAATCCATTCAGATCATTACGGGATAATCCCCTGTTTAAGATATAAAAAGGAAGGAGCTGTTATGATCATAACAACTCCTTCCTTTTTGTTGAGTATGTTTACTGGAGTTCCATTTTGAATAGTGTTGCCAAGTGTGTCCTGAGTTTGGCTTTCACTTCTTCAACGTCAACTTTATGTCCTAATTCCCTTTCCATGGAAGTAACATCCTTGTCATCTATTCCGCAAGGGACGATGTTTCCAAAATAGGCAAGGTCTGCATTGACGTTAAAGGCGAAGCCATGCATGGTTACCCAGCGAGAAGCCCGAACGCCCATGGCACAGATCTTTCTAGCCTTTTCATTATCAGGGTCTAGCCAAACACCGGTATAGCCTGGGTACCTTCCTGCCTCTATGCCGTATTCAGCAAGGGTCAGGATAATGGCTTCCTCTAAGGTTCTCAGGTAAAGATGGATGTCCGTGAAAAAGTTGTCCAGATCTAAGATCGGATATCCGACAATCTGGCCGGGGCCATGATAGGTGATGTCGCCACCTCTATTGATCTTATAGAAAGTTGCTTCTTTTTCCTTTAACCCTTCTTCATCCAATAACAGGTATTCCAAATGTCCACTTTTGCCAAGGGTATAGACATGTGGATGTTCGGTAAATATCAAAAAGTTCGGTGTTGGATCCTGTGCGTTATTTACTCGGTTATCATGTTTGATGGCGAGGGTCTTTGCAAAAATCGCTTCTTGTTTGTCCCAAGCCTCTTGATAATCCAATAACCCCCAATCAATAAACTTTACTTCTTTGTTTTGCATTTTGTTTTCCTAATACAACAGGTTGTTATATGGGTATCTGGCGTTGTGCATTTTTACAACGATATCATATACTTTTTCCTTGAATTCCTCGACGTTTGTTTTGTTGGTTGCAGAGATGAAAATCGCCGGATCGGCATTTTTCGCCATCCAAGAGTTCCGGAAATCATCCAATGTTACTTTTATCTCTTCACCGTCCTCATCCAGTTCAACCGGAGGTTTATAGGCGTCGATCTTGTTGAAAACCGTAATGATCGGTTTATCAACAGCACCGATATCCTTTAGGGTTTCATTAACCGCACGGATATGATCTTCGAAATAAGGGTGGGAAATATCCACCACGTGGATCAATACATCGGCCTCTCTGACTTCATCAAGGGTAGATTTGAAACATTCCACTAAATGGTGAGGTAGTTTGCGGATAAATCCAACGGTATCTGACAAAAGGAATGGGAGGTTGTCAATAACAACCTTTCTAACTGTCGTATCCAGCGTAGCGAACAGTTTGTTCTCGATCAATACATCGGATTTTGAGATCATGTTCATGATGGTGGACTTACCAACGTTGGTATAGCCGACCAAGGCCACTCGGATCATCTCGCCTCTGTTCTTACGTTGGGTCTCGTTTTGTTTGTCGATGACTTTTAACCTATCCTTCAATAGGGAAATTTTATTCAAGATCATCCGTCTATCACTCTCAATCTGGCTTTCACCCGGTCCACGCATACCAATACCCCCGCGCTGACGCTCTAAGTGAGTCCACATTCGGGTCAATCTAGGCAATAAATATTGCAGTTGGGCAAGCTCCACTTGGGTCTTTGCCTGCGCTGTTTTTGCATGCTTTGCAAAGATGTCCAAAATCAAATTGGAACGATCGAGTACCTTGATGTTGAAATACTTTTCTATGTTCCTTAACTGAGAAGGAGAAAGTTCATCATCAAATACGACGATATCTATTTCTTCGGCTTGGATAAATTCCTTGATTTCATCAAGCTTACCTGATCCTACAAAGGTTGCACGATCAGGGAAAGCTAGTTTTTGGGTGAAAATTCCTTTGGTGACACCACCTGCAGTGGTCACTAAAAACTCTAATTCTTCTAAATATTCTTTGGCGGTTTCATCCGAAACATCAGGAGTAATTACACTTACCAATACTGCTGTTTCTGGCTTTACTGCCGTGTCATATATCTTAAATCTTGCCATTTAATGTTTTTAAATAGTGAACAAGCGTTCCAATGAAATGGTTGTTGCCTGTTTAAACCTTGTTTAAGTAGAAACAAGTTTACAAAGTTACGGTTTTTACGAGATTTTGTCCCATGAAATAGCAGGGGAGCTTTTGCTTAAATACTGGGCTAAGAGTTGATTGCGTTCATCTTGCAGGTTTGGGTCCTCATTAAAGATCTGGATGACCAATTGTCTTGCCTCAGAAAGGATGGCTTGATCTTTAGCAAGATCAGCGATTTTCATTTCCAAAACACCAGATTGCTGCGTGCCAGAAAGGTCTCCAGGACCACGGAGTTGTAGATCCACCTCTGCGATTTCAAAGCCGTCATTGGTCCGTACCATGGTTTCCAAACGGGTCCTGCCCTCTTTGCTCAGTTTATTGCTTGACATTAGGATACAGAAGGATTGTTCGGCTCCACGTCCTACCCGGCCACGGAGCTGATGCAGTTGGGAAAGGCCAAAGCGTTCCGAGTTTTCAATGACCATCACGGAGGCATTCGGTACATTTACTCCAACTTCAATTACGGTTGTTGCCACCATGATCTGGGTTTCACCCTTTATAAAACGCTGCATTTCGAAGTCTTTGTCCTTTACCGGCATCTTGCCGTGAACAATACTGATCCGGAATTCAGGCAATGGAAATTCTCGCATCAAGCCTTCAAGTCCGGCCTCTAGGTATAGAAGGTCCATCTTTTCACTCTCCTTGATCAACGGATATACGATGTAGACTTGGCGACCTTTTGCGATTTCATCGCGCATGAAACCAAATACACGTAAGCGTTGGTTTTCGAAAAAGTGAACGGTTTTGATTGGCTTTCTTCCTGCAGGCAACTCATCGATAATGGAAATGTCAAGGTCTCCATACATGGTCATCGCCAAGGTCCTTGGGATAGGCGTTGCAGTCATCACCAACATATGTGGAGGAATGAGGTTTTTACGCCATAGTTTTGCCCTTTGTTCTACTCCAAATCGATGCTGTTCGTCGATTACCACAAATCCAATATTCTTGAACTTTACCTTATCCTCAATCAGGGCATGCGTCCCGATCAGGATATCGAGTGTTCCATCTTCCAATTCCTGATGGATGATCCTTCTTGCCTTTGCAGGTGTTGAACCTGTCAAGAGCTTGACGGTACAGATGTCATCTCCCAATAATTCCTTTAAGCCATTGTAGTGTTGGGTTGCAAGGATTTCCGTTGGGGCCATCATACAGGCTTGGTAGCCATTGTCGATAGCCAAGAGCATGCTCATCAACGCCACTACGGTCTTCCCTGAGCCGACATCCCCTTGCACCAATCGATTCATCTGGGCGCCCGTATTACAATCTATTCGAATTTCCTTTACCACTCTTTTTTGGGCATTGGTAAGTGGGAAAGGCAATCTCTCATTGAAGAATGTATTGAACCTGTCGCCAACCTTGTTGAATTGATGACCCTTGTATCGTTGGGTGTTCAACTGTTTGTTTTTCAATAGGCGAAGTTGAATAAAGAAGAGTTCTTCAAACTTCAACCTATTTATTGCCGCTTTCATCAACTGTTCGTTTTGCGGAAAGTGAATGCTCAGCAGAGCCTGTTGAAGGGATAAGAGCTTGTATTTATCAAGAATGTAGTTTGGCAATGTTTCAGCAACCGTTCTTAGGGTGGTTTCTAAGGCCGTTTGTTGTAGCTTTTGGATGCCTTTGGAATCCAGGTTGAACTTCTTAAGTTTTTCGGTGGAAGAATAGACCGGTTGCATGGTCATGTTTCCAACCTTTTTGCCCTGTTGTTGGTAGAGCTCCATCTCTGGATGGGTAATGGAAATTGCACCGTTGAATTCTGTCGGTTTCCCGTAGATAATATAGGCAGCACCGACCTTAAGTCCTTTTCTTAACCAGGAAATGCTTTGAAACCAGACCAATTCCATCATTCCGGTATCATCCTTGAATTGGCCGACCAGTCGCCTTCCCCGTTTTTCGCCAACTTCCTGCAGGCTCATCAATCTCCCCAGAACTTGGGCACCAACCATGTCAGGGTGGAGCTCGCGGATCTTATGGAATTTGGTGCGGTCGATATATCGAAAAGGATAATCCTGCAAAAGGTCTCCAATCGTAAAGATCTGAAGCTCTTTCTTGAGGACATCCGCTTTCTGCGGTCCTACACCTTTGAGATATTCTATGGGAGTTATTAACGATAAATCTGCCATGGGATGATAATCCCACTAAAATAATAAAAACTTTCAACTCAAGCTCCGATAACAACAAAAGCTCCTCAGAATCGAGGAGCTTTTCACTGTTTTATATAGATAGATTTAGGGTTAAATTATGGTGGTACCACCATCCACTGCCAAATTGATCCCAGTGATGTACCGGGCATCATCTGAGGCTAAAAACAAGGCGGCTAAGGCGATATCCTCTGCGGTTCCATAGTCCTTCATCGGAATAATGGACATGAAATGGGGTCTGTACTGCGGGTTGTTGAGGTGTGCTTCAGCCATTGGGGTCATGATATACCCGGGATTGATGGCATTGACGCGTATTTTCAATTTCCCGAAATCTACGGCTGCTGCTCGGGTAATCGCAGAAACTCCACCCTTTGAGGCGGTGTATGATCCTGGGCCAGACATTCCGGTCAAGGCTGCAATCGATGAAATATTCACGATACTTCCACCATTTTCCTTCATATGTGGAAGGACGGCCTGCATGCCCAACATCACACTGTTGATATTGATATCATAGGTCTTTTTCCAAAGGGCTTCATCTTGTTCCTCAAAAGGGGTTGGAACCGAGATCCCTGCGTTGTTGATCAATATATCTACTTTCCCAAAATTATTCAGTGCTGCGGGAATGACATCGTTGAACCAAGTTTCTCTGTTTGAAACATCATGTTTTACTGCTACGGCATCAAAGCCTTGAGCCTGAAGTTTCTCGACTATGGCATTCAATTTATCAATCTGAATATCTGTTGCTACCACTTTCGCACCCTCATTTGCAAACAAATAGGTCATGGATTCGCCCATGCCAGATGCTGCTCCCGTAATAATGGCTACTTTACCTGTTAATCTCATAGTAGTGTTTTTATGTGAATAAATATCTTAAGCTTCTTTCATTAAAAAAGTGACCTAGGTTACCTTCTTAAAATAAATGGTTGTTTTTCCGCATTATAGGTATGGGTGAGTAACAGTTGAAAAGCAATACTGTTTTTCTTGATGGCGAATTTGTAGTAATAGGGAGGGTAGAGCCACAAAAAATGCCAACAATTAATTATTGTTGGCACCATATTGAAATAAGTTTCTTGTTGTTTATTATCCTTTCCAGGCAATAACAGAGATTTCCACATTAACCTCTTTAGGTAAGGTCTTTACTGCAACACATTCCCTTGCTGGTTGGTTTTCTTTGAAATATTCGGCATAGACCTCATTAACGGTTGCAAAATAGTCCATACTGCTTAGGAAGATCGATGTCTTAACCACATCTGAATAGTCATAGCCAGCGTTTTTCAAGATTGCTCCTACATTTTTCAATACCTGGTGGGCCTCGTCGGCTACACCGGTAGTGATCAATTCCATGCTTTCTGGAATCAATGGGATCTGCCCTGAAACATAAAGGGTTTTATCTGCTTTTATCGCTTGGTTGTAGGGGCCAATTGCTGCTGGGGCCTTATCCGTATTCAGAATTTCTTTTTGTGCCATGATTTTATTGTTCTTTGATAATAATTCTTAAAAAATGAGGTTCTGATATAGGGTTGGAATCTCATTTCGCTGGTCTAATATACGATTAGGCACTTGGATTTTCAACAAAAGCCAACAATAAGTAACTTGCAGGATGAAACATAAACTTGCCCTCATCAACGGTAGGATTTTTACCGAATATCAAATATTTGAACAACATGCACTTTTAATCGATTCAGACCGAATTGCTGGTATTGTTCCTCAAGATGAACTGCCAGACGGTTTTGAGATACTGGATGTGAAAGGTGCCAATATATGCCCCGGGTTAATTGATTTGCAGATCTACGGGACAGGTGAAGACCTGTTTTCAGCGGAGTTGACCGTAGATTCCATCCATAGGATTGAACAAAATCTGTTGAAACAAGGCTGTACTTCCTTTGTGCTTACTTTGGCAACCAATACCTTGGAGCTATTCAACCAGGCTATTGCCGTTTTTGAGGAGGCAAAACCGAAAGTTGCCTTAGGCCTACACCTGGAAGGGCCATTCCTAAATGCGGCAAAGCGAGGAGCTCATCCAGCTGAATTGATCCAGAAAGCAAGCTTAGAGTTATTAGGGTCTGTCGTTGAGGGTAAGGAGCATATAGTCAAAATGATGACTATTGCCCCTGAACTGACCGATCAAGAGTGCATCGACTACCTGAACGACAAGGGAGTATTGGTAACTGCGGGGCATAGTGCAGCAACTTATAAGGAAGCGACGCATGCCTTTGATAACGGAGTTCCTGCTGTGACCCATCTGTGGAATGCCATGTCCCCACTCCATCATCGAGATGTTGGTTTGCCGGGAGCAGCATTTAACCATGATGAGGTCTGTGCTTCGATTATCGTGGATGGAATCCACTCAGACTTTGAGACAGTCAAAATCTCAAAGGAATTAATGGGAGACCGTTTGTTCCTTATCACCGATGCGGTTGCAAAATGTGACAAAGGGATTTATCAACATGTTTTTAATCAAGATCATTATACCATGCCGGACGGCACCCTTTCAGGATCAGCCCTGACCATGTTGAAGGCCGTTGAAAACTGTGTCAAAAAAGTGGGAATCAGTTTAGAAGAAAGCCTTCGAATGGCCACATTGTACCCTGCAAGACTTTTTGGAAGACATGACCTTGGCAACTTAAACTCCGGATCTATAGCGAATGTGTTAGTTTTTGACCAAGATTTCCAGGTTCAACAGGTTGTTTTTCAGGGAGAAAGAATTATTTAACATATAAAGAATAGGTTACAATTAGTAGGATAGCCCATAAAAGTCTTAATTTTGTGGGTTAAGAATGAATTTATGATGAGAAAAATCTTAAGTCTTTGTCTTTTTGTGCTGATGATGGTGATAGTTTTATCCTGTGGGTCGAAGAGAAGGCAAGGAAAAGTATTGCAGCAGCCAACCGCCACGGTGACTCAGGAAACTTCAACGGAAGCTCCAAAAACAGATGATAAACCTGTTGAAAAACCGGTTACCACGAAACCTGTAGGCGAAAAAGTGGCTGAAAAGAAGCCTGTAGAAAAGCCCGTATTTAAAGCGAATCTACCAAATGTTCCCCGCGAATTTAGAGCAGCATGGGTAGCCACAGTAGCCAATATCAACTGGCCCAGCAAAAACAACCTATCGACAGAACAACAAAAGCAAGAGGCCATTAACCTATTGGATATGTTGAAAAACAACAATTTCAACGCGGTTATCTTTCAAGTAAGGCCTTCTGCTGATGCCTTGTATAAATCCAGCTTAGAACCTTGGTCTTATTTCTTGACCGGAACCATCGGAAAAGCTCCAAGTCCATATTACGATCCATTGGAATTCTGGGTCGAGGAAGCTCATAAAAGAGGGTTGGAACTGCATGTTTGGTTAAATCCTTACCGTGCTCACCACAGCAATGGAGGCCAGGTGACCAGCGAGTCGCTAGTACGCAAATCGCCAGAGAATGTGGTTAGACTTAGAAACGGAATGTACTGGTTTGATCCAGCTAGTCAAGAAACGCAAAACCATGCCGCTTCGGTGGTCATGGATATTGTGAAACGCTATGACATCGACGGAGTACACTTTGATGACTATTTCTACCCATATGCAACCTATAATGGCGGTGCAGATTTCCCTGACGACAAAACCTGGTTCGCCTATAAAAAGGCAGGAGGCAACCTAACCCGCCCGGATTGGAGAAGAGATAATGTCAATAAATTCATCAAGCGTATTTATACAGAGATAAAGAAGGAAAAACCTTCCGTTAAGTTTGGTTTGAGTCCTTTTGGTATCTGGAAGCCTGGTTATCCTTCTGGGGTAACTGGTTCCTCCCAATATGATGAACTTTACGCCGATGCTAAATTATGGTTGAATGAAGGCTGGATTGACTATTTCACGCCTCAATTATATTGGCCAATTGATCCGCCTAGACAAAGCTTTACCAGCTTGCTGAAATGGTGGCAATCTGAAAACAAACATAATCGCCACTTGTGGCCTGGTCTGAATACGGTAGAAGTTAGAGCTGCCAACAGAGCGGATGAGATCAAGCGCCAGATTGCGGTTACTCGTGAAGTAATTCCGAATAGCGTAGGCGCAGTACATTGGAGTATTGCCGGTTTGACCAAAAACCCAATGTTGTTAAAAGCATTGCACGATGGACCATATTCACAGAAGGCTTTGGTTCCTGCGTCCCCATGGTTGTCTGCCAATCCGATCTTGAAGCCAACTTTGCTGTTGACCAATCAACCTAGCAGTGTATTTGTGAAGTGGCTTCACAAACAACCTGAGCAAGTATTTAAATGGGTGACCTATGCGCGCTATGGAGACACTTGGGATATTCAGATCCTAGATGGTCCTCAATCCGAATTGAGCTTGCCGAAGAGCAAGGACGGACATAAATTAAACGCCGTTGCTGTAAAGCCTATTGACCGTTTAGGCAATGAAGGCGACTATGCTGGTGAAGCTATAGAATAGTATTTAAACAAAAATATTTTATAAAAAAGCGGGAAAGAACGTTCTTTCCCGCTTTTTTATTTTACAAATATTTACTGTAACGATAGTGTCACGCAAATGTTACTTATATGTGTAGTATTTACACTTCCTGATGCAATCGGTTGCGGAGCTAAATGCTTTAATCTGCTAAATTTCAAGGATTCCATTCAATTATTCATGCAGATTTTTACATCTCCATTTTCTGATTCATGCGTGTTTTGCGTTTTGTTTTGCGGAATATGACAGATTTTGCTGTTTCATTTGCTTTATTGTGCGGTATTTGTCTTAATTTTATCCAGTTTTTATTGCGAAACTGATTTACCGAATCTTAATTAATGGGAAACTTACTCTTATATTCTGCCGTTCTTGGTTTATTATTGACAAGTGCTTGTGGTTCAACAAAGAAGAATAGCTCTTCAAATGCTTCACAGCCTGTAGTTGAAACTGTAAAACAAGAAACCATTGTGCCTGCTGCCGATCAGCTTGCTGCTTACTTGCCTTTGTTGAAGGGAAAGAAAGTCGGTTTGATGGGTAACCAGACCTCTGTTGTAGGTCCGGAAAAGGAACATTTGGTAGACGTGCTGTTAAGGGAGAAAGTAGACCTTAAATTTGGATTCGCACCTGAGCATGGATTCCGAGGTGACATCGAAAGAGGCGAGAAGGTCAGCAATGATGTTGATGCTAAAACGGGTCTTCCATTATTTACCCTATATGGTGGAAATGAAAAACAAGATTCAATCGTTCAGTCGGTTGATGTCATGATTTTCGATCTGCAAGATGTTGGTGCTCGATTCTATACTTACATTACCTCCTTGCACCGTGTAATGGAGCTTTGTGCAAAGCACAACAAAGAACTGATCGTATTGGATAGACCTAATCCATGTGGTGATCAGGTTGACGGTCCTGTTCGTAAGGACGACAAATTCAAATCCAACGTTTCTTATCATAAAATTGCCATGGTTCACGGCTTGACCGTTGGAGAATTGGCAAAGATGATCAATGGCGAGAAGTGGTTAGAAAATGGACGTCAATGCAAGTTGACTGTGGTTCCGGTTCAAGGATATACGCATGATAGCATGTACGACCTTCCAGTTATCCCTTCCCCAAGTTTGCCAAACCATTTATCCGTTCGCCTTTATTCTTCTTTATGTCTGTTTGAAGGAACTGATATTTCCGTAGGCCGTGGTACAGACTGGCCTTTCCAAGTGGTTGGTTTTACCGACCCTGTTTATGGAGACTTTACCTTTACTCCAGGTGAAAAAGCCGGTATGGCTAAACACGTAGAAGGAAAAGGAGCGACCAATTACGGTCTAGATTTAAGAGGTCTAGATGCCGACAAACAGAAATTTACTTTAAAATATATACTCGATTTCTATAATAAAATGCCAGACAAGTCTAAGTTTTTTGTGCGAGCAGAATTCTTCGACAAGCTAGCCGGAACGGATGAGCTTAGAAAGCAAATCATTGCTGGAAAGACAGAAGATGAAATCCGTGCCAGCTGGAAACCTGAATTGGATGAATACAAGAAAATGAGAACAAAATATTTGATCTACCCAGACTTCAAATGAAAAACAAGCATGTGAGGGCTCAATTTAATTGAGCCTATTCGCATAATGGGACATTTGATGCTGGAAAAACATTTTATCACGCAAACAAACTCGGTTGTTTCAGTTAGATGGGAATAAACCGAATTATGATAACAAAAATTATAAATTATTAATCTTAAAGCAATGCGAAGACTTATACTCTTTTCTCTCGCTCTGGGTTTAACAATGCCGACTTATGCGTCTTTTGAGGCAAACAAAGGTGTTGTTGCACTTGGAAACCATGCTAGCTGGACAAATGCTTCATCGGTGCTGCAAAATACCGTAACAGGTACGGTAAGTGGTCCGGACGGTCCCTTAGCTGGTGTTACTGTTTCGGTAGTAGGCTCCTCTGTGAAAGCCTCTACGGATGAATCAGGTAAATTCTCAATTTCGGCCGCTGTAGGTTCGACTTTAAGGTTCTCCTATGTTGGATACGAATCCAAAGAGGTTACCGTAGCTGGTAATACCATGAACGTAACGCTTCAATCTTCCAGCGACCTGTTGGATGAAGTTGTTGTCGTGGGTTATGGTACTCAAAAGAAAGGTAACTTAACAGGTGCCGTTTCAACAATCAGTGTAAAAGATAACTTAGAAGGTCGTCCTATCGCAGATGTGGGTCGTGGTATCCAAGGGGTAACCCCTGGTTTGACCGTGACGGTTCCATCGGGTGAGGTAGGTTCTGATCCACGTATCAAAATCCGTGGTGCAGTTGCTTCATTGCAGGCTTCAGGAGATCCTCTGATCTTATTGGACAACGTGGAAATCCCAAGTATCCAATATGTGAACCCTGACGATATCGAATCCATTACGGTATTGAAAGATGCCGCTTCATCATCGATCTACGGTGCTAAAGCTGCATTCGGTGTAATCTTGATTACGACCAAAACCGGTGCTAAAGGTGAAAAAATCGATATTTCCTATTCCAATAACTTCTCGTTCCAAAACCCTTTTAAACAATATGAAATGGGTAGGATCAATGCGTTGAAATATACCAAAGATGCCATGGAGCGTATTGGATCAAACATCTCTGGTGCATTCTACTATGTAACTCCAGAAGGTTATGAAATGGCGAAGGAATGGGATGACAAATATGGAACTACATTAGGTCCAAACGATCCTACTGTTTTCGGACGTGACTGGATTGTTGACCCAACCAATACTTCTCGTAAAATAGGTTTGAGAACCTATGATCCTTACGATTACATGGTAAGGGAATGGGCTCCAACTATTACCAACAATGCTTCAATCAATGGTTCTGTAGGTAGGACGAAATATACAGCCACTTTTGGACACATCTCTCAAAGCGGTATGTTGAAAGCTGGTGACTCTGATAAATTCAAAAGAGCAAATGCTGCAGTAAGGGTATCTACAGATGTAAGTGATTACTTGACTTTGCGTGCCGGAGCCATGTTCTCCCAACGTCAAAAGCTATATCCTTATGCGACGAACTCTACCACTGCCGACCCTTGGTACTACATGTACCGTTGGTCATCAGTTTATCCAATGGGATTGGATGAGAACGGAAGCAAAATCCGTAGCCCTTGGTCGGAGTACGAAGATGCAAACGAAGCATCAATGAAACGTAACTACATCAACTTGAACGCTGGTGCAACAGTCAATATGACCAAGAACTGGAGATTAGATGTGGATTACAACTTCACCAATGAGGACTACGATTGGTTTAGACCGGGTACTCGTTTTACAGCAGCTAACAGCTGGATCGCTCCGGTTCAACGTTTAGACGCCAATGGTAACCAGGTTTATGTGGACAATACAGGTGCTGTAGTGCCTGCAGGTTCTCCTGGAGCTATCGCAGCATACGACTTGAATACACATGAATATACAGCCCCAGGAGCAAATCCTGACCACGTATACGCTCGTGCAGCATATGAGTATAAACATACTTTCAATGCTTTCTCTACTTATAATCTAAACCTTGACAACGGCCATGAATTCAAATTTATGGTGGGTTCAAACTTGGTGTCTGATTATGGTAAATACAACTGGACTCAAAAAACTAACCTACTTGACTTAAGCAATCCGCAATTCGATCTTGCTTCAGGTACAGTAACAGGTTCTGGTGGTACTTTCTGGACTAGTCAGGTAGGTTTCTTCGGTCGTGTAAACTATGCCTTCAAAAACAAATACCTTTTGGAAGCGAATGCACGTTATGATGGATCTTCAAAATTCGTGGATGATTTGATCTGGAGATGGTTTACATCAGCTTCTGCTGGATGGGTGGCTTCAGAAGAAAACTTCATGCAATGGGCTAAACCGGCATTATCTCACTTGAAATTTAGAGGTTCATACGGGGTAATCGGTAACCAAGCCGTTCCTGCAAGTTTGTATACACCTAACATGTTTCCTTACGAGACTTTGTGGATCGGTGGTCAGAATAAATACTATGGCGTACCTACGCCTACATTCAGCTTAAGAGATATCTCTTGGGAAGATCTAGAAACTATTGACTTTGGAGTTGATGCTCGTTTCTTAAACAACAAACTAGGTTTGGTTTTCGATTACTATGTTCGTAATACCAACAATATGTTCGTAGGATTTCAAGGTACAACCTGGACTACCGGTGGCGCTGCACCTCTTGGAAACTTCGGTACCTTAAAAACTAAAGGTTATGAGGTAGCGGTAGACTATAACCACCGTTTCAATAATGGTCTAGGTATCAATGTTCGTGCAAACTTTGATGATGCGATCTCAAGATTCTATAATGTGACTAGCCAAAGAACAACAGGTTCTTACTATGATGCTTCTGCATATGGAGATATCTGGGGTTATGAAACCGATAGACTTTACCAAATGGATGACTTCGTATTAGGCGCTGATGGAAAACCTCAGTTGATCAATTTAACGGAGGACATGACCAAATACTTTGCAAATGGTGATGGTAAAGCTTACCAATTAAAAGATCCTAATGGAGTTTACCAACCTCGTTTAGAAAATACCAATACGTTCAACTTCGGTCCTGGTGATGTGAAATTCAAGGATTTGAACGGTGATGGTGAAATCGATAACGGTGATGGTACGGTAGATAACCCTGGTGATAGAAGAATCATTGGTAACACGACTCCACGTTATAACTACGGTTTACGTTTAGGCGCTGATTACAAAGGATTCGATTTCTCTATCTTCTTCCAAGGAACAGGACAACGTGCAATGTGGGGTAATGGTGCATTGGCAATCGCTGGTTATAATACCGCGGATGGTGCTATGCCAGCAGCAATTGTAGATGATTACTGGACGCCAGACAACACTGGTGCTTTCTATCCAGCTGCGTTCAACAATGCGGGTAGCAACGATGCCAACAACATGCAGGTTCAGTCTAAATACTTATTGGATCTATCTTACACCAGAATCAAGAACATCACATTTGGTTATGTATTGCCTAAGAGCTTTATCGCTCCAGCTAAATTGAGCAATGTACGTGTTTATGTGGCTTTAGAAAACTTCTTTACATGGGATAAATTGAATGGCTTGCCAATCGACCCAGAGGTGGTTTCTGGATTCTCTATGTTTAATGAAAGTAACTATAACACAGGTAGAACTGGGGTTGGTACTCCATCATTCAAATCTGCTTCATTCGGTGTACAGTTAAACTTCTAATCCTTACGACAATGAAAAAATTATCATATTTATTTTTAGGTTCAGCCCTGTTTTTCAGCAGCTGTAATACCCTGCTAGATAGACCGGAGTTAAACGCCATGGTGGACTCAGAGCCTACCTACTGGAGAAATGAAAATGACCTACGTCTTTTTGCAAATGACTTTTATACCAGCTTCTTCGTTGGCTATAACTCCAGCTTCGGGACAGCTTATACTCCGCTAACAGGATATAACTTTTCCGATGATTTAACGTCAGAGAACCAACAGTTAGCCTTGCTGTCCAGTCTTCCGACTGATCCTGGCGGTTCGGCAAGTACTTTGGTAGCATCTTTACGTGCTGAGCACCCAGGTCCAAACTGGAACTTCGTATGGATCAGAAAAGCCAACTTGATGTTGAACCGTATCGAGAACTTAGCAAAACCAAAGTTGACAGAAGACGAATACAAGCACTGGTCTTCAGTTGCTCGTTTCTTTAGAGCTTATGAATATAGCCGTTTGGTTAGTAATTTCGGTGATGTTCCATATTATGGCGATATCGTTGACCCGACTAATTTGGACGAACAATACAAAGATCGTACGCCTCGTGCTGAGGTAATGGACCATGTATATGAAGACTTCAAATATGTATTGGCAAACATGCGTGATAATGATGGAGTAAGCAATCTGAATAGATACGTAGCAGCCACTTTGATGTCCAACATGATGTTATTTGAAGGTTCTTGGCAACATTACCACAACTTGGATAAAACTAGAGCAAAGAAATACTTGGAACTAGCTCGTGATGCCGCGCAATACGTAATGGAATCAGGTAAATTTACCTTTGGTTCTGATTTCAAGAGCTTATTCGCATCGGAAAGCTTAGCAGGAAACCCTGAGGTTATTTTCTTCAGAACCTATGATGATGCTTTGGCAATCAGACATGCGGTAGCTTCTTATAGTAACGGTACAGAAAACCAACCACGTTCAGCAAACTTGAACTTGATCGAAGCATTCATCTGTAACGATGGCAAGACTTACCAAAACTCTGGAGTAGCCAATGCTAAAAACTTCAGATTAAAAGAATTGGTAAAAACACGTGACCCTCGTTTCGAAGCTACTTTTATGGATACGGTAAACTCTCCAGCTGTTGGTACCTTAGTTTATGCCCATAAATTTGCGGGTAGAGAGGCTTTAGATTTCTTGAACTCTGGAAAAGCATATCCTGCTAAATGGAGTTCAAACACCAATACCAATGATGCACCAATAGCTCGTTACGCTGAGGTGGTGTTAAACTGGGTAGAGGCAAAACAGATCTTAGCTGAGAACTATGGTGGAGCTGCGGTTTCTCAAGCTGACTTGGATAAATCCATCAATGCCATCCGTAAAAGACCATTGGATGCAGTTGCTGTAGCTAAAGGAGTTAAACAAACAGAACCTTTGATGCTTGGTGCTATTCCTGCAGATCCTAATAAAGATGCTGATGTATCTCCACTAATGTGGGAAATCCGTCGCGAGCGTCGTATGGAATTTGTATTCGAATATGCACGTATCCAAGATATCCGCCGTTGGAAAAAACTAGAAAACCTTAACTTTAATGATGATTCCTATAAATTGGGTTCATGGGTTATCGGTGTGAAAGATTTCGGCGACAAGAGTAATCCTGGAAAAATCTTAAACGCTTTCGTAAAAAGATTACAGGTTAAAAAAGCGGATGGTACCATCGTAACTTATGATGGAAGCAATGATGCTGAAATGGAGGGTTACTATGTGGTTAGAAATTTCACTAACCGTCTACCTGTCCTACCTAAAAACTACCTTTCTCCAGTAAGTATCGGGTTGATCCAAGCTTACCAAGACCAAGGTTATACTTTGACCCAAACACCGGGTTGGAATTAATGAAAATTTTAAGCAAAAGGTCAAGCAATTGACCTTTTGCTCTATATTTATGCTATGAGAAGACTATTATTTTTGCTGTTCCTATTGCCATTAAACCTATTTTCTCAGACTTTCAGATTTGCTCAAGTAACCGATACACATGTTGGTGGTGCTACAGGAGCTGATGATTTACGCAGAACGGTTCTGGACTTAAATCAGCAGCAAGGCATCGACTTCGTGATCCTGTCGGGTGATGTTACTGAGTTTGGTTCCGATGAGGAACTGGCCTTGGCAAAGCAGATTTTGGACAGCCTGAACTTACCGCTATATGTCATTCCAGGAAACCATGACAGCAACTGGTCGGAAAGTGGAGCGAACTCTTTCCGAAAGGTTTTTGGTGCGGAAACTTTCTTTTTCGAACACAAAGGAGTACAGTTTATTGGGACTACCTCTGGGCCTAATATGCGCATGAGCCCAGGTCAAGTACCTAGGGAAAACCTGGTCTGGATGGACTCGATCTTTAAGGCTCATCCTGATCAAGATAAACCCTTGATCGCCATCAACCATTATCCTTTAGATTCTTCCTTGAACAACTGGTATGAAAATATCGATCGCATCAAGACCAAAAATGTACAATTGGCGCTTTGTGGTCATGGCCACATCAATAAACTGTATGATTGGGAAGGAATCCCTGGTGTAATGGCCAGATCTAATCTGCGTGCAAAGGATGCCGTGGGTGGATATAATATTATCACGGTTTCTTCCGACTCGGTATTTTTCAGGGTCAGAAGACCTCTGATGATTACCGAAGACTATTGGTTAAAACTCCCGCTTAAACGCGTCTCTCCTGACGCTGCTCAAGGCGTAAAAAGACCAAACTACGCATTGAATGCAAACAGCCAAGCGAAAGTGCTTTGGGAATATGAAGACCATGGTGATATCGGTGCCGGTATTACGGCCGATAAAAAATGGATGTACACTGCCAATACGGTAGGTGAGGTTTATGCATTGGATCTGAAAACAGGAAAAAAGCAATGGACCTTCAAAACTGCTGGAAAAGTATATTCTACCCCGGCAGTACATAAAGGAGTGGTAGTGGTCGGTTCATCAGACCATTTTATTTATGGCATAAATGCCAAAACTGGAAAAGAACTTTGGAAACTGCAGGCTGATAAAGCAGTGCTTGGTTCCCCAGTGGTAAAAAATGGAAAAGCCTATATCGGCGCATCAGATGGAATCTTCCGTTGTATAGATGTGAAAACCGGAAAGTTAATCTGGAGCTTAAATGAGGTGCAAGGCTATGTTTCGACTTTGCCAACCTTAGCTGATAATAAAGTAATTTTTGGAAGTTGGAAAAACGGTTTCTATGCGCTAGATCAAAAGACAGGTCAGTTAGTTTGGAAATGGGACAACGGCCATACCAATAGGATGTTTTCTGCGGCAGCCTGTTATCCAGTAGTGGAAAACAATCGTGTTTTCATCGTCGCTCCGGACCGCTTTATGACAGCGATCGATCTAAAGACTGGCCAAACCATTTGGCGTGAAAAGAAAGATGAATACCGTGTAAGGGAGTCGATGGGAATGTCAAAAGATAGAAAGCTAGTCCTGGCAAAGACCATGGACGGAGAATTGATCGGAGTGCGGGTTACTGCCGATAAAATGGAGGTAAATTGGAAGGCCGAAATAAAATTACCATATGAATTAGCTCCAACTGCAATTTATACCAATTCAAAATATATATTTGTACCTAGCGACAAGGGATTATTGTCTGCTGTTGAACCTAAAACCGGAAAAACAGCTTGGCAATACAAGATTTCCAATGGTATGATCAATCCGCCACTCGTGCTGAAAGACAGAGTTGTTGTCAGTACTATGGACGGAAAAATCGTAATGCTAACCTACTAAACCGAGAATAATGAATAGAGTACTTTCCTTGTTTATTTTCCTTCTTTGTGCTTTTCAGGCCTTTTCACAAGAGAATTCCTGGATCAGGATAAACCAATTAGGCTATCTTCCTGATAATAAAAAAGTAGCTGTATGGGTAACTAAAGGAGATAAAGGGATCAAGAAATTTAGTTTAATCGATAAAAACAATAATAAAGCCATTTTTACGGCCAAGACAGGTAAACAATTTGGCCAATATGGACCCTTCCAATTAGGTTACAGGTTGGATTTCAGTAAGTTCAACAAAAATGGCGAATATTACCTACTGGCCGATGATGGTACAAAGTCTCCAAGTTTTAAGATCAATGCAGATGTCTATAAAGGTACCGCCGATTTTACCTTGAGGTACATGCGTCAGCAAAGGACGCTATTTAATCCATTCCTTCAAGATTCTTGCCATACTCATGATGGGTTTACCATGTATGCCAGTTCCGTTGGTATGCCTGATAGCACTCGTGTAGAAGTGGCGGGCGGATGGCATGATGCTTCTGATTATTTGCAGTATGCCACCACATCGGCAAATGCTACCTATCATTTATTGGCAGCTTATCGCGATTTTCCATCCGTATTTACCGATGAGAAACAAGCAAACGGACTGGATGGTAAAAACGGAATTGCTGATGTTTTGGATGAAGCTATCTGGGGATTGGATTGGTTGGTGAAAATGCATCCCAAACCCAATATCATGTTCAACCAGATTGCAGATGACCGTGATCATACTGCCATGCGCTTGCCGGGCCAAGACTCAGTTTATGGAAGAGGCCATGAAAGACCGGTATATTTTATCGATGGTAATCCGCAGCAAAGAGGAAAATTCATGAACAATACCACTGGGACCAGTTCCACTGCTGCAAAATTCGTTAGTGCCTTTGGCCTTGGTCATCAATTGTTAAAAGATCAGAACGCTGATTATGCTTCACTCTTAAAGGAAAAGGCAGGAACAGCTTATCAATATGCCTACATCAAACCAGGGGTAACCCAGACGGTGTCGGTTAAGTCTCCATATATCTATGCCGAAGATAACTGGGTCGATGATATGGAATTGGCTGAGGCGACCATGTTCAATTTGAGCCAAGACCAAGAACATATCCAAAAAGCAATAGAATTTGCTAGACAGGAAAAAGTTACTCCTTGGATGGTTCGCGATACTGCTAACCACTATCAATATTATCCTTTCATAAACCTAGGACATTTTGAATTGGCAAAATCAGCAGAAGGAAAGGTGAAGAAAGAAGCCCTAGGCTATTATAAGGAAGGTATCAAGGAAGTAAATGCTCGTGCTAAGGACAACATGTTCTATCGCGGAGTTCCTTTTATTTGGTGCAGTAACAATTTGACCACCTCATTTGCTATCCAATGCTTATGGTATCGTGAAGCTTCTGGGGACAAGCAATTCCAAGAATTAGAACAAGCTAATATAGATTGGTTATTCGGGGTAAATCCTTGGGGTACCAGTATGGTTTATGGATTACCTGCTCATGGTGACACACCAACCGAGCCACATTCATCGTTTACTTATTTACACAACTACCCAATTGATGGGGGATTAGTTGATGGACCGGTATATTCAGCGATCTATAATAATCTGATCGGGATTCAGTTGTACAAGCCGGATGTATATGCTCCATTCCAAAGTGATTTGGTGGTTTACCATGATGATTTTGGTGATTATAGCACGAATGAACCAACCATGGATGGTACGGCTTCCTTGATTTATCTGTTGTCTGCAAAAGAATACGAGTCAAAAAAAAAAGAATAACTGATTCACAAGGCGCCATCATCAGGGGCGATACCAGTAAAAGGCAGATAAGTCTGATTTTTACTGGCGATGAATTTAGGGAAGGACTGCAAACAGTTGCAAAAACACTCGAAAAAGAAAAAGTAAAAGGAAGCTTCTTTGTTACAGGAAGATTTCTGGAAGATCAGAAATCGGCAAAGTTGCTGAACAAGTTATATCGCAAAGGGCATTATGTAGGTCCGCATTCTGATCAACATCTGTTGTATGCACCTTGGGAGAATAGAGACAGCCTTTTGCTGTCTAAAGCGGAGTTTGTCAGCGATTTACAGGCTAACTTAGATAAGCTCCATGCTATTGGTATCACGAAGATGGACAAATTTGTCGCTCCTTATGAATGGTACAATAAGCAAATTGCAGCCTGGACGAAGGAATTAGGCATGGACCTGTATAATTTTACTCCAGGTTTAAGAACAGCGGCAGATTACACCTATCCTGAAATGGGTCCGCGGTACCTGTCCTCAGAAGCGATTCTGAAACAATTGACTGAGTATGAACAGAGCAAGGGATTGAATGGGTTCCAGATTATTGTCCATCTCGGCACTGATCCTAAAAGAGAAGATAAATTATTTAATCAATTAGAAAGGTTAATTGATTTATTGAAGAATAAAAATTATAAATTCGTCCCACTCGACGAGATATAAAATTAACATGCGTGTTTTTGCGTTTTTTAGCAAAAAGTCGCATATTTACGAAAAGTTATTGAATGTATTGCAAATGCTGAAGGCTATGATCAACACAACGGAGAAAGATTCCAACTATCAAGACCTAGATAAGATGTCGGTTCTTGAGATCCTGACTAATATTAATAATGAAGATAAAACAGTGCCGTTGGCAGTTGAAAAGGTAATTCCTCAAATTGATGTCCTAGTGAAGGTCGTTGCTGACCGCATGAAGGCTGGTGGGCGATTGTTCTATATCGGCGCCGGTACTTCGGGTCGCTTGGGTATCTTGGATGCATCTGAATGTCCTCCTACTTATGGTGTGCCCTTTGATTGGGTAATCGGATTGATCGCTGGTGGCGATACGGCTATCCGTAAAGCAGTGGAGTTCGCTGAGGATGATGTTGAACAAGCTTGGAAAGATTTGGAAGAATATGCAATCAATGAAAACGACTTTGTCCTTGGTATCGCCGCTTCTGGAACTACTCCATATGTGATTGGCGGACTTGATAAAGCGAATGAATTAGGAATTGCAACCGGCTGTTTGGTTTGTAATGGAAACTCACCGATTGCCGCTCGTGCCAAATATCCTATTGAAGTAATCGTGGGTCCTGAATTCGTTACAGGTTCTACGCGTATGAAAGCTGGAACTGCTCAAAAACTTGTTTTGAACATGATCAGTACCGCTGTCATGATCCAATTAGGAAGAGTAAAAGGAAATAAAATGGTAGATATGCAGCTCTCTAACCATAAATTGGTTGGCAGAGGGGTCCGTATGGTAATGGCTGAAACCGGAACTGACGAGGAGACTGCAACTGCATTGATCGAAGAATTCGGAAATGTTCGAAAAGCTATCGATAATTTTAACCTTAATAAATAAAATTTAGATCTACCTATGTCACCAATTATCCTGCTAACTTTTATTGTGGTTTATTTTGGACTTCTTTTGGCTGTAGCTTATTTTACATCCAGGAATTCCTCAGATAACTCCACGTTCTTTGTCGCAAACAGAAATGCCAAATGGTACATGGTTGCCTTTGGTATGATCGGTACTGCCCTATCAGGGGTTACCTTTATTTCAGTTCCCGGTGATGTGGGCAATACGCCTGCAGGCCTGAGCGACCCTAATAATTTCAGTTATTTTCAGTTTGTCCTAGGCAATGCCATTGGCTTCATTATCATTGCCTACGTCTTGCTACCGCTTTATTATCGCATGAACCTGACTTCCATCTATACTTATCTGGAAGAACGTTTAGGTCACAAGAGTTATAAAGCAGGAGCAATGATCTTTTTGATCTCTAGGACTATTGGATCTGCATTTAGATTGTACCTTGTTGCCATCGTTTTGCAACGCTATATTTTCGATGCTTGGAATGTACCATTCATCTTAACTGTGGCAGTTTGTTTAATCCTTATTTGGTTGTATACCAATAAGGGTGGATTAAAAACGATCATCATTACCGATACTTTACAGACGACTTTCTTGTTATTGGCCGTAGTTCTGTCGATTTATTTTATGGCAGACGGCTTAGGCTGGACCGTTACAGAGGCATTTGAAAAGGTTAAAGAAAGTACCTATTCTAAAGTATTCATTTGGGAGAACCTATTGGGCGATCCTAGAAATATCTGGAAACATGTGATCGGTGGTATCTTCGTGACTATTGCCATGACAGGCCTTGACCAGGATCTAATGCAGAAAAACCTGAGCATGAAAACCATCAAAGAAGCTCAGACCAACATGATGACTTTTACTGGTATCTTCGTGGTGATCAATCTGTTCTTCTTAGCGGTGGGTGCATTGTTGTATTTCTATGCTGATGCAAACGGAATCAATATCGCTGATCTGGGTAAGTCGGACTATCTGTATCCAGAGATTGCTTTGAGACACTTGTCCATCGTACCGGGAATTATCTTTATGATGGGATTGACTGCTGCAACTTTTGCTACGACAGATTCAGCCTTGACGGCCTTGACCACTTCTTATTGTGTAGATTTCTTGAACTTCAATAAAAAAGAAAACCCGAATGATCCCAAATTGATCAAACAACGTAACTATGTGCACTTTGCGTTCTCTATCGTTATGCTATTGGTTATTTTGTTATTCCATGTCATCAACGATGAGTCGGTTGTATCAGCTATATTTAAGATTGCAGGCTACACTTATGGTCCATTGTTAGGTTTGTTCTCATTTGGTATCCTGACCAAGATGCGTGTCAAAGATAACCTTGTTCCTTACATCTGTGTCGTTTCACCAATTCTGATGTACTTGTTGACGACCTACCTATTACCATTGACCGAATATAAAATCGGCTTCGAGCTGATCGTATATAATGGCTTAACTACTTTTATCTTGTTATGGTTAACTTCCCCAGGGAAAGTTATTAAACCAATGACAGCTGTAAAGTAAGCCTACTCCTTTGATTTGTGTGTGCAAAAAAATAACAGTAAGTTTGATTAACTAGTTTTTTTGCACACATGTATCAAATGATTGAAGAATCTATCCAATCTATCCGTCGTAAAATCGGCGATTTCACCCCAGAATTCGGAATTATCTTAGGCACAGGCCTTGGAAAACTTGTAGAGGAAATTGAAGTGGAATTTCAGATGATGTATTCCAATATTCCCAATTTCCCAATCTCTACCGTTGAATTTCATACCGGAAAATTGATCTTTGGAACCCTCAATGGGCGTAAGGTGGTAGCCATGCAAGGTAGACTCCATTATTATGAAGGTTACAGCATGCAGGAAATCACTTTCCCTGTTCGCGTAATGAAAGGCTTAGGGATCCAAAAATTATTCGTATCCAATGCTTCAGGTTCCTTGAACCCTGATATCCGAAAAGGTGATATCGGTATTATTGAAGATCATATCAACTTACTTCCCGATAATCCATTACGGGGAACGAACGATGAGGACCTGGGGCCCCGTTTCCCTGACATGAGCCAGCCTTATAATTTCCAGATGATCGAACAAGGCATGGAGATCGCCAATAATCTAGGTTTCAGAACCCATAAAGTGGTGTATGTCTCCGCTCCGGGACCAAATCTTGAAACCCGTGCCGAATACCGCTACATGCGTATTATCGGAGGAGATATCGTCGGAATGAGTACGGTTCCTGAAGTGATTGTTGCCAATCATATGGGCTTACCTGTTTTTGCCATCTCCGTAGTGACAGATGAAGGTTTCCATCCGAATCTAAGACCGGTATCGCTTCAGGAAATAGTGGAAGTGGCCGCAAAGGCAGAACCAAAAATGACAAGTATTTTAAAAGAATTGATCGCATTGCAATAATTTTGGTTTTTTGCGCTATTTTTGAGGGCATAAATTTTGTACCGTTCCTGATTTGAGTATGCTAAGAAGGTTATTGTTTGTATTGTTGTTGTTTAGCCTTGTTCCTAAACTATACGCCCAGACTGAAGAGGAGTTCAGTTCTGCATTGGATTCTGCGCGTAATGCAGAGGATAATAAGAAAGATTCAGTCATCTTCACGGCTAAATACGTAAGGTTTACTAACCTGAAAACAATGAAGCGGGGAACAAAGACCTTTCAGATCGATACTTCCCATGTCAATTTCCAATATTACAATAAACAGAACCTTCCTTGGGATCCTTCAATCAACCTAGGGTCCTATGGTTTGGCGACTCGAGACTTGTTGTTCAATCCGAACAAGACCATTGGTTTTCAATCCGGCTATCATGCCATGGAACGATATATCCTGCATCCGGATTCTGTCCAATATTACCGTGCTCGTGCTCGTTATTCAGAATTATATGCTGTAGGTTTCTTCTTTGATGATCAGGTTTTCCGAGCTAAATTGGCGCAGAATATTAATCCCCACCTGAATATTGGTGCGGAATACCATGCTACCAATACCGACGGATTTTATAATAACCAACAATATAGTGACCGAAAAGGGGCTGTATTTGCCTGGTACGAATCGCCTAGCAAGAGGTACAACCTCCTTTCAAACTTTACGTTCAACACCTTAGACGCGACCGAGAACGGTTCGGTAAGGAACGATACCTTATTCAGGGATACTTCCAGCAATACTTCGCCATCTCGTTATCCCGTGAAATTGGATGGGATACAGTCAAACCGCCCTTATAATAAATGGAAAGATCTGGGCTTCTTTATCAGGCAATCCTATTTTATGGGAAGGATCGACACGGTCAGTGGCAATGGTCCAGACGCCGAAATCCATCCAACGAATGTTATTGCCCATAACTCCAGTATCAGACAGCAGAAGTTTATCTTCTTCAAGAATCAGGCGGACCTCTATAATGCCCTACCTTTCAACAATCTGGTAAGGGTAGAGGACACAACAAAAATTACAACCATTTCGAACGATTTTACCTATAGTTTCTATCTCCGAGGGAAAAGCCTCAAGAATGAAGCTAAGGTCGAACTGGGCTTCCAAAATGACCTGATATGGTATGCAGACAGTGTGTTGAATAAGTTTTACCAGAACTCCATGGTAAAGGGAGCTGTCGGCTATAAGTTTTCCGATAAAGTTGACGTCAATTTTACCGCCAACCAAATTGTGGTAGGCCGAAACTTTGGGGATTTCCTTTATGAGGCCTATGCCGACATACATTTGAACGAAACCTTAGGAAAATTAAGGATCGGTGCCTATTCCCAGAATAAATCGCCCGAAATGATATTCCAAAATGCCAACCTTTCTTACCATTCCTGGAAAGAGGAAGACCTTAATCTGAATAAGATCAAGACCCAAAACCTTTCCTTTCAATACGCAAATGATAAGTTGGGATTCAACGGAAAGCTGGAGTATTTCTTGATCAATAACTATACTTATTTTCAGGAAGTTCCAAATCCTGACAATAATATATTGGGTGCGAGGAATATCCTGCCTACCCAAGAGGGAAACCTTAATCTCTTGAAACTGACCGTCGGCCAGAATTTCAAGTTCCGTAGGTTCCACTTAGATAACCGCGTGGTTTACCAAAAGTCCGATGCGATGGACATCCTGGCGACGCCAGAGCTGTACACATGGCACAGTTTCTACTATGCGAACAAGCTGTACAATGTCATGGACTTTAGATTGGGTATGGATGTACGTTTCAATACCCCATTCCGTACACCTTCTTATTCCATCAACTCCGGACAGTTCTATAATGACAACGTAGGGATCGAGTTCTCAACTTACCCTATCGCCGATCTTTGGTTCACTGGAAACATCGATCGTGTCAATCTTTTCTTAAGCTATAACTTCGTCAACCAACATGTGTACCCTAATGGGTATTACAGCGTAAGACGTTATCCTATGGCGCCTGCAAACCTAAGGTTTGGGGTATCATGGAAGTTCTATGATTAGTGGTTTTTAGTATTTAGTAGAGAGTATTTAGTATTTAGACTTGGTGAAAATTCTTGCCAGGGAGGGGAGTTTTTGTGTGGATTACAGGTGAAATCTTGTAAAGGTGCGTAGTTTTTTGTGAGGATTTTTGGCGATGGGCTTTGAGTATTATTCGAGGCATGTTCGGGACATATTGCGAAAATTCCGAATGTGTCTCGAATGAGGTCAGGATTATTGCTGTGAGGATTTTTTGATTATGGTCTAATCACAAGCCATGGTGTTGAATTCAATCTGTAATTGGGTTGACCCTTTTTCGTCAACGGTTAGCCATTGATAGTTTTTAAGGGAATATGCATTGCCCCCATCAATTGAAACCCATTCATCTATACCTTTTGCGCCGTTTTTTAAGTCGCCTCTCGTCGTAAGGCCTATTGGAGCTAGATATTTTCTGTCATGTACCAGGACTTTGCATTTAGAGCTTTTAATTGCTTCTGATGCTTGGACACTAGAATAAAATTTAGCTTTTGTTAGTGCAGGTAAAGCAGAGCTTATTTTTGAAGGAGACATTGAAGTTGCACATGAGGTTATTAAAATAATAATACCCATTACTAATAGGTTTTTCATATTGAGATTTTTTGAGGTTGTAAATATAACGTTTTAAAATCTTAAAAAATCCTATTGGTTTAATAATTAATAAATAGGAAATAATAATTATCAAAACATAGGTTTATAGCATTTTTGATTCTGAACGATCAGTAAAGAATATGTACGTTTCTTCTCTATATGGGCGTGTCATTCTGTACGGAAGGTACAGGGACTGTTCGCTAATACAATCATGGTCTGTATAGTTTCGAGACCTTTCGTTCCTCAAGGTGACACAGGAAAAGAAATCTTGAGGGCATCGGAGGATGTCCCGAAGAGTATCGGAATAACCCTTTCTTGCTTTGAAATAGTTTCCTCATCTTACGATTTCGGAATGACCACATTTCCCTAAAATAACAAGAAATAGATTCTTCGCGTTGCTCTGAATCCCTCTTTATCGGATCTCTGATTCTGAACGATCAGTGAAGAATCTGTACGTTTCTTCTTTATACGGACGTGTCATTCTGTACCTTCGGTACAGAAACTGTTTACTAATACAATCAGTATTCGCATGGTTCCGAGACCTTTCGTTCCTACCAATGACAAGTTTGTTAAATCTGTGTTTCTAGGTATTTAGCCCGCAAATTTATTTTTCTGATTTATTTCTCTTTTGGCGAACTACTGCCCTGGAAGGGCAGAATTATTTTAGAATTGGTATTGAACTATAAAGGGTTAATGCAAAAACGATGTTCGATTAATCGAACATCGTTTTTGCGCTACTTTCAGGCTAACGTACCATACCAGCTAAAATAATGGAACCCCAAAAGGGGTTCTATATTTAAAAAATAAAAGAGCTAATTGATTTTCATTGCCAATTACTGTCATCAACTTCCAATAAATTTAGTCCAAATTTTTACTTCTCAGGGTGGCACAAGGAAAAGAGAGCGTATTTGTGGCCTATTGTCCAATGAGACAACATTATTTTATCTGGATGGTTTGAGGCCAAATAGGGTAAAGCAAAAAAGCATCAATTTCTTGATGCTTTTCTTTCGGTAGTGGAGGCTACTGGATTCGAACCAGTGACCACTTCCGACTTTAGGACGGAATGCTCTGAACCAGCTTCACCGCCCTGGAAAAACATCCATTTAGTACCTTTAAACGCAAAAAAGCATCAATTTCTTGATGCTTTTCTTTCGGTAGTGGAGGCTACTGGATTCGAACCAGTGACCCTCTGCTTGTAAGGCAGATGCTCTGAACCAGCTGAGCTAAGCCTCCTTTTTATTGACCACTTCCGATTTGACATCGGAATGCTCTGAATGACTGAGCTTGGTCTTTTTTGGTGGAGAATACTGGATTCGAACCAGTGACCCTCTGCTTGTAAGGCAGATGCTCTGAACCAGCTGAGCTAATTCTCCTTTTCCGTGTTGCGGTGTGCAAATATAGGGGTTAATTCTGATTTACAAAATATTTTATGGATATTTTTTGTGGGTGAATTGGCAAATTATTCAAAGCCAAATAATTAATTTGATTTTTAGTGTGGCGTCTTGGATACTGAACGATCATAAATGTAGTGGGAAAGTCCATTAAAGCCTGCTATTGCAAGAAAGAATAGATTCTTTCCATGTAATAGGCTTCATCTAAAGACCTGACCAATTCAGTCATTTCAAAGTGGTTGAAGGAAAAATTGATTCCCGAATAGGGGCTGTTCAATAAGATCCGTTCTCGGCCATCTGGAAATGATACGGGGCTGCTTTCGGCATAGATGTCCTTCACGATCCTTCGGAACATGATGAAATCTTCTTTGCTGAAGTTGATGAGGATATTATTGAAACAAAGGTGTATGATATTCTGACCCTCTGGCATACTGATGAAGCCTTGGTCATTTTTGGAGAGAATTCTTAGGCGACAGTTGTCCATATATAGCCAATCCCGTTTTTTATTTGTGCCTGCATTACCCGCATGCCTATCTTCATGCGGGTAAACAGGACTTCTGTATAATTGAAACTGTTTTCTTTGCTGGAGTAAAAATAGGTATTATTTAGAATGATTATAAATAATAGTTCCTTTATGACATTGGGATTATATATTGTCGCCTGAGTTAAAAAAACGTCAGTATTTCTACTGTAATAGCCGTGTCTACAGTTCTCTGATGACGATATTTCGGAAACCAACAGAGTCTGTATGATTTTGGAATGCTATCTTTCCTTTAGGGTATGTCGCAAACGCTGGATAGTTTTTCATGTTGCTATTGGCAATCTTTTGTTTGAATGCAGGGGTATTGATGCTATCTTGGAAGGTGATCTTGTCGTTGAGCCAAAAGGTAACCTGTCCATCTTGCTGTTTGATCTTGGCTTTGTTCCATTCGCCGAAAGGATTGGGCTTGGAGTTGCTGCCTATACATTCCACTGAATAGAGACAGCCTGCCCAATGCGTGGAATCTACCTGATGCCTTGGTTCGGCATTGGCATTGTCAAGGAGTTGCATTTCTAGTCCAGTTGCAAAGGTGGCTGCGTAGGTACTATCCTCGCGAACATTGATGAATACACCACTGTTTCCTCCTTTTTTAACCTTCCATTCGAAGTCCAGTTCAAAGTCTTGGTATTCTTTGTCGCTGATCAAGTCGCCGAATTCTCCATTGCCCTTCGGGTCACAGATTAATTCGCCATTGTCGACCTTCCATTTGGAATCCATATTTCCACGGTTGTACACATGCCATCCGGTCAAGTCCTTTGCATTGAAAAATGCACTGGAATCTGAAGTTTCTGGATTTTCTTTTACGGTTGAGGATTGGTTACAGGAAGCTAATGCTAAGGAAAGGATAAGTGCAACGGATTTGATAGGGTTGGTCGACATAGTTGTTGATTTTTAAAATTTTACAAAGGACTAAATGTAAAAAGAAAAATCAAGAAAATTTTGGGAGGACCCTAGAGAATAGCTTGTATAAAGAAAATATGACAGTGGAACCTAAAAAGCAGCTGGGCCTAGAAGCGTTCGATTTCGTCGATCTGTTCCATGATAAATTTCAAGGATATAGGATCTTGAAATTCTTCTTCTGAATTCAATTCGTTTTGGATCAGTGGAATGTGAATCTTTAAGGGCAAGACGTGCATGCGCATATAGTTGCATACACCAGTGAAGTGGTCCACGCCACGGATATTCCCATATTTTCCTGTTGATACCCCGACCAGAGCGGCCTTTTTGTGATAGAAAGAGGCAGGGAATGCGCAGGCATCTATAAACACCTTTAAGATTCCCGGGTAGGAGCCATTGTATTCTGGGATGATAAACACGAATTTTTTAGCTGCAGACACTTTTTCCTGGATCTCGGCAAAGGCTTCGCTGCGTTTTCCATATAGATCCGTATCAATGATATCATGGGGAAGATCCTCAAGGGAAAGTATCTCAAACTCTTCGCCCCTTTTTGACAATTCCTTTTGATAAAATTTTGCAACTTTTAATGAGTTGGAACGTTTTCTATTTGTGCCTGAGATAATTAAATTCATTGTTTGATGTTACATGTAAAAAGCAATAGCGTTCGGTATCAATACCTAAATCTATTTTTCGTATCTTAGCATCCTGACTTGGTAGAATGAGATTCGCTTCAAAATTAGCAAATTTAACATCATTTAAGTGTCTAATATCATCAAGGTATGTTAATTTGCATATTGAAGTGAAATAATGCCGGTCGACATTATTTTCAAAAATTGAGGAATCACAATGGGAAAGATTATTGCCATAGCCAATCAAAAAGGAGGAGTTGGTAAAACAACCACCTCCATCAATCTTGCTGCGAGTTTAGCTGTGTTAGAATATAAGACTTTGTTGGTGGATGCGGATCCGCAAGCAAACTCCACGTCTGGAATTGGTTTTGATCCTCGCGCCATTAAGACCAGCATTTATGAATGTTTGGTGAATGATGTGACAGCAAAAGAAGCCATACAGGCCACCGATACTCCAAATCTAGATCTATTGCCAGCCCATATCGACTTGGTCGGTGCGGAGATTGAGATGATCAACCTGGAGGAGCGCGAATACAAGATGAAACGGCTTTTGGATGAAGTGAAGGATGATTATGATTTTGTCATCATTGACTGTTCCCCATCTTTAGGGCTAATTACCATCAATGCACTTACAGCTTCAAATTCAGTGATCATTCCGGTTCAATGTGAGTATTTTGCATTGGAAGGATTGGGTAAGTTGTTGAATACAATTAAGATTGTACAGACACGATTGAACACCGAACTGGAGATCGAAGGTATTTTATTGACGATGTACGATGTTCGTTTGAGGTTATCGAACCAAGTAGTGGAGGAGGTGCGCACGCATTTCCACGATTTGGTGTTTGATACAATTATTCAGAGAAATACGCGTTTGAGTGAAGCACCAAGTTTCGGGATTTCAGTAATCATGCATGATGCATCCTGTAAAGGTGCCATCAATTATTTGAACCTTGCACGTGAGATTTTGGAGAAGAATGGATTATTAAAAGAGAATAATAAGCAAACTGTAACAGTATAGTATGGCAGCACAACAGCGGAAAACAGGATTAGGTAAGGGTTTAGGCGCATTGCTTCAACAGGAAGTGATCAGTAGTCCTAAAGACAAGACGGCCGATGTTCCTGCGAGCAAGACACCGAGCTCTCCTGCCGGTAGCATAAACTTTATTAAAGTAGAACAAATATCGATCAACCCTTTTCAACCGAGGACAGATTTTGATGAAGGAGCCCTAAGGGAACTATCTGAGTCTATCGAGGTACAAGGTTTGATCCAGCCAATCACCGTTCGTCAGGTTGGTAAGAATGAATACCAATTGATCTCCGGTGAAAGAAGGTTGAGGGCGTCCAAATTGGCAGGTATTACCGAAATCCCTGCTTATGTGAGGACTGCAAACGATCAACAGATGCTAGAAATGGCACTGATCGAAAACATTCAACGCGAAAACCTGAATGCCATTGAGATTGCATTGAGTTTCCAGCGAATGATCGAGGAATGCAGTCTGAAACAAGAGGAACTGGGCGATCGTGTAAGCAAGAACCGCTCTACAGTAACCAATTACCTTCGTTTGTTAAAACTTCCTCCTGTGATCCAGGCGGCAATCCGTGATGGAGATTTATCCATGGGACATGCCAGAGCCTTGATCAATGTCGGAGAGATCGATAAACAGTTGTTTATATTCAAGGAGATTGTTGAAAAAGGATTGTCGGTACGTAAGGCTGAGCAATTGGTCCGTGAGGTTCAACAGGCTAAGGATAAAAAACAAAAAGGCAAAAAAGAGGCAGCTTTGAATTTTCAATATCAAAAGATTGAGGATGACCTGGCTTCGAAATTTGCCACTCGTGTAAAATTGAACGTGAAATCTACAAAAGGGAAAGGAGCCATTGAGATTCCTTTTAACTCGGAGGATGATTTGAGCCGAATTTTAGAGTTGTTAGACTGGTAATGTATAAATTTTTACTGCTCTTTGGGATGATCTTTTCCTTTACTTGTCTTAAAAGCCAAGTGAAAGATACCATTCCTGACTCTACGAAAATGGTCCAAGTGCAGGATTCTGTAAAGAAAGCTGCGCAAGATACCGTCAAGAAAGAGACTCGCGCGGAAAGGAAAGCCAGGATAAAGGCTGAAAAGGAGCGTGAGAAATTCTATTATAAGGATATCCGTAAGGATTCAGCAAGGTTGGCGATCGAAAGATTGACCAGGATTGCCTGGAAAAGATCTTTGATTTTACCAGGTTGGGGACAGTATACCAATGGGGGCTTATGGTGGATCAAGGTTCCGGTCATTTACGGAGGATTTGTTGGTGCAGGTCTGACCTTTAATTACTGGCAATGGTACTATAAAGAGTTCTTAGGTGAGCTGCAATATCGGGAAGAGTTTGGGCAGCCGTCCAATCACGAATCCTTGGGTATCAATAGTAGCTGGACCGTTCAGGGTTTGGTTCAACAGAAGGATTATGGTCGCAGAAACCGTGACCTGACGATCTTGCTAACGGTAGGTTGGTATGGATTGAACGTGGTTGAGGCCTATGTGGATTCGATCCTGAAAAACCGTTGGAATATCAGTAATGATCTGAGTTTTAAGGTTTCACCAACCTTACTTCCTAACTATGCTTATACACCGGGGATGGGTACTTTTTCTGGAAGCGGATTTGTATCTCCGGGTTTGAAAATGACCTTTACCATTAAATAAAAACCAATTAACTATATGAAAATCGTTTTATTAGGTTATGGAAAAATGGGGCAACTGATCGAGCGCTTCGCCATGAAAAGAGGGCATGAAGTGGTTTTGATCGTTGATGAAAGAAATAGGGACAGCATTACTTCCGAAGATCTGGAGGAAGCTGATATGGCTATTGATTTCAGTACTCCAAATGCAGCCTTAGAAAATATCAGTCTTTGTTTTGAGTCCAATCTGCCCCTAGTGGTCGGAACCACGGGTTGGTATGAGCATTTGGACGAAGTGAAAGATACTTGTTTAGAAGCTGATCAAGCCTTGCTATATGGCTCTAATTTCAGCATTGGAGTGAATATCTTCTTCCATATCAACAAGATGTTGGCAAAGGCCATCAATCCATATAAGCAATACGATGTTCAGGTGGAGGAAATCCATCATATTCATAAATTAGATGCCCCAAGCGGAACAGCAATTACCATTGCTGAAGGGATTTTGGAGAACAGTGATGAAAAGAAATCCTGGGTAAATTCTGTGGAAGGGTCTGGTGAGGAAGTCATTCCAAAGCCAAATGAATTGCTGATCGAAAGTTTAAGAATAGAAGAAGTGCCTGGTACCCATACTGTTTTGTACAGCTCGGAAGTTGACCAAATCGAATTCAAGCACACTGCTCATAGCAGGGAAGGCTTTGCTTTGGGTGCGGTTATTGCGGCTGAGTGGCTTTTTGGAAAAAAAGGGTTTTATCAGGTGACTGAAATGTTTGATTTTAATAAATAATATATGTGGTATATCATTTTAGCCATATACATCATTGGTTCCGCTTACGGACTGTACTTATTGTATAGAAAAGCGGGCAAGCAAGGATGGGAAGCTTTTGTTCCTGTTTATGCACAATATGTCATGGCGCAATTGGTTGGAAGGCCAACCTGGTGGATAGTGTGGCTATTTGTTCCGATTGTAAATATCTTTATAGGGTATGATCTCTTATTGAACTTGATCAAATCTTTTGGGAAACGTAGGTTTTGGGAAAATGCTGCTGCAGTGTTGGTTCCATTTATCGTTTTGCCAATCTGGGGCAGGGACCCGAATGTGAAATATTTGGGACAGTCCACTACCGAGGAATTCAAAAAGAAATATCCATATAAAAAGTCAGTAGCTAGAGAATGGGCTGACGCCATTATTTTTGCTACCGTTGCCGCAACGCTGATCCGCGGTTTCTTGATTGAAGCCTATATGATCCCTACTGGATCGATGGAAAGAAGCTTGTTGGTTGGTGACTTCTTGTTCGTAAGTAAGCTGAACTATGGCCCAAGGATTCCGATGACTCCTCTGGCATTTCCTTTTGCTCACCATACCATGCCTGTCACTGGTGGAAAAGCTTATTCTGAAGCGATCAAGATCCCATATAAAAGACTTCCTGGATTTCAGGATATCAAGAGAAATGATGTGGTTGTATTCAACTACCCAATGGAAGCTGATGCACCTTTCAATAGACCTATCGATAAACGCGAAAACTACATTAAGCGCTGTGTGGGTATGCCTGGGGATGTTATTTCCATGGAACGCACAAAACTATTTGTCAATGGAGAACCTGCCTTTACGGATGAGGATTTTCAGACCAACTATTTGGTCATAACAGATCCGAACGGCCTCAACCTTCAGAAATTGTTGGATATGCGTATCGAGATGGACATGCTGTATACAGATCCAAGTATGGGTCAATATGCGATGCACATGACAAAATCTGAGGCTGAAGAGGTGAAGAAATGGTCCAACATCAAGGAATTCAGAGAGATTATTTATGAGCCAGGGGATGCGAATCCAGGTTTTCAGGCTTTCCCGATGTATACCAATGGGATCATTTGGAACTATGATAACTTTGGCCCTATCCAGGTTCCTAAAAAAGGATGGACCGTTAAGTTGGATTCATTGACAGTTCCATTGTACGAAAGAGCGATCTCGGTTTACGAAGGAAATACCTTTGAAAAGAAATCTGATGGCTATTATATCAATGGACAGAAAACCGACAGTTATACCTTCAATATGGATTACTATTGGATGATGGGTGATAACCGCCATAATTCATTGGATTCGAGAGGTTGGGGTTTTGTGCCGGAAGACCATATCGTTGGTAAGGCCTTGTTCACATGGTTGAGCTGGGATGAGAACGGATCCTTCCTGTCGAAAATTAGATGGAATAGAATCTTTAGACCGATTCATTAAGGTCAATAGCAAATAGAAAATGGGAGTCAGCAAAACTGGCTCCCATTTTTCATTTATGTGTTCTGCCTATGCTATTTTAGGCAGGCTAAGTATCTCTTGATGGTTTCTTCCAAACCTAGGTAAAGGGCATCGGAAATCAGGGCGTGGCCAATACTGACCTCCAATAATCCAGGGATGTTCTGATGGAAATATTGTAGGTTGTTTAGGTCAAGATCATGGCCGGCATTTAATCCCAATCCAACCTTTTGTGCTGCAAGTGCTGCCTTAACATAGGGTTCGATCGCTTTTTCAGGATCATTGGTAAAATCAGTTGCATAGGCCTCGGTATACAGTTCAATTCGGTCGGTTCCCGTTTCTGCTGCTGCTTCAACCAATTCTACAACTGGATCGACAAAGATAGAAACACGGATGCCCTGATCTTTGAAAAGCTTCACCATTTCGGAAAGATATTCACGGTGCTTGATGGTGTCCCAGCCATGGTTTGAAGTAATCTGTCCTTCTTCATCAGGAACCAAGGTCACCTGAGCGGGGTTATTCGCAAGGACCAAGTCAATAAATTTCTGCTCACGGCAATTACCTTCAATATTGAATTCGGTACTGATGTTGGCCTTTAAGTCATAAACATCCTGGTAGCGGATGTGTCTTTCGTCGGGTCTTGGGTGTACGGTAATTCCCTGTGCGCCAAATTTCTCACAAGCTAGGGCGGCGGCAAGAAGGTTTGGAACATTTCCACCACGGGCATTTCTCAGGGTCGCGATTTTATTGATATTTACTGAAAGTTTAGTCATAGTTTAGCTCCTTTTTACAAATTTACTGTTTTGCACTGCCATATTCCTATCATTTTATGATTTTAAATAGGTTCATCAATGGATAATATTTTTTAAATTGCAGGAAGTATGGATGGTTTGGACTTCAATCTATTAAGTGGCTTCAGGCTACTGGATTTCATCGATATATTGCTCGTGGCAATTATCATCTACTATGTCTATAGCTTGATCAAAGGGACTATAGCCGTAAATATCTTGATTGGTGTGGGGTTGTTTTACGGTATATATCTAGTCGTAAAGCAGATGGAGATGCGCCTTTTGACCGAGATATTCGGCGGTTTTATCTCTGTAGGATCCATTGCCTTGATTGTCGTGTTCCAGCAGGAAATACGGCGTTTCCTTTTACATATCGGTAAAAATATCTCCCTAAGGCGGAAGAAGTTCTTGTGGTCCATCTTTGGAGGCAAGAAATCTACCCACCGTGAGAATGTTGAATTTATCAAACCTATCGTGGAGGCTTGCCAGAACATGTCAAAGTCTAGAACTGGTGCGCTATTGGTGTTTTCAAGATATTTTGATGAGGAATATTACCAGACCAGTGGTACGATGATCGATGCGCCGATTTCCAAAAGATTATTAGAGAGTATATTTTTCAAAAATTCCCCTTTACACGATGGTGCCGTTATTATTGTGGACAACAGGATCATGACAGCGAGCTCGGTACTTCCCCTGTCGGACAGTGAGGACCTGCCGCCTCAGTTTGGATTGAGGCACCGCGCAGCAATCGGTGTGACCGAGGTGTCTGAAGCTGTGGCCGTTATCGTATCGGAAGAAACCGGAGAGATTTCCTTCGCGAAGGATGGAAATATCAATATGAACCTGACTGCCGAGGAGTTGGAGAAGATTTTAGCGGAAGAATTGTAGTTTTCCTGAATAATATTTTTGGTTATCTCTTTTTTGCTGAACAATAGTTTTTGTTTGATAAATTTTAGATAACTTTATTCAAATTATAAGACTAAATTCATTGTTATGCATTTCGACGAAAAAAAGCCTATTGATATAGTGTTGAACGATTTGTTTGAACATTACCGAGCGAACGTTTCAGATGTTGATAAGATTACCAAGGCTCTTCTCGAGCGTGGAGTTGTACAATCGCAAGCTGACATCGTAAATGACCATATTGCATTCCGTACCTTAGGTGTTCCCAATCTAGGAATCGCCTCCTTCGAGAAGATTTTCCTTTCTTTCGGCTATAAAAAGATGGATTACTATTATTTTGAAGGCAAGAAACTTGACGCACATTGGTATGCACCTCCTGCTGACCATTATCCCCGAATATTTGTTTCCCAATTGCGAGTGTCTGAGTTGAGCCAAGCCGCCCAAAAGATTATCCTGAAATATACGGCTCCAATCACTTCTGATCCAGTGGATGCATTGGATCTGAACAATGGACAGCAATTGGCAGACTTCTTACAGAAGCCTTTATGGGATCTACCTACTTCCTCTGAATATGAAACCCTGCTCGCAGAAAGTGAATATGCGGCTTGGGTCATCTATAATCGCTATTACTTGAACCACTATACCATCTCTATCCATGAATTGAAAGATGGATATAATACCCTCGAAGAGTTCAATGCATTTTTAGAAAGCATTGGCATTAAATTGAACACTTCGGGTGGCAAGATCAAAACAAGTGGAGACAATCTTCTTAGACAGAGCAGTACGGTTTCGGCCTTGTATGATGCTAAATTTGCAGACGGTAAAACCTTGGAAATTGCAGGTAGTTATGTTGAATTTGCAGAACGCAGTATATTGCCACAGTTTATACATTTAGCAAAGGAAGAAATTAAGAGAGAGCATCGTCGTGACGGCTTCGAGACGAACAATGCCGATAAAATATTCGAAAGTACCTATACATCACAGATTAAAGGATCATAACTTATGGAAGAGCAGTTGACCCTGCTTTCGGAACAACTAAGTGGTGAACTATATTGGGATGAAAAGATGCGTCTGTTATATGCAACGGATGCTTCTGCTTATCGTGAGTTGCCACTTGCAGTAGCTTACCCCAAAGATAAGCAAGACCTTCTTTTGCTTATTAAATTTGCCCGAGAACAAAAGACTTCATTGATTCCTAGGACAGCTGGGACTTCCTTGGCTGGTCAGGTGGTTGGCGCAGGGATCGTGGTTGATGTTTCTAAATATTTCACGGAAATACTGGAAGTCAACCAAGCAGAATCCTGGGTGAGGGTTCAGCCCGGAGTAATCCGCGATGAACTGAATCTTTTCCTAAAACCCTATAAACTATACTTTGGCCCTGAAACTTCAACGGCCAATCGTGCTATGATTGGTGGGATGGTAGGCAACAATTCTTGTGGTTCCAATTCATTGATCTATGGAAGTGCCAGAGAGCATACCTTAGAGGTGGAAGCCTTGTTGAGCGATGGTTCTGAAGTAACGTTCAAAGCATTGAGCTTTGAGGAGTTTGACAGCAAATGCAAACAAACTGATTTGGAAGGCCGGATCTATCATGAAATCCGTAGTATGTTGGGCAACTACCATAATCAGGAACAGATCCGTGAGAACTTTCCAAAGCCTTCTATTCATCGTAGAAATACAGGCTATGCGGTTGATATGCTTCTGGAAACCGATCCTTTTACAGCGGGGAAAGAACCTTTCAACTTCTGTAAACTGATCTGCGGTTCGGAAGGAACCCTTGCCTTCATTACCGAAATTAAGGTGCATGCCAATCCATTGCCGGAAAACCCAAGTGGATTGCTTTGTATTCATTTCAATTCCTTGGAAGACGCCCTTAAGGGAAATCTTATTGTTTTGAAACACCATCCATTGGTCAGCGAACTGATGGATAAATATATTTTGGAGTGTACCAAGAATAATCTGGAACAATCCAAGAACCGCTTTTTTGTAGATGGTGAACCTGAAGCAATCTTGATAGCAGAGTATGATGGGCTGGATCAGGAGGCTATCCTGAGCAAAGTTAAGGCTGTTGAGGAAGATCTTCTGGCTCATGGACTTGGTTATCATTTTCCAGTGGTACTAGGTGCTGACAAAAAGAAGGTCTGGAACCTTCGGAAAGCAGGTTTAGGCTTGCTTAGCAATGTGCCAGGGGATGAGAAGCCTGTCGCGGTTATCGAGGATACTGCAGTTGATGTGGAGGATCTACCGGCCTATATCAGGGATTTCAATGAAATTCTAACGAAGTACAATCTTTATGCTGTTCATTACGCCCATGCGGCAACTGGCGAGCTCCACTTGAGGCCTATCATCAATTTGAAGACTGAGGAAGGCAATCAGCTATTTCGTGAAATAGCCCTTGAAATTGCTCATTTGGTGAAAAAATACAATGGTTCCTTGAGCGGTGAGCATGGAGATGGACGATTGCGAGGGGAATTTATTCCGCTCATGATCGGAGAGCATAATTACCAATTGCTAAAGGAAATTAAAGAGACATGGGATCCGGAAGGGATCTTTAACCCCGGAAAGATCGTTGATACCCCTTCCATGAATAGCTCCTTGCGCTATAAGCCTGGACAAGCCAATAGAGAAATCAAGACCGTATTCAGGTATAAAGGACAGACCATTTTACAGCATGCTGAGCAATGTAATGGTTCTGGGGATTGTAGGAAGTCGCATTTATCAGGTGGTACGATGTGCCCTTCATATATGGCTACAAAAGATGAGAAGGATACAACAAGGGCACGAGCGAATATCCTGCGAGAGATGTTGACCAATTCGGAGAAGGCGAATCCTTTTGACCATGAGGAAATCAAGGAGGTCATGGATCTATGTATAAGCTGTAAAGGTTGTAAATCTGAATGTCCTTCCAGTGTGGATATGGCCAAATTGAAGGCAGAGTTCTTACAAGCCTATTACGATAGCCATGGTATTCCATTCCGATCAAGAATGATAGCCCATGTGGATACTTTAACGCAGTTGATGCAACCTATATCAGGTCTGTACAATTGGGTAGTGGAATCAAAGCTAACTTCTGGTCTAGTTAAAAATGTTTTGGGATTTGCTCCTGAAAGACATATCCCTAAAATTGCTTCAAAGACCTTGAGAAAATGGTTCCAAGGAAAGGACAAGCCCTTTTCTGGGCATAAGGAACCAATTAAATCTGTATACTTTTTCTGTGATGAATTCACCAACTTCAATGATGTGGAGATTGGCAAGAAAGCTGTCATTCTCTTAGAGAAGTTGGGCTATGAGGTGTTGATGGTGCCACATGCCTTTTCTGGAAGAGCCTTATTATCGAAAGGCTTATTGCGTGAAGCCAAGAAACTGGCCAATAAGAATGTGGAGACCTTCCGTGGAAGGTTGAATTCGAATACTAAGCTGGTTTCTGTTGAACCTTCGACCATTTTGACCTTCAGGGATGAATATGTGGACCTTGTAGACGAAGATTTGATGGCTGATGCCGAAAGGATCGCTCCTTTTGCATTGACTATTGAGGAGTTTATTTGGGAAGAATATATGGTCGGGAATATATCATCTAACCAATTTGTCTCGAAGGAAGAAAATATTCTTTTACATGGACACTGCCAGCAAAAAGCTTGGGGGCTGTCGCCAATCGTTGCTAAGATCTTGGAGATACCGGCCAATTATAAGGTGAAGGAGATACCTTCCGGGTGTTGCGGTATGGCGGGCTCATTTGGTTATGAAAAAGAGCACTATGCGCTATCGATGAAAATTGGAGAGCTAGTGTTATTTCCGGCCGTGCGTGGAAAGGCTGATGAGACCTTGATTGCTGCACCAGGAGCAAGCTGTAGGCATCAGATCATGGACGGAACGGGTGCTGGAGCTTTGCATCCAATCGAGATATTATTTAATGCCCTTAAAAGGTAAGGGACAGTAGTTGTTTATAAAAAAAGAAAGCGGAGATCGATGGTTCGGTCTCCGCTTTCTTGTCAAATGAATATTTTATTTTTTCGCAGCTTCTAGCGCTTGCGTGTTCAATTTTACATATTCTTGGTTGTTGCTTGCTTTTGCAATTGCTAAACCTTCTTCAGCAGCCTTAATTGCTCCGGCCTTATCGCCAGCTTTCGCCAATACGATTGATTTCCAATATTTGATATGAGGAGCTTTTGTGTTTCCTTTGTCAGCCTCTTTCATCCAAGTCACGGTCTTTTGCATATCAAGACCATTGCTGAAATAGTACATAGCAGCTTGGAAATATGGTTTCTTATCACCTTTCATCGCTTCTTCGATGTTTGCCATGATCTCTTCTTTTTGATCTACAGCAATATTGAAAGAAACTTTTGTTTTCTCCCAGCTTAATGAAAGATCTAATGATTGCTCATGTACATCATCAAATTCAATGGTGAAGGTTTCAACAGGGTTTTCTAAGGTTGTAGGTTTTACTTTTACCCGCAATACATCATCTTCAGCATTGTAGGTATAAGCACCCCACTGTTTTGCATTCGTATTGAAAACGATTGTCCATTCTTCTTTTCCTGGGATGGTAAATAGGGCATAAGTACCTGCCTCGAGCTTTTTACCTTCGATCATTACTTCAGATTGGAAAGTGATATTGGTTGCATCATTGGCACCCGTACGCCATATTTGATCATAAGGAACTAGATCTCCGAAAATAACACGTCCTTTAGCACTTGGACGCTGATAAACCACACTAATCTGTTCTGTTCCCAAATCCTGTAGGATAAACTGGGTACTACTTGGTTGAGGCAGCTTTAATTGTGCTTCTGCTTGAGAAGACGTAAATACAAGCCCTGCCGCAACAAGGATACTTAATGCTAATTTTTTCATAATCATTTTAATAGAATATTCGAAGATAAGAAAAACTTCAAAAAAACAATGGAGTTAGTACACTAACCCCATTGCCTTGCTTAAATTTAAGCATGTGTCTTTTTCCTGACCTTGTGCCCTGAAATGGCATAGTATAAGATAAAGAGGTAGCATGGTAAAGCAATCCAGTATGCTTGGTGCGAATTAGTTACGTGGGCTAATTGTCCATATAACAATGGAATTACTGCTCCACCGGCGATACCCATCACCAAGATACCTGATGCAGCACTCGTGAACTTACCTACACCTTTTAACGCTAATGGCCATATTGCCGGCCACACCAACGAGTTTGCAAAACCTAATAGGCCTACCAAAGCCAATGATAATATTCCATCCGTGAAAACAATACCAATGGTCATGATGATACCTAGAATTGCACAAAGTTTTAATGCGGTTTCTTGATTTAAATATTTTGGGATAGCGATGATACCGATGATATAACCAGCAACCATCGATAACATGGTAATCCAAGGGAAGAATGAGGCAGTTGCCAAAGGAATACCCAAGTATTTACCATAAGCAATGATGGTGTCTCCAGCCAATACCTCTACCCCAACATAAGCGAAAAGAGCAACAAAGCCTAATAATACATGCGGGAAATCGAAGATAGACTGCTTAGATTCAGTTAAATTATGATGTTGAGCATCTTCCTCCTCATCACCTTTTACCTCTGGGAGATGGGTCTTAGATATCCAGAAGGCTAATATTAACAGTACGACTATAATACCGATATAAGGATTTACCACTTCAAGAGCCATGTTATCCAAGGCAGTTGATTTTTCTGCAGGCGATAAAGATAGGATCTCGTTTTGAAGTTTATCCACTTCATCTACCTTCAATAAGTAGCTGAATAATGTAGTGGCGATAGCTCCAGCTAATTTATTACAGATCCCTAAAATACTGATTCTTTTAGCCGCAGTTTCCACAGGGCCAATGATTGTGATATATGGGTTTGATGCCGTCTGTAAAATAGCCAAACCACCACCCATAACAAACAGTCCAGAAAGGAACAGTAAATAGGTTCTAGTATAGGCTGCTGGGATAAATAATAATGCTCCGAAGGCCATGATACCCAAGGCAACGGCCATTCCGTTTTTAAAACCAAATTTATTTAACACCCAAGTGGATACCGGTGCCATTACCAAGTAAGCGATATAAAAGGCAAAGGTCACAAAGTAAGATTGTACTTCGGAAAGTTCACAGGCAATCCTTAAATAGGGGATTAAAAGGGAGTTTAACCAAGTGACAAAACCAAAAATGAAAAAGAGGGATGATATAATGATCATTGGCCCTACGGTCGATTGATTATTTTGATTACTCATAAATTTGATTTACAAATTAATAATAAGGTAGCTACAAGGCTAATAAAATAATTCGGTATTTTAAAACGCAAAATAACAAGCAATCGATTGCATCTGGCAGAAAAAATCTATTTATTCCACTCTTTCAGGAGTCTAGGAAGTCAGTCTACAAGATTTTTTATTTAATAAAAAAGAGACATTAAGCTAATGTCTCTTCTAAAAACCTAAACCGTATCATAAAACCATATAGATATGATACAGGTTCAACAGATGTTGGAACAAATTGTTTTTAGGCTGTCGGTTTTTTTATCACAGCAATGGTAAGCCTTGAAATACATACCAGTTGATTACGTTCGTTGTGGATTTGTATATCCCAAACATGGGTGGTCTTGCCTATATGGTAAGCCTTGCAAGTTGCACGGACCAAACCTTTCGTGACAGGTCTGATATGGTTGGCATTGATCTCCAATCCTACACCGGCCCATTCATTTGAATCGATGACCATATTGGAAGCTATGCTGCCTACAGATTCGGCCAATACACAAGATGCGCCGCCATGCAATAGACCATAAGGTTGTTTTACTTTTTCAGTAACAGGCATTTCGGCCACCAGGCAGTCCGGAGTGATGGAAACAGCCTTGATGTCCAAGAAGCCGGTCATGTTGATGGCAAAAAGGCCATTGATTTCTTCTAGACTATATTCTCTATACCACATTGTTGTTTAAATTTTGATCTTTTAGATAACGGGATTTCAATAAAGTAACATGGTGGTTTAGGTGTCCTGCAATAATATATAAAAAGGCTCTCACACTGATCAAGCGGTCAGAAGCCATACCTTTTCTATTGAGTTCTGTTTCATCAAAGGAGTTGAACAGGAACATGTTTGCTTTGCGCAGGTGGATAAACTCTTCGGCGATATCATCCATTTTTCTTTCGTTATGTCTTCCGTTGGCAACAAATTCATCCTGCTCAAAGGAAGCCAAGGCGGTCATGTCATTCCTGCCGAACCTCAGAGCTCTATAGGTCATGATTCGCTCTGCATCAAGGATATGGCACAGCACCTCTTTGATGGTCCATTTCCCTTCGGCATATGAAAAAGTGCCCAATTCTTCCGGGATACTCGCAATAAATTCAGGAAAAGATTCAATTTGTTCATTTAATTCTTCCATTACATCACCAGTAATGGTTTCGATATAATCATTGAAAATCGCTGGGTATTCGTCAGATTTGAGTGGGTTCATAGCGTAAATTACTTTTTAATACAATTCTAAATGTTGTACCTTTTCCTAATTCAGATTCTTTGACAAAAATTTGTCCTTTGTGATAGTATACCATCCTCTTGGTCAAGCTCAAGCCTAATCCCCAGCCTCGCTGCCTGGTGGTATATCCTGGTTGGAAAATGGTTTCCCAATTTGATCTCGGGATTCCCTTTCCTGTATCACTAATGTCTATAAAAATTTCTTCTTTTGCAATGTTTTCCGAAATGTTGACCGTGATCTTTCCTTCGCCTTCGATGGCATTGACTGCATTTTTCAATAGGTTTTCGATGATCCAGTCAAATACTTGTACGTTCAGTTTAGCTTCCACCTGTTGGTCGCCTGTCAACTCAAACGATATCCTTTTACTGGTCCTTACCTTGAAATAATTCACGTAATCTTCAACAATCTTAAAGATGACCTGGTTTGATAATGAGGGAGTTGACCCGATTTTCGAGAAACGGTCCGCTACGATTTCCAGTCGCTGCACGTCCCTTTCCATTTCATCCAACAGGGAATTGTCTTTCCCCTGATAGGTTATCCTGGCCAGTTCAAGCCAGCCCATCATAGATGATATGGGGGTTCCCAATTGATGGGCGGCTTCTTTTGCCATACCGACCCAAACTAGGTTCTGTTCAGAATCCCGAATGGAGTTAAATACAGTATAGGCAACGATAAGGAAGACGGCGATCAAGGATAACTGTATATATGGAAAAATCCTGAGTTGGCTCAGTGCCTTGGAGTCATGGTAGTACACCAGCCATTTCTCGCCGGTATCCAAGGAAATATGGATAGGCGGATGGGCCTTTTTCATCTTAGCCAATTGCTTTTCGAAATAAGGCGGATCATAAACTAAGGAAGTTGCGGAATCTTGCGTTGAAGGGTGAATATTTGTCTTGGTGCTGTCCAGGTCTCTCCAAAAAATGATCTCTCCCGATTCCTTGGTGATAATGGCAGGTAGAGAAAGACTATCTCGAACGGCATAGATAAAGCTGATGAACTGATCATCTACATCGGGCATCGAAACGATGCTTTGGGTGCTCATTGCCCATACTTCAGCTTTCGTCCGTTCCGACTTAGAAAGGCTTTTGACCAAATAATTGGAGTAAAGCAACGATGCAGCAGCAATCAATGCCGCAAATAAAAAAAGGAAAAACTTCCACTGTTGTTTATTGTATCGATAGGGATGTTGCTTCATAACTCTTCAATTCAACCAAATTAATCATTTTAAGATTGCTACGAGAAAGAAAAGTAATAATTGCTTAATTTTGTGGTTATGAGTTCAGACAAAAAAGTAAGGGTCCGTTTTGCACCTAGTCCTACAGGCGGATTACATTTAGGCGGCGTTCGTACCGCATTGTTCAATTATCTTTTCGCGAAACACAATAATGGCGAGTTTATCTTACGCATTGAAGATACCGATCAGACCCGTTTTGTGCCCGGTGCTGAAGAATATATTATGGAATGTTTAGCATGGTGTGGTTTGAATCCCGACGAAAGTCCCAACCACCCAGGCAACTTTGGCCCTTACCGTCAAAGCGAACGTAAGCCTTCTTATAGAAAGTTTGCTGAAGAACTAGTGGAAAAAGGCTATGCTTATTACGCCTTTGACACGGCAGAAGAGCTGGAAGAACAGCGAAAAATACATCCTAACTTCCGCTATGCTCACGATAACCGCATGAGCTTAAGAAATTCCCTTTCCCTAGGGCAAGAGGAGACTGCGCGTTTGTTGGCAGATGGTGCCGCACATACCATCCGCATCAAAATGCCTGAAAACGAAGTGGTTTCTTTTGATGATATGATCCGTGGTCGTGTGAGCTTTGAAACAAGCCTTGTTGATGATAAGGTTTTGTTGAAAGCTGACGGCATGCCTACCTACCACCTAGCGGTAGTAGTAGATGATAGAGCTATGGAGATTTCCCACATCTTCAGAGGTGAAGAGTGGTTGCCATCTGCTCCAGTCCATATTTTGTTATGGGATTATTTAGGCTGGAAGGATGAAATGCCTAATTGGGCGCACCTTCCATTGATCTTAAAACCAGATGGAAATGGAAAATTAAGTAAACGCGATGGAGACCGTTTAGGATTCCCGGTTTACGCCATGAATTGGCAAGACCCTAAGTCAGGTGATCTTACCACTGGATTCCGCGAAAGAGGCTTCCTTCCAGAAGCATTTATCAATATGCTAGCCTTGTTAGGTTGGAACGATGGTACCGAACAGGAACTGTTTGACATGGATCAACTGATCCAGAAATTCTCTGTGGAGCGTATCAGCAAGGCCGGAGCTAAATTTGATTTCGAAAAAGCTAAATGGTACAATCAGGAGTGGATCAAACGTGCACCTAATACCGAACTTTTACCCGAAGTGAAGGCTGTATTGGAGAAACATGAGGTTCAAATTGCTGAATTTGGAGATGATTTTGTGGAAACTATTCTTGATTTAGTTAAAGAAAGATTAACTTACATAGAAGATTTTTGGGAGCAAGCTTCATTTTTCTTTCAAAAGCCAGCAAACTATGATGTCGATGCAGTAAAACCTAAATGGAATCAAGATAAAACAACTTTCTTTAATGAAGTAGCTGATTTATTTCAAGAACAATCTTCTTGGGATGCTACAACTCTTGAACCTCTATTTAAACAGAAGATAGCAGACTCAGGAATGAAGATGGGAGAATTGATGATGCCATTCCGTATCATGTTGGTTGGAGGAAAATTCGGACCCGATGTATTCAAGATTGCTGAGGTATTGGGCAAGGATGAAGTCATCGAAAGAATCAAGATTGCTGCTCCAAAATTTCAAGACTAAGAACTCAACTTAAATCAAATTATATGAAACAACTTAGTAAATTGTTTGTAGGATGCTTGGCCGTTGCCTTGGTCATTTTCTCATCCTGCTCTAGCAATGCCCCTGCAGCAAAGGGAACCGTAAAGGCTAAAGGCCCATTCCCTGAAGAAAAGTTAGGTTGGCATTTAGGTTCTCAAGCCTATACCTTCAGACTATTTTCTTTTGCAGAAGCATTAGATAAGATCGCTGCGGCAAACCTTCGTTATGTAGAGGCTTTCCCTGGTCAAACTGTAGGCGGGGGTAGCTCAGAAAAAATGACTTATGAACTTTCTCCAGAAGGACGTCAATTAGTGAAAAAACTTTTAAAGGACAGAGGGATTACCGTTCATGCTTATGGTGTAGTAGGTGCAAAGGATGAAGCAGAATGGGAAAAAGTATTCCAATTTGCTAAGGACTTTGATATTAAAGTAATCAATGCAGAACCAGCAGAAAATCAATTGGACTATATCTCAAAACTTTGTGATAAATACGATATCAAAGTTGCCATCCATAACCATCCTGATCCATCGCATTACTGGAATCCAGATGTAGTGCTTAAGGCCCTAGAGGGAAGAAGCAAAAGAATGGGAGCTGCAGCAGACGTTGGTCACTGGATGAGATCGGGATTAAATCCGATTGAATGCCTTAAAAAACTTGAAGGCAGGGTTTACCATGTTCACTTTAAAGATTTGAACGCCTTCGGTGATAAAAAAGCGCATGATGTGATCTGGGGAACAGGTAAATTAGGAATGAAAGAGGTACAGACAGAATTAAAGCGCCAAAATTTCAAAGGAATGCTTTCTGCTGAATACGAATATAACTGGGAAAACAGCCTTCCAGAAGTTACTGAAAGCGTGGTAAACTTTAGAGCCGCTCTTTAAGTACAAAATGAATTATCGAATGGGCAATAAGGCAACTTATTGCCCATTCTGTTTTTAAGTCTCTTCCACAAGCTGTTCACAATTGTTTGGAAATTAAAGACATACACAATTGTAAATTGGGTATATTTATACATATATCATCCGCAATACTTCGTTTATGAAAAATTCCCTGATCAGCTTTATTCTATTGCTTCTTTTAATGATGTCATGTCAAGAAGGAACCGAAAACAAAACCAATAAAAATGTATTGGATCTGAAAAACTCCAATTTTGATGAAAATGTCCTAACCATTTTTGGGAATTGGATGGCAGAGGAAAATAATGTTAGTCTTGGTTCCTTAATGGAACATGAACTGAGTGATGAGAAGCTGGCATACCGGATCAAAGATCCAATAATAAGTGCAATCCATATTCAGGTTCCAAAAGCTGATTTTGGGTTTCTCCTGGAAAGCCCTTTCAAAGACAGTATCGCTTCCTATGGACCATTGTTCTTCAAGACCGTTTCGGTAGTCACCGATCTCCATAAAAAACCTGTCGCCTACCAGGCCTTAGCTTTTTATAGATCTTTGGCGACGAGGGATAGCATACTATCTATCCTATATAAAGAATGGGGAAAGCCTGATCTTGAAACCGTAGTAAATAAATCGATTGGGTTAAAAGCCCAAGAATGGATATTGAAAGATAGAACCATCCAAATTGTGCCGTTCAATGCCAAAGAACTAAGCCTATCTTCATCAAGCCCTGATGACGATTATTACCAAGTTGACTTCCTAATGATCGATAATGCGCATAAAGAGGCGCTCAATAAGGCACATTACTATGAGTTTACAGAGGATATTGAGATAGAGGGAAAATTAAGGAACCATACTTATTTCGACTTGAAGAAGAATCAACTTTTTGCCGATAGGTTTTTGTTATATAGCGAAGAGGAAAAAGATAAGGGGGCAGGGAATTAAGTTTTAAAAGATACTTTGTAAGGCGTTAGTCAAAGTATCATTTTCATTCTTAATAGTTTCGGATCCACTGTTTTAGGACTTTCCGGTCTGAAGGAGCTTCTTTCCAGATTTCTATCCGGTAGTGATCATTGGGGTTGCGGTCATCAATTCCATTGTAAGGGTCATTAAGGTTATAGGAATAAATCCTGACCCTGTATGCCCCATTTTCTAATGGCACAGCGAGAATAGTTTCGCTATTTGGACAGTCTTGGATTTCCATAACCCCTGAAGTTATCTCCAGGCTTCCTTCCACGATATGGTCCGCTTGAGGATCAATGTCCTCATTTGGGTCCTCTAAAGTTTCCAGTTCACCCTTGACAATGGAGAAGTCGTTTTCAACGGCAACTCCCAACGTGTTTTTTTCCACCGCTAGGCGCTCCTTTAGCGCCTTGTCGCTCCAAAACTCCAGATCGTCCATTTCACTGACCTCAGCTATGTTCACCAAATAGAACTGGCCATACTGCGTGAAAAAATCGAGTTTGTACATTTTACTGCTTTTTAGGTGTTAATTGTATTAATGTATAAATATATTTAATTCGATTATTAAATAATGGGAAAATATGTAATTGTTTAACCACAAAAAAGTTTTATGCCTTAATATCAATAATCTGAGAAAACAAAACAGTCTTTTTAGGAAAAAGAATGTCGGCTAAAATTTAATTCAAGCTAATATTTGTGTAAATAAGTCAGATAAAAAATTTTACAGCTATAACCGAAATCTATTGTAACTTTTGCCTATTAGGTCTATGGTAGATTTTCTCTCGATTAAGTTCAAAATAGAGTGGGGAATTTAGAGTAATATTTTCCTTAATAATTATTGAGAAGTTAATATTAGTGCTGTTTCAAGATAAAATTGAAATATGAGCCAAATGAAAATTTGAATTTCTAGTCCAGAATATAGAAATGTGGCAGGAATGTTAGAAATACCTGATTTTCAATAAAAATACTTGTAATGTCTGAATTGTAATATTTTCAGGGAAGAATTAACTAAAAAGTTCATTGATATCCTCTTTGCTTAGTGATTTCACGAAGCTCTCTTCTGTACTGATGAGTGAACTGGCCAGGGACTTCTTCATTCCCTGTAGGGCGAGGATTTTTTCTTCAATACTATCCTTGGCTATAAACTTATATATGAATACATTTTTGGTCTGTCCGATTCGGTGGCTACGGTCAATGGCTTGTTGTTCGACTGCAGGGTTCCACCAAGGGTCTAAGATGAACACATATTCCGCTTCCGTCAGGTTCAATCCGACACCGCCAGCTTTAATGGAAATCAAGAAGACTTGGGTTTCCTCATTTTCCTTAAATTCCTTTACGGCATTGTTCCTATCTGTCGTAGAACCGTCCAGATATGCATAACGGATTTTGTTCTTGTTAAAATAATCCCTGAAAATCTGAAGATGCCTTACAAATTGGGAAAATATCAAGACCTTGTTACCTTCATTTAAGATGGAATCCATGGTCTCAATCGCGGCATCAAATTTTCCAGAACCGTCCTTGTATTGGCTATCGATCATTAGCGGATGGTTTGCCAATTGCCTCAATTTGGTAAGCCCCTGTAACAAGGCAATCTGGGTCGCTTTCCCTGTGAAAGCACCGTCCAGCAGTGCATTTCTATATTCCGATTTTACCTTTTCGTAATATTCAGACTGCTCCTCGGTCATGCTGCAATAGAAAATCTGCTCTGATTTCGGTGGTAATTCCGTCGCAACTTGAGACTTGGTCCTTCGCAATACAAAAGGTTTTATGATAGCCTGTAGTCGTCTCGCTTTTTCCTCATCCTTTTTCTTTTCGATGGCCAGGACGAATTCCTTCTGGAAATAAGTGTAACTGCCCAAAAGGCCGGGGTTGACAAAGGACATCTGCGACCAGATATCAGCTACCGAATTCTCGATAGGGGTACCACTCAAGGCCAGTTTGTTCTTTCCTTTGATGTGTTTAATGGCCGAAAAAGACTTAGACCTTGGGTTCTTAATGTTCTGGCTCTCGTCCAGAATAATATAATTGAAGTAAAAGCCTGATAGCAGCTCTTCATCAATTCTCGCCACCCCATAGGTCGTGATCACCAAATCAAAATGACTGAAGGCAAAGTTGTTCTTGCTGCGGTAAGTTCCGGTATGTAACAATACCCGCAATTTAGGCGTAAACTTTTCAGCTTCCTTCTGCCAGTTGAATATCAAGGAGGTCGGTACGATCAACAGTGAAGTTTTAGGCTGGTCGGCGGCCAAGGTTTCTTTCTGCTGCTGCAATAGCGCCAAGGTCTGAACCGTCTTTCCTAGACCCATATCGTCTGCTAGAAGGCCGCCAAAGCGATATTCCTGCAAGAAGTGGAACCAGTTGTAGCCAGCCTTTTGATAAGGACGTAAAGAACCTTTAAATTCTTTCGGTGTCTCGATGTCTGCGATCTCATCAAATTCCCCAAGTTTGTTCAACTTGCGCTGCATACTGACTTGGGTATGTTCGGTGACATCATTTAACAGTCCAATATGGGTCCGATTTAATCGAATGCCCTCCTTTTGTGATGAAAACTGGAATAGGTGCTCATATTGGGAGAACCATTCCTGAGGAATAATGGCTATTTCACCATTTGGTAATTCAAATTCTTGGATCCTGTTCAATATATGCTGACGAAGATTGATGAAAGGTATTTCATATTCCCCGAACCGTACGATTGCGGATATGTCAAACCAATCGTTCTTCTCGGTGACTTCAATGCTGATGCTGGTCTTGCCGATCAGGAATTTCTTGTCATTATGGTTTTGGACGATATGGAAGCCAGCTTCGGTCAATTCCGAAAGGTGCTCATTGACCCACTCGATGCTGGAAATTCGATAGCCGTTGATCCCGGTAACTGGCAGGTAGGAACCAAATAGGGCGTCTGCACGCTCCAGGCCATAGTCTTCTAAGGTTTTGGCTTTCTTTTCCTCCCATTGTAGGGACCTTTTTATCCTGTAGAACTGATGGGAATCCTTTTCCTTGTCATAAACATAGCGGACCGTCACAGGATGCTGTGCGCCCGCAGGAAAACTGTATTCTCCATATTCAAAATACAGTTGCAGCTGCGCCTCTTGTTCTGGGCTATAGACAATCCTAAGTTGAGGGATCGCTTGTTCCCTGTAGTTGATGATCTCTAAACCTTCAGCATATACATGGTGCTTTTCAATCAGCGAGGTCACAAAGGTTTCGAAGTATTTTTTCTCCGTATTCCTTGGGATTGAAATAAAGCGTTTGTTTAAAAAGGGGGTCAATTTCTTGCCCTCAAGTTCTTCATCGAAATAATACAGGACATTCTCTAAGAGCAGCCAAGCCTGTTGGTTGACTATCACATCCGCATTCTTGTACATAAATTCCATGCGGAGCCCATCATATTTGAGGGTCGGAAAATAGCGTGTTTCCATTTCATTCCTTCTGAAATGGAAAAGGATACTGGTTGGTTTATCCGCTATTTTCAGTTCCAGCTCTGCAGGATATCCATCCTTGCTCATCAAGAACAGTGGCTTATCGCCAATGTTGTTCAGTATATGTAATAAACGGCTTTCGATCTTTGGACGTATATGCTCGTAGATTTTTTGGTCAAAGATCTTGGAGAAGTAATCAGCGGGACGGATTGCTTTTTTATGGAACCTTTTGATCAACTGTGTCTGTTCAATTTCATCACAAAGACGGATCAGTTCATAATCGACTTCATCTAAGGCATCCGAAAATTCATCTACGGTATTGCTGAAAACCCTTTTATAGGATAGGGAATAAGATCCATTTTGGTTGAGCTGTACAATATGGGGTTCTATTAGGTAGCCCAGGTAGGGGTGCTTCCCTAATGAGTAAACCAAACGATAAGAAGTTATTGTGTCGACCTGCTGCATCCTATACTTTCCGTAGAAAAAGCTACTAATATACGTGTATTAGGTCTTTTTCTCCAAAATTAAGGAGGTTAAATTATTATGAAATATCGATTTTTCCTTGAAATACTTGGATTGCAGGTCCCGAAAGATAAACTTTGCTGAATTGATGCCCTATTTTGTGGAAAGAAATGTGAAGCTGTCCACCCAATACTCGGATCGGAATCTGAAAATCACCATCTTTGCCGGACTTCAATGCCACACTCATTGCCGAAGCAACCGCCCCCGTTCCACAGGCATAGGTCTCATCCTCTACGCCCCGTTCAAAAGTCCGCACAAAATACCCGTTTTCTTCCGCTTGGATAAAGTTTACATTGATGCCTTTCTCGCCATAGGTACTGTTGTTCCGGATCGCATGGCCATCTTGGAAAACATTTTTATGTGCTAAATCTTCTACAAACTCAACATAATGAGGAGAGCCTGTGTTTAGGACAAATGCCTCTCCATCCATACTGTATTCATTCACGTCAATCATGCCAAGGTTTACAGTATTTTGCTGGATTTGAGCATCATGTCTTCCGTCGACTGCCAAAAAGACAGTATCGCGGGAAATGATTCCAAGATCCCTGGCAAAAGCAACTAAACAACGCCCTCCATTTCCACACATGGTCCCTTCTTTCCCATCTGCATTGAAGTAAAGCATTTGGAAATCATAATTATTTGTATCTTGAAGAAGCATCAATCCGTCTCCACCAACCCCAAACCTTCTGTCACAAAGCTCTTGGATCAATTGTTGGTTATTGGCATCAAACGAGCCCTTTCTGTTATCAATCAAGATAAAATCATTGCCTGCACCCTGGTATTTGTAGAATTGGATTTCTTTTGACATTTTGTTGAGTTTCTGCTGTAAATTTAATATTCTTGTTACAATAAACCGAACTTTTGTTAAATCTTGTTAAATGCTTGACATAGCAGGCTTCCGTTAACATTTTTTAACTGACAAAAGTCTTTAAGGCCTTCTGAATGGTATTACATTTGAATTAGGAAACATAAATTAAAAAAAGTTAGATTAATTATAGATATGAAAAAGATAGGTGCAACTTTATTAGCAGCCATCATAGGAGGAGCCATAGCCGTGGGTGGGTTTAAACTCTTCGAAAACAAACAGATGGACAACATGACGTTTGAAGAACGTCAAAAAGTATATTATGCAAACAACCCCGGCGAAGAGATTCTTTCTTCTACCGGAAATCCGGATTTTACCCAAGCTGCAGCGGCAGTCTCTCCGGGGGTCGTACATATTCAAGTAACAATGGCAAGCCGTGGTAACCGTGGTGGTGGCGGTTCACCTTTCGATATGTTCGAAGAGTTTTTTGGCGTCCCACAACAACGCGGTCAGGCTCGTCCTGCAACAGCGTCAGGTTCTGGGGTACTGATCTCTCCTGATGGATATATCGTAACCAATAACCACGTGGTGGAAGAGGCCGATAAAATCGAAGTGGTCTTGACCGATAAGCGCAAGTACGAAGCCAAAGTGATCGGTAGAGATCCGAACTTTGACCTTGCCTTGATTAAAGTAAATGCTACTGGCCTTCCGATGGTTAAATTAGGTAACTCAGATAACGTTCAGATAGGTGAGTGGGTGTTAGCTGTAGGTTATCCCCTAGGTTTACAGTCTACCGTTACTGCTGGTATCATCAGTGCAAAAGGCCGCCGTATCGGTATCTTGGACGAACCGACCCAAGGCCGTGGATATGGTGGAATGGGTCAACAAGAGCAAATGATCAGCAATGCTGTTGAATCATTCTTGCAAACAGATGCCGTTATCAACAGAGGTAACAGTGGTGGTGCATTGGTTAATGCCAGAGGCGAACTGATCGGTATCAACTCCGCTATCGCTTCTCCAACCGGTACTTATGCTGGGTATGGATTCGCTATCCCAATTAACCTTGCTAAAAAGATTGTCGATGACTTCAAGGAATTCGGAAGTGTTAAACGTGGTTATGTAGGTGTGACCTTTACAGAGATCAACGATCAGTTACGTGCTGAAAAAGGTATTGAAGATGTAAACGGACTATATGTACGTGATGTATTGAAAGGTGGAGCTGCAGAAGCTGCCGGCATTAAATCTGGTGATATCTTGACCAAGGTTGAAGGCCGTGTCATCTACGGAACTCCGGACCTACAGGAATATGTTGCTCGCTTACGTCCTGGTGATAAAGTGAAGATCACTTACAAACGTGACGGTAAAGAGAAAGATGTTTCATTGACCCTGAAAGGTGAGGAAAGCAAACCGAAAACTGAAGATGCTGAATCTAGTGCATCTGCAACAGAGATCTTCAATAAATTAGGTGCTAGTTTTGTTCCTGCAAGCAATGCGCGCAAACAAGAATTAAACATCAAATCAGGTGTAGTTGTATCACAAGTACACAGAGGTGGTGTTTTCGAATACTTCGGCGTTGAAAGAGGATTGGTGATTACTGAAGTTAATGGTAAACCTGTAAACAATGTTGATGATGTAGAGGCTGCTCTAGGTAGCACTCGCCGAAACATCGTCCGTATTACCGGCGTACCTGAAAGAGGTAGTACCGTTCAATTCAATGTTCCATTGAAATACTAGTAAAAATAATAAAAAGTAAAAGGGGCCACATGGGATTGTGGCCCCTTTTGCCTTTTAGACTAATAGATATAAGACACAAGACCGTAGAACCTGCCCTAACGAGGGATTTCATTTAGTTAAGGTTGTCAGGATTTTAGAGAGAGGAGCCGTACAGGTTCTTCACTAATTGTTCAGAATCAGAAGTAACTCAATAACATTGCCCTCTGAGGGTTGTATTGCCCAAATGTATCCCTTAAGCTGTCCAGTTGAGGCACGAAACATATCGGAATATTACGCACCTAAAGTCCAATTAGCGTCCTTAATATTGGCGTACAGGTACTCAATCAGAGATTGAGGATGGCAAGACCGAGTCTATCCACGAGTCATTCAGTTAGCCCGCCAGAAATTTCTTGTGTCTTGTGTCATATGTCTGTTTTTAGTGTCTAATATCTCATATCTCACATCTCAATACTAACTAGATAATGTTATATTTGAAACCATGAAAATACTAATGGTGTGTTTAGGGAATATTTGCAGGTCTCCATTGGCTCATGGCATTATGGAGCACATGGTTGCGGAGAGCGGGTTGTCTTGGCAGATAGATTCTGCGGGTACGGGAGATTGGCATGTTGGCCAGGCACCTGATCGTCGATCTATCAAAGTGGCTAAAGAAAGGGGTATTGATATCTCCAGTCAAAGGGCCCAACATTTTAATCCTTCCTTTTTTTCTAAATATGACCGTATTCTGGTGATGGACAAACAGAACTATGCAGACGTAGTGGGGATGGCCATATCTGAAGAAGATAGAGCTAAGGTTTCCCTGTTTCTGATCGATGATATTGTTCCAGATCCATACTATGATTCAAACATGTTCGTTCCAGTCTTTGAACTGATTGAATCTCGATGTAAAGAACTCATTCAAGACTGGTCAGAAAATTAAATTCATGCAAGCAGCAGAGATCAATAAGAAGTGGGCAGAATTGCAAGGAGCAATCGCCAAGAACTTCGATATGGACATTCCTGATATCAAGGTCATGCTTTTCCTGATTGGTGTTCAGGAATTGGGAAAAGGTCCGCAGGAGTTTTCAAAAAGAGAAAAAGAAGAGTTGATGCACATAGCGACCTGTAGACTTTTCAGTAGCTTAGGGTTTTATGAACTCGAAGGGCAGGATGAACAGGGCTGGCCACATTGGAAGCTCATTAAGCCGATTCCTAATTATACCCTTATGGAACAGGAAATGATTATCAAATCCTTGATAATTGATTATTTTGAAGATGTAAATTTCATTTAATATATGAGAAAAATTGTATTGTTGTTTGCCTTTGTGATGGGCTTGAGTTTTGTATATGCACAGACTCCAAAAAACTATTATGTTGAAGTAAAAACCGGTAAAGGCAACGGTATTATCAAACTCTATAACGAAACCCGTAAACACCGTGATAATTTTGTCAAATTGGTCAATGAAGGCTATTTCGACTCCTTATTGTTTCACCGTGTCATCCATAATTTCATGATCCAAGGTGGTGACCCTGATTCACGTTATGCAGGCAGCAGACAGCAACTGGGTAATGGTGGTCCTGATTACAAGGTCCCTGCTGAAATCCAAGCCGATATTATCCACAAGAAAGGGGCATTAGGTGCTGCACGTGATAATAATCCTGCCAAGGAGTCCTCGGCATCTCAGTTCTACCTGGTTCAAGGCCGCGTGTTCTCTGAAGCTGCACTTGACTCTTTGGAAAAATTTAGGTTGAAAGGCAAGAAATTGACCCCACTGCAAAGGGAAACCTACAAAACTATTGGTGGAACTCCTCATCTTGATGGTGAGTACACAGTGTTTGGTGAGTTGATCGAAGGAATTGCTGTTGTAGATAGCATTGCAGCGGTTAAGACCGATGACAACGACCGCCCCTATAATGATGAGCGTTTTACCATGAAATTATTGGATAGGAGACAGGCATTGGACCTTGAACGCAAGTTGCAAGGGCTTCCTCCTAAGAAAGGGTTCTTTACCAAGCTGTTTGATTCCATGAAATCCAAAACCTACAAACTTCCTTAAGATGAAGATCATTACCTATAATGTGAACGGTATCCGCGCCGCTTTGAAAAAAGGCTGGCTGGATTGGTTCAAGGCTGAAAGCCCAGACGTAATCTGTATTCAAGAAATTAAAGCAACTCCAGATCAGGTTCCTGAACTGGTTTTATTAGAGGAGATGGGCTATGAGCATTATTGGTACCCCGCTCAGAAAAAAGGCTATAGCGGTACTGCTATCTTCACCAGGATTACCCCTAACCATATTGAATATGGTTGTGGCCATGAGGATTATGATTTTGAAGGTAGGGTAATCCGTGCCGACTTTGATAAAGCCTCCGTGATGAGTGTGTATTTTCCTTCGGGAACGACAGGGGATGTCAGACAGGATTTCAAATACAAATTCTTGGATGATTTCCAATTGTACAGCAATGATCTTTTGAAAGAAAAACCGAAATTGGTGGTCTGTGGCGATTTTAATATCTGTCACCGTGCCATTGATATCCATAACCCTAAATCCAATGCCAATAGTTCGGGTTTCCTACCGGCAGAGCGTGAATGGATGGAGAACTTTATCAACTCGGGATATACCGATTCTTTTAGGCACCTCAACCCAGATCCGCATCATTACACTTGGTGGTCTTATCGTGCTGGAGCAAGAGGGAGAAACCTAGGTTGGCGTATCGATTACAATATGGTCTCCAATGATCTGAAGGACAGTATCAAGTCCTCTCGAATCCTTTCTCAAGCGGTTCATTCCGATCACTGCCCAGTGGAATTGATCTTGGACTAACTAGAGACGTTAAAAATATTTATATTGGATTGGCTAGAGAAAAACTCTGGCCATTTCTTTTTTTGTCATAAGTCTGTGCGATCTATATTTCGGTTTGACCTTATTCGAGACACATTCGGAACTTTCGCAAAATGTCCTGAGCTACTGTTCATTTTTCATCGGAGCATTGTCTTAGAAATTCGAAGATTATGCCGAATGGTTCCGCAACATGTCTCGAATATGTCTCGAATGAAACCCTGTTTTAGGGATGATTTTTTCACCCTTGATTTGGGGGTTTTTCATGTGCATTACCGGATCACTTCTATATTGAATCGGACATTGGCATGCTGCTTTGGAACGATGACTGCAAACAAAAAAGTGCCCATAGCGGTATAGTTCCCGTTCTTGACTTTTGCAGAGTGGACTATCCCATGGTTCGCACAGTCTCTGTTGACCTGCTGACTAATTAGTGTAGCAGGTATCCCTTGAACTAGTTTCTTGCCTATCAATAAACTTTGGGTCTTAAAGTCTATTTCAGAAAACATTTTTGAAACTTCTTTGCAAGGCTCATTGGCCTCAGAATCGGTAAAGGCAATTGCTTTCTCCAGTTCTGTCTTTGACTCAATGACGAGAAACCTATCTTCTAGTTTTTCATCAACTATACGGAATCTGCAAGTGGGATCAATGTTGATTGAAGTAAATTCAACCTCTTCCTCTTGGCAGTCCTCTGGAATGGATTCAGCACATCGAACCTGAATTAATGACATGAAAACAATGGCCAGGAAAAGGAATTTGGGGTACTTAGTGTTTCCCATGATAATTTAGATTAATGGTTTACTGTAATGAATCTTTATAGGGCTAAATCTTGTGTGGTTTTTCTGAAAGGGATGGGCTAGTAACTGAAAATAAAGTTAATGATTTTCTAAATTCAAACATAACTATTCATTATACAGGGAGAGCCCAATTTATTCTAGTCTTTCTCTATACCGAATCAGTAGATTTTAATCTGATTTTCCTTATATTTATTTTATGGGCAAGAAGTTCGCAATATTTATGTTTACCATTACCGCCATTCTATTGCTGTATTGCACTTATGAACTCTATTTGGCATTTGGTACAAATGAACTTTCCTGGAAGGATATTACCAGCCCTTTGTCATTGCTTATTTCAGCCGCATTATTCCTAAATAATGCCTTACGACCCACGAAGCAGGGCTAATCTTATCAGCTTTTTACAATCTCTATATCAAGGAAAACGATTGAAAAGCGCTTAATAATTCATATTTTTATATCTATTCTTTGTTATTGTTAGTTTTTCAACAATAAACTGCTTAATATTTTGATTATATCATAAAATGAAAAAACCTATACTGGTCATCAAGTTTGGTTCGGCGGCCATAACGACCGATGGAGAAATTGATGAAAGAATTGTCCTGGAGATCGCTCGTCAATGCGCGCAGTTACAGCCGAAATATAATATTGTCATCGTTTCATCGGGTGCTGTTGCTGCCGGAAAGAAGTTTATCCCTAAATACACGGGTACCCTTGCCCAGAAGAAAGCCGCTGCAGCCATTGGAAACCCCCTGTTGGTGCGCACATATGGCACCTACTTCAAGCCTTTTAAGATTGCATTGGCGCAAAGTCTATGCGAGCGACATCACTTTGCAAACAGGAGCCAGTTTTTACAGTTGAAGAGTACCTACGAAACGCTGTGGAAGAATAATGTAATCCCTATCGCCAATGAAAATGATGTAGTCAGCAATAAAGAGCTCAAGTTCTCTGATAATGATGAACTAGCGACCTTGATTGCTGTGGGTTTTGGTGCCGAGCAGATTTTGTTCAGTACTTCAGTACCGGGGGTCTTGGACGAGCATGGGAAGGTAATACCGGAGTTGAAGATCATTGACAAAGCGGCATTGGCTTTGGCTAAGGAGGAAAAATCTGCTATAGGATTAGGGGGAATGATCTCAAAATTGAATTTTGCAAGGTTGGCCAATCAAATGGGCATCAAAGCGGTTATTTTTTCGATGAAAACCGAGGATGGGATCTTGAAAGCAGTGGCTGGAGATACCGGGACGATATGCCAAGCTCAGGAGAAAAAGCTTTCCTCCCGAAACAAATGGTTGGCGAGTGGTAGTTTGATTACAGGCTTGGTACAGGTGGATAAGGGTGCTTTAGCAGCCTTGAACAAAAGAAAAAGTTTATTGGCTGTGGGTGTAAACAAAATTATCCAAGATTTTGAGGTCGGTGAGGTCTTCCAGATTGCTGATGAAGACCATGTGATCCATGCTGTGGCTAAATCGAAGATAGACTCGGTTTCGTTGCGGTCTAAGTCTGAGAAGAAGAATATTGAAATTGCGCATGCCGATGATATTGTGCTGCTATAAAGGAAATTAAAATGAAGAAAACGATATTAACCGAACTTGAAAATAGCAGTAAGGCCAAAAGAGCCATTGCACAATTGTCGATTGAAAAGAAGGCTGAAATACTGAATGCCATTGCGGCTGAAATATTGGATCGTTCCGAACAGATCATTGAAGAAAACAAAAAGGATCTGGACCGAATGGATCCATCTGATTCCAAATATGATCGGTTGAGGTTGACTGAAGCAAGAATCCAAGACCTTGCTGACAGTGTGCGGGCTGTTGCTAAATTGGATGATCCTACTGGGAAATTATTGAGCAGTAAAACGCTCGATAATGGGCTCTTGGTAGAAAAGAGATCGGTGGCTTTGGGTGTCGTAGGGGTTATCTATGAATCGAGGCCCAATGTGACCATTGATGTTGCGGTCCTTTGTATCCAATCGGGCAACGTTTGTCTGCTTAGGGGCGGATCGGATGCCTGGTACAGTAATTCCTATTTGGTTGGTTTGATCCAAAAGGTATTGAAAAGTTATGGGCAAGATCCGAATATTGTTCAACTGTTGCCAACTGATCGGGAACTTGTCGCTGAGCTATTGACGGCGGTCAAATATGTAGATATCATCATTCCTAGAGGATCCCAAGGCTTGATCGACTTTGTACGTGAAAACGCCAAGGTTCCCGTGATCGAAACGGGTGCAGGGGTATGCCATACCTATGTGGACAGGACCGCAGATCTGGAATTGGCAGCCAAGATTGTAGCGAATGCAAAGATTTCAAGACCATCGGTCTGTAATGCCTTGGACTGTGTTTTGCTGGACGAGGAGATCGTAGATGGGTTTGTAAAGAATTTAGTTCCCTTATTTGAGAAAGCTAAAGTGAAAGTATTGGCAGATGGTCAAAGCTATGCAAGCCTGAAGGAACAAGGCTATACGGAATTGGGTAAGGCGGAGGCAGATGATTTTGGCAGGGAGTTCTTGGGCTTGATCTGTTCCATGAAGGTAGTATCTGGTCTAGAGGAAGCCCTTGATCACATTGCAAAGTATTCATCCAAACATTCTGAGTGTATTGTTTCTGCTGATTCAAAAAATATCCTGAACTTTATGAATGCGGTAGATGCTGCAGCGGTATATTCCAATGCGTCCACCCGATTTACGGATGGGGGCGAATTTGGATTGGGAGCCGAAATAGGCATCTCCACGCAGAAATTACATGCCCGTGGGCCATTTGCTTTAGAAAAACTGGTTACCGAGAAGTGGTTCGTGACGGGAGAAGGACAAATAAGATAGTTATGGGAATTAGATTTGAGAAAGATACCATCCTAAATTGGATCAATGAGATGGGGAAGTACATGCGGTTGGTCGTTGATCGGTACACTGCATTTGACGAAACAGAAGAACCGATGGACCTGACTGAAGGGTACACGGATTTTTTTAAGAAAGATAGGGGTTTCTTTTTAGAAACAGATACTGCTGGGTTAGAGGAGTTTATTGTGGGTTTGGAGCCGGAGCAAATAAGGCCATTGGCTCAATTGCTGATGTATGATGGTTTGATGAATCGGGACCATGCCTTATTGAAGAAAGCCAAGTTTCTTTTCGAATGGAACATGAAGAAAACGGGCTCCTTTTCTTTTGAAGATTTTGATTATTTATCAAAGATTGACAATGTTTTATAAAAAATTCCTCTTTTATAAGAGTAATTTTTATTTAAATAGCAAATTTTATTGCAAAAATTTAAAAAGCTGATTGTGTAGATCGGAATTTTCCCGATTAACGGCGGAATTAGCCTGTTTATTGTATGCTCTGTTACAAAATAAATTTTTCAGTTAAAAAAATGAGTATTTATTTCTTTGATTCCTATTATTTTATCAATGAATAACAGTGCTTGGTTAAAAAAGTGATGAAAGTTATTGTTTCATGTTAATTTTTTGTTATATACTTGCCCAAATTATGGTAACTAATAGGACGCACTAACCTTCGTCCCTAATGAAAACAATTATTTAACAAAACTCAAACAATTATTATGAAACAAAAATTACTCAGCTTTTTTGTGCTGTTTATGCTGTCCATTGGATTGCTGAATGCGCAAAGTCGTCAGGTGAGTGGTAAGGTTACTGATGCTACAACAGGAACGCCCCTGTCTGGAGTTTCGGTAAAAGTTGTTGGATTATCCACAGCTACCCAAACTGATGAACAAGGAAATTACTCGATCATGGTAAATGAGAATGGTCGATTGACATTTTCTTTTATTGGATATGAGACCTTAACTCAATCCGCATCTGGCCGATCAACCTTGAATATTTCCTTAATTTCTACTTCTGATGCTTTGGATGAGGTTGTTGTTGTAGCCTATGGAACGGTGAAAAAATCTGACTTTACGGGTTCTGCGACACAGATTGGCACCAAAGAAATCGACAAAAGGCCGATTTCCAACGTGTTGACTGCCTTACAGGGGGCTGGTCCAGGTATCCAATCTAGCGCGCCATCTGGTGCTCCGGGTTCGTCACCAGGTATCCGTATTCGTGGTTTTGGATCGTATTCTGCAGGACAAGGCGCATTGGTTGTTGTAGATGGGGTTCCATTTGATGGGGGAATGACCAATATTAACCCTGCTGATGTGGAGTCCGTAACGGTATTGAAAGATGCTGCTACTATTGCGATGTACGGTTCACGTGGTGCAAACGGTGTAATCATGGTTACTACCAAACAAGGTAAATCTGGTCAGTCTGAGTTGAACGTGTCAGCGCAATACGGTTTCAATAAAAACGGGGTTCCGGCTTATGAAACTGTTGATGCAGGACAGTACTATGAATTGATGTGGCAGGCTTACACCAACAACCTGGCTTTTGGTTCGGCAAAAATCCCAATGGATGTTGCGAAACAATTAGGTTCTGGTCTATTGCCAAGAAATGCTAAAGGCTTACAGACTTACAATGGTAAAACATACCAAGATATTGTTCAATACCTAGGTAATTACAACGCTTTTGATGTACCTAACGATGCTTTAGTTGGCGTTGATGGTAAATTAAACCCGAACGCGAAGTTCCGTTATGAAGGATTTACTTCATGGGAGGACGAAGCTGCAAGAGCAGGAAAGCGTAATGAATATAACCTGAACTATTCAGGTGGTTTTAATTCTACTGACATCTATACCTCATTAAACTACTTAAAGGATAATGGATGGGGATTACGTTCGATGAATGAAAGATTCCAAGGTAGAGTTAACGTAAATACAAAAGTTACCGATTGGTTAAAGACAGGTGTGAACTTAAACGCTGCTTCTAGAAAAGCTGATTTTGCTTATGATGGTGGTGGTATCAACAACCCGTTCTATTTCTCTAGAGGAATTGCTCCAATTTATCCTGTATATGTACATGATCCAGAAACTGGAAAGATCGTTTATGATGAATTTGGTGTAAAACGTTACGACTATGGTAACTTGGTTTCAGAGTTTGGTCTATCTAGACCTTTCAATAGCGGTCGTCACGCGATTGCAGAAACCATGTACAATACGAGTAAATCAAACCGTGACTTTATTGGTGCGAGAGCATATATGGACGTAAATGTATTGCCTTGGTTGACATTTACGATGAACTTCAGTCCGGATTTAGAAAATAACCGTTCAGAAGGATATGAAAATACAATTGTAGGTGACGGTGCTCCAGCTGGACGCTACAACCAAAGTTGGTACAGACAATTGTCTTATACATTCAACCAATTATTAAGAGCTAATAACACATTTGGACTTCATAACTTGGAAACTGTATTGGGACATGAGTTCTACTCGTACAAGATCGAGGACCTAAGCGGTATGAGAACCGGACAAGGATTCCAGGGGGTAAATGTTATGGAGAACTTTACTGATATCAGTTCATTGACATCAGGTCTTCGTGAAAATTCCATTGAGAGTTATTTTGGACGTGTAAACTATAACTACAACAGCAGATACTACTTAAGTGCAATGTTGAGAGCTGACGGTAACTCTAGGTTCCCTGCAAACTTAAGATGGGAGAATTTCTGGTCAGTAGGTGCTGCATGGAGATTGGATCAAGAAGACTTCTTCAAGAATGATTACACAGATCTATTAAAACTTAGATTCTCTTATGGACAATTAGGTAACTCTGATTTGAGTTCTTATTATCCTTATCAGCCAGGATATGAAATTGGTTATAACAATGCTTCAACCCCTGGATCTATCTATGCTTCATTAGGTAGTGATCGTTTGACTTGGGAAACACAAAAGCCATTGGACGTGGGTGTAGATTTCAGTTTCTTGAACGGAAGACTATCAGGTTCCCTAGAATATTATTATAGAAATTCAGATGGTCTATTGTTCAGCGTGAATCAGCCATACCATAATGGTGGTACAACTGCGGGATCATATGCGATCAACCAAAACGTTGGAGCAATGACCAACAAAGGTATCGAGGCAAGTGTAACAGGAGGTTTGATCAGAAAGGAAAACTTCAACTGGAACCTAACTGTTAACGTAACTACTGTGAAGAATGAGATCACAGCGATGCCTAAGGAAACTCCAGAGTTGGTGAGTAGCCCATACAAGCGCGCAGTTGGAAGATCATTGTATGATTATTATACAAGAACTTATTATGGTGTAGATCCTGAAAATGGAAACGCATTGTACCTAGGACTTGCTGATGGTGTAACATACGATGCTTCAAACCCAGAGCATAAATTGATCGAGAATAACGGACGTGTAGACACCGTTACTTCAAACCATAACTCGGCTCGTCAGTCATGGTTAGATAAATCAGCAATTCCTCCAGTTTATGGTAGTGTTGTGAATGACTTTACTTACAAGAATTTTGACTTCAGATTTGTTTTGACCTATAGTGTTGGTGGATATTTCTACGATGGATACTATGCAGGTTTGATGAGTTCAGGACCTTCAAATGGTGCTAACTTGCATTCAGATCTATTTGGAGCATGGAAAAACCCTGGTGATGTAACTGATATCCCACGCATGGACGTTGGTAGAACTTCACAACATGGTGCTGCTTCATCAAGATGGTTGACTAAAGCATCTTACTTAAATATCAGTGCGATCAATGTGGGTTATAGAATTCCGGAATCATTCTCAGGCAGAATCGGTATTAAGAGAGCGCGTATCTATGCGAGTGCTGAAAACCTATACTTCTGGTCTGCGAAAAAAGGATTTAACCCTGTGGGTGGTCTGACTGGTCCAACTGGAAATAGCTCATACAACCACGCGAGAACATTTAACTTTGGTATTAACTTCGGACTTTAAGACAATGAAAATATTTAATAGAAAATTACAATACCCTATTCTAGGAACAGTATTGACTGCTGTACTCTTCCTTTCGGGATGTAAAAAGGAGGCTCTGCAAAAAGACCCTAGTGATAAAATCAATACAGAAGTCGTATTTGCATCGACAGAGAATGCATATTCAGCGATCAATGGTATGCACCGTCTAATGTACTCGCAGTGGTATAGTAACCAAGCTGCGGGTGGACAGAGCGGTAACATGATTTATATGGAAGTGCTTGGTGACGACTTTGTCATGACCGGCGCAGCCAATGGTTGGTTCAATAGTGAATACAAATGGATCAGCCATAGAGATGCCAACTCATCGATCAACCAGTATAACTATGGTTTTTACTATGCCTTGATTGGAAACGCGAACCAGATCATCAATAATATCGATGGCGCAGCAGGTCCTGAAGAAGATAAAAACTTCATCAAAGGACAGGCCTTGTCATACAGGGCATGGGGCTACTATCAAATGATTCAACTATTTGGTAAACGCTATGTAAAAGGTGGGAATAACTCAGGTTTAGGTGTTTCCATTATCTTGGATAAATCTACTACAGCTGTTGAACGCAATACCGTTGAGGAAGTTTATACACAGATCAATAAAGACCTAGATGATGCGATTGCATTATTTGCAAATGCGTCAGGCAGACCTGATGTATCACATTTGAATATCGATGTTGCAAAAGGTCTGAAAGCTCGTGTTGCTTTGACTCAACAAGATTATGTAACTGCGGCAAAATTTGCCAAAGAAGCTCGTGCTGATTATGACCTGATGACCAACGCTCAATATATTGGCTCGTTTACAACATCTGCCAATCCAGAGTGGATTTGGGGTATCCGTCATAGAGAAGACCAACCAACCTATTTTTATTCGTTCTATGCTTATGTAGGTAACTTCAGTTCTACCAACACCCGTGGTAACCCTAAGGCGATTAACTCGTTGTTGTATGATAAGATTTCAGATACTGACGTTCGCAAGCGTGTTTGGGATCCAACTGGAGCGGATAAAACATTTCCAGTTGCAGCAAGTGGTGTTCGTATGCCATATATGACCAGAAAATTCACGTTGACAAACCCTGGAAATAGTAATGGTGACTTGATGTTTATGCGTGCTGCGGAAATGTACTTGATCGAAGCTGAAGCTTTGGCAAGATCAGGATCAGAAGCTGCTGCGAAAGATGTGCTGTTGGAACTTGCTGAAAACAGGGACCCTGATTATGTTCTTTCTACCAATACAGGAGCAAGCCTGATCGAAGAGATCTTGACCCAAAGAAGAGTTGAGTTATGGGGTGAAGGCTTCAGGTTCTACGATTTGAAGAGATTGAACCTTCCTTTGGATAGAAATGGAGCAAATCACATTGCTTCCCTTGCCGTGGAGTTTTCAATTCCTGCAGGAGATAAACGTTGGGAGTTCTTGATCCCTCAAGGTGAAATTGATAGAACCTTAGGTGTAGTGGTTCAGAACCCATTGTAGTACTAGATGTGAATCATTGAATTCCATTCATAAAAGAAGCCAGGCAATTTGCCTGGCTTTCTTTTCTTAGTTACACTTTGATTTATTAATAATTATACCTGTTTCTTATCTCAATACCTCTCTTGCGATGACCAAGCGCTGAATTTCAGAGGTTCCTTCATAGATCTGTGTAATCTTGGCATCTCGCATCAATCGCTCTACATGGTACTCTTTTACATAGCCATAACCACCATGGATCTGTACAGCTTCCACGGTATGCTTCATGGCCACTTCGGAAGTGTTCAATTTCGCCATGGCAGCGATCTTTCCGTAAGGAAGACCTTGATCCTTGGTCCAGGCAGCTTTATAGGTCAGTAACCTTGCTGCTTCAATATCTACTTCCATATCCGCTAATTTGAACTGAATAGCTTGATGGTCTGAAATAGGTTTGCCGAAGGTCTTTCTTTCCTTAGAATAGGCCAATGCAAGGTCATACGCCCCAGCAGCAATGCCTAAGGCCTGTGCAGCAATACCGATCCGGCCTCCATCCAAGGTTTTCATGGCAAACTTGAATCCGAATCCATCCTCACCGATCCGGTTCTCCTTTGGAACCTTGACATCGGAGAACATTAGGGAATGGGTATCCGAGCTGCGGATTCCCAATTTATTTTCTTTTGGGCCAATGCTAAATCCAGGAGTGCCTTTTTCGACAATGAGTGCATTGATCCCACGATGCCCTAATTCAGGGTGGGTTTGGGCAATAACAATATAGATATCTGCATTACCACCATTGGTAATCCAGTTTTTTGTACCGTTCAGTAAGTAATGGTCACCTTTATCTTCAGCCATGGTATGTTGAGAGGAGGCATCAGAGCCTGCCTCTGGTTCGGATAGCGCAAAGGCGCCCAGTTTTTCTCCGGAAGCCAAGGGTTTTAGGTATTTCTGCTTTTGTTCCTCGGTTCCAAATTCATTCAATCCGAATAGGACCAGGGAATTGTGGGCCGACATGATCACTGCCGCAGAGGCATCTATCTTGGCGATCTCTTCCAGAGCGAGTACATAAGCGAGCGTATCCATGCCTGCACCGCCATATTGTTCTGGCGTCATGATGCCCATAAAACCTAGTTCGCCCATTTTTTTGACAAACTCGGTCGGGAACTTGGCCAGTTCATCCCTTTCAATTACGCCGGGTTTAAGCTCCTGAGCAAATTCTCGGGCAGCTTCGCGGATCATTTTATGTTCTTCTGATAGTTCGAAATTCATCTCTTTGCTTATAAGGTTATCTCAAATATAATTATATTTTATTATGCAAGCATAATAAAAACTAAAATATTATCTGTGTGGATGAAAAATATTTTTATCCTGATAAACCTTTGTTCTGCCTTGAGTGTTATTTAGTTGTGAGCCATAAAAGTAAAATGATTGTAAGAAAAATCTGAAATCAGACCGCTGTATTGCGATTTACAATAAAATCTACTATATTGATAGAGTAAACAATTTCGTTCATTATAAACATTAATAGATATGAGTTTAAGATTAGGTGATGATGCACCAAACTTTCAAGCCAAAACAACAGAGGGTGATATAAATTTCTATGATTATATAGACGGCAAATGGGCTGTCCTGTATTCACACCCTTCAGATTATACACCGGTATGTACCACAGAATTAGGTCGTACCGCAAAATTGAAATCCGAGTTCGACAAGCGTAATGTAAAAGTGTTGGCATTGAGCGTTGACTCCGTTGAGGACCACAATGGTTGGGTAAAGGATATCAATGAAACACAGAATACCCAGGTTAATTTTCCTATCATCGCAGATGAGGACAGACATGTGGCCGAGTTGTACGATATGATCCATCCAAATGCTTCTGCGACAGCTACAGTGCGTTCGGTATTTGTAATTGGGCCAGACAAGAAGGTAAAACTTACCTTGACTTACCCAGCTTCAACAGGAAGGAATTTTGATGAGATCTTGCGCGTGATTGATTCCTTGCAGCTTACTGCAGACTATCAGGTGGCAACTCCAGCGGATTGGAAAGATGGTGAGGATGTAATCGTTGTTCCAGCGATCAAGACTGAGGATATTCCAGCGAAGTTCCCGAAAGGATATAAGGAGATCAAACCTTACTTGAGGACGACTCCGCAACCAAACAAATAAGCCCATCCGGTATATCTGGACAGGATAATGTATAAGGCCAACTCTAGTTAGTTGGCTTTTTCTTTAAATGGATTTTTCTTTTTTCTAGGTACGATATACGAAGTGATCAGAGCAATAAGGGTCACGAGGCATAGTTGCTTTAAGATAGCTCCATAGTCGAGCTCAAAAGCGCTGTGTGATGACAAGAATTGAAAAACCTGTACAAAGATTGCCAATGCTAGAAAGATGAAAAAATAGGTCCAAAAGGTCCGCATATTCACTTTGTTTTTTTATTAAATATAATGAATAAGATATTTAAAATCAAAGTGATATAATTTTTGATGGGTAGGGTAGGTATAAAAACAGACAAGGTGCTACATGTTTGTAACACCTTGCTTCATACAAAAGTCCAATTTATTTTTAATAGACCTTGACCATGTAGATAAAGTCTTGCAACTTTTTGATCTGCTCGGTACGAGGTAAATTTGATAGGCTATTTTTATTGTTCAGAACGATGTTCCCTTTCAGGGATTCTTCTGGGATACGGTTCAATGTTTCGATCAGTGCTTTGGTCTTGATCGCAAAAGCTGCTCCATCGAGACCTTTTTGTTTACCGGAGATAATACCGATGATATTTCCGTTCTTATCAAGGACTGGGCCCCCACTGTTACCCGGGTTTACGGGTACAGAGATTTGATAAGCTGTGGTATCACCGCTGTAACCTGTTGAGGAACTCAAGTAGCCTTCGCCATATACAGCTTCATCCCGTGGATAACCGATGGTGTAGATACCTTCACCAAGATCGGTGTTCTGTCTTCTGAACGTATATGGGATATTTGCCGATTGAGCGATAAAGTTTGAGTCTGAAATATGCAGGATAGCTAAGTCCTTCTCAGAATCCACGAAGATTATGGAAGCCTTATAAGAATCGCCTTTATTGTTTTGTAGGTGGATGGAGTCAGCTCCACTCACGACGTGAAAATTTGTTACTACGTAGCCATCTTTGGTCAGCATAAATCCAGTTGCACCATATTGAAGGGCATCCTGTGGAGCATTGCTTTCCTTGTTGATGTTCCTGATGGCATTGTGGTGAGCATTGACGTTGCGTTTAACGCTATTTATCTCTCTTTTAAGGGCGCTATAGTCCGAGTTGGCTCTACGCAGCGTAGAGAAGTATCCGGTTGAATACAGCGTAGCTAAAGAAGAAAGAACGGCGACAGCAGCTGCTGCCACGGCATTGATCTTTAATTTCTTCCACAAACGAACCACAATAGTTTCGTTAGGCTGTTCCTGGATGGTTTTTTCCAATTGACTTTTAAACTCTGCACGCGCTTCATGGCGCTTCATGGTTTGCACGAATTCTGCATGCGATAGAAAAAGCGCATTCAAATCTGGGTCTTGATCGCACAACAGTTCAAATGATTCCTTTTCTTTAGGATCCATCTGGCCGTTGAGGTAGCGGTCTGCCAATTCTAAAAATTCTTGCTGTCTCATTTCAACTTTTACTAATCAGATTTTTGATCAAAGAAAAGCTTCTTCAATCGTTGTAAACATTTATATTTCTGAGTTTTCGCGTTGTCAGTATTGGTGTATCCAAACTTTTCGCAGATTTCGTTCATGGACTTGTTCCTGATGTAGAAATCCTTTAAGATCGTTTGGCAGGGTTCACCCAGTTGGCTCATTGCGCTGTCCATTTTGGAGAAGTCATTTTCTTTCTCGATATGGCTCTGGATGTCGCTTTCCACATCGGCAATTTCTAATCCGTCGGAGTCAGAAGTGCCCATGCTGTTTTCCCTTTTGTTCAGTTGCTTTAACCACAATCTCCTACATACTGCATATAGGAACGTACTTAACTTACTGCTGAGCTCGAAATTCTCATGAGTAACTTTATCGTACAATACCATGACCGCTTCCTGAAAAATATCTTTGGCTTCATCCTCCGTTCCTTTGTTTCCGGTAATAAGGTGGGATACGGAAGGATAGCAGGTTTTATAGATTTCTGAAATTACTGAGTTGTCTCCTTTTCGTAAACCTTCCAGCAATTCCTTGTCCTCACGGGTCTTTGGTAATATTTGTCTTATTTTACTCACTTATTAATACCCTAATTTTCAAATAGTAACCCAAGATTTGTTAAAAATTTTATTATTTGTGATTTCGTTTCCAAACGTAAGAGAATTTTTATGGAATATCAATCCAATTTATAATCTATTGACATTTTTTAAAAATTTGAAGGAATGACAAACTAAAAGACACCTGCCTGTCGGGGGTGTCTTTCATTTATTTGGTTCATGGGGCTTAAATCCCCGCAAATAGATTGTTGTAATACTCACCCAACAAAGGAACCGGTTTCTTGTTGCCATTGGCTGCATTGATAATCCCGATAATCCATAAGATAATCATCAATAACGCCGTTATGGCTGATATAATCCATCCTATAAATGGAATATAGCTCATTACACCGGAAACGAATAATGTCAAAAATATGCCCAATGATTGACGGATATGGTATGTTGCGAAATCATTCCGTTTTTCATTGTTCAATACAAAGGCAATTATAAGACCAATGATTGTTAAATAGGCAATTATGGCAATGTTTTTACCATCATTGATGATGTTGTTACCGCCACTTTCAATCGGAGTTTGTGGATTTTCCATAAGATTAAGGTTATAATTTAGATTAAAAATAAACAAATATTTCAATAAGTTTCTATTCATGTCCTTTAAGGTTCAATTTGCTCACGCTGAAATCGAATGAGGTAATTTCTTTCCATCTTCAAGGATGATTTTTATAAACAAAAGGTTTTGTAGCTTGTTACTCATTAAAATAGGAGAAAGAAGATCATGGAAGAAAAAATTATTCGCTATAAGCATCCTAATGGAGAGATAACGGTGCTTTGGCGGCCTAAGAAATGTATTCATTCGGCGGTATGTATCAATATGTTGCCCCGGGTGTATGATCCGGGGGACCGTCCCTGGGTGAAGCCTGAACATGCAAGTACGCAGGAGCTGATCAATCAGATTGATCGCTGTCCTTCGGGAGCTTTGCAGTATGAATTACATGGGGGTTAGAAAAGGAATTGGCATAAAACAAAAAAGGTATCATGGATTTCATGATACCTTTTGATTTTTTTGGCGGTCTGGACGGGACTCGAACCCGCGACCCCATGCGTGACAGGCATGTATTCTAACCAGCTGAACTACCAGACCAAAAAAATAAACTTAAAAAGAACAAATGAAAGACTAGCTTCATTTTAATTTTAGCGGTCTGGACGGGACTCGAACCCGCGACCCCATGCGTGACAGGCATGTATTCTAACCAGCTGAACTACCAGACCTAAAATCTCTTAAAATTAAAAAAAGAACTCTTTGAAGCTTCGCTTCTCTTTTTGTTTGCGGTCTGGACGGGACTCGAACCCGCGACCCCATGCGTGACAGGCATGTATTCTAACCAGCTGAACTACCAGACCTTTTTCCTTCTTTTCAGAAGGTGTGCAAATATAGTGTTTATTTCTATATCTGCTAATAAATTTTTGAAAAATCTTACTCTACGGCGCCTTCTTTCATCTTTTCTGCATTCTCAGCAAACTGCAATGCATCTATAATGTCTTGAATATCACCGTCCATAATTGCCGGCAGGTTGTACATCGTCAATCCGATGCGGTGTTCCGTTACACGGCCTTGTGGATAGTTGTATGTACGGATCTTTGCCGAACGGTCACCAGTGGATACCATGGTTTTACGTTTTGCCGCTATATCCCCGTGTTTCTTCTGTACTTCTAGTTCATAAAGCTTGTTACGTAGCATCTCCATGGCTAATTCACGGTTTGCTAACTGCGAACGCTCTACCTGACAAACAACTACGATACCCGATGGTTTGTGTGTCAACTGAACTTTGGTCTCTACCTTGTTCACGTTCTGTCCACCAGCACCTCCTGATCTTGATGTCTGCATTTCGATATCGCCTGGATTCAATTCCACGTCGACCTCTTCTGCTTCTGGTAATACGGCTACCGAAGCTGCGGAAGTATGCACACGACCCTGAGTTTCTGTGTCTGGAACACGTTGAACACGGTGAACACCTGATTCATATTTCAATTGTCCGTAGACATCCTCGCCGATTACTTTTAAGATAACCTCTTTGTAACCACCGGAAGTTCCTTCCGTCACATCCATTACTTCGTTTCTCCAACCTTTGGTTTCAAAGAAACGAGTGTACATACGGTAAAGGTCTCCTGCAAACAATGCAGCCTCATCACCGCCAGTACCGCCACGGATCTCGATGATGGCGTTTTTAGCATCCTCTGGATCCTTAGGGATCAACATTAAGCGGATTTCCTCTTCTTTTTCCTCTTTCTCCGTATATAAGATATCCAGTTCCTCTTTGGCCATCTCTCTCAATTCCTGATCTTTCTCGTTGGCTAGGATATCTTTGTTGGTGTCGATATTGCTGACCATATTTTTGTAAATATGGTATTGCTCAACAATTTTGCCCAAGTCTTTGTATTCCTTGTTCAACTTTGCAAAGCGCTTCATGTCGCTGATGGTATCGGGATTGCTTAACTCTCTTTCAACTTCTTCCCAGCGCTCTTTTATGGCTTGTAGTTTCTCTAACATAAATTACATCTTGCTTTACCGCAGGGCGTTTGAAGACCATACACGGTAATTAATCGACAAAAATAAAGATTTTTATGCGCTTTTAAAGATACTAATGCGAAGAAACTGCTTTTAGCCCAACAATTGACCCGATTAAAGTGATAATAAAGAAGATGCGCCAGAAATCTGTAGGTTCTTTAAAGAAGAAAATACCCATTAAAACGGTACCTACAGCACCGATTCCGGACCATACCGCATAGGCAGTTCCTAAAGGAAGGGTACTGGTTGCTTTGATCAATAAACCCATACTGATAGTTACACTGATCAGAAAGCCTAGGTACCAAAGGTACATTTCAGTTCCAGTAGCATCTTTGGCGCGGCCGATACAATAGGTGAAGGCGACTTCAAATAAACCACCAATTATTAATATTATCCAATTCATTGCTGTATTTTTTTAATGGCGCAAAGGTCTATTTTAATTTAGCCATTTCTTTTTACAATTGTTAAATTTTTATCTTTTTATACCGCGTATACGGCTCAATGTAACTTGGGAGATGCCTAGATAGGAAGCAATATAGCCTAATTTGATCCGGTTAGTGATGTTTGGAGCCTTTTTTAAGAGTTCCTCGTAACTCTCATACGAAGATCTGAAAAGGCGGAGCATCAACCTTTCTTCAATTTTTAAGGCTTCAAGCTCGGCTAAGCGGCGGCCCCAATTGCTAATGGAGGTATGGTTTTGGTAAAGATCCTGTAGCTTTTGAATGGAGAGACGGTATAATTGGGATTTTTCTAATGTTTGTATGGTCTCATAGCCGGGTTGCTGATGGATATAGCTATTCAAGGACATCAGGACTTCACCAGGAAAGGTAAAACCAAGGATGATTTCCTTTTCTATTTTGTGATAATAGATCCTACATATCCCTTCTTTCTGGAAATACAGAAAGGGACTGGTTTTATCAGCATAGATTACGGTGCTGTTCTTGGGGACTTCAATCAGTTCACAGATGCCTTCCAATAAGGAAAACTGTTCATCATTCATCGGGTAGATCGAGTTTGCTATTTCTCTGAATTCCATTTTTCAAGTTTAATTTCTTGCCCGTCCCAAACAGCATAAGTATGGTAGTTGATCCATTCGCCTAGGTTAATGATTCGGCTACTGTTTTTCAATTGAATATCATAGGGTAGATGACGATGTCCAAAAATGAATAAGTCATAATGCTGTTTCTCGAGGATTTCCTTGGCATAAACAATCAGCCACTCATTCTCTTCTCCAAGGAACCTTTCTTCGGCATTATTGGATATGCGGCTATGTTTGGACCAGCGCTGTGCAATCCCGATCCCGAGATTAGGGTGTAGCCGGGCAAACAACCATTGGCAGAGTGAGCTGCGGAATATTTTCTTGAGAAATTTGTATTTCGAATCACCAGGGCCCAATCCGTCGCCGTGGTGGATATAAACGGATTTTCCATTGAGGTTGATGACTTTCTCATTGGATATGATTTCCGCTTTCAGTTCATCTTTCAGGTATCCGAACATCCACATATCGTGGTTGCCCTTAAATAGCGTGATTTTGATCCCCAGATCAGCTAATTCAGCCAATTTCCCCAAAAATCGGATATAGCCTTTTGGTACAACCGTGCTGTATTCAAACCAAAAGTCAAAGATGTCCCCAACTAAATAGAGCTCTGCAGCGTCGGTCTTGATGTAGTCCAGCCATGAAATAATATGCTGTTCCCTAACCTTGGATTGATCCATCGGATAGGAACCTAAGTGGAAATCTGATGCAAAATATATTTTATTGCCTGGGCTCATTCAGGTCAAAACTAGCATAATAATTACGGATTATCAAGACAGGGTAATATTTGGTTTAATGGAATTAAAACCAATATAATGAAGGGAATGGTAGGAAGGGAGAGAAATGAAAAAAGTTTGAACAACAAGTACCGTGATTTCCTTGCTGTCCAAACTGATATTATTAACTGTTTAATCAATGAAAATCTCGTCACGCTGGGTATGCAAATTTCATTAGGATTTGACTTGCAAATTATTTCATTAGTTTTGTGCTGAACTAATTGTACGATCAATATGATGAAATATTTAAGTATTGGCATCCTTGCTGTTGGATTGACAGCTTGCCAACAAGAAAAAGTAATTGAATCAAAAGCAGACATTAGCGTGAAACCCTACCCCAAAACCCAAAAAATAGAACAAAAAGACATTTTCTTTGGAACTGAAGTCGAAGACCCATACCGTTGGTTGGAAGATGATCTTTCCCAGGAAACTAAAAACTGGGTGAAAGAAGAAAATGAGGTAACGGAAGACTACTTAAGCCAAATCCCTTTCCGTGAACAGATCAGAAAACGTCTAGAACACCTTTGGGACTATGAAAAGGTATCCGCACCTTTCAGATCCGGTGACTATATCTATTTTTTCAAGAATGATGGGTTGCAAAATCAAAGTGTGTTATATCGCAAAAAAGGTGATGAAGGTAAGGAAGAGGTCTTTTTGGATCCTAATAAACTTTCATCAGATGGCACAACCTCATTAGCGGGACTGTCCTTTAGTAAAGATGGGTCTTTGGTTTCTTATCAGATCTCTGAAGGAGGTTCCGATTGGACCAAGGTCATTATCCTTAATGCGGAAGACAAATCCATTGTAGGAGATACCCTGATGAATGTAAAGTTCAGTGGAATGGCCTGGAAAGGTAATGAAGGAATCTACTATAGCTCTTATGACAAACCAAAAGAAGGCTCTGCATTATCTGCCATGACAGACCAACACAAGTTGTTCTTCCACAAATTAAACACGCCTCAAAACACAGATGAGCTTGTCTTTGGCGGACCGAAAACACCGAGAAGGTATATTGGCGCTGGCCTGACGGAAGATGAACGCTTTTTGGTCGTTACGGCTGCCAACTCAACTTCAGGAAACGAACTCTATATCAAAGACCTTTCAAAACCTGAGTCTCAGTTTGTCACCGTAGTAAACAATATGGAGAAAAACCACTATGTCCTGGACAATGATGGCGATCGTCTGTTGATCTATACGGAATTAAATGCACCGAATGGCCGCATTGTGCAAACAGATATCGCTACTCCAACCCCAGAGGCTTGGAAAGACCTGATTGCTGAAACGGATCAAGTCTTGAGTCCATCAATTGGTGGGGGTAAAATATTTGCCAGCTACCTTAAAGATGCAACGACCCAGGTGAAGCAATACGATAGAGCCGGTAAATTTGAACATGATATTGAATTGCCAGGAGTAGGTTCTGCAGGTGGATTTAGTGCAAAGAAGGAAGAAAACGATCTTTATTATTCTTTCACGAACTATGTTAATCCAGGTACGATCTATAAATACGAAATTGCATCGGGAAAATCAGAGATTTACAAAAAACCTGAGGTCCAATTTGACCCAGCCAAATACGAATCCAAGCAGGTGTTTTACACGTCCAAAGATGGAACCAAAGTCCCAATGATCATCACCTATAAAAAAGGAATTAAATTGGATGGAACTAATCCGACCATGTTATATGGTTATGGGGGCTTTAATATCTCCTTGACACCTTCCTTCAGTGTGAGCAATGTCATCCTATTGGAACAAGGCGGCGTCTATGCAGTCGCTAACCTTCGTGGTGGTGGCGAATATGGTGAGAATTGGCACCTAGCAGGGACGAAGCTCAAAAAACAGAATGTTTTTGATGATTTTATTGCTGCAGCAGAATACTTGATCAACGAAAAATACACCTCTTCGGAGAAACTAGCGATCTCTGGAGGATCCAATGGAGGTCTATTGGTTGGTGCATGTATGACCCAAAGACCAGAGCTTTACAAGGTGGCATTTCCATCGGTAGGCGTTTTGGATATGTTGCGTTATCATAAATTTACTGCCGGTGCAGGTTGGGCATTCGATTATGGAACAGCTGATGATAATGCTGAAATGTTCAATTACCTGTTGAAATATTCTCCATATCACGCTTTAAAGGCAGGTACCGACTACCCAGCGACGATGGTTACCACAGCCGATCATGATGACCGTGTTGTTCCAGCACATTCCTTCAAGTTTGCAGCCAGACTGCAAGAATACAACAAAGGATCCAATCCAGTATTGATCAGGATTGATACAAAAGCTGGCCATGGAGCAGGTAAGTCAACTGCCATGGTCATTGCTGAACAGACCGATAAATGGTCCTTTATGTTCCAGAACATGAAGCAGGGCTATAAGGAAGTTAAATAAATGAAAGAGGCTCGGAATTTTTTCCGAGCCTCTTTTTATTAGGTGTTGTTACCTTATTTTTTAATCAATTTATAATAGTACTTCACATTGGCATAGGCAAGGGTATCCGAAGTTTCGGTCATATCATCCTTACTCGGGAAATGATAGGTATTTCCCCAAAAGAAATCCTTGTCAGAAACGAGTCCTTCACTCCGATTATCTAGATAGAAAGAAGATTCTTTTCGTTTTTTAATCAAGCGACTATAATTGCTCTCATAAATGATTTCTTCCTTGGTACTTGGATAAGTTCCGTAGTATTGCCAAAAATCAGCATAAATATTCCATCGGAATAAGGAGTCCTTTTCACCGACTTTGAATCCAAAGACATTACTCTCATATTCATTGGGAAATTCAGTCAATGTATCTCTTCGTACCATCAATGAATCATATTTGAAATAGGAAAGCTTGTTCTCTTTCCCAAAAGAGGTCGTAAAATAAGTGTTAGGATCGAAACCTTCAGATTTATCTACAGCCCCTTCCTTGGACCCAACATACAATTTGGCATTGACGAGTTCAAATCGATCAAACTTATAAATCATGGGTTTGTTTGGATCCTCCTTGACATCTGGATCAATGGGATCCTTGGTACAGGAATAGCTAAATAATAACGGGAGAATAATTAGCAGGGAATTCTTAAAGTTAAGTGTAAATTTCATAGCATCTTGGTAATAATAGGATATGCAACAAAATTAGAAAGATTATTTATCAAAGAGAAATATTAGCCATTTGAATTTCGCTGAAATTCCCAAAAAATGCGTATATCAAAAAAAGAAGCTATCTGTTTTAGATAGCTTCTTTTTCTAAATTAAAATATCTTCCGACTCATAATGAGTTGGATAGGGGTATATGCTCTGTGTTCTTACCAGAATTATTTCACCCAAGTAGGTTCACCTTTTTTCATTTTCTCCAAGGTTGCTTGGTATTCAGCCTTACTGCCTTCATCCACTGCAGCAATAGCTTTCTCCTGCCATTCGATAGCTTCTTTCGTTTTTCCTACTTTGTGCAATAGGTTGGCATAAGTATCCATTAATGCTGGGTCATTTGCTTCTTCAAGGGATTTCTTGCTCCATGCTAAAGCCGATTCAACACAGGAAGGATCATCACAGTTCTCAAATATGGCCCAAGCAAACGAATTCAATTGTGATGCATTTACTTTAGAAGGGTCAAGGTTGATATAGGCTTGTACAGCATCCCTGAATGCTGGCCAATTTTGCTGTCTGGCATAGTAGTTAGGTTTGAAGCTGGCAATAGAATTCGTTAAAGAAATCGTTGGATACTTCTTGCTCACTTCCTCTACCGTTTTATCAAAGATATCAGTTTCAGACTTCATTACCACTGGAGCTATCTCTGAATTGATAATGGATACCGAAAGGATTTGGTCTGTTTTTCCAGCGCCTAATTTAGCATCAACTTTCTCTTTGTTTTCCAGAAGGGTATTGAATGCTTTAGATCCTGGTTTACCCACGTTTTTGCTGATCAATTTCAGAACATCGTCTTCCATTAATTCCTCTGCTGTAGAGTTGTTGATGACACTTTCAACAGCTTTGGCGGTCAATTCTCGGTCATAGGCCTTTACCGCTGCTGTAGCCATTGATTTAGCGGTAGCTTTATCATTGGGTTGGTCATTGAATTTCTTAACCAATGTTTCGTATTGCGTGTTTGGATCTAGACCTTCTTTTGCAGCTGCAATGAATTGGTCTGCCTCACCACCACCAACAATGCGGTGTACCAATTCGCCATCCGGACTGAAGATCAGGAAGGTAGGGTATGCCGCAACTTTATAATCTTTTGCAAAGCGTTTCGCTTCTTCGCGCCATGATTTAACATCCTCATTATCCGCTGGCGTTTCATCCATTTGGATCTTCAGGTTCACAAAATTCTCATTAAAGAAGGAACCTACCTTTTCTTGAGGAAAGATATTGGCAGCCATCCATTTACATGGTCCACACCATGTCGTAAAGGCATCAACAAATATATGCTTGTTCTCTGCTTTGGCTTTTTCTTTCACTTTGGCCCAAGTCGTGTTGTGCTCAAAGGAAATTCCTTTCTCTTGGCCGATTGCCAAAAAAGGAAGAGTGAATAACAATAATATTAACTTTTTCATAATCAGTGTTTATTACATATTGTGGAATTGTAAAAACTAAGTTAATTATTTAAATGAAAAAGTCCCGATTTTTATCGGGACTTTTGATATTTTATTTAAGATTAAATACCTAATTGTTTCTGCATGTTTTTATCCAATGCTTTCTTATGAACCAATAAAGAAATTGTTTTGTAGCGAACAAATTCTTTAGTTGCGTAAAGGTATCCTTGGTAATCATTGGAAACTCCCCATGAGTTTTTCACGATATAGTATTCTTTTCCGTTTTGATCCTTCACTTTACCTACGATATGCATACCGTGGTCATCAGTCGTTTCGTAGTTGTCAAAAGCCTCTTGTCTTTGGTCTGCTGTGATAGCTGGTTCCGCTTTAGGACCATTGAACAATTGATCTACTTCCTCTTTGCTCATTTTCTCGATCGGTTTCTCCGGTACGAAAGCAACCCCGTTCTTCCAGCTGAATGTTTTCTCAGAAACATCCGTAGCCCAAGCTACAGTGAATCCTTTTTCTAAGGCTTTGTCGATGATATCTGTTAGATCATTGATCTTCACATTATAAAAACTCTCAAACGACCAGTTGTCTGGAATCAAAAGGACAAACGGTTTATAGTAGGCATGTTCCTCAAATGAAGAGATCCCTACATAGTCGTCAGGATTGATGCCGATTACTTGGTCAGCAAATGTTCTTGGCGTATATGTTTTTCCTTTGTATTGGAATGATTCTGGAACTTCCCCTAAGTAAGAGTCCATGGCACCAGTAAATGCGCTCATCCAGTTTTTTGAAGGTTTCTTGCTTTTTGCAACTGTCTCCGTGATGGATTGCAAGATTGGACTCATCTCACTGAAATTGTTTCTGGATTGTCCCTCTGGCAATCCTGTATATACATCATAAGGTACAGCACCGTATTTTCTGAAGATCGTCAATACATCATGCAATTGTCCACCATCACCTTGCGCTTGCTCACCATGTAGACGAACGAAGTTCTTCGCTTTTTCAACATATGTATTGCGTGCTGTATACAATTGGGAGATTTCAACGGGGTCTTTACCCATACGGATCATTTCTGACTCTAGGAATGAGTTTCCTGAGTATGACCAACAGGTCCCTGATGATCCCTGATCTTTAATAGAAGTCCTTCCTAAGTTGATGACTTCTGTGAACTTAAACCCTTCCTTGCTATTGTCGCTTGCATTTCCTTTTAGGGCATTTATTAGATTGTCTTGAGCTTGTACTTGTGTAGCAGCAAAGAACGCTGCTGCAATTAGAATAGATTTACTCCAATTCATATGATTTGTGTGTTTTTTTTAATTGTGCACGAATTTATTAATTATAAACCGCGAACAAGGGTAGATTTTGTAAAAATATTAGCACAAATATTTCAATAGGATTAAGATTAGCTTCCTATGAAAAGAAACGGGCTGGTGATATCACCAGCCCGTTTCTAAATTCTTTATGCTTTATCAAAATCCTGCTTCTTCGGAAAGGCTAAGGATGCAATGATACTTAGTGCTAGTATTCCTATAATGACGATCAGGGAATGCGAAGTCGTAAAGCCCCATTCTTTCAGGTAACTGTGCAACAACATTTTCAGACCGATGAAGATCAATAGGAATGCTAATCCGACTTTCAAATAATGGAACTTGTGGATAATGTTTACCAATAAGAAGAACATTGACCTTAATCCCAGGATCGCAAAGATATTGGAGAAGAATACAATATAAGGGTCTTTCGTTACCGAGAAGATCGCAGGGATCGAGTCAACTGCAAAGATCAAATCGGTAAACTCGATCACCAAAAGGACCAAGAACAAAGGGGTCATGTATTTTTCGCCATTTTCAATATGGAAGAACCTTCCTTGATCTAACTTATGGGTTACTTTAAAGTGTTTTGAAGCAAATTTTACCACAGGGTGGTTCTCCGGATCAACCTCTTCCTCTTTGTTTCGGTTGATGTACATATTAAATCCAGTATAAACCAGAAATGCACCGAATACATAAAGGATCCATCCAAATTTGGTGATCAAGGCTGCACCTACGAAAATAAAGATACAACGCATGATAATCGCCCCTAGGATACCCCATACCAATACTTTATGATAGTATTTCTCAGGAATACCAAATGAACTGAACAAAAGAACCATAACAAAGATATTGTCAACGGAAAGGGCATATTCAACCACATAACCGGTCAGGTATTCCAGGGTCAGGTTCTTGTTGTAGATATGAATACTGCCCGCTAGGTCGTTTTCATTAATGGTAATGTTATGGAAATGGTTTGCGACGACTTCCTTGAGTCGAGCCATGTCATGAACATTGTGGAGTTCATTCCCCCAATAATACAGGAGCAAGCCAAACAAGAGGGCAAAGGTTACCCAGATGGCACTCATGATTGCTGCAACTTTTAACGATACTGGTTTGTCACTTTTGGAAAATAGACCTAAATCTATCGCTAGCATCAGAATTATAAATATTATAAATCCGATCATAAAAAGTGCTTCGTGGCTCATATTCTATTTTTTTCTTTCTGTAGTGTAACGTACTAATTGTTCTAATCCTAATTTATATTCTCCGCCGTTCGGGATGGTATCTAAGATATCAAAAGCTTCCTGCTGATATTTCAGCATTTGCTCCGTAGCATAGTCCAACCCACCGTTGATCTTGACGAAATTGATGACTTCAGCCACTTTTTGTGCATCTTCATTATGATGCTTCACTAAGTTGATGATCTTCCTTTTCTGCGCCTTATCAACGACAGAAAGGGCATGGATCAAAGGCAAGGTCATTTTCTTTTCCTTGATGTCGTTACCAACCGGCTTTCCGACATCATCCAAACCAAAATCAAACAGATCATCCTTGATTTGGAAAGCTATTCCAACCTTTTCGCCGAACAAGCGTAGCTTTTCAATGGTTTCTGGATTGGCTCCAGCTGATGAAGCACCGATGGCACAACAGGAAGCAATCAAAGAAGCCGTCTTTTTACGGATAATGTCATAATAGATTCCTTCTTCAATATCCAGGTGCCTTGCTTTCTCAATCTGCAGCAATTCTCCCTCGCTCATTTGCTCCACAGCTTCCGAGGCTAGGCGCAACAGGTCATGTTCCTTATGCTTTACCGATAACAATAAACCCTTGGAAAGCAAAAAATCACCAACCAATACAGCAACCTTGTTCTTCCATAGGGCATTGATCGAGAAAAATCCACGTCTCTCATTGGAATTGTCCACTACATCATCATGAACCAAGGAAGCAGTATGAAGTAATTCTACCAACGAGGCACCATGATAGGTGGATTCGGTAATACCTCCGGTCAATCCAGCTGAAAAGAAAACAAACATAGGTCGCATCTGTTTTCCCTTTTGCTTAATAATATAACGTGTAATACGGTCTAACAGCGGGGCGGAACTCTGCATAGAAGCCTTGAAGGTCTTTTCAAAGCGTTTGAGATGTTCTTTTATAGGAAGTTGTATTTCGTCTAATGTTAACATGTAGTGGGTATAAGACCTTCAGGTCAAACTGAATCGCAATAAAAATACTAAAATTATGCTTTAGAAGCTAAGGTATTTTCAAGCTGTTGGTACCATTCTTCACCGTATTCACGAATCAAAGGGTCTTTCAGGAACTTATAAACTGGGATTTTAAGTTCTTGCCCAAAACTGCAGGCATCTTTACAGATATACCAACGGTCATAATGCAAAACATCAAACTCAGGGTAGTGCGTAGCACGGATAGGATAGAGGTGGCAGGAAATCGGTTTCTTCCATTGCACATCTCCCATTTCATAGGCTTTTTCAATACCGCATTTCGTAATCCCGTTTTCCCAGGTTACATAGGCACATTCCTTATTGCCGCCCACACAGGTCGTCGTCAGGTCGCCATCGGCATCAACCACTGAGGTTCCCTGCTCCTCAATGGCTTTTATCCCCGCCTCAGTGAGGTAGGGTTTTACTTTTGGATAAATCTCCGCTAATATCTTGGTCTCAGCCTCCGTCAATGGTGCTCCTGCATCGCCTTCAATGCAACAAACTCCCTTACACTTGCTGAGATTACACACAAAGTCATTGTTGATGATATCCTCATGAACAAGGACATTTCCTACTTCTATCATTTTCTATTTTGAATAACTTACCCTCTTGCCCAATGGATACTTTAGACCATCTGCACTCACTAAATCCATAGTCACTGATCCAATCAAGATTTCCACTTGAGCCTTCACAGGTATACGATTGCCATCATTGGTAACCCAAAGATACAAACGACTGCTCTTTTTAAAGATTCTTCCTGGAGATATTTCTGGACTAAGCTTGATACATTCAAGTTCTCCCAATACCGACTTTACCTTTTCAACCCCAATATACTCAACACCAAGCTGTGCAACCTCATCGTTCAAAAAGTAAGTGATCTTAAATTTATCGCCAGACTTTAAGCCTGAAAAATCTAGGTTCCTGGAAAAATAATATGCAGATACCAAATCAAAAGTCTGCTGGGTCGGACTGGTGAAAGTACCTTTTTTACCCTTTACCTTCTTGGTCTTATGATCAAATGTCGCATATTCTACCCTACGATAGTTGTTCTCCCTGATATTCTCGGTATAGAGAATAGGAAGGAAGTTGGACTGATCTATATAGGAATCATACTGGTTCTTGACCGTGTAAAATTTGGAAAATGCTCCAGAGGTCTGCCCAAAGGCCGACAAATGGATAGCATCGTTGATCCCAAAACTATATTTTGACTCCTGAACTGAAAGTGTTCCAGTTGCTGCCGAAATAAAACCATATCTAAGCTTATATTTTAATATTTCGCCGGGCTTGAAAGTAGGTTCTTTTAAATAGGGGAGCGTTTGTCCAATGACCGAGGTCATCAAAAAAACACTGAATACAATTAATGAAATAAATCTTTTCATACGGGTTTGACAGCAATTATATTGGAAAGTTTAAGATTTTCGCTTGAATACAGGGACAGTGGAACAAGGTTCTCCGTACATGACGCTTTTGGCAACCTTGCTTAATTGTGTTGTAAATGTAACAAAGGCTGATTCAGGTACCGGAATATCTCCACAACCTTTTACTACGATGCGTTGGTCCTGGTACTGGCTATAGTCCAGGGTAGAAAGGGCATGGTCAAATAAGATCTTGCGCACATAGTCCTCATCCCCAAAATGGATCGATAAGGCTTGATCAGCTAATTTGGTAGATAGGAGCATATAGGCCCAGGTAGGCACAATCGCATCTGCAGAACAGATTATCCCGATATGTTTGTCCTTGTATTGGGTCCAGTCATGGGTTTTAATGAATTCCCTGAAGTCTTTTTCCTTAAGGATCAGACCATGGAATAAATTATCCTTGATATCATAAATTTCAATAGCGGCTTTTGGAGCATGCTCTGCCAAATCAATCGTTATCAACCCGCTCTGAGCGACCTTGTTTATTATGTTTTCTTGAATGTCCATTTCTATAAAAATAAAAAAAGCTGGATAACATTCGTCATCCAGCTACAAATTTAATCAATTCTATGTTAATAGAATTTAATACGATTGTCAACAATCTTCGCATTGTCCTGTAGGGCTTTCAAGATAGTTCCCCATGAGCGTTGCGATTTTGCTTCTGTGATCTGCTTTTGTTGTGTAGTCAATTCCTCGCCAGCTAATGCCTTAGGATTTACAAAACCTGCCACTTGAACAGCATAGATGCCTTGTTTTCCTTCGATAGACTTAGATGGTTTGTTTGGCTGAAGACCAAATACTGTACCTACGACAGCATTCTCAACAGCTACGCCCGGAATTACTGGGTTCGCTAAAACAACATTGTCTACTGTCTGAACATTCTTGCCTAATTTCTGAGCCACCTGATCGATGTTCCCAGCTCCGGACAATGCATTGTTCATTTTCTCCTTTAACATGCGTGCTTTAACTAAATTCTTAACAACTGGCTCAATTAATGTCTTAACTGATTCCAATGGCTGGATTCCCTTTGGTTGAATGTTGGTTACCCTTGCAACGATAAAGTTATCCGTAGTTTCATAAACCTTGTCGCTTACCTCTCCGTTTTTAGCCTCAAAAGCCCAACGGATTAGCTCTCTAGGTACTTCAACTCCACCTAACATATTGTCCATAGCAACAGTACGGTCGTTTTTCAAGATCTCAACGTTTTGTTGTTTCGCGATATCATTGAAATTATCTTTGTTTGCTGCTGTGTAGAATTGGTTCGCTTTAGAATATGCAGCATCTGTAGTTTCTTTTCCTGAATTGATGCTCTTGTCTACGATAGCAAGTTTCGCAATTTGAGAATTACCGATCTGTCTGTTGATTTTGACGATATGAACACCATAATTGGTCGATACCACTTTCACATCACCAGTTTTACCTTCGAATAAGGTTTCATCAAGCTCAGGGAATGCACCGCGAGTCAATGTGCCGATTTCGCCAGCATTGTTTTTGCTGTTAGGGTCTGCGCTGAACTCAACCGCTAGTGCTGAGAAGCTCGCTCCACCTTGAACCAAGTTCTTGATCGAATCTGCTTTAGCCATGGCCTTATCAACACCACCTTCTGTAGCTGGATTGATCAAGATATGACTTGCATTAACTGAATCTGGACTGTTCTTTACTGCGATTACTTTCGCAATTTCGTAAACATTCTGTGTCAAGAAAGGACCAACAACCGTTCCAGCAGCTGTTTGGAAAGCTACTGAATCCAATGCCGGACTCAATTGACCTTTTGTATAATATCTTACAGGGTATTTGTTTTCTGAATTGATCGTTACAAAGCTTGAATCATTTGTTGAAGCCTGTAATTCTGTTTTCAATTTTTGAATCTCACCTAATACTAATGCTGAGTCAGCAGAATTTGGTTTCGCATCAAACAAAACATACTCTAACGTGCGGATCTCTTCTGGATTTTTGAACGCATTTTTGTTTTTATCGTAATATTCCTTGTAATCTGCATCTGTCAATTTGATCTCTGAATCTTTTACTGATGCATAGTCTAACATGACATATTTGAAGTTTGCAAGTTTATTACGTGAATTGTAATCATATTCAGCTTCTAAAGAAGTGGTGTAGATGCTGTTGTTGATCAAGTTCGTGTATTTCTGGTTCAAACGTTCGTTTCTCACATTCTGCAATAAACCTTCCCATTGTGCATTCATCTCCGGGTTAGTTTTCGCTTGTTCAATAACTGCAGAAAGATAGTTTTTGTCAAACTGACCAGTCTGTGGGTTGGTGAAAGCTTGAATGATCTGTGGTGAAGGATTGTTACCGAACAATAAGCTGTTCAATTCTTCCTTACCTACCTGAAGACCGATTTTATCAATTTCTTGATTTAATAAATTCTGTGTTAAAAACTGGTTCCATACTTGCTGTACGGCAAATCCGCGCATCTGTGGCGAGGAAGCTCCTCCCATTTGTTGTTGATACATTTGGCTTGCTTGGTCAACTTGTACATTGAAGTTTTGATAATCTATCCCTTCTCCATTGATACTACCCACTTCATTTTGGCTTCTCTGCCAAAATGGGGTACCAACATTGATGGCATCACCCAATAAAAATGCAACAATTGCCAAACCGATCACGAAAATGACTAAGCCCGCACGGTTTCGCAAAGAGGTCATTAATCCCATAACGATATTCTATAATTTTATGCTAATATTTTAATTAATTTGTTTTTCTTAAAAACAAGGCGCAAGATACAACTTTTATAAAAAAATAAGGTAAAAATTTATATTTAGCCTATTTCAATTTTCTTTTCGCCAATTCCTTCTATTTCTGTTAGTTCCCAAACGAAGGAAGCTGGGAGTCTGCTGATGGAATATGAATGGCAGTACCGTTCATAAATCGAATGTCATTGAAATCTGCATCCGCCGTGAAGGATGTTCCTTGTGCAGAGGTCCGGCCATCATTGTATTCCGCAGTAATGGGTTGACTACCATAGTATTTCTTGTTCTTCTCGTCGTAAATCAATTCTTCCGTCTTGATTATCGTCCCATCCACCTTGGTGATCACTACATTTTTCCGGAATTCTGTCAATCCTTCAATCCTTTTCTGCAAAGCGTATTCGGAGGTTACTCGTTGCATCTCTTTGGCTTGGTCGTCGAAGAAAATTATCAGAACACCTTTCTTGAACTCATAATTTCCGGTACTGTCATGATAAACACGCATCTCAGGAGCCTTTAATTCAGCTTTTACCTTCGCCGAATCACTATATACGACCGTTACATCCTTGGAAATATCCACAGCCTCTTCCTGCTTGATATTTGCCAAGCGATCGATGTCCTTGGTGTCATTTTCACAGGCAATTGACAAGATTGCCCCTAGCAAAACAATTGTTAGGGGCAATATTCTCGATATTTTCATTTCTGCAATGCGCATTTGTTAATCGTAACTTCTTCTGATAAACCAAGCATCATTAATGGTGAACCCTAAGTTGATATTGATATATCGCTCACGGACCAAATTGCTCTTGATCGTTCCTTGTTGGCCAAACTCGGCCGAAATGTTCACATTGGAGAAAGTCCTTCCAAAACCGGTCTCCGGTAATGGTAATCCTAATCCCACCGTAACCGCCATATCATTGATACGTTGCTGGTTCACGGTCATGTGTGTTTTGTTATATCTGAAACCTAAACGGTAATCGATTACTTTTAGATAGTTCAAAGATGTAGGATCCGGTTTGATCTGTCCACCGACAGCAAAACCAATGTTCTTTCCTAAGGCATCTTCTCCCTGACGAACTTGGTACTTCGACCAATCTGCATATTTGAAATCAGCACCTACTGTCCAGTTCACACCTTTGCTGAAGGTAAAACCTACATTATGTCTTAAAGGTAAGTTGATTTTGCGATTGGATAAGACATCTGAATAGGATGTGTCAATTGGAACCTGTTCCGTTATGTTTCCTGTTCCGGTCATCGTACGGGTTACGATCGTAGAAACCTTACTCTTCACAGAATTATCCAGTGATCCGGAATATCCAATGGTTAAGTTCTTTCTGTTTCCCAATGGGATGAAATATTGCGCACCATAATCATATACAATACCTGTAACCCTTCTGGTATCTGTTTTCGAAGTATTGTAGTAGTCGTAGTTGGAAGGAAACTCAATGATGGACTTGTCATATAGGTTACCAAATAGGAATCCAATATTACCACCAATGCTGAAGTTTTTGAATGGAGACACCCCATAACCAACATAAGCCTTGTTAAGGCCTCCCTCTCCAACCAATTTGGTCAAATAAGGAGTATTGCTGATATCTCTTTTTGCGGAGATGCTATAACCCACATCTGAATAAGGCATCAATCCGAACGAAATACCACCTAATTTTGGTCCATTGTTCTTGTTCAATGAGAAGCCGAAGGCAAAATGACTGAATGCAAAGTCTGCAGTATGGTCAGTCAAGCTGTTTTTCTGCAATTGAGTGACGTTGCCATATAGACCGGCATCCAAAATGGTTCGGTTGAATCCTGAATAGGATGCAGGGTTTGAAATATTTAAAACCGGTAAACCGCCCTGAAATCTTACTCCAGCAGAAATCCCACCCATTCCTCGGGTCTGAGGAAGTAGATCTTCGCGCATTTGTCCCAATCCAAATTGGGAATATGGCGAATGTGAGGTAGAGGATTGCCCATAGGAGCGTGTACTCGAGAGTAAAATTGAACTTATTCCTAATAAAATAAGTAAGGACGTATTAGAGTAAAATAGTTTCAACTGTTCTGACATTTTTAAGTGGATTTATCGCTGCATTATTCTTGCAAAATATCTTCTGTTCAAATCAATGCGCCTAAATCTTTTATGATGGCTGTATTATCCGAATTTTTGCTACAAAACTATCTATTTTTTAAATATCACAAGCTTTTTGTTTGTTAAAAAAGGTTAAACACCTATTGGACAGTAGTTTAGAAAAATTGAAAATAGATAATTGTGGATAATATGACTAGATATAGCGTTTCGTAAAACCATTTCACCTTGGCATGCGTGAAAAAATAGGCCAGGTAAATGGATAGAGGGGGTACACAAAGCAAAAAGTGATTGATCGATCTTTCCTGGTTCAAATAAAAGGAACCAAAGATCAATAACAACATGATAAACAATAACTGGAAGCTTTTTCTGATCTGTACAACACTCTTGAAAAAGTTGTCCTTCAGGATAAATAAAAACCCTCCCAACGAAATGACAATAGGGATCAGGACAAAATAATCATGCATATCCATGTTCAGTTTCGTCGGAAATGCATAGGTAAAGGGAAGGAATATCTGATAGAACTCATCCATTCTTTCCAACCAGAAGTAAGCTACCGCCAATAGGAAATAAACCGTTATCACCCCTAATAATGGTGTGATCCATTCCCGCCAGTAAAAAGGGCGGAATATGACTAAGCTTGACCAAATCAACAACAGCATCACGATGAACGGGAAATAGATTAAACTTCCCAATGCCACCAAAAGACCAAGATCAAACATGATCCCTTTAATATCCACGTGCTTGTAGATATTGAACAGCTTTTGGAGCATCCAAATGGTAATGAAATTACAGATTAGGGTAGGCGATAGAACCAAGAACGGGATGAATAGACTTACCAGGGTCATGAACATCAATGACGTCAGGAAGCTAGGTTTTCCCAATAGGTTGAAATGGTTTACTACCCGATTTAAGGAAAATGCCTGTAGCAAGGTCAGGATCAAGGTGATCAGTACATTGCCGGAAGGTGAAAAGTTGGATCCTAAACGGATTCCAGCTAAGCGGTCCAATCCTGGTTCAAATAAAACTGGAGTCAGTTTCTCAGGCAGATGGTAGAACACACCTAGGCATAATACGGTACCAACAAGAATAACGAGAAATACGTTCAGTCCCGAAAGTGTTCGATGTTGGTTGATCAGCATAGAATGGTATTCCCTTATTTATCTTTTTCTAGTTTTTTGACTCTTTTGTCTATGCTAAATAAGTAAATGGCAACTGATAAAAAGATTACCAGCATCACTGCCACGACCACATAGATTTTTCCTTCAGCACGAAGACCATCAGCCATCTGAACCTTTTCTTGGGCATTCGACGAAAAACTGATCATTAATGCAAGTAGGGACAATAGGAAATTTCTCATATTAAAAACTATTTCTTTTATCTTCAATTATACGTACGCGATAACGTAAGGTCGCTATCCAACAACCAATCAAAATCCAACCAATTACCGCTGTGTAAAATACAGGGCGCATGTAATTGTCCATATCCAAATCCCCGAAAGTAGAGTTGCCCCCGCTTCCCGGATGCAGTGAATCATTCATCTTTGGTAGGATATAGATCAATACGATCATGATCGGAAATGCAAAAATATTGTAGATCGCAGAGATCTTAGCGCGTTTCTGTTCTTCTTCCATGGCATTGCGAAGTACCAAGTAGGCTAAGTACATCAAAGTGGCAATGGCTGCTCCATTCAACTGTGGGTCATTCGTCCAGGGTGCTCCCCAAGTAATATTTGCCCACAACATTCCTGTCATCAATCCACAGGCACAGAATAAAATACCGGTATTTACGGCCTCAACAGCCATGAAATCGTATTCACGCTTGCCCGTGTTCAGATACTTAATGCTATAGATCAGGGATATCAAATAAAGAATCATCATCGTAAACCACATTGGAACGTGGAAATATACATTACGAATGGTTTCATTTAAAATAGATAATACGGGAACGGGGCCAAGGAGTCCTGCAATTATGGTACTAGCGACCATGACAACCCCTAAAATTTTCCACCAACTTTTTTTCATAAGAACAAAAATCAATCTCGCCAAAGGTAAGGAAATAACAGCAAAGAAATAGCAATTGTAACGACATTAATTGCCAATAAAACAGCAATATCAGCCCAACTGCTCGATAAAAAGCCGCCCATTAATGCCGATCGCGAAAGTTTGATCAATATGATCAGTAAGGGAATGATAACCGGAAAACTCAATATCGCCATGATCGTGCTGTTATTGCCTGCTTTTGCACTGATCCCCGCAATCATCGTAAATACGGTGGCAAAGGATATGCTCCCCAATAAGATGCTTAGTAGATAGACCGGGAGATTCCCAATCTCTGTTTTAAAGATCAGGTTATACACGATGAATGCAATGGCAGTCATCAGGATCATGACCAGGGAATTGTAAATGATCTTGGCGAGGATAATCGCCTTCGGGCCAACGATCGCATAATAATAGAGATGGCGACTGCCCGTTTCCTGGATGAAACTGCGGCTCATCGCATTGATCGCCGCAAATAAGAGAATTATCCAGAACAAGGTGTTCCAAACAATAGTATCCACAGATTTGAATGATTGATAACATACAAATACTGTGGATACCACATAAAGTAGGATGCTGTTAATGGCATATTTCGACCGCCATTCTAATACAACATCTTTATATATTAATGTTTTTACTTGTTCGAACAGATTCATGTAGCACAAAGATACAAATCAATCTGTTGAGCATTGTATGATTGCGCTAGAAATTAAGCGTTTTTAATTTCTGACTTTGCTTTATCAGCTGCATCTTCAGCTCTGTTTGCTAAATTATGGGCAGCATCAGATGCCTTTCCAGCCCATTCGTTTGCTTTTGATGAAGCTTTGTCCAAAGCATCACGGCCAGCATTCTTAGCACGGTCTTTTAAGTTCTCTAAATCTTCCTTAGCAGTTTTAGCTAATTTTTGAGCTCTCTTCGCTTCTTTTTTAGAAAGATCCTTGATTGATTTTGTTAAGCTCTTGATGCCATCATTAGCACGATCTAATTGTTTCTTTCCGTCTTCAGTTCCTAATAAGTAGTATGCAGCAGTTCCTACTGCTAATCCTAGTAAGGCAAATGCCACTAATCCATTTCTATTTTTTTCCATGATTCTATTTTTTTATCCTATTTAGTCTAATATGTTCTGTTAATGATAAACAAGGTATAAGCCAAAATGTTTTTTGCTTCCCTAAATTAACAAAAATTAACTTTCAACTACGTGAAGGGACTGTAATGTATAGAGATGATGGTATAATCCGCTGCCTTTTTCCATTAATTCCTGGTGGGTTCCCATATCTGAAATGATGCCATCTTCGACAACAATAATCTTGTCAGCGTCTCGAATAGTGGACAGTCGGTGTGCTATAATTATGGATGTCCTGTTCTTCATCAGTTCTACCAATGCTTGCTGGACCATCCTTTCTGATTCTGAATCTAGGGAAGAGGTAGCCTCATCTAAGATTAAGATGGCTGGATCCTTCAATAGGGCACGGGCAATGGCAATTCTTTGTCTTTGCCCTCCGGATAATTTTACGCCGCGTTCACCTACAACGGTATCATAGCCCTCAGGGAAGTCCATGATAAATTGGTGCGCGTTTGCTCGTTTTGCAGCGGTAATGATATCCTCCGCTTCAGCATTCAGGTTTCCGTAGCTGATGTTCTCACGGATGGTACCTCCAAACAAAAGTACATCCTGTGGGACAATGGCAACTTGGTTCCTGATATCGGTCAGGGCCAGCTGATCTGCTGGAATACCATCATATTTTAAGGTACCGCTGCTAGGCTGGTAAAATTGTAGGATCAAGGATGCAATGGTCGATTTCCCAGTTCCACTAGGGCCGACAATTGCCAGTTTTTTACCCGCAGCAACATGGAATGAGAGATCTTTTAATATGGTCAGGTCCGGTCGGGTCGGATAGGCAAAGGTCACGTGATCAAATTGGATGTCACCATGCAACTCCACCTTGATCTCTTTATCTTCTTCGCTGACCTGTATATCTTCCTTAGGCTCGTTCAAGATTTCCAACACACGTTCACTTGCCCCTAAAGAGCGTTGTAAGGTGGCATAAAGTTCTGGGAAACTACCCATTGAACCAGCAACAAACATGGAATATAATATATACGTCGTTAAATCTCCTACCGAAATTTCATGGATGGAAACTAAGGATGCACCGTACCAGATAACGATAATGACTGCCCCGAAGATGGCAAATATGATAAATGAAGCAAAAATACCGCGGTAAGTTGCGCCTTTTACAGCTAATGCCACCGATTGGTTCAGCTTTTCTGCATAACGCTTTGATTCAAAGAACTCGTTTACAAAAGCCTTGACATTGCTGATGCCCAATAATGTTTCTTGTACAACAGAATTGGATTCTGCGAGTTTATCTTGTGCTTCCCTAGAAAGGTTCCGGATGAATCTCCCGAAAATAATCGCCACGATAATGATCAAGGGTAGGATACATAGGTTCATCAATGCCAACTTTGGCGAAACCCATATCAATAGAGCTACCCCAAAACATAGACTGATGGTCTGCCTGAGCATTTCTGCCAAGGTCGTGGTCATGGTGTCCTGGATCTGGGAAAGGTCGGATGATAGGCGACTGTTCAGTTCACCAACCCTGCGGTTAGCAAAAAAATCAATCGGTAAGGTAATCAATCGATGGTAGGTGTCCTTGCGGATATTGGCTAATGCTTTTTCGGCAATCTCCACAAACAAGCGGATCCGAAAAAAAGAAATTACGGATTGAAAGGATAAGATGATCAATGACAATCCACCAATGTACATCACGCTAGCCGGTAGCCACTCGTATTTCACCCTTCCCTGTGCGGCATCTATCATTGCTCCCAATAGCGCCGGAAACGTCAGCATGGTTAAGCTGGAAAGGATTAAAAAAACCATCCCAATCACAAATTTCCACTTAAAAGGCTTGATGTAGGAAAATATCCGTAGTGCTTTCTGGAAAATTTCTTTGTTCAGCTTCGGTTTGGGTAAATCCCCCGAATGGGTGTCTCCACTGTTCAATCTCGGTCTGGCCATGTACTAATTTCTTTCTCTTTTTGAGCAAAAGTACCAATATAAATAGGTCTTCTTATCACTATTCCGTCAATTTTTTGGGTTTATGCCTAATGTACTGATAAATCAGAAGGATTATTAAAGCTATGATGACGATAACCGCCAAATAAATCAGCACCCCGTTGCCTGTATCCGTACTTTCCATGGATTTCAGCTCTTCCCGTAGTTTGTCATTTTCATTCTGCAGTTTTGTGATGGTTTTCATGTATGCAGAAACCTGCATGTCATATTCACTGGCCAACCGTTGATAGCGTTCACTTTGCGCATCCTTTAAATCTAATAATTTCCGGGTTTCCAAAAAGATGTTATTGTCGTTCAATACCACCTGTCTCAGGATATCGATGGATTTCTGCATGTCCTTCTTGGTCTTGAACAGTCCGAAAACCCCAGTTTTCTTCTCCAATGACTGGTCATATTCCCCAAATCGACGGCTCCTATCGTTCAATAATTGATTCACTCGTTCCCGTTGTGCCTCAAATGTTATTGAGTCTGCCTTGACTGCCGTACTATCTTGAGCGTGCAACAATTGAACAAAAAAGAGCGCAATCAGTAGCACGAAGTTGTGTTTTTTCATGTTTGTATGGATGATCCTTGCTTTATTTTTTTTAATCATGGCTTCGTTAAAAGCAATTTTACTGCCTTTTTTTGTATTGATGCTGTTTCTAGGTCTATTTATTGCCGACAATCAATAAAATCTCATTATTGTGAAAAAACATTAACCTGCTGTCGCACTTTGAGTTCTGTTATCGTATATCATAAATATAACCCAATTGTATAAACTTATGAAATCCACAACACTAACTGTTAAAAGATGCTTTTTGCTGATTTTGCCAGTCCTGCTATTTTCTCTTTTTTGGGGCTGTGACAAAATTGGCTCCGAGGGGACCTATATTGCCAAGATTCCCATCTATAAAACTTTGCGAGAAATCAGGGCAAGCAATATTAGTATCACTCAACCCCAACCAATGACTTCAACAGGAAAAATTTATCTGTATAAGGATTATCTATTGGTCAATGAACCGAATAAAGGTATTCATATTTATGATAATAGCAATCCTGCAACTCCCAAACCCTTGGGTTTTCTGCCGATCCTTGGGAATTTTGATCTTGGGGTACAAAATAACTTGCTCTATGTCGATAATATTGTCGATCTGTTGACCTTTGATATCTCTAATATCAGCAAGCCCGTCTTGGTTAATCGACAAAAGGATGTGTTTGCTGTCAAATATATAGTGGACAACAAACCGGTTAATGTTTTAAGGGATGATGACCCTGTGCCCGTGGCTTACCGGGACTCGTTGGTGAGTTTCGCTGATCATCGCGAATATAAACCTGATGGCCAACGCTATTTGGACTATGAAAGTATAGGTAATAATTATTCCGGTTCAAATGGGAGTGGCACCAGTGGAAACACGGTTGGACAAGCAGGTTCTTTGGCTAGGTTTGCCATTGCCGAAAACTTCCTGTTTGCCATTTTTCAGGATAAAGTGAAAAACTTTGACCTTCAAAATGCCCGCGCACCAAAATTGATCAATGAAGTGAGCCTTGGTTTTGGAATCGAAACCTTGTTTCCCTACAAGAAATCTCTGTTTGTCGGTGCAAATAATGGTATGCATATCCTAGATATCACTAATCCGACCAGCCCTAAGGAGCTTGCTAATTATTCCCATGCCTTTGCCTGTGACCCTGTCGTTGTCAACGATGATTTTGCTTTTGTGACTTTACGATCCGGTACGATATGTAATGGAAACGTCAATGCCTTGCAAGTTGTCAATATCCGTGACCTGAGTGTACCGCAACTGGTGAAGAGCTATAACCTGAAAAGCCCACATGGATTAGCCCTGACCGGTGAGCATCTCTATGTATGTGAAGGTGAGTCCGGTTTGAAAAGCTTCAAGGTTACCGATGTAACGGCCATTGATAAGAACATCATGCAGAACTTGGAAAACCTGAAAAGTTTTGATGTCATTGCAGGACCAAAATCCTTGATAGTCTTGGGGCCTGAGGGTATCTGCCAATATGATTATACCAACAAAGCCAATTTGAAACAATTGAGCTGTATTTCCATTAACCTGAAAAAATAATTCTTTATGAAGCAGTGTTTCAAATTGTTTTTGGTCCTCATTTTAGGACTGAACGGTATCCAAGTATTAAGAGCCCAAGAGAAAAAATACATGAACCATACCGAATTTGGGGTCATGGCCTATGATATGACATTCCAGGAAGCCGGCATTACCGCCCAAACCTTTAATGGATACCTATTGAATCCTGATTTAGCTATCGGAGGGACTGCAGGTTTCGAAAAATATGCTGTTGATGCCATCCATACTTTTTCCTCTATCCCGATTTCCTTGGGAGCACGATACACCTTTTTGGATCCCGGTAAGGCAAGGTTAATTTCTGGATTAGATGCTGGTTACGGCTTTATTTGGGAAAAAGAACCTCGTCAAAAGGGCGATATCTCAGGTGGAATACGGATAGCCCCAGAATTGGGTGTCAAATTGAAACTGTCCGAAGGGACTGGTTTTATATCATTCACTTTAGGCTACCAGTACCAAGCTATAAAAGCTAAATATACCCAGCAAAAGCCTCCTATTTTTGAACCCTATGTGAATTACATCCAAGCTTATCCAATTGATGAGTATGCAGAAACCAAGAAAATGGATGCCCACAGGTTCTCCTTAAAGGTAGGATTTGGATTCTAAAACGCATTCACGATAAAAAAATAATCCTAATAACCATAACATGGGAAGGGTGGCAAAGTGATTTGCTACCCTTTGTTTTTTGTGCTTTCGAAGGGGCTATTTATTCGAGTTTTATTTAGACCTTATTCGAGGCATATTCGAGAAAACCCGGTTTGCGTTCGGAAAATTCGGAATGTGTCTCGAATGAGTCCCGAATGAGATATGGATAAATTTCAGTATTTCTTACATGTGAAATTAACACTTAACAATTTATCGGTTAGTCGATTGCGAACAGAAAAAAACGTGGAACATTTTGTCGACCAGACTCCATTTGAGGGTTTATTTCTTTTCCAGGAACTCAACAAGTATGGTTTCATCTTGGTATAGTCCTAACAACTGGCTTGCATGGCCTTTGTTGATGGCTATTTCCAAGAAGTTGCTGATTCCGAATAAGCATAGCTTCTCGCCTTCGGCAACCTCATTGTAGTGCCAAGACAGGTTGCTGATCGTTTCGTTTCGCTTGAAGCGTAGGATAAAATCTCGGCCCTGTTGGACTTGGTTGAAGAGGTCCTTGCTGATATTGCTGATGACATTACCAAAGGAGTCGATGAAAGTGACATGGCCCTTGATGCTGTTCTGGTTGTAGATGGGTTGAAATGTGACTTTCTGTACCGCATTGTCGATAGGGAGGCCAATATCTTGGAGTTTACCGCCATCTGCGATGTGACAGGCAGCTTTGGTCAGGATATCAGCAAGCGGGAAATGCAGATAGCGTAGATCCTGCATGATATTGATCTCGACCATTTCAGTTGGTTTGTCTTCACCGATGATGATACTGAAGATACCGTTGTCTGCACCGACAAAGAACTGACCTTTGTAGGCCATGGCGAGGTAACGCGAGTCTTCTTGGAAGACGGTGTCGATACCGATTAAGTGTACGGTATTCTTTGGGAAGTACGGATAAGCGTTGTTGATAACGAATGCCGCATGTTGAATACTGAAAGAAGGGATATCGTGAGAAATGTCAACGAGCCTAACATTCGGCAACTGCGAAATGATACTGCCTTTGAGTGCAGCTTGATAAAAATCGCGATGACCTAAATCGGTGGTTAACGTAATTACTCCCATAGTGTTCAGCAAGCCTGAAGCTAAAAAAATTATATTGATATTTTGTTAAGCGAATTACAAAAATAGAAAAAGTAAATAGATTGCTAAATCTATTATGAATTAATACTTGCAATTGCTTTTAATTCTGCTCAATTAGTTTGTATTTTTGATTCAAGAAAGTGTGAAAAGCGCATAATATTTTCGTTTTTTTGATATCTTTATTTGCACGCCAATCGGACAGGACGTGAAATATTCAGGAAATTAATTAGGAAACAATTTGAGCGAATTAGAAATCAATTTAGATGTCGTCAATTTGGTGACATTATGGGGGGCTCAGAATGAAAATTTTGAGTTTATAAAGAAAGCTTTTCCGAAGTTACGTCTGGTAGCAAGAGGGAGTACCTTGAAGGTTTTAGGTGAAGAAGGGGAGCGGACAAGGTTTCAACAGGTATTTGATGATATTCTAGCTCATATCAACCAATTTCAGACTCTTTCCTTGTTGGAATTGGAAAGTTTGTTGGGTTCGGTGTCGAATGTAAAGCCAGTTATTGCAGAGAAGGAAGATGGCGAGCAAAAGGTTGCCGCATTTAAAGGTGAGCCTATCGTATATGGTCCCAATGGTATCGTAGTACGTGCTCGGACGCCTAATCAAAGGCGTATGGTGGACAGTATCAATAAGAATGACATTCTTTTTGCCATTGGTCCAGCAGGTACCGGAAAAACCTATACAGCAGTTGCCCTTGCGGTACGAGCTTTAAGGAATAAAGAAATCAAACGTATTATCCTGACCAGGCCAGCGGTGGAAGCGGGTGAAAACCTAGGTTTCTTGCCAGGCGATCTAAAAGAGAAGGTTGATCCATATCTACGTCCGCTTTATGATGCATTGGATGATATGATTCCAGCGGAAAAATTGAAAGGATATCTGGAGAACAGAACCATTGAAGTAGCTCCATTGGCATTTATGCGCGGAAGGACCTTGGACAATTGCTTTGTTATCCTAGATGAGGCACAGAATGCCACAGATATGCAGCTCAAGATGTTCTTGACGCGGATGGGGCCAACTGCCAAATTTATCGTGACAGGGGACATGACTCAGGTGGATTTACCTAAAAAAACGCAATCGGGATTAGTCAATGCCGTGAAGATTTTGGATGGGATCGAAGGGATAGATATGATTTACCTGAGCGGTTCGGATGTCGTTCGCCATAAATTGGTGAAACGTATCTTGGAAGCTTACGGTGACATTTAAGATTAAATTAACGCGTTTCAGACGCACACACAATGAATAATACAATAAAAGAAACAAATTTTAACTTCAAGGGACAGACAGCATTTTATAGAGGAAAAGTAAGAGATGTGTACAGCATCGGGTCGGACTACCTGGTGATGGTGGCTTCAGACCGAATTTCTGCTTTTGATGTGGTATTGCCAAAGCCTATTCCTTTTAAAGGTCAGGTTTTGAACCAAATTGCATCCAAATTTCTGTCTGCCACAGCTGATATCCTTCCAAATTGGGTGGCATCCGTTCCAGACCCAAATGTTACAATAGGAAAGAAATGTGAACCTTTCAAGGTTGAAATGGTGATCCGTGGATATGTTTCAGGACATCTTTGGAGAACCTACCGCGATGGTGGAAGGGTGCTGTGTGGGGTTGAGCTTCCTGAAGGATTAAAAGAGAACGATAAATTACCTACTCCAATCATTACCCCATCGACAAAAGCAGATGTGGGCCATGATGAGGATATTTCCAGAGCGGATATTATTGCTAGAGGCATTGTATCAGAAGAGGATTATTCGCAATTGGAGAAGTATGCCCATGCTTTATATCAGCGGGGAACTGAGATTGCTGCCGAACGAGGCTTGATCTTGGTGGATACCAAATATGAGTTTGGGAAGAAAGATGGACAGATCTATTTGATCGACGAAATCCATACTCCCGATTCTTCCCGTTATTTTTATGCAGAAGGCTATGAGGAGCGTCAGGAAAAGGCGGAACCGCAGAAACAGCTCTCGAAAGAATTTGTGAGGCAATGGTTGATCGAAAATGGATTCCAAGGAAAAGAAGGACAAAAAGTACCTGAAATGACCGAAGAAATTGTTAAATCCATTTCTGAGCGCTATATTGAGCTTTACGAACACATTACAGGGGAGAAGTTTCATTATCCGGAAGAAGGCCATGTCCTGGAGCGGGTAGAAAAGAATGTAGCGAAAGCCTTGGAAGAACTGATTTAAGGATAAACACAACTAATTATTTATAGACAGATGAAATTTACGGTAGACAAATACGATCGATATGTTGTAATAGAGCCTCTTCAAGAGAGGTTGGACGGAGAAACTGCCGCAAGTTTAAAAGGCGAGTTTATGTTGCGCAATACAGGTGGGCAACGCAATATTGTATTGGACATGAACAATGTGAAATCCACTGATGAGACAGGGATTCGCACAGGTCTATTGGCTCGTCGTCTATGTAAATCACTAGGGGGGCTATTTATCTTGACAAATCTAAATGAGGAGATCTTGACTTACATCAAATCTTTGGGATTGGATAAATATCTGATCATTACCAAGAACATTGAGAAAGCCAAGGACCTGATCTTTGGGAATGAAATCCGATTAGATTTAAAAGAAGAGCAAGAGTAATATGTTACGATTTGAGGTATTAATATTAGGAAACAGTTCGGCGACACCCATGTTCGAGCGTCATCCTACATCTCAAGTAGTAAATTATAATGAGCAATTGTTCTTGATTGACTGTGGAGAGGGCACCCAGATGCAACTCTCCAAGTATGGGATCAAGAGCAATCGCATCGATCACATCTTTATTAGCCATCTGCATGGTGATCATTACCTAGGTCTTGTTGGCCTGGTATCGTCCATGCACCTGGTTGGTAGGAAGGCTGATCTCCATATCTACGGTCCTGCCCCGTTGCAGGAAATCCTAGAGTTACATTTTAAATATTCTGAAACGGTAATCCGTTATAATATCATCTTCCATCAGACCAATCCGGATCAAGAGGAGGTAATATTTGAGTCGAGGATGTTGACGGTCAGGTCCTTTCCATTGATCCACCGAATATCCTGCACGGGATTTCGATTTGATGAAGGCAAACGGGCAGCAGCCTTACGGGCGGATAAAGTGGAGGAGTTAAAGATACCCAAAGTATATTTTGCAGCGCTGAAAAAAGGGATCGATTATGTCGATCCACAGGGAAAGGTCTATGCCGCAAGTGAATTGACCTTGCCGCCTCCAGAATCTAGGAGCTATGCCTATTGCTCGGATACCGTAAGGCATCCGATTTACCTGCGTTCAATAGAAGGAGCTGATCTATTGTACCATGAGAGCACCTTTTTGCATGAAATGGTAGACCGTGCCAAAGAGACCTTCCATACTACTTCCTTGGAAGCAGCAGAAATTGCAAAGGAAGCACATGTAAAGAAGCTTTTACTTGGCCATTATTCAGCGAGATACAGGACTTTGCAGCCATTATTGGAGGAAGCGCAGCAGGTTTTTCCAAATACCGAACTGTCAGTGGAAGGGAAATGGTTTTTAGTTTAGTGATTTTGTTTATTTTTGGCCATATTTACAGCTCGAAAAAAATTAGACTACTACAATGTCATTCAACTTAACCGCACTTCTTCGAGATAACATCAAGAACCTAGTGCCCTATTCTTCGGCGCGAGATGAATTTAAGGGAGAAGCATCTGTTTTTTTAGATGCCAATGAGAACTCTTTTGGCTCTCCACTTCCACATGATTACAACCGTTATCCGGATCCCCTTCAACATCAACTTAAGGGTAAGCTATCCAAGATCAAGGGTGTGCCTGCGGAAAATATTTTCTTGGGCAACGGTTCTGATGAGGCCATTGATATTTTATACCGAGCATTCTGTACCCCTAAAATAGATAATGTGATCTTGGTCCCTCCAACCTATGGGATGTATGAGGTTTCCGCCAATATCAATGATGTTGAAACACGGAAAGTCAATTTGACCAAGGATTTTCAGCTTGACCTTGACGGGATTGCTGAAGCAATCGATATGCATACCAAGATGATCTTTGTGTGCTCGCCAAACAATCCTACCGGAAACAGCATCGATCCATTGGATATAGAAACACTTTTAGTGAACTTCTCTGGTTTAGTAGTCGTGGACGAGGCCTATATCAATTATTCAAAGCAGAAGTCCTTTACCCATTCTTTGCCTGAGTTTCCTAATCTGGTCATCCTGCAGACCCTTTCAAAGGCCTGGGGCTTGGCCGCTTTACGCTTAGGATTAGCATTTGCAAGTAAGGAAATCATTGAGGTTTTCAACAAGATCAAACCACCTTACAATATCAACCAAGCTACTCAAGACTTAGTATTGGAAGCTTTAGAGAATGTTGAGGTAGTCAACGAATGGATTAAGACGACTGTTGCCGAAAGGGAAGAACTGTCCAAGAAATTGGAGGCTTTTCAACAGGTTGAGCATATTACACCTTCAGATGCCAACTTTATCTTGGTAAAGCTGGAGCGACCAAAAGAATTATATGGGCACTTGGTGGGACGTGGCATTATCGTTCGCGACCGATCCAAAGTAGCCTTATGTGAAGGTTGTCTGCGCATTACCATAGGAACAAAGCTTGAAAACGAAAAATTATTAGAAGAGATCCAACAATTTTATAAATAAGTAAGCATGGCAGATCAATTAAAAAGAATACTGTTTATCGATAGAGATGGAACTTTAATTTTAGAGCCTGAGGATGAGCAGATTGATTCCTTTGCAAAGTTAAAGTTTTATCCAGGGGCTTTGCAGTACTTGCCTAAAATTGCAAAAGAACTTGATTTTGAGTTGGTGTTGGTAAGTAATCAGGATGGTTTGGGAACTTCCTCGCACCCTGAAGAGAACTTTTGGCCGGTCCATCAATTTGTTGTGGATACCTTTTCAGGTGAAGGAGTGACTTTTGTTAAAGAACATATTGACAAAACATTTCCACATGAGAATGCGGAGACCCGTAAGCCAGGAATTGGAATGTTAAAGGAATATTTTGACGAAGCGAAATACGACTTGGCGAATTCTTTCGTCATCGGAGACCGCGTCAATGATGTGAAATTAGCTCAAAACCTTGCCGCTAAGGCTATTTGGTTAAGGAATAACGACGAATTGGGCATGCATGAGAATGTTGCCATTTCGGAGGATTGCATTGCATTGGAAACCAGCGAATGGAAAGCTATCTATGAGTTCTTGAAATTGGGAAGCCGTACCGGTGAGCACCATCGTAAGACCAATGAAACGGATATCTATATTAAATTGAACTTGGACGGAAGTGGGAAATCCGATATTGAAACGGGCCTTCCATTTTTCGATCATATGTTGGATCAATTAGCGCGTCATGGTGCATTGGATCTAACGATCAAAGCTAAAGGTGATTTACATATCGATGAGCACCATACCATCGAAGATACAGGAATTGCCTTGGGTGAAATCTTTTTGGACGTGTTGGGGAATAAGCGCGGAATTGAACGTTATGCCTATACTCTTCCAATGGATGATTGCTTAGCACAAGTAGCTATCGATTTTGGAGGTAGGAATTGGATTGTTTGGGATGCAGAATTCAAACGCGAGAAAATTGGAGATATGCCAACCGAGATGTTTTTCCATTTCTTCAAGTCCTTTTCAGATGCGTCAAAATCGAATCTGAACATTCAGGCGACTGGCGACAATGAGCACCATAAAATAGAGGCCATCTTCAAGGCTTTTGCGAAAACCATTAAAAAAGCGGTACGAAGAGATGTTGATAATATGCAACTTCCAAGTACAAAAGGTCTTCTTTAAAAACGAAATGGGATTTAAGGGGTTATATATAAAGGAATTATGATTGGGATAGTAAACTATGGAGCTGGGAATATATTTTCCATCACTGCAGCCTTAAAACGACTGAACATTTCTTATGGGATGATTAACCATCCTGAGGATTTTGAGCAGTATGAAAGGATTATTATTCCAGGTGTAGGACATGCTGGGGCGGCCATGCAAAAACTGCTGGAATCTGGGCTGTCCGATACCATCAAGACCTTAAAAAAGCCGGTGTTGGGGATCTGTGTGGGAATGCAGCTGATGACGGATTATTCAGAGGAAGGGCAAGCAGACCTTTTAGGGATCATTCCCCTGAAGACGTTACACTTTGAGAATAGGGTTAAAGAGAAGGTACCTCATATGGGTTGGAACAGTATTAATTTTGAAGAGAACTGTCCACTTTTTAAGGAAATTCCTAATAATTCCTATTTTTATTTCGTTCATTCTTATTACATTGAACATGAATTAACCTACGGCATAGCTACTTGTGAGTACGGATTGCCATTTTCGGCAGCAATAGCAAAGGATAATTTCTGGGCAGTACAATTTCATCCGGAGAAATCAGGAAAAGTTGGGGAGCAGTTATTGCTGAATTTTAATGAATTATAATTGAATTTTTAGACTATGTATATTATACCTGCAATTGATGTATTGGACAAACAGGTTGTCCGTTTGAGAGAGGGTAACTATGAAGATGTTACGACTTACTCCATTACTTTGGAAGAACAGATAGAGAAATACCATGCTAATGGTACTGAAATCGTTCATATCATTGATCTCAATGGTGCAAAGGGAGATTTTAGCAATCAGGAATACCTGTTTGATATCATTCGGAGAACCGAAATGAAGGTCCAATATGGTGGTGGTGTCCGTAGCATTGAAAAAGTAAAGGAATTGGTTGATGCAGGTGTATATCGCGTTATCGTAGGCACACAAGCTATTACAAACCCTACCTTTTTAGAGGAATTGAGCAAGCTAAATGAAGGTAGAACAAAATATGCAGATCACATTGTGATTGCGATCGATGTATTGGATGAAGTCATCAAATATTCCGGTTGGTTGGAGAGTTCTCCGATCAAATTAATCGAATACATTGATAAATGCTTGGCATTAGGTTTTTATCGATTCTTGTGTACCGACATCAGTAAAGATGGAAAATTAGGTGGCGCAGGCGTTGAATTATACAAGAAATTATTGGATCATTCGCCAATTATCAAATTGATCGGTTCAGGCGGTATCAGTTCCATGGCTGATATTGAAGAACTGAACAATTTAGGTAAAATGGAATCTGTGGTTGTTGGAAAGGCAATCTATGAAAATAGGATCAGCATTGAAGAGATCAAAGCTTGGAACTTAAAAGCATTAATCAGTCTTTAAAATGCTAGCAAAGCGCATTATTCCTTGTTTGGATGTTAAGGATGGCAGGACGGTAAAAGGGGTTAATTTTGTTGACCTTAGAGATGCTGGGGATCCCGTTGAATTAGCTTGGCAATATTCGCAGCAAGGAGCAGATGAACTGGTATTCCTGGATATCACAGCTACCCATGAACGCCGAAAAACTACGGTGGATTTGGTAAAGGCTGTAGCCAGTCAGATCAATATTCCATTTACCATCGGAGGTGGGATCAATGAACTTTCAGATGCGGATATCTTGTTGAATGCTGGTGCAGATAAAATCTCTATCAATTCAGCTGCGGTCCGTAATCCTGAACTCTTAGATCAGTTTGCGAAAGCTTTTGGTGTTCAATTCGTGGTTTTAGCGGTTGATACCCGATTGGTAAACGGAAAGAATTTTGTTCACCTGCGTGGTGGTCGAGACCTTACCGATATTGAAACGGAAGATTGGATCAAGGAAGCAGAAAATAGAGGTGCCGGAGAAATCCTGTTGACTTCCATGGATCATGATGGAACCAAGAATGGATTTGATAATGGATTGCTGAAAAAGATCAATGATTCCATCCATATTCCCTTGATAGCATCCGGTGGAGCAGGGAATCAGCAGCATTTTGTGGATGTTTTCCAACAGTCCAATGTAGATGCCGCTCTTGCAGCTTCTGTATTCCACTATGGGGAGATTTTAATCCCTGAATTAAAAGAAACATTGCACGCCAATGGAATTTCCGTTAGGCGATAATACATAAAACATGAGTATTGATTTTAACAAAGGTGACGGACTTGTTCCAGTAATTATCCAAGACAATCAGACTTTAGAAGTTCTGATGCTTGGCTATATGAACGAAGAGGCTTGGAACAAAACCCAAGAAGAGAAAAAAGTTACTTTCTTTTCAAGGAGCAAAAATAGACTATGGACAAAAGGTGAAGAAAGCGGAAACTTTCTTCATGTTGTTAGTACTCATGTCGATTGTGACCAAGATACCATTTTAATTAAAGCTGACCCTGTTGGTCCTACCTGTCATACAGGAAGCCGAAGTTGCTTTAATACGGAATTTAATCAGAACTTTCTATTGCAGTTGGAGCGCATTGTTCAGCATCGAATTGATTTTCCTAGTGATGAATCCTATGTGAACCGCCTGCGTTCAAGAGGTATCAATAAGATTGCTCAAAAGGTGGGCGAGGAAGCCGTTGAAACGGTTATTGCAGCCCTTACGGAAACAGAAAAGGATTTTATCAATGAGACTTCTGATCTGATGTTCCATCTTATTGTTCTGTTAAAGGAGAAAGGCCTGAGCCTAGAAACCATTGCCAAGAATTTGGAAGGAAGACATCAATAGGAGTTAAGATATTTTTATTTGAGGGATCCTCAGCCTTTGGCTGGGGATTTTTTGTGTGGAGAGAGGGGGTGAATCCCAATCCCATCGCGCAGGTCAACGGCATTCTTTCCATTTTTCCGCCAAGGAAATGAGCCGGTTGCTAAAGGACTTCCTGCAGAAGGATGGTTGTTTGTATATATTGGGAACCCCTGGAAAGGGTGACAGCTTTCTAACGGGATAATAATCTTGGTCCATCCTCCTATCCCCTCCATCCTGGTTCCACCCAGATCTTGGTTTATCCTCCCATCCCTTCCATCCTGGTTCAAATCTCCTCTTGAACGTAAGACTTATGTCAGCATTTGGGATAGCTGGTCGGGTTTCTTTTATTTCTGTGCGATCAAGGGTATATTTGCATAACATGAATCTAGAAAAGTTTAATATCAACCTGAATGGGACCTTGTCTGGTCATCAAAACCCTGTATTTGCCTTGGCCATTTCAAGTGTTGATCCGAATGCACTATTTACAGGTGGCAACGATAAAGGGGTGGTAGAATGGGATTTAGAGAGCAATAGCTTTAAAAGGATCCTTTGCAAGGTTGGAAGCTCCGTATATGCACTTTTGTCCATACCCGGAACTTCCTTGCTGGCGATTGGAATGAGATCCGGTCAGGTATTGGTGGTAGATACACAGAACCAAAGTTTAAAGGCAAATCTTAAGGTGGAACAGGGCGCTGTATTTTCGATAAAAACCATTCCCGGTAAACAGGAAATGATTGCGATCGGTGAGGAAGGCTATGCTTATGTTTGGAGTTTGGAGAATTTTGAGCTGCTTTATAGGTTTAAGGTTTCCAATACTACCGTTAGGGTAATTGAAGTGGATAAAAATAATTCGACTGTTGCGTTTGGTGATAAGAATGGTGAAATCCATTTATACCATGCCCATGATTTTCAGGAATTCAAGAAAAGGAAAGTACATGAGTTACCGGTAACCAGTTTACAATTTGACCCAGCTGGGAATTTGCTTTCTGGGGGGAGGGATGCGAAGTTATATAAATTGGATGCCAACCTGGATACGATTCAAGATATCGTTCCACATATGTTCACGGTTTATGGTATCAGCATAAATATAGAGGAGAATCTAATTGCAACGGTTAGTAGAGATAAGACCTTAAAAGTTTGGCGGCTGGAAGATCTAGCTTTGATCAAGAATATTTCTAGAGACCGTGGCTATGATAGCCATTATCTATCTATCAATAACATGCTCTGGGATCAAGACCGGATCTTTACCGTAAGTGATGACAAGACCATTAAGTTATGGAAGGTGGTTCCTGAATAGCGACGGCAAGCGATTTTCTTCTGACCGTACACCTGTAATAGTTGAATGCAGTAAAGATTAACCCTAAAATCATAGAGATGATCAAGAATGGTAAGATGTCATATTGGGTAGGAAGAGGGTCCTGTTTGTTTTCTACATATGCCCCGTAGCTTCCCCAAGCCAATACGGCTGAGACTGAAGGCAAATAATTGTAGTAAGAGTATGCTAACATGCAGGCACATGTGATTGCCAGTGCGCCCAGGTTCAGATAGAAGTAAAAAGCATCCCCTAAGGAAAGGCTCAGTTTTGAAAGGATTACTGCAAAATTAAAGCCTATCACGAACATTAACCAGCCGGTATACACGCCAAATCCTAAACGGATAAAATATCGGGTAAAGGAATTGGTGGTCAGCTTTTTGATTTGGATCCGCTTGTTGATTACCATAACCGAAACGAGACAGATTATGGAATACATTAAGGACCAATAAAAATAATCATTGTGTTTCAAGGTCATGCTCAAACCGAGGGCCATCTGGTTCAAGATCAACAGGTAGTCGATTTTTTCTACTTTCCGGACTACATTTTCATTTAAGCTGTTTTTTTGCGTCCCTACATACATCATGTAAGCAGCCAAAACCATATTAAAAGCGATAAATGTCCATATTTTATAGCTGAACTTTGCTGGTGTCAGGTAAGATGGATAAAAGGCAATCGTATCAGTGAATGAAAAGCTGAATAGGAAACCATTCTCTAGGCATGCGATCCATAGAAAATTGAGGGCTACCATCACTAAATTCAAAAATGATAATGTCTTTGGTGCTGCCATGCTTGGTTAATAGTTAATGTGTTTGGCAGGACAAATATAATGATTTTTACTGAGGATTAAGAAGTTCTAAGATGGTATTTAGATACTGCTTGTCGATTAAGTCAAACGAATTTAATTCTTTGCTGTCGACATCTAGTATGGCAATACATTTTTTGTTTTGAAAGAGAGGAACAACTATTTCAGATTTCGATAAAGATGAGCAGGCGATATGTCCAGGGAATTCATCGACGTTGGGAACTATGACGGTTTCTTCTTTTGCCCAAGCAGTCCCACAAACACCTCTGTTATAAGCGATTCTTGTGCAGGCTACTGGTCCTTGGAATGGTCCCAGTACCAATTCGTTTCCTTCAACAAGGTAGAACCCTACCCAAAAGAAATTGAACTGCTCCTTTAAAGCTGCGCAGATATTTGCCAGATTAGCAATAAAATTGGTTTCTCCCTGTAGAAGCCCTTTGATCTGTGGGATCAAGGATTGATATTGGTGTTCTTTACTTCCGCGAGCTATATGTAAATCTTCTGCCATGGTTTGGATACTTTTTGTGATGCAAATATACGGAATTGTTAGGTGATATGGGTTGAACCAGGATGCCCTTTGACGCCGCTCGGGGTACGGCATGAGAGGATGGTCCAAGATCATTTCTTTTATTTTGGAGAATTAGGTACGCTCATTCAATATTTATCATCGGAGTCAGCCTGAAGGTTTCCCGAAAGATTTCTCGGGAATATTCATTCTTTAATTGAAATGATTTTCTTTGTTACTTTTGAAGTCCAAAAGTAACCAAACCGACGAAGGAGCTCAGGGACACCAATTCTTTTCGTTACTTTTGAGGCGCAAAAGTAACCAAAACGCTTCGGCTCATTTAAGATGGCTTTTCGCACGGTCATCCGCACATGAAAAGAATGCCTTGTTGTCGGGAATATCTTTCTCAAGATCATCCCTTTTGATGGGATGATCTTGAGAAAGCATTCCAAGGCCAATCCCATCGCACAGGTCATCGGCATTCTTTCCATTTTTCCGCCATTGGAAATGAGCCAGATGCTAAAGTGCTTCCTTCGGAAGGATAATGTTTGTTAATGGCGAGAACCCCTAGAGGGGGTGACATTTTTATAGAAATTGGATGTTTGAAATGGCAAACCCAAAGCGTGGGTGAAATCATTTTCAATAGTTCCTCTTTATGGGTTTAAACAATAAAAAACAGTTTGCTCATCTTACGATTCGCAATGACCAACATCCTCATAAAAAAACAACAATAGATTCTTCGCTTCACTCTGAATCCCTCTTTAGAGATTTTTTTGATTCTGAACAATCAGTGAGGAATCTGAACGGCAATACAATCCTACATGATTTCAAAATAGATTTTGGATATTACCGAGATCCTTCCTTTGTACCAAAGACAAGTTTTGTATGAACTGTGTTTCTGTCTATTCAGGCCCATTTTTATTTTCCAGAGGATTATCTATTTTACAACATTCTGCCCTAGTAGAGGAGAATTATTTTGGAAAAGGTATTCAACCAAAAAGGAGTAGCGAAAAACTGATGTTCGATTAATCGAACATCAGTTTTTCGCTAATTCCAGGCTAACGTGCCATGTTAGCTAAAATAATGGAACCCCATAGTGGTTCTTAATTTAAAAAATATATGAGCCAATTTATTTTCATGTTCCTTAATCCAAAAGGCATGAAATTCTAAATCAACAATCAACAAAAAAGAGGTTATCTTTATCAGATAACCTCTTAATCATGTTTTTATAAAGATAAATAACTCTTACAGGCGTTTTAAGGCTGCTTTGATCAATTGTTCTACAGAAAGATCTGGCTCGGCGGTATAAATGGCCTGAAGGGCTTTTTCCGCTTGAGCTTTTGGGAAACCTAACATGACCAATGCCGTCAATGCTTCTTCAGCTGAAGAAGGTTTGCTGACGATCAATGGAATCAATGCATCTGGGCCTTGCTTTTTAAGTTTATCTTGAAGTTCAAGAATCACGCGTTGCGCTGTTTTTGGACCAATCCCTTTTATTTTCTGGATGACATTGACCTGCCCATTGACGATAGCCTGTTGGATTTCTTCTGGAGTAATCGAAGAAAGCATCATTCTACCGGTATTCGGACCGATACCTGAAACAGAGATCAAATGGTGAAAGAGATGTCTTTCTGCTTCTGTAGCGAAGCCAAACAGCGTTTGGGAGTCTTCGCGAACCTGAAAGGAAGCAAAAAGTTTGCATTCTTCTTGATCTTTGATCTGGCTGTAGGTAGTCAATGAAATGTGCAAGTAATAGCCAATTCCACCCACCTCCAAAACGACATGGGTTGGAGCTTTAAAAACTAACTTACCTTTAAAATATTCGTACATAAGCTATGCTTACTGATTTTTTGATTCTTTTTCGTGTTCAATTGCATCCACTACTGCAATGGTAACCATGTTCACAATTTCCCGCACCGAACTATCCAATTGCAATACGTGGATAGGTTTGTTCATACCTAATAGAACTGGACCGACAGCTTCAGCATTTCCCACTTCCTGTAGTAATTTATAAGCAATGTTACCAGATTCCAAGTTCGGGAATACCAAGGTATTTGCTGGCTCACCATTTAAAGTCGAGAAAGGGAAGTTATCTGCCAATAGGTTTTTGTTCAATGCAAAGTTTGCTTGAATTTCACCATCTGCAACAATTTCAGGATGTTCTTTATGTAAGATGCTTACAGCCTCCCTTACTTTATCGGAAATATCACCAATATTTGAACCGAAGTTAGAGTAAGACAACATCGCTAAACGAGGTTTAACGTTGAACCTTTTAACTGCTGAATCCAATAAAACAGCAATGTCAGCAAGTTCGCGTGCGCTTGGGTTTGAGTTTACAGTGGTATCACCAAAGAATAATGGACCTTGGCTTGTCAACATAATGTACATCCCAGCAACTCTGCTTCCCGGTTTTGCTCCGATTACTTGTAATGCAGGGCGGATTGTTGAAGCATAATTGCGTGTCAAACCAGAAATAAGGGTATCTGCATCGCCAAATTCAACCATACTTGCTGCAAAGTAGTTACGGTTGGTCATTAACTTGCGAGAGTCTAATTTATTAACGCCTCTGCGTTGTCTTTTTTGGTATAAGTGTTCTGCGTATCTTTCAAATCTTTCGGATTTGATCTCAGCTTGAGGGTCGATGATCTCAACACCATCCAGTTCAAAACCATATTCATGGATCAAATTGTTGATTTTTTCTTGGTTACCCAAAAGGATTGGGAAAGCAATTCCCTCTTCTTTAACAATCTGAGCAGCACGAAGGGTTTTATAATTATCAGCTTCAGCAAATACAACACGTTTAGGGTTAGATTTTGCTTTGGCGGTAATGGTACGGATCAAACGTTCATCTTTACCCAATCTCTTGCGCAATTCATCACGGTATGCATCCCAATCTTCGATTACCTTACGCGCTACACCAGATTCAATAGCAGCTTTTGCAACCGCTACGGAAACTTCCGTAATCAAGCGTGGATCTGTCGGTTTAGGGATCACATAATCGATTCCGAAACGGATGTTGTTGGCATTGTAAGCAATGTTCACTTCTTCAGGAACAGGTTGTTTTGCTAATTCAGCAATCGCCTTTACAGCAGCAATTTTCATGGCTTCGTTGATGGCCGTAGCTCTTACGTCTAGTGCACCACGGAAAATGTAAGGGAAACCAAGAACGTTGTTTACTTGGTTAGGGAAGTCAGAGCGTCCTGTACCCATGATGATATCATCGCGAGTTTCAAGAGCAAGCTCATAGGCGATTTCAGGGTTAGGGTTTGCCATCGCCAATACGATTGGTTTTGGAGCCATGCTTTTCAACATTTCAGGCGTCAAAACATCGGCAGCAGAAAGACCGATGAAAACATCAGCATCCTTAACAGCATCTGCTAAAGTATGGATATCGCGGTCAGTTGCCCATTCAGCTTTAGTAGGGTCTAATACCTCACGGTCCTTACGGATAACACCTTTACTATCGCACATTACGATGTTATTTTTATTAGCGCCTACAGCCACGTACATTGCTGTACAGGAAATTGCTGCAGCACCTGCGCCATTCACCACGATTTTTAGGTCGGCGATATTTTTATCCTGTAATTCAGAAGCATTGATCAGAGCAGCCCCAGAAATAATTGCGGTACCGTGTTGGTCATCATGCATTACTGGAATGTTCATTTCTGCTTTTAAGCGGCGTTCAATTTCAAAACACTCAGGCGCTTTGATATCTTCAAGGTTCACACCACCGAAGGTAGGTTCCAAAGCTTTAACGATATTGACAAATTCATCAACGTTTTTGGTGTCTAACTCGATGTCAAATACATCGATATCGGCAAAGATCTTGAAAAGTAATCCTTTACCTTCCATAACGGGTTTACCAGCTTGGGCACCAATATCACCAAGGCCTAATACGGCAGTACCATTACTGATTACGGCTACCAAGTTACCCTTGGCAGTATATTTATAAGCGTCTTCGCTGTTTTCTGCAATTGCCAGACAAGGCTCGGCTACACCTGGGGAATAGGCTAAAGATAAGTCTCTTTGTGAACTGTGTGGTTTTGTAGGAACCACTGCTATTTTACCCGGACGCCCCATAGCATGGTAGTTTAAAGCGTCTTTCTTTCTGTTGATGTTACTCATTACAATTTTGGTTTATACTAATATTTCATGATTATCACCTAGTAATAATCTACTTTAATACATCTAATAATTTAAACATACGTTGGCGCATCTGTCCAGCAGGGCCTTGGTAGTTGTTGACAAGCAATGTGAAGGTATATTCTTGTCCATCGCTTGATTTTTGGTATCCTGTGTAACCTAATACACCGCCAATAGTACCACTTTTCATGGTAGTATTGTTAATTGTTGGCAAAGATTTTAAAAACTCATCATACCACGGTCTCCCTTTAGCATATTGCATGATTTTGCTCATCGCCAAAGTCGTCACTCTATTTTGAGGCGATAAGCCAGAACCATCGAAGGTATTGATGGCACTTGGGTCTATCGATAATTTATTCTGCCAATATTTGGAAACTAAGGTTGCCGATTTTTCTGTGTTGTATTCCATTGCGGAAACCACACCAATCAATTTTAACAGCGACTCTCCATATAGATTGATGCTTTTTTGGTTGAACCAATGCACAATTTCACCTAATCTAGGCGATTTGATCAGCAGGATTGAATTTCTTTTTGCATCCAAGATGCTTGAAGAATCCATATCTGTTAATCTTTTTGCAGTAGTAACCTTGTTCAAGGAGTCTGTAACAAAGATAGAATCTCTACCAAGCGCATCAGAAAGCGAATATGCTAAGTCCAATGCTGGATCAGGTACTGAGATTTCAATTGTTTTTTTTAGATTGGCGCCATAGGTACCTCTTAGGTAAACTTGTGTAGAATATGGAGCTGAATAAGCATATACATTATCCCCCGAACCATTGGCTCCTGTTTTTACTTCATTGATTAAATGGTAGAATGGAGCTTTCTGTACAGGCTGTAAGGTTGCTGGTTTACCAGGTGCACCCGGTGTAAAGTTGATTCCCAGTTTGTTTTCTTTCCAATTTAAAGCAGAGAATCCTGCCCCATAATAATTTCCGATATCTGTCCACATCCAAGTTCCCGGAACATCGTAGCCGTTGAAGAAAATATCATCAGCAATGATTTTACCATTGATTTTTTTGATGCCAAGGTTCTTGATGGCTTCGGACCATTTTGCCAATAGGACTTCCGGTTTAGTGTCTGGGTATCTATCACTGCCAAGGGTAGGGTCGCCCTTACCTTCGATAATGATATTGCCATTTAAGGTGCCTAAGGAGTCAATCTGACCGGTGTAGAAAAGTTCAGTATTATAGGTGAAATCAGCCCCTAACAGATCTAAAGCTGTAATGGAAGTGATCACTTTCAAGGTTGATGCGGTAGGCATTCCGATCTGGTTATTGCTGTCGAAAACAATTTCACCAGTTTTAGAGTTTATGACCGTCAAGGAAGCCATGCCATTTTTTAGAGACGGGTTCTTGCTAAAAGCATCAAATGCCGTTTGGACTTTTGCCTTTACTCCTTGGGCTTGTACTGTTTGCGTGTTTAGGACGCTAATAACAGCAAGGAAATAAAAAAATGAAAAAAATCTTCTCATAGGTAGCAAATATCGTAATCTACTGCACAAGTAGTACATTTAAATTGTAAAATTTCAAATGTATGATGAAGTAAATGTATTAATTGTGAGAGTTTTTATAACTTGCGGGGATTATTAAAAATTACATAATGAAATACATCGATAAGTTAGCTTCCATCCGTAAAGAGATGAAAGAAAAGGGTGTAGATGCCTATATAATTCCCTCCTCCGATCCACATATTAGCGAATACCTTCCGGAAAGATACAAATGCATAGCATGGACCTCTGGTTTCACCGGTTCCGCTGGGACATTGGCCATCACGCAAGATTTTGCGGGTTTATGGACAGATTCTCGTTATTTTGTTCAAGCAAATGAGCAATTGGCGGGTACCGGATTTGAATTAGTGAAGTTGCAGGTTCAAGGTAAAGCAGAATATGCAACCTGGCTTTCCAAGACATTGAAAAAAGGCGATACTGTAGCTTTCGATGGCAATTTAGCTTCTGTTGCGGTTGCACAAGCCGTAGCGTCTGAATTGAATCCCTTGGGCATCCATGTAAATGGTCATCTAGATCTTTTGGAACATATTTGGGATGGTAGACCTGAACTGCCTACTGAAAAAGCATTTCTTTTGGATGAAAGTACTACTGGACAATCTACAAAAGACAAAATTGCTAGCATAAAAACAAAGCTTAAAGATAAAAGGGCCGACCTTCATTTTGTTTCTTCATTGGATGATTTGGCATGGATCCTTAATATCCGTGGGAATGATGTTCATTGTAATCCGGTTGTATTGGCCTTCTTGCTGATTGAAGAGGATAAAAATACCTTGTTTATTGGTTCGGGGAAATTATCTCCTGCTGATATTTCTTCTTTAAAGGATTCTGGAGTAAAAGTCGCTGACTATCAGCAAGCATTTGAGACTGTAAAACAGTTGAAAGGCGAACGTATATTATTAGACCCCAAGCGTACTTGTTTTGCCATTTATGATTCTGTTCCAGAAAACATCGAAATTTTGGAAGATATGAATCCTTCAACGACATTGAAGGCTATTAAAAACAAGGTAGAGGTAGATCATACCCGAAATGCCATGATAAAGGATGGGGTTGCATTGACCAAATTTTTTAAATGGGTTGAGGAAAACGTAGCATCGGGAGAACTTTCAGAAATTTCTATTGCTGAAAAATTGCAAGGACTACGTGCTGCTTCAGAAGGATTTGTTGATATTTCATTTGATACCATTGCAGGTTATAAAGCCCATGGTGCTTTGCCGCATTATAAAGCGACAGAATCCAGTAATTCGGTTTTGAAACCTGAAGGTTTGTTGCTAGTGGATTCAGGTGGTCAATACCTGGACGGAACGACTGATATTACCCGGGTAATTTCTTTAGGACAGATACAACCTCAGGAGAAAACCGATTATACCATTGTTCTAAAAGGAACTATTGAGGGTTCTCAAGCTGTATTTCCTGTTGGAACTAAAGGATATTCCATTGATGCCATTACCAGAAGGCCTATCTGGGAAACCTTGCGCAATTACGGACATGGTACTGGACATGGGGTAGGATTTTTCTTGAACGTTCATGAAGGGCCACAGGTTTTCAATATGGCGGCAATCGATATTCCGGTTGAGGAAGGCATGATTACTTCCATTGAACCAGGTTTATATCGAGAAGGTCATTATGGAATCCGTATTGAGAACTTAGTACTTTCGAAGAAAGTGGAGAGTAATCAATTTGGTGATTTTATGGATTTTGAGACTTTAACGGTATGTTATATCGATACTGCGTTGGTTGATAAAAGCCTATTGGACCAAAAGCACATTGATTGGTTGAACCAATATAATGGCTGGGTCTATGAACAATTGTCCCCTAAATTGGATGATGCTGAAAAAGCTTGGTTGAAGGCGAAAACAAAAGCGATTTAGTTTTTTAGACATAAGACAATAGACACAAGACATAAGAGCTAAGCGGGATATTAAAATTTTATGCAATTGCTGCATGAATTTGAACCAAGATTGATGGGATGAGAGGATGGGCCAAGATCTGGGAAGGAATCAGGATTCCCTTCGACTTAGCTCAGGGTACTGGATGAGAGGATGGACCAAGATCAATATTCCGATGGTCGAGCGGCGTCGAGCCCCGGCACAGGATTATTGTTGGTATTCCAACATTATATTCACAAAATTCGGGGTGTATCGCATAAGTCCCCCGCGAAAAAATAAATAGAAAAATATTTTCCATCGGGGTTCCATTATTTTAGCTAGCATGGCAGGTTAGCCTGGAGATAGCGCAAAAACGATGTTCGATTAATCGAACATCGTTTTTGCATTAACCCTATATTGTTCGATACCATTGCTAAAATAATTCTGCCCTTCCAAGGCAGTATGTCGCAAAAATAGATTTTTCTAGAAAATAATTATAGCTCTAAACACCTAGAAACACAGATCTAACACACTTGTCATTGGTGCGCAGGAAGTCCTTTTGCAACCGGCTCATTTCCAGTGGCGGAGAGATGGATAGAATGTCGTTAACAGGCATGTTAATCTTGGTCCATCCTCCAATCCCATGAATCCTGGTTCTTGCCCAGATCTTGGTCCCTCCTCTCATCCGGTACCCTGAGCGGCGTCGAAGGGCATCCTGGTTCAAGCCCTCAATCTTCCTTACTCTTTCTTTTTTTCAATCCATATTCTGTTAAAAAGAATAGGGTCTGATGCTGAGAATTCTAGATTTAGTTCTATTGGTTTTGTGATGCTGATCTTTCCTACCGGGACATCCAAGAATTCTTCTACATACCAGTTTTGATTAGGTTCGACCGTTACTTTTCCATTGGGAGCAGCAGATACGGTGAAGGTGCTTTCGATATCCTTGATGCTGAGTTGGGTTGTTTTGCCGGAACCATTATGTAAAGAGGTTTCTATGCTGTATTCACCGGCTTCTGGAAGATAAACCTTCCATTGCACTTTTTGGTTGGCCTTTAATACAAGGTGATCGGGTTTAGTACCATCAAAGGCCTTGAACTCCAGTCCTTTTGAAAGATGGTTCTTGGCATTTAATGAGAATCCGCCAAAGGTAGATTCAGCAACGACTTCAGTATTGAATTGAGGCTGGTCCATAGTTACTTTTAGGACCGATACATAGGGGTCAGGTTGTTCTTCAGGTACATGGATATGGATAATAGGGCCCAACTGTTCAAATTTTACTGCTTGGGTTTTATTTCCTTTTAACAGCTCGATTTTGGTTGGTTTGCTCTGCAAACCGGTAACACGAAGGATTTTATCAAAAGGCCAATTATAGACGTGTAAATAAAGTTCTTTTGTTTTGTTGTTGATGGTCATTTTACCCCAGTCATGTTGGGAGAATCGGATTGGCAGACCATTGTTATAATAAACAGCTTGTCCATACTTATTGAGCCATTGTCCCATGTCCATTAATCGCTGAACGCCTTCATATGGCACAGAACCATCGGCACGGGGGCCGATATTCAGGGTGTAAGAGCCATTCAGGCTAACATTGTTGATTAAGGATTGGAACAATTGATTGCTGGACTTCCATTCATTTTCCAGGGCATTGAATCCCCATGAATGCGCGATGGTTCCAGGTGTTTCCCAGATATGGTCGGTGTATGCGGATCCGAATTGATTGTCACCTAAAGTTTCAAAGTCTACATGTTCATTTTCAATCGGGAAACCCAGCCGTGAATTGATTAAACACTTAGGTTGTAATTCATGGATGAGGTTAGCCAGTTGATCCAGCTGTTCTTTTTTGATGATGCTCTGTTGGTAAGGAATCCACATATCAAACCACATCATAGCGATATCGCCATAATTTGTAAGCAATTCACGGATTTGAGGGATTACCTTTTCCTGCCAATACTGATTGTATTGAGCATCAGTCACTCGACCTGTGACTTCTTGGTTATGGTTCCAAGCATAGGGATGTTGCCAGTCGATCCAGTGGGAATAGTAAAAACATAGTTTGATATTGTGTTTTTTACAGGCTTCAGCAATTTCTTTTATGACATCTCTATTGGTTCCGCTAAGTTTTGGCAGAGAATAATCACTGACTTTACTATCCCAAAGTGCCACACCATCATGATGTTTTGAGGTAATAACAATATACTTCATACCGGCTTTTTTGGCTAGGAGTACCCATTCTTCTGGATTGATTTTATCCCAGTCAAACCTTTTTGCCAATTCACCATATTCTGCTTCACCGATACGGTTTCTGTAACGAATCCATTCCGCGTAATTATTGGGATGTCTTAACCTTTCGCCCTTCCAAATCCCTTCGGTTGCACTGTAGAGACCCCAATGAATAAACATGCCGAAACGGTCATCTTCCAACCATTGGGCTTTCTTGGTTTGGGAAAAGATATTGAGACTAGTCAATGTCAATAACAGGATCAGAAGGATATGTTTTGATGATGATGCCATGTTGGTTTTAATAAAATTGGGTCTTTCCAAATATATGGAAAACTGAAAACATATTCTAATGAGATTGATTAGCAAAAGATAGTTTATTTACCGCTAAAAGGATAAAATTGATTAAATTACCATGATTATAATATGTAGATTTTTATCCCTAATCCCAAGCATTGTTAATAGATGAAAATTAAGATAAAAGGACTTTTGATTTTTGGTTTGATGGTAGCCTGTCAATCCACTTTACAAGCACAGGAGTTTCCCTATAAGAATAAGGATCTTCCCGTAGAAAAACGGGTGGAAGACCTTTTAGGCAGGATGACCCTTGAAGAGAAGGTTGGTCAACTATCGAAGGTTCTGGGTTGGGAAATGTATGATAAGAATGCTGGAAAAATAGGGGTAAGTCAAAAGTTTAAAGAAACAGTCAAGAATCAAAAAATCGGATTATTATGGGCAACATTACGCGCAGATCCATGGACACAGAAGACTTTAATCACAGGCCTGACTCCAGAGGAGGCTGCCAAGGCAACCAACGCCTTGCAAAAATTCATGGTTGATAGCACGCGCTTGGGTATTCCATTGTTACTTTCCGAGGAGACTCCACATGGGCATATGGCTATTGGAGCGACCACATTTCCAACGGCCATTGGCCAAGCGAGTACCTGGAATCCGTTTTTAATAGAAAAAATGGCCGGAGTAATCGCTGCAGAAGCATCTGCAGTTGGAGTTCATAATGGCTATGGTCCTGTATTGGATCTAGCTCGAGAACCAAGGTGGTCAAGGACGGAAGAGTCTTACGGTGAAGATCCTTTTTTAGTGGGGAGGATGGGCGAAGCCATGGTCAGGGGCATGCAAGGAGAGAAACTTGGTCAAGCAGGAAAGGTGTTTTCCACTTTAAAGCATTTTGTGGCATATGGTGTCCCGGAAGGGGGGCATAATGGAGGTAGTGTTTCTGTTGGTGAGCGAGATTTGAGGATGAATTATCTATTCCCTTTTGAAAAAGCGGTTAGGCAGGGAGCTTGGTCCGTAATGACGGCTTATAATTCCATAGATGGGATTCCATGTTCTTCAAATTCCTGGTTGTTGAATGAAGTTTTGAGAAAAGAATGGGGATTTAAAGGGTTTGTCGTGTCTGATCTATTGAGTATACAAGGTTTATCGGGAGGACATAATACAGCTGCAAACCCAGCAGAAGGGGCATCGCAAGCCTTGAATGCAGGATTGGATGTAGATCTAAGCGGTTCGGGGTATGATAAGAATTTGTTGTTAGCTATCAAAGAAGGGTTAGTGAGTGAAGATGAATTAAACCAATCGGTTGGCAGAGTCCTAACCACAAAGTTTCGCTTAGGTCTGTTTGAAAATCCTTTTGTTTCAGAAAAGGAAGCTAAGAAGAAAGTGGCTAGTCCTGAAAATATAGAAGTTGCAAGACAAGTTGCTCGAGAGTCTATCATTTTACTAAAAAATGATGGGGATCTTCTTCCTTTGAAAAAAGATCTCAAGCGAATTGCGGTGATTGGACCGAATGCAGATAATGTTTACAATCAATTAGGCGATTATACAGCGCCACAGGCAGATGGCAAGGTCAAGACAGTTCTGGCAGGGATTAAGGAGAAATTGGGAGCAAGAACTGAAGTTGAATATGTAAAAGGGGCTGCGATCCGTGATATGGGGCAGACCGATATCCCTGCTGCAGTTGCTGCTGCAAAACGGTCGGATGTTGTGGTCTTGGTTGTTGGAGGTTCAAGTGCTCGCGACTTTAAGACTTCCTATCAAGCAACGGGTGCTGCAGAGGTGGAAAGTAGCAAAAAAGGGATATCTGATATGGAAAGTGGAGAGGGGTTTGATCGTGCTTCATTGGATATGATGGGTGATCAACTGGAATTAATGCAGGCCATTCAGGCAACCGGAAAGCCAGTTGTATTGGTGGTTATTAAAGGAAGGCCATTAAACCTGAATTGGGCAGATGAACATATTCCTGCCATTCTTGATGCCTGGTACCCAGGGCAAGAAGGAGGGACAGCAATCGCGGATGTGCTATTTGGGGATTATAATCCAGCAGGTCGACTTCCTATATCAGTTCCAAGGTCTATTGGGCAGTTGCCGGTATATTACAATCATCAAAAGCCCAAACATCATCCTTACATTGATGAAGAGTCTACTCCATTATATAGCTTTGGATACGGGTTGAGTTATACTGATTTTGAATACAAGAATTTGGAAATGGGAATATTAGAAGGGGATGAGGATGTTGTTGTGGAAGTTTCCTTCGATTTGGTCAATACCGGAAATTTTGATGGTGAAGAAGTGCCACAGCTATACCTAATCGACGAGGTCAGCTCCGCTGTTTCAGCAGTTAAACAATTACGTGGATTTGATCGGGTTCCTTTGTTGAAGGGAGAAACGCGAAAAGTTAGTTTTACCCTTGATCAAAATGATTTGAAGTTATGGACAGCAAGCAAAGATTGGCAAGTCGAAAAAGGAAAGTTCAAGGTATTGATAGGTCCAGCATCCGATAATATTAAGCTGAATGGGGAATTTGAGGTTATGGACAGTAAAAAATTGAAGTAAGAGAAAGGCCAGAATTAATTCTGGCCTTCTGTTTTATTTTGGGTCTAAAACCACATGTTTTACATTGACTCTATTGTAGGTATAAGTTATATGAATCTTGCCTTTGGAATCTTGGAAGATAGTTGGATAGCTGAATTCACCTTTATCATGATTTTCTAATTCCATGAACTTTTTCCAATCCCGTCCATCATTGGAAAAGGCAATATTTAATTTTGCTCTTCCTTCCCACCATTCTTTTCCAGGAATGTCAGGATTGTAAACAATCCAATATTGGTTGTTTACCGGTATGGCATCAGTTCCAGAATTGGGGTTGATCAGATTTGTTTTTTCAAGGTCTGACCAAGTTTTGCCATTATCGGTAGACCAAGATGAAATGACCGAACCCTCTCTGCTGCGGCATAAAACCTGTAACTTATTGTTTGGGTGTTGTAGAACGCTTGGTTGAATGACATTCAAGGTTGATTCATGGTGGATTGGATATTTTTTCCATGTTTTCATATTCTTATCAGCAATTTCAACATGGGCAAGCCAACGGGTTTCACTTAATTCTTCACTGGATGGAGAAACAACGGTACCATTAGAAAGCTGTTTAGGTTTATTTTTGATTGGGCCTAAAATTCCATCAGGTAGTTTTTCTGCCTTTGACCAAGTTTTTCCATTGTCTTTTGAGGTTTTGACCATTCCCCACCATTCCCTTGGATTGGGGCCCACCTTATAAAAAAGATAGATGGTTTGATCATTATTTTTACGGAAAAGCACGGGGTTCCAACATGGGTAGGTTTTATCAGCGACTCCATCGGCCCAAATTGTTGGGTCTGACCATTTCTCTCCATCGTAAGTAGCTCCCCAGATCTTAACGTCTTGGTTGCCCTCATGGGTTCCTGCAAACCAACTGGCCAACAAAGTTCCGTCTTTTGCCTCTTCAATGGTTGAAGCGTGACATTGATCGAAATATTTGCCTTGCTCGAATATAAATTCAGATTTCAAAATGTTGGGTTGGGGCGATTGTGCAAAAAGATTTAAGTTAAAAAGAAGAAGGAGGATTACATAGGAGGTTTTCATACGCATTGATTTCAATTTAGATTACAATTTCTTATCCAGTATTTAAGATAAGAAATTGTAATCAGATAGTGGTTATCTTAAGCTGACTTGAATGGCTGTCGCATAATCCAGGTTCTTGGCTGAATTCTGTACAGTGAGTATGTTTTCCTTTAGATTCCATTTTGCTTTTCCATTATGGCCTAGGATTTTCACTGCCTTAATTTTACTGTTGGCAGGGATTTGGAATGAAAAAGAGGTTGGAGCACTGTATTTTTCGCCTTCGGACAAGTGGAATACGTTAATGGTTTTATTGTCCTTGCTACGGGTGTAGTAATATCCATTTTCATGATATGGAGCAACACTTCTTGTCGCGTAAATTGCAGACTCATTGATCTGCACCCATTTTGCCAATTCCTTAAGGCGATCGTATGCAGCTTGATCAAAGTCTCCATTTGGTCCTGGAGCAATGTTCATCAGGTAGTTGCCACCTCGAGAAATAATCTTGACTAAGGTTTCTACAATCTTTTTTGTAGGCTTATATTGGTCATTAGGGACATAAGAGAAAGAATTTCCCATGGTGATACAGCTTTCCCAAGGAATATCTAGTGGGTGTTCAGGAATAGCCTGCTCCGGTGTCACGTAATTCTCCCATTTTCCGGGAACAGTCCGGTCTACTACAATGATCCCAGGTTGATTTTTTCTTGCCATTCCACCGATACGGTCCATATCGATGTCCTGTTCGACCTTGATGCCGCGTTGCCAGTCCACGGATTGGTCAATGGTACTGAAGGGTCTGACCCAGCCCCCATCAAGCCAAAGGATGTCAACTTTTCCATATTCTGAGGTCAGTTCATTGATCTGGTTGTAGGTGTAGTTTTTGAAATTGTTCCAGCGTTCTGGATATTTAGTAGGGTCGTAATTTACATTTCTGTCTTTTGGTGGGAAATAAGGCCACCAATAGTGTTCTGTGTGCCAATCAGGTTTGGAGAAATAGGCTCCTATTTTGAAACCTTCATTTCGGAAAGAATTGAAAATTTCTTTGGTGACATTGGCCTTTGGGTTACTAGAGAAAGGGGTATTCTTGGAAGTGATTTTGTAATCGGACTCTTTGGTGTCAAACATGGCGAAGCCATCGTGGTGTTTGGTCGTAAATACTACATATTTCATTCCGGCAGCTTTTGCTGCATCGGCCCATTTTTGGGGATTGAAATCTACAGGGTTAAAAGATTTCTGTAGGTTTTCGTAATTTTTTACATATTCAAAATAGGTTTTTCCGTGTTCGGGTTTACGTTGGGTCCAGCCTTCATCTTCAGGGCAAATACTCCAACTCTCCACGATTCCCCATTGGCTGTAGGTTCCCCAGTGCATAAACAGCCCAAACTTCATGTCCTGCCACTGCTCCAGATTCTGGATGACCTGTTGATCAGTAGGTTTTTGATAACCCGCGGAGACGTTGTGCGCTTGGCCAAAAGAAAGGGATGAAGCAAGGAGGAAAGTTGCGGTAAATAATGTTGATCTCTTCATTGGTATTAAGTTTAGGGGGTTGATAAAAGAAAAGCCACGCGAAGTGGCTTTTCATATAATAATTAGTTTGGGCATTAATTTACATCCCAGAATAATTTTGTATTTACGTTGTCTTGATCTTTGATAGCGTTGTAGTTTTCTTGATTGTAAGTGATTTCATCTTGAACCATATTCCATTTCACAGGAACTGTTTTTTGGAAATCTGAAGTTTCAACACGGAACGCAAAAGTTGGGTAGTTTAATCTTCTCACCTCCGACCAGTTTTCTACAGATTGGATAATGTTGAAGTGTAACCATTTTTGCATAGCGATCAATTGGAGGTTGTTTGTTCCCCATCCGATTTTATTGATATAAGCTGTTGTCTGAGCAGTAGTTGGAGCAGTAGGTTTTGCTACGGTTCCATCATTACTGATGTTTCTCAATGAAACCTGTAGTTCAATGGATTCTTTGATTGCTTTTTCAAAACTAGCTTTTGCTGCTGTCGCGTTTCCACTGTTCAATTGATTTTCAGCTTTCAAGAAATCAACTTCTGAAGCCGTGATCAAGATACCAGGGAAGTTCTGGTTGCGAGAATAAGTAGATCTGTTATAGATGGCAATCTTACTCGGGTTAGCAGGTGTTCCAGCAATCTGTGATGATTGAACAGCACTTGTTAGCGATTGATCTAGACCGATGAAAGCTCCATTAGCACCAGCGCCTGGTTCAAACATAAATGGAAGTCTTGGATCTGCATTGTTTAACATGTGGTCAATCATTACTTTTCCAGCAATATTGTTGTTCCAGCTTTCAATTGCATCCCTAAATCCTCTTGCATTCACATCTGAGGCATTGTTGAAGATATCAATTTGGATATTATCTGCATTCGATGCTAGGACAGGGAATTTTGTTGGATTGCCTAATATTTCATTGATTTCTTGGGTAGCTCTAGCAGAAAACTGTGAAGCTTTTCCAACGCGAGTCAGCATACGTAATCTTAAGGAGTTACAGTATTTTTTCCACAAGTCTACATTTCCGGAGTTAACCAAATCTTGAGTCTTGAAAGAACTAACTACTGCTGCTGGAAGCGTATAATTGCTCAATTCAGTACTGATGGATTTTAAATCGTCTAACATAGCAGTATAGATATCTGCAGCCTTGTCAAATTTTGAGTAGGAGATGGTATAATCACCACCATTTGTACTTAACATACCAGCTTGAGACCATGGAATATCGCCATGTAAATCCACTTGTTGTTGCGTTAGGTCGTAGAAAAAGACCTTTGCAGTCAATAAGAAGATTTTCTTCATTGCCTTTTCATCTTCAGGGCTAGCGTTATACACTTTTTCAAATTCCCTGAATTGTGCCAATCCTCTATAGTATCTTTCCCAACGATCGTTAATTGCGGCCATACCTGGCGTTAATTGATCAGTGGTGTTTGCCCAGCCAATTGTTTGTAGATAACGGTGAATGGTTGGAGAAAGGGTTACAAAGTAATTTCTATAGGTTGGAACGACTAGTTCGATATAGCCATATTGTACACCTGTATATTGTTTTTCGATGGTTGAACTCGTTACTTTAGAAGGGTTCCGATATTCAGCATCAAAGGACTCTTTTTTACAAGAGGTTATCGTTGCTAGTGATGCAGCCATTAATCCCGCGATCACCAATAATTTGTTTGTTTTCATAATTTTAGAAGCTTGCACGTAACATGAAACCATAAGTTCTAGTTGCAGGAGAAGTACCCGCATTAGTAACGTTGTTTACCCAATAAGAACCACCTGTCATTTGCTCAGGATCTAAATCTTTCATTGATCTATAAATGAAGAATAGGTTTCTTGCAAATGCAGAGATCTGAAGGTTTTTCGCTCTTAAGCTTTTTGCTACAGAAGCAGGTAATCTATAACCCAATGAAAGTTCTCTTAACTTGATGTAATTGTTTTTCTGAACATACAAACCGTAGTTTGAGTTAGAGTATTGAGGACCTCCCCAGTTGTAAGTTTGAGCGTAGTAGAATGCTTGAGAAATGATATTGGTATTTGGAGAACCATCTGCTAAAACGCCGTCCATTACCATACCATCGTGGAATACTTTTTCACCAGCAGGGCCAGCGTTTCCAGTTGTTGCAATACCTTTACCATCTTTGATATAATAGCTTAGACCACCGTGCTCAGCATCCATTGCTGTAAGGGTTTCTTCCAATAGACCACGAGATTTCATCCAGTTGATACCAGTAGGCATGGCATGTCCGCCCCAACGGAAGTCGATCAATGCATCTAAAGTGATGTTTTTGTAAGTAAAAGTATTGATGAAACCACCTGTTACTTTTGGCATTGCATTACCCGCTTTTACCCATTCATCTGGGTCTAATTGGTAAAGACCATTATCATTAACAATCTTTTTGCCGCTTGCATCATATACGTAAGGGTGTACCATGATATCACCCATAGATTGGCCTACGTTAGCAACTAATCTCGCTGCAGAACCATCGTAATCTGCTAACATTAATTGGGAAGCACCACCAGGAAGAGCTTCTACCTTATTGCGGTTGAAGGCAAAGTTTAAGATTGAATTCCATTTGAAGTTATCATTTGAAATAGGAGCTCCGTTTAATGCAAATTCGTAACCTGTGTTTCTCAATGTACCTACGTTTGCTAGGATTGAGTTAGAACCTGTAGAATAAGGAAGGGTATAGTTTAAGATCTGGTCAACGATTTTACCGTTATAATAGGTAATGTCTAAACCTAATTTGTTATTGAACAATCTTGTTTCTAAACCGATTTCCAATTCGTGTTTGTTTTCAGGTTTGATTTTTTCATTACCGAAAGAAGAAGTTGGGATCTGAGTATACAATACTGATGCATCGGTACCTTGATTACCCAAAGTAGCTTGGGAATAACTTAAGGCACTTAAATAGATGTCTGGGTATTTACCCACGATACCATATGAACCTCTTAATTTAGCATAATTGAAGAATTCAGGCATTTGGAATGCTTCATTCAAGATAATACTGGTGTTTACGGAAGGGTAGTATAGTACGTTGTTATCAGGGTGCATTTGAGAAATTTGCTCTCTTCTTAATGTACCTTCTACAAACCAGAAATCTTTAAAGTTAAAGTTGATGGTTCCGAATGTTGCATCACGTAAAGAGTTCAATTTTGTTGAGTTACCTCTTGAAATATTGTTTGACGCACTGATATCATACCAATTTCTAACAGATAATCCACCGTCGGTATTTGCTGATAAATTCGTTGTATTCAATTTAGTAGCAGTATAACCAAGCATTGCACCTAATTTTACATCTTCGGTGATTTGCTTGCTATACGAAGCCAATAAGTCGGTGTAGTAAATATTTGCAGTCGTATTATTAGATGCATAGTATCCAGACTGTCCGAATGCAACCGGAATTTCGTTTGGTTGTTTATCATCTGTTTTTAAGTTCGTCATATCTGCAGAGAATCTACCGCGGATAGAGAAGTCTTGTGTTACTTGCCAAGTGTTGGTAAATGATCCGATCACCCTGTTTGAGTATTCATCATATTGTCTAGCCAAGTTATTCCACATGAAGTCTAATACGTCAGCTTTGTAGCCATTGTGTCTTAAGTTTTCTCCAGGTGTCAAACTTTGGTTAGAACCAGTTACATATTTATAGCCAAGGCTAGTGCTGTATCTGTCCAAATACCACTCTGGGTTATCGAAGGTCGAGATCATACCTGTAAAGTTGTTTACAAGACGGTCTGTCAAGAATGGTCTGTTGTGGGTATGTTGATTAACATAGTTTACTACGATATCTGTGGTCAATTTATCCCAGAATTTCATAGTTGAATTGATACTAGCGATGTTCTTCTTGTTGTATGAAGACAGTGCGGTCATTTCGTTGTCTTGTCTAGTCAACGAGAACCTTGTGTTTGCTTTATCACTTGTATGCGATAGGGCTAAGTTGAAGATGGTATTATTTGGGTTGTTGAATAGTTTGCCATATGAATTTTGCGCTACATAAGGTCTAACTTTACCATCCCAAGAAACAACAGGTTGGCCGTCGAATTTAGGACCAAAGTTAATTGTTGCTCCTAAAAGACCTCTTTTTACACCATCAACTGCTAGATCATCACCATAGTAAAAGAACATGTCTTCGCCTTGGCCTGCATCAGCATATTGAGTAGTATAACCAGGACCTCTCACATCTTGAAAGCGAGGTAAGTAGGCAATTTGGTCATGGGTATATGTTGCATTAAAGTCGATGGCAACGCCTTCTCCACCTTTACCAGATTTAGTCGTCACCATAACTACCCCATTTAATGCTTCGGAACCATATAATGCGGCTGCAGAAGCACCTTTAAGCACAGTGATGGATTCGATATCTTCAGGGTTTAGGTCTTCTAATCCGTTACCTCTTGCTCTTTGGTCACCCCAGTAATTAGAGTTATTGAAGGTAGTAGTTCTCATTGGAACACCATCAATAATAATTAAAGGCTGAGAGTTACCGGTGATTGAGTTGACCCCACGGATATTGATGTTAATACCAGAAGTAGCACCACCTGGAGCTGCAGAAATACGAACACCTGGCGCTTTACCATATAATGCACCTGCAAAGTTAGGTGATCCTGTTTTGGTCAATTCTTTTGCTTCTACGGTACTCATGGCATAGCCTAATTCCTTAGGTGCTCTTTTGATACCCATGGCAGTTACCACGACTTCATCGATGTTACCAGCATCTTCCTGCATGGTTACATTTAAGGTGGAAGAAGTAACATTGACTTCTTGTGTTTGATAGCCTACGCTGGTGAAGCGTAGTTTTTGGCCATTATTGGCTTCGATGGAGTAGTTTCCATCCATGTTGGATTGAGCTGCTTTGTTTGTTCCAACAACAGACACACTCACTCCTGGAAGACCTGCTCCATTAGGATCTGTTACTCTCCCCGTAACAGTTTGTTGTGCAAATAACGAAGATAAGCTGAAAAGCATAACTAAGGTTATACTGCAACATTTTGAGTAAAAATTGCTCATTTGTTGATGATTTAAGTAATTAGTCTATTAATTGTGTTTTATAGATGTTTTTGTCTGCGTTCAAGATGCATATGCATGTTGAACCCAATAATTGTATGTTTTCTGTGTTAGAGAATTCAATTTTTGTGTTTTGTGATAATCTTTTGATACTAAACTCCAATACTGCGCTTTGAATTTTAGGCAACAGTACATCCTTAGCTTTTGCACCACGTCCAGAAATCAGCACCAATTCAGGGTTGATGATATGGATTAAGGTTGCTATGCCTTTTCCCAACATATAGCCAATTTTATTGACCGCTTCCATGGCGAGTTGATCACCCTGAATAGCCGCTGTTAAAAGTTGGTCACCTGTCAGGTATTTTTGTTGTTTGAAAATCGATTGTAGCGAGGACACCTCACCGGATTTTAGAGAGTTAGTTGCTGATTCTACGGCAGCCATAAGAGAAGCATCTACTTCAAGGCAGCCTTTTTTACCACAAGAACAAAGTTTGTTGGAGTCAGAAAGAGGGATGTGACTGAACTCCCCTGCAAATCCAGAATGGCCACGGTAGAGTTCGTTGTCTAGGATCATTCCTAGTCCAACCCCCCAATTGAGGTTGACCACCATGACATCTTGAATGGATTTGGCAGAGCCAAATTTATGTTCTGCAATTGCAATTGCGGAAGAGTCATTTTCCACAAAAGTCGGCAAGTTAAATTCTTTTTGAATGTTAGTTTTCAGGTCGTAGAATGGGGAATTGCTACTATAAGAATTGTTTTTGCCTGTTGTGCTATCTACAAATCCAGGAATGGTTACCCCAATTCCATAAATTTGATAAGCATCGGTTTGTTGAATTGTTGTTTTAGTCAGTGCAATAACTTTTTCATAGGCATCGTCCTCTCTTAGGTCGATAACCTCGGTATTTATTGCGGTTTTATATTGGTTTTTAAAGTCAACAACGACTACAGAAGTATAAAATTGGTCAATAGCAATGGATAGAATTAAAGGGAGCTGTTTTTCGTTGGGTACAAATTGAGCAGCACGTCTACCACCTGTGGAAGGAGCTAGGCCGTCTTGTTCGATCAGGTTTAGTTGCAATAATTTATTTACGGCATTGGTAATATTGGGCACACTTTTCCCAATCGACGCACTAAGTTCTGCAATCGATTGCGGATTGGAAAAATATAACCGCTTTAGTATTGATAATTTAAGGCTATCCAAAGTTAAAATTGATTATTTAATACTTCCGTAAAATTATGATAAAAATAAATTAACTAACAAATACTTTTTAAAAAAATTAATAAGTGTCGTTGAATTCAATTAAAAAATAAGCAAAGTGGCAGGGGTTTATGCGTTTTTATGCCTGATTGGCTAATTAATAGTTTTTGTGTTGCATTTTTATGAGTGTTTAATTGTAACTTCGGGAGAATATAAATTATGAAACAGCGCTATTATTCATTAGATGTCTTTAGGGGAGCGACAGTTGCCTTAATGATTTTGGTTAACAACCCGGGGACCTGGTCGCATATGTTTGCTCCATTAAAGCATGCGCCATGGCATGGTTGTACTCCTACGGATTTGGTTTTTCCTTTTTTTCTATTTGCAGTAGGAAATGCGATGTCATTTGTGATCCCGAGATTACAGGAGGCAGGCGATGGCATATTTTGGAAGAAAGTGATCAAGCGGACGATATTGATCTTTTTGATTGGATTGGGATTGAACTGGTTTCCATTTGTCCATTGGTCTGATGGGGTTCTACAATTTAGGGAATGGGTAAATAGCAGTAATCCTGAACAGGGAGTTCGGATTTTAGGAGTATTGCAGCGAATTGCCATTGCTTATTTCTTTGCCTCAATTTTGGCTTATTATTTTAAACCTAGAACCTTAATATTTATATCAGCGTTGATCCTTTTAGGTTATTGGGGATTATGCGCCTTTTTGGGAACAGGAGATCCTTATTCATTAGAAGGATGGTTTGGTACTGCGATAGACAAGCAAATTCTTGGGGTGGCCCATATGTACAAGGGAGAGGGTGTGCCATTTGATCCAGAAGGATTAATGAGTGCTATGCCCGCTGTTGTTCAGGTGGTATTCGGTTATTTAGCAGGAGTGTTTATCAAAAAGCAGGGTCAAGTAGATTGGTTATGGACAAAGGTACCACAGACCAATGAACCCCACTTTAAGTTGTTGTCGGGAATGTTTGTGACGGGATTTATCTTATTGGTCCTAGCGTGGACTTGGTCTTTGGGTTTCCCGATCAATAAAAAGATCTGGACGAGCTCTTATGTACTATATACAACAGGTTTAGGAATATTGACTATTGGCACCATGATCTGGTATATAGAAGTGCAGGGAGTTAAGAATTGGTTGACACGATTCTTTGATGTCTTTGGGAAAAATCCACTTTTTATCTTTGTTTTAAGTGGGCTGTTGCCGAAGACCTTGGGTTTAATCCGTATTCCGATGGGAGTGAACGACCTTGGAGAAACAACATTCGGTAGTCCATTAACCTGGTTCTATAAAAATGTATGTGCACAGATTCCAGGAATACCCGAAATCGGTTCGTTTGCCTATTCATTATGTTTTCTGGTCGTTATGTGGGCAATTTGTTACTGGTTAGATCAAAAGAAAATCTACATTAAAGTGTAATTCTAAGTTACTGAGCAATAGAAGCATCAATAAAAGAACAATAAATTTTTTGTTTCGGTAAGAAGATGTTAACTTTGCACGCAATTAATAAAATTTTTAACGCTTTAATATTATTCACGAAATGTATTTAAGTAAAGAGTACAAAGCTGATATCTTCCAAGAATTTGCAGGAGCAGCTGAAAACACAGGTTCTGCAGAAGGACAAGTAGCTTTATTTACAAAAAGAATTGCTCACTTAACTGGGCACTTGAAATCAAACAGAAAAGATTTTAACACACAACGTTCCCTACAAAAATTAGTAGGTAAGCGTCGTTCATTATTAGCTTATTTGTACAAAAAGGATATCGAAAGATACCGTGCTATCATCAAAGCATTAGGCTTACGTGATATCATCAAATAAGCAATCTGTAAAGAGCTTTTAAAAGGGACCCTGAATATTCAGGGTCCCTTTTTTATTTTGAATTAATAAAATTGCACCACGCTTATAATGAATGGGCTGAGATTCTAAAATTATGGCCGTTGATGATTCGGCAATGAATTTTTAATTACCTTTGTGCGATTAAAAAGGTCAATATTAATTTGGTGCATGTAAAATGACGCAAATGCATCACAAAGAAAAAACAATGAGTTATAACGAAAAGAAAGTAACAATTGAGATGGGTGGCGGACTAGCTCCCATTGAATTGTCGACTGGTAAGTTAGCTAAACAGGCTGATGGATCAGTAGTTTTGAAACAAGGAGCAACGATGTTGCTAGCGACCGTGGTGTCGTCAAAAGAACCTAAAGCTGGTGCTGATTTTCTTCCATTATCAGTAGACTACCAAGAGAAATATGCGGCTACAGGTCGTATTCCAGGAGGATTTTTACGTCGTGAGGCAAGACTTTCAGATTATGAGGTTTTGATTTCACGTTTAATCGATAGGGCTTTACGTCCATTGTTCCCAGAAACTTACCATGCTGATACGCAGGTTATGGTAAGCTTAATTTCTGCGGACAAAGAAATTATGCCAGATGCATTGGCAGGATTGGCAGCATCAGCAGCTATTGCTGTATCTGATATTCCATTCAATGGACCTATTTCAGAGGTTCGTGTTGCGAAGATTGAAGGTGAGTTGGTGATCAACCCGACTGTTTCAGCATTGGAGAAAGCATCTTTGGAATTTATTGTTGCGGGTTCTGCACAAGACATCGTGATGGTAGAAGGAGAAGCGAAAGAAATTTCGGAAACTGAAATGGTAGAAGCTATTGCTTTTGCTCATGAAGCTATCAAAAAACAAGTTGCTGGACAGATTGAATTGGCATATTTAGTAGGATCACAAGAAAAACGTGATTTCAACCATGAGCCTTCTAATCCAGAATTGAAAGATGCAATCTATGCAGCTACTTATGAGAAAGTTTATGAAGTTGCTAAATCAAAATCTAGCAAGCATGAACGTACAGAGAAGTTCGCAGAGATTGGTCAATCATTCTTTGAAACTATGGGTGATGAAATCGATGAGGATACAGAATTCTTGATGAAGAAGTATTACCACGATGTTCAATATGACGCAGTTCGTAATCTTGTATTAGATGAAGGAATTCGTTTAGATGGTCGTGATGTTCGTACTGTACGTCCTATTTGGACAGAGGTAGATTATTTGCCAGCTGCTCACGGATCAGCGGTATTTACACGTGGTGAAACACAATCATTGACTTCAGTGACATTGGGCGCTAAAGATGATGAGCAAATGATCGATGGAGCTTTCTTCCATGGGTATAATAAATTCATCTTACACTATAATTTCCCAGGATTTTCAACTGGCGAGGTAAGGCCAAATAGAGGTCCAGGTCGTCGTGAAGTTGGACACGGGAACTTAGCGATGCGTTCATTGAAACAAGTTCTTCCTACAGAAGACAATCCTTATACTATCCGTGTTGTTTCTGATATCTTAGAATCAAATGGTTCATCATCAATGGCAACCGTATGTGCTGGTACATTAGCATTAATGGATGCCGGTGTTAAGATTGCTGCTCCAGTTTCAGGAATTGCAATGGGATTGATCACTGATGAGAAAACAGGTAAATATGCGATCCTTTCGGATATCTTAGGTGATGAAGATCACTTAGGCGATATGGACTTTAAAGTTACAGGTACTGAAAAAGGTATTGTAGGATGTCAGATGGACCTTAAGATCAATGGTCTTAAATGGGAAGTTTTGACTCAGGCATTAGATCAAGCGAAAGAAGCTCGTCTACATATCTTGGGTGAAATGGCTAAGACTATTTCTGCTCCACGTGAGGACTACAAACCACATGCTCCACGTATCATCCAAATCTTAATCGATAAGGAATTTATCGGTGCTGTAATTGGACCAGGTGGTAAAATTATCCAAGAAATGCAACGTGAGACTGGTGCCACTATTTCAATTGAAGAAGTTGACAATAAAGGTGTGGTTCAAATCTTTGCTGACAATAAAGAAGCCATCGATGCTGCATTGGCAAGAATCAAAGCGATTGTTGCTAAACCAGAAATTGGTGAAATCTACGAAGGTAAAGTGAAATCAATCATGCCATTTGGTGCATTCGTTGAAATCATGCCAGGTAAAGACGGATTATTACATATTTCTGAAATTGACTGGAAACGTCTTGAAACAATGGACGGTGTATTCAAAGAAGGTGATATGGTGACTGTAAAACTTTTGGATGTGGACAAACAAGGAAAAATGAAGCTTTCTCGTAAAGTTTTGTTGCCTCGTCCTCCAAGAGAAGATAAGCCAAAACAAGAAAACAAGCCACAAGGCGAATAATATAGAGAAAGAGAGCGATGCGAATTGCTCTCTTTCTTTTTTGACCTCCAACCAGAGGATAAAAGACATTAGACTTGAAACTTACAACAGGTCTAATGTCTTTTGTTTTTTAGTCTTAGGTCAAAATTCGTAAATTAATGAAATGAAAAACCTACTAAACCTAATCCTTTTATTATTTCCTTGTTTTCTGATCGGTCAGGAGTCTGATCTAAAGTTATGGTATCAACAACCAGCTGTCAAGTGGACAGAAGCATTGCCGTTGGGTAATGGTCGTCTTGGGGCGATGGTTCATGGTCGATATGATCATGAGCTGTTCCAGATGAATGAGGAGAGCCTATGGGCAGGAAGCCCAATCAATAACAATAACCCAGAATCTGCCTCGCACTTGAAGGAAATCCAAGATGCCATATTTAGAAATCAATTCGATTTGGCTAAGGAGTTGGCAACAAAATATATGGTTGGCACTCCTGCTAGGATCCGATCCTATCAACCTTTGGGAAATGTAAGAGTGGAATACGATTGGGGGAAAGATAAGGTAGAGGAATATTCAAGAGTCCTTAATCTAAATGAAGGAGTTCATCGCACAGCATTTACAATCCATTCTAATAAAATAACACAAACTTCCTATATCCCTTCTGTTGGGGATGCATTGTTTCTGAAATGGGAGTCAAGAGCAGCAATTTCGTTTACTGTAAAGCTTGATAGAAGTCGAGATGTGAATGAATATGGGACATGGAAGAATGGAGCATATTATACTGGACAGATTCAAGATTCAGTCAAAAAGGATGCTGGACCTGCCGGATCACATATGCAATTTGCAGCTGGACTTATGGTCAAGAGTATCGAAGGGGAATATGAAGTGTTCAGTGATGATACGGGGTCAGGCATTCGATTTAAAGATGTAAAAAAGCTTGAATTGGTCTATACCGGAATCACGGATTATGAATTGGAGGAACTTAGCTTTACAGGAGAAAAGAACCTGAAATCAATAATTCAATCTAAATTGAACCATATTCAGGCTGATCAGACGCAAGACTACTATCGAAGTCATGTTCATGAGCATCGTTCCATGTTTGAAAGAGTTAAAGTAGCTATAAATTCATCTGGGGAGTCAAATTTCCCTACAGACCAAAGGTTGAAGGCTTTTTCAGAAGGGAAGGAAGATTTTGGCTTGCCGGTACTATTTTATCAATATGGCAGATATCTTTTGATGTCTTCAAGTCGTTCACCCGGCCGATTACCAGCGAATCTGCAAGGGATTTGGAACCAGGAATATGAAGCACCCTGGAACTCTGATTTTCATACGAATATCAATCTGCAAATGAACTATTGGCCTGCGGAGTCAGGTGATTTAGGAGAAACTAGTGTGATATTGGCGAATTTCATGAAAGAATTAATGAAACCGGGAGAAAGAGCAGCAAAGGAAATGTATGCTGCGCGAGGTTGGACGATCCACCACTTGACTGACCCATTTGGAAGAACAGGGGTGGCTGATGGTGTATGGGGAGTCTCGCCGATGGCTGGTCCATGGATGACATTCCCGGTTTATCGTCATTTTGCTTTCAGTCAAGATAGGACATACCTGAAGAATGTGGCTTATCCAATCCTTAAAGGGTCCTTATTGTGGGTTTTAGATTTCTTGATCAAGTCACCTGAGGGGTATTTAGTGACGAATCCTTCTCACTCTCCTGAAAATGAGTTTAAGACCATGGTTGATGGCAAAGAAGTCAGGTCTCAATTATCTTATATGAGTACCATAGATATAGAAATCATTTTGGAGCTGTTTGATAATTTCGAAGAGGCTGCCACATTATTGAAGGAGGACAAAGAACTGCTGGCACGGATTAAAGAAGTGAGGAAGCAATTGCCTCCAATCCGAGTTGGGAAAAATGGCGGAATCCAGGAATGGATCCATGATTATGATGAAGTGGAGCCTGGGCATAGGCATATGTCGCATTTGTTGGGTTTATATCCCGGGAATTCCATTAACCCTAATGACCCTAAATTATTTGAGGCTGCCAAGAAAACGATTGAAAACAGACTTGCCTCAGGAGGTGGGCATACTGGTTGGAGTAAAGCATGGATTGTCAATTTTTATGCCCGATTATATGATGGAGAACAAGCTAATAAACATTTAAAGGAACTGATCGGGAAAACCTGCCTTCCTAATTTGTTCAGTACCCATCCACCGTTCCAGATTGACGGGAATTTTGGTGGAGCTGCCGGTTTTGCTGAAATGCTAGTTCAATCCCAAAATGGTGAAATTCATCTTTTGCCAGCAGTTCCTGTTTCTTGGAAGTCTGGTTCGGTAGATGGGATAAAAACTAGGGGAGACAAAAAAGTTAGTTATAAATGGGAAAATAATAGGATTGTTTCTTTAACTGTACAAGCAAAAGCTGCAGAAAAGATTAAAGTTCGTTTTGGGAAAGTGGTTAAGGAATTTAAAGTGAAGGAAGGGTTGAATACCTTGACTTTAAATTGATTTGATGATTTATGTTTAAACAGCTTATGATTTAGTCCCTCATTAGAATAAATTGTTCACTCAATCTGCACTGGGATTTACTCATTATTGATAATTTAAGTTTGCATTAACAAGTAGTTTAGGTCATCCAATAATATATGATGATTTTAAACAAAAGATTATGAAAACTAAATTATTAATGATTTTACTGGCCTTCATTATTTTCGGGGCAGGTTCATGTAAGAAGGGTGATCAGGGTGAAATGGGTCCTGAAGGAGCAAAAGGAGATAAGGGCGACAAAGGTGTAACTGGAGCAAAAGGAGCTGATGGATCTATGATTTACAGTGGTACTGCAGTTCCAGCTACGAGTTTGGGAAAGAATGGTGATTTTTATTTTAGAACAACGACTGGAGACTTATATGGGCCTAAGGCTAGCTCAGGATGGGGAAGTCCTACGAAGTTGAAAGGTGCCGATGGCAAGAACGGAACTAATGGAACTAATGGGAGCAACGGGAAAAATGGTTCTCAATTTCTTTCAGGTACTACAATTCCCGCGGTAACATTGGGTGCTGTAGGCGATTTTTATTTTAACACGGCTCAAATGGTTTTATATGGCCCAAAGACAAGTACTGGATGGGGAGTTGGAGCAAATTTAAAAGCCAATGTTAAGATTATGTATTCAGGTTGGAGAACTGTGGTCCGCATGGTGGATACATCATTTGACAATACAAGGGTTAGGGCTGCTCATATTTATGAACCACAATTAACCAAAGAGGTTTTAGCAAATTCTGCTATTTTGGTTTACTTGGATTATGGTCAAGGTGTTTACCCACTGCCATTTACAAGTTATGCGGTATTTAGGATGTCGACCATTACATTTCACCCCAAATTGAGGGAATTGGTAGTTATGAGGATGGCTTATGATGGTGGGCCAACAATTTCCATGAGCAGCTACATACTATATCGATATGTTATTATTCCAGGTAATTTTTATATTTCTATGAAAAAAAGAGGGGTTAATCTGAAAGATCCTGAAGCAGTTGAAAGGGCTATTCAAGGGTTGAAAGAATAGAAAAAGGGTGTCAATTTGACACCCTTTTCTATTTTAGTATTTTACTTATAACATCATTACACCTGGGATTTCCCCCACTTTTTTGTAATAGTTGATTACTTCGTCGGCATTGTTTACATAGTTTTCGATTGAAATCGAAGTGTATTTTCCTCCTGATGATTTTTTCTCTGAAAACTTAGCTGAGGCATGAGTAAACAATCCTTTTACCTTTTCAGCTTGGTCAGAATCCGATTTTACGATGAATTTGAAAGTATAAATGGACGGAAACTGTTCTACCTCAATCAATTTATCTTTAAAGTTTTTGTAAAAGTCTTGATTGTTGCTGTCGTCTTGTATGTCCTTGATGTTAATATTGTTGTTTAATTCTTCCATTTTTTCTTCTCCTTTCCCTTAAGTATCAATAAGTGTACCCAAGGCCAATATATGACAAAACGTAATATTTTTGGTTTTGTTTAATTTTCCATTGAAGTAGGTAAAGATTTCTTTTTTGTTCCAAATTTTTGATTCGGGACATCGCTCATCTGGAATTCCAGAGTTCCGCCCTTTAACATGTCCTTATGGGTGATATAGGTCTTTTTGTATGGTTTTCCATTCAGAGTAATGGATTTGATATAAATATTCTTTTTAGAGTTGTTTTTGGCAATAATGCTGAATGTTTTGCCATTTGGCATTGTAATATGAGATTTGTCAAGGGCTGGACTTCCGAATACATATTCTCCATTTACAGGAGAAGCAGGGTATAAGCCCATCATCGACCAAACTGCCCAAGCGCTCATTTGACCTGCATCTTCATTTCCTGCATATCCATCTGGCCTTTCATGGTACATGGAATCTATAATGGCTCTAACTTTTTCCTGTGTTTTCCATGGTTTCCCTAGGTAGGAATACATGTAGGCAATATGATGGCTCGGTTCGTTTCCATGAGCGTATTGACCAATAAAGCCACTTGCATCAGGTGATTGGTTTTCTCCAGTCATATAGGATGGGGCAGTGAATAAGGTGTCCAACATGTAGTCTAGACCATCCTTTTTCGGGAACAATTTAGCTAAACCCCTAACGTCATGAGGGACAAAGAAGGAGTGTTGCCAAGCATTTCCTTCGATATATTGGCTTTTTGAGAATTCATGTTCTGAATAGAACGGATCAAAGGGTTCAACGAATTTTCCGTTTTTCAATTTTGCCCGCATAAAACCAGAGTTAGGATCGAAAAGGTGGATGTAATTCTTAGCGCGATTAGTGTATTCTTCAAACTCCTTTTTCTTTCCTAGTTTTTTGGCAACCAAGGAAATGCAATAATCATCAAATGCGTATTCCAGCGTTGATGTCACTGAACCGCCGTTTACATCTTGCGGAACATATCCATATTCAATATAATCAGGGACTTCCCTAATTTTTTGATTAGCACTTGCTAGCATTGCCTTAAACGCTTTTTCCTGATCGATTCCTGGGATATCTTTTAATACAGCATCTGCAAGTACAGGGACAGCATGATAGCCAGTCATTGTATTGGTTTCAAATGTGCTAAGGTCCCAAACCGGGAGCAATCCATTTTCATCATAGAAAGCTAACATGCTGTTCATGATATCAGTATAGCGTTCAGATTGCGTGATAGTTAGTAAGGGTTTTAATGCACGGAAGGTGTCCCAAAGTGAAAATAATGTGTAACGTTGGCCGGCATTTTTCATTTTATGAAATTCCCCTTTGTAGTTCTTGTATTCACCATCCTGATCTGAATAAAGGGTTGGGGAAACAGCAGTATGGTATAAAGCGGAATAAAAGATTTTTTTCAAAGTTTCATCGGTAGATTCTACCTTGATTTTTCCTAATTCTTTTTCCCATTGGTTTTCGGCATTCGATTTCACCTGGTTAAAATCCCAATTCGGTATTTCATTTAGAGCATCCACTGCTTTTTCTGCTGATGTGGTTGAAAGAGCAACCTTGAGATCCACTTGATCTATCTTTTGGAAAATAAATTGTGCATTTACTGCATTAACCGGGCCTTGTCTTGAATTGTTGAGTTGAGAAATCTGTTTTTCATTGGATTTGTTCCCATTCAATAAATAAGAGTTAAATGGTTTATTGAAGCGGATTGCAAAATAAATATGCTGTTGATTCGCCCAGCCATAAGAATACCTTTTACCAATTGCCGTACTGTCATTTAAGATCTTGATTTCGGTATCCATTGGTCTATCCCAGTTATAGGCATGACCAAGGTCTAATCTGATGGTTGGTTCGGTGTTTTTAGGGAAAGTGTAGTTATGTAGTCCTACGCGTTCAGTAGATGTTAGTCTAGCCTGTATCCCGTTGTCTAATCTCACTTCGTAATATCCCGGGCTAGCTTTTTCATTATTGTGCGAGAATTTTATTCGGGTATCGAAGTCTTTTTTGTTGACAGGTTGATTTAAGGGCATGATGGCAATATCCAGCCAATCGCCGATACCCGTTCCGCTGAGGTGCATATGGCTGAATCCAGCGATGGAATCTGCACTGAAATGGTAGCCACTCACCCAGTCCCAACCATTCTTTCCATTGTCAGGAGATAGCTGCACTAAAGAAAAGGGGACAGTAGCGCCTGGGAAAGTGTGACCATGACCACCCGTTCCGATAAAAGGGTCAACATATTTTGTATATTGCTGAGCGGCGACTTTGGTTACAGGAAGAGACAGTAATCCTGTTGCAAAAATAATTGCAAATGATTTATAATGTAATTTCATAAATGTCGTTATAAATAGTGTACAATAACAAATGTACGTTTTTAAACCTAATAAACCCTTTTAGCCAAATTTTTAGCAAAATCTTTAGCATAAATTTGCTAAAATTTAGCCGAGTTTATATATTTGATAGATTTTGAATTGCATTTTATTAACCTAACATGAGAAAACGAATTTTAATTAGTGACATTGCAAAGAACCTTGGGGTATCCGTAACGACTGTATCATTTATTTTAAATGGTAAGGCTAAGGAAAAAAGGATCAGTGAGGGTTTGACAAAGCGGGTTTTGGACTATGTGAAAAAAGTGGGGTATAAGCCCAACCAATTAGCCCAGAGTTTGAGGACTGGCCAATCCAAGATTTTAGGTTTGATCGTTGAAGACATTTCCAATCCCTTCTTTTCCAATGTCGCCAAGTATATAGAAAGGATTGCCTATGACAATGGTTATCATATTATTTATTGTAGTATGGATAATGATGAGACCAAAGCGAGGGAATTAATCCAATTATTTTATGATAGACAAGTTGATGGGTATATCATTACACCTCCTGAAGGATTGGATGATACGCTTTCCAATTTAATCAAGAATAATGTGCCATTGGTACTTTTTGACCGCTATATCCCTCAATTAGAGACCCATTATGTGGTATTGGACAATTTTAATGGAGCATTTGACGCAACTAGGCACTTATTGGAAAACCAGAATAATAAACGAGTTGGCTTTGTTTCATTGTATTCTAATCAAACCCAGATGCGAGACCGTCTAGATGGCTATATGAAAGCAATTGACGAGTTCCAACAACAAGCGTTCATTAAAAAAGTGAAGATAGATGAAAACGAAGATTCTTCAATAGATCAAATCCATGAATTTATCAGTGCCAATAATTTAGATGCTGTTTTATTTGCAACTAACTATCTGGCCATTGATGGTCTAAAAGCAGTGAAAAAGTATAGTATGAAGTTGCCAAATATGGTGGCGTTCGATGACCACACTCTGTTTAAGCTGTATGAGCCAGGCATCAGCGTGGTAACTCAGGATACATCTGCCATAGCAAATGAACTAATCCATACCCTATTAAATGAGATTAAGGGAAAAAACAAAGAATTACAGAAAATTGTAATCCCTAGTGAGCTATTGGTTCGAGGTTCCTCGGTTATTTCTGAGGAGACGCTGGAACAAACTTCATTGAAATAGAATTGACACAGTGCCTAGTGTTTTTGGAGGTGAATCCTTCGCCTTCAAAAACATGGCCCAAGTGGGCACCACAGGCAGCACAAAGGATCTCGGTCCTTCTACCATCCGCATCAGTTTCTCTTTTTACAGCACCTGGAATTTCATCATCAAAACTTGGCCATCCACAATGGGATTCAAATTTATCTTCCGAATGGTATAATGGAGCATCACATCGTTTACAAACATAAGTTCCCTTTTCTTTGTTATTCAGAAGTTGACCAGTAAATGGCCTTTCTGTTCCTTTATTGAGGATTACATATTGTTCTTCGGGAGTTAATTCGTTGTATTTTTTGTTTTGATCCATAGTTTTAGCAGTATTGTTTGATTGCGAATGAGCACAACCAGATAAAACAATTAAAATTAATATGCAATAAATTGCTTTCATAAGGAAGCTAATTTACTAAAAAAAGATTATTGAAATATCAATTGAATGTTAATTTGTAATGATATAGAGCTATATAAAGAGTTCTATTTAGAATGAATATAAATTGATAAATTACGTCATCAAATTGTCAGGGATTGCTTAATAAGTTATACTTTTGTGCATTGTTTTGTACGGTATTGTGTACATGTACTGAAGAGTCAACAATTAATTATTACACATAAAATAGTATAAAGTGCTAAATATGAGAAATATCTCATCCGTTTTGGGAAGACTTGCGAAGTCAATATCAATCAGTTTGGTATTGTTATTTGCCGTTACTACTACCACGCAGGCGCAGGATGCTGCGAATGGTGCAGCGCTATTCAAGTCGAATGCGTGTAATTCATGTCACGCTGTAGGTAAGAAATTGACCGGTCCAGATTTGGCTGGCTTGTCAGAGCGTCGAGAAGAAGGATGGATTGTGAAATGGATCCATAACCCGCAAGGGATGATTGATTCAGGCGATCCACAAGCTATTGAATTGAAGTCTCAGTTTGCTACAACAATGGCTCCTTATGCTAACCTTTCTGAAGGTGATATTAAGGATATCATTGCGTACCTGCAAGCAGAAGAGGTGAAGTTAGCTGAGAAAAAGGCTGCTGGTCCTGCTGCTGGAGGTGCTGGTGCTGCAAGTTCAGATGCGAACAATTTGATGATTATCGGATTGGTTGCTTTGTTTGTGGTTGCTGTGGCAGTGATCTTTGCATTGAACAGGGTAACAAAAACTTTAGAACGTGTTATTGCTAACAACCAAGCGTCAATTGCTGAGGCTCAGGCGAAAAGTGAAGAGGAAGACGAAAGCAGTTCTGTAAAATTTGCGAAGGCATTTTTAAAGAACAAGAAGTTGGTATTCTTCGTTGTACTGATGGTCGTTGGTTTATTGGGTGTAGCAGGTTGGAAAACCATGTGGAATGTTGGTGTTCACCAAGGTTACAAACCGGTGCAGCCAATTAAATTCTCTCACCAAATCCACGCTGGTGTTAATCAGATTGAGTGTCAGTATTGTCACGGTGGAGCATTTAAATCGAAAAACGCTTCGATTCCGTCAGCAAACGTATGTATGAACTGTCACAATACAGTAACAGGTTCAGATCATTACGATGGTAACATTTCTCCAGAAATTGCGAAATTATACCGTGCAGTAGATTGGGATCCAGAAGCTAGAACATATGGTACAAACACAAGACCTATCGAATGGGTTAGAATCCACAACTTGCCGGACTTTGCATATTTCAACCACTCACAACACGTTGTAGTTGCAGGAGTTGAATGTCAAACATGTCACGGTCCTATCCAAGATATGGAAGAAGTTTACCAATATTCACCACTTACCATGAAATGGTGTATTGACTGTCACAAAGAAACTTCTGTGAACACAGACAATGCGTACTATGATCAATTGATCGAGGCTCATGATAAGTTGAAAAAAGGTGAGAAGATGACAGCAGCTATGATCGGTGGATTAGAGTGTGGAAAGTGTCATTATTAATAAATTAATTTAGAATAACGGAATCTTATATATAGCTTAAATGGAAAGCAATAAAAAATATTGGAAAGGTTTAGAGGAATTGAATCAAACTCCTGCTTTTGTTGAAGGAAGCAAGAGTGAGTTTGCTGAGCCTATTCCCGTAGAAGATGTGTTAAATGAAGCTGGTTTAAGTACCAAGACACCTCGTCGTGACTTTTTGAAAGCTTTAGGTTTTGGTTTAGGAGCTGTGACATTGGCAGCGTGTAACCGTACGCCAATTCACAAGGCAGTACCTTATATAATCAAACCTGAAGAAGTAACTCCAGGTGTACCAAACTTCTACGCTTCTTCCTTCAATGGTCAGAGTGTAATCGTTAGGACAAGAGAAGGAAGACCAATTTCATTGGAAGCAAATCCAAATGCAGTTGGTTTAAATCAAGGTACAGACGCTTCAACATCTGCATCTGTTCTTGACTTGTACGATATGTCCAAATTACAGAACCCTCAAATTGGAGGTAAAGATGTAGATTGGGCAAAATTGGACCAAGCGGTAGTTGATGCATTGAATAAAGCACAAGCAGCAGGAAAACAGATCACAATTGTTTCAAACACAATCAATAGTCCTTCTTCATTGGCTGCTATCGCGGCATTTGCTGCAAAATATCCTGCAACTCAACATGTTCAAGTTGATGCAGTTTCTTACAGCGGTATCATTGAAGCCAATAGAGCTTCATTCGGTAAAGCAGTTGTTCCTTCCTATCATTTTGATAAAGCGCAAGTTGTTGTTTCAGTAGCAGCAGACTTTTTAGGAACTTGGGTAGCTGGAGAAGAACATACACAAGACTATATTAAAAACCGTGACTATAAATCGTTGAAAGGCGGAAAGATGTCACGTCATATTCAATTTGAATCTGGTTTATCAATGACTGGTTCAAATGCAGATGTTCGTATTGCAATCAAACCTTCAGAAGAAGGAGCAGTATTAATCAGCTTGTACAATGCTATCACTGGACAATCAGTTGCTGGCGGTACAAACAATGCAAAAGCAAAAACAGCAATCGCTCTTGCCGCTAAGGAATTGGTGAATTCAAAAGGATCATCAGTAGTTGTAGCAGGATCGAATGATACGAATGTTCAAGCTTTAGCAAACGCAATCAATACAGCATTAGGAGCTTATGGTTCAATCATTGACCTAGATAATTTCTCTAAACAACATCAAGGATCGGATTCAGCATTTCAAACTTTCTTAACAGCTGCTAAAGCTGGTCAAGTAGGTGTAGCTATTTTCTGGAACTCAAACCCAGTTTATGACTACTTTAAAACTGATGATGTAAAAGCTGCAATTTCAAAAATTGGTTATACAGTATCTTTAGGTGATCGTGCTGATGAAACTTCATCAGAATTGAAAGCTATTGCTACAAATAATACATTTTTAGAATCTTGGGGTGATGCTTCTGCAAAAGAGGGATTATTTACCATTGTTCAACCAACCATCAATCCAGTATTTAACACACGTCAAGCTGAACAAAGTTTGATCAACTGGGCAGGTGTCAACAAACCTATCCATGATTTCGTTAAGGAAAATTGGGAGACCAATATCTTAGCAGGAACCGGAAAAGTTTGGAAAGATGTACTTCAACAAGGATTTATTTATAAAGGTTCAAACACAGGTTCATCTTATTCAGCTAACGTAGATGTCAATGCAATTGCTGCTGCAATTACTAATGACGCTAAGCGTGTTGCTGGAGGGGTTGAATTAAAGATTTATGAATCTCCAAATATTAGAGACGGACGTTGGGCTAACAATGCTTACTTACAAGAATTGCCAGATCCAGTTTCTAAAGTAACTTGGGATAACTTTGCAGCTATTAACCCGGCAGATGCTGAGGAATTAGGTGTTAAAGAGACCGGAAAAGTTACTGTTGAAGCAAATGGCTATAAAGTAGACCTTCCAGTGTTGTTACAACCAGGCCAAGCAAGAGGCACAGTTTCAGTTGCAATTGGTTATGGTCGTACTAAAGTTGGTAAGGCAGGAAATAATGTAGGTGTTAATGCTTATCCATTTGCAAGTTTAGTAAATGGAACCATTCAATTCGCTGCAAAAGCTTCGATTTCCAAAGCGTCTGGAATCTATGAATTGGCTCAAACACAAACGCACCACACCATTGAGGGGCGTAATATTATCCGTGAGACTACGTTTGCTAATTACTTAAAAGATCCTAATTCTGAGTCTGGTCGTTTCTCTGATACGCACCAAACATATGATCTATGGAATAAATTTGAACAACCTGGTCACCGTTGGGTGATGGCAATCGATTTGAATGCTTGTACCGGTTGTGGATCTTGTATTGTTGCATGTAACGTTGAGAACAACGTTCCGGTTGTAGGTCGTGACGAGGTTCGCCGTCGTCGTGAAATGCACTGGTTGCGTATCGACCGTTACTACACCTTGAATACAGGAGAAGGTAAACTAACAAAAGAGAAAGAAATTGCTAAGGCAGCTGGTTATGACTACGAAGATGTATCGGTAGTTTACCAACCAATGTTGTGTCAACACTGTGAGCACGCTCCATGTGAGACTGTATGTCCGGTGTTAGCAACTGTTCACTCTTCAGAAGGTCTTAACCACATGGCTTATAACCGTTGTTTCGGAACACGTTACTGTGCGAACAACTGTCCATATAAAGTACGTCGTTTCAACTGGTTTAACTACTGGAATGATTCTCGTTTTGACAACTACTTGAACAACGAGTTTACGCAATTAGTATTAAATCCAGATGTAACCACACGTTCTCGCGGGGTTATGGAGAAATGTTCAATGTGTATTCAACGTATCCAAGCAGGTAAGTTGCAGGCTAAAGTGGAGAACCGTAAAGTGAAAGACGGAGATATCAAAATGGCTTGTCAAGCGGCATGTTCGGCAAATGCAATCATCTTTGGTGATGCAAACGATCCGGAGTCAGAGGTTTCAAAAGCATTACGTAATGAACGTGTTTATTATGTGCTTGAAGAAATCAACGTACAACCAAATATTGGTTATATGACGAAGGTAAGAAACACATTTGAAGCATAATTTATTCTAGACTGAAATAAAATAACTATGTCATCGCATAACGAATCAATATTAAGAGAACCATTAATCACCGGCAAGGATATCACCTATGCAAAGATTACAGATGATATCTTACTTCCGGTTGAAAATAAACCAAACAAAGCGTGGTGGATCGGTTTTACCGTAGCTGCCTTAGGCGCAATGTTATGGGTTGTAAGTGTTGGATACACGTTCTGGACGGGTATCGGCGCTTGGGGATTAAACAAAACAGTAGGTTGGGCATGGGATATTACCGACTTCGTATGGTGGGTAGGTATTGGTCACGCCGGTACTTTGATCTCCGCTGTATTATTAATATTCCGTCAGAACTGGCGTAACTCCATTAACAGATCGGCTGAGGCGATGACAATCTTTGCCGTAATCTGTGCTGCTACTTATGTAGTAGCTCACATGGGTCGTCCTTGGTTGGCTTACTGGATTTTCCCATTACCAAATCAATTTGGATCCCTATGGGTTAACTTTAACTCCCCATTGGTATGGGACGCATTTGCGATCTCTACCTATTTCACTGTATCATTAGTTTTCTGGTACTGTGGTTTATTACCAGATATTGCATCGGTTCGTGACCGTGCTTCTGGTATCAAGAAAAGAGTTTATTCAATTTTATCTTTTGGATGGAATGGATCGGTAAAAACTTGGCAACGTTTTGAAATTGTTTCCTTGATCTTAGCTGGTATTTCCACACCATTAGTACTTTCTGTACACACTATCGTATCCATGGACTTTGCTACATCGGTAATTCCTGGATGGCATACGACAATCTTCCCTCCATATTTCGTTGCAGGGGCGATTTTCTCAGGCTTCGCGATGGTACAGACCTTATTGTTGATCTTACGTAAAGTAATGAATTTTGAGGATTACATTACTATGTTCCATATCGAAGCCATGAACAAGATTATCATGACTACTGGTTCAATCGTAGGTATCGCCTATTTAACTGAGTTATTCATTGCATGGTACTCAGGTTCTGAATACGAGATGTATGCATTTGCTAACCGAATTGCTGGACCATATGCTTGGGCTTACTGGGCGATGATGACATGTAACGTAATCTCTCCTCAGTTATTCTGGTTCAAGAAAATTCGTACAAGTATTCCTATCTCCTGGATTTTGTCTATCGTTGTGAACATCGGTATGTGGTTTGAGCGTTTCGTAATTATCGTAACATCATTACACCGTGACTACTTACCATCATCATGGGCAATGTTCTACCCAACTTGGGTTGACGTAGGTATCTTCGTAGGATCTATTGGATTGTTCTTTACTTTATTCTTATTATTCCTTCGTTTCTTACCAGGTATTGCGATTGCAGAGGTTAAGTTGTTGTTGAAAAGCTCAAGCTTACAGCATAAAACTAAACTTGTACAAGAAGGTGCATTCCCTGAGGAGCAAGTTGAATACTTCAGAGATTCATTGGATAAATACGATACAGTTACAGAAGCGGACATTAAGGCATTACATCAAAAATAATAGCAATGAGCAATACAAAATATATACTAGGTAGTTTTGCTGATCCTGATGAAATGATGCATGGGATTGACAAGTTGCAAGCAAACAATATTAGCATTTACGACTGTTTTACCCCGATGCCAATCCACGGGATTGAGGCGAAGTTGGGTGTAAGACCTTCAAGATTACCCATTGCGGCTTTTATTTTCGGAGCATTGGGAACAGTTTTAGGATTTAGTCTTTTGTTTTACACCATGTCCTATGACTGGCCTATGAATATTGGTGGTAAACCATCAATGCCATTGCCAAACTTTGTTCCAGTAACATTTGAGGTGACAATTTTATTATGTGCCTTGGGTATGGTTGCAACATTCTTTTTCCGTAACCATTTATTTCCAGGCCGTGCACCACGTGTGATGGACTTGAGAGCTACGGATGATCGTTTTATTATTGCAGTAGATGCAAATGAAAATACTGACCATGCGTTGATCGATGGCTTATTGAAAGAAGCAGGAGCAGTAGAAGTTAAGTACAATGAAAGAAAATATGTTAGTTATGAATAAAAGGAATTTTCTTGGAACTGTATGTGTTGCTGTCGCTTTAGCAGCAGTTGTTTCTTCATGCGGAGATGGCACCACTCGCAGTGCAGGATGGGAATTCTCACGTAATATGTATGATCCAATTGCTTTTAATCCGGATCAGCCAAATAAGAATTTTAAGAATAATAGTACAGCTCAAACTCCACCTCAAGGCTCTAATCCTATCGGATTTGATCGTTTTGACTATGGAAACTCTGTTGAAGAATATGAGCGTGCGGGATTGGAATTAAAGAACCCTTTAGTTGTCAATCCAGCTCACTTAAAAGAAGGAGAGGCTTTATACTTGACGTACTGTGCAGTTTGTCATGGTAAAGATGGGGCAGGTGATGGTGCTATTACAAAAGATAGAGAAGTTGAGGATTCTAGAGGTAAAAGAGCTCTAGAGAATTTCCCTCCTCCGCCATCATACCATAAATCAGCTGGAACTCCATCTTCAAGAGGAGGTCAAATGTCTGAATTGACAGATGGAAAGATTTACCATACAATTACTTATGGATATAATGCGATGGGTTCACACGCTTCGCAACTATCTCCAGAAGAGCGTTGGAAAGTGGTAATGTATGTTCACGAATTGCAAAAAAAATAATTTAACATCGAATATTATAAATGGGAACTCACAATCATCATCACGATTATAATTTCAGCGAGCAATTTAAATTCGCAGGTATCGCAAAGGTCCTGAGTTTAGTTGCAATCGTTGTAGGGATAGCCGCAATTGCAATTGGCTTACTATCAAGTGACCATATAATGGTTGAGCGTACATATGCCAATTTATTATTGATGGGATATTATTTTACTTGTGTTTGTGCAGCAGGAGCTTTTTTCGTTGCCTTACAATTAGTAACTCAATCAGCATGGTCTGCAGGTTTAATCCGTATTCCTCAGGCAATGGCTAGTATCCTTCCAATTGCTTCCGTGATTCTATTAATCATCGTAGCGTTAGGATTGAATACACATAATTTATACCACCACTGGCATGCAGATGGATTAACTGATCCAAACAGCCCTAACTATGACAGTTTAGTTGCTGGAAAATCTGCTTTCTTAAATGTACCAGGATTCTTGATCCGTCAGATTATTTTTATGGGTAGTTATAGCATTTTTGCCTTTATCCTTGCAAAATTATCTTACAACGAGGATTTAGCAGGAGGCTTAAATTCATATAAAAAGAGCTTTAAATTATCCGCAATATTCTTGGTAATCTTCGGATTTACTACTCCAATCTGGTCATTTGATACCATTATGTCTTTAGAGGCACACTGGTTCTCTACCATGTTCGGTTGGTACAACTTTGCAGCAATGTGGGTTAGCGGATTAGCTGCTATTACAGTTATCTTAATCTTGGTTAAGAAAGCTGGTTATATGAACTGGGTAAATGAAAACCACTTACATGACTTAGGTAAATTAATGTTTGGTTTCTCGATTTTCTGGACTTATGTATGGTTTGCTCAATTTATGTTGATCTACTATTCAAACATTCCAGAAGAAACTGTTTATTTCTATAAACGTTGGGAACCAGAATACAAGCCATGGTTTTGGATAAATATTGTTATTAACTTTGTGGCTCCATTATTACTATTGGTAGACCGTGACGCAAAACGTAAGCAAAACATGATGTTGTTTGTATCTATCGTATTGTTGTTAGGTCACTGGTTAGACTACTATATCATGGTAATGCCTGGTACAGTTGATGCACACCGTGGTTTTGGTTTCATTGAAATCGGTACTGCAATAGGATTTGTTGGAATCTTTACTTTCTTAGTTCTTTCGAAATTGAGCAAACATGCTTTGGTACCGAAGAACCACCCATTCTTGGATGAAAGTTTACACCACCAAATTTAATAGAGATTAAGTTGAAATAACGTTCAAACGTGTTATAAGAGATGAAGTTTAAATTACATAACAGATTTAAGTCCTTATTTGGAGGCTTATTAGCTATTAACCTATTGTTTGCTGCTCCTGCAATGGCTACCATTCAGGAACAAGCAGCTGATACAGCGAAGGTTGAGCAAGCGGCAACACCTGCAGTAACTGCAGATTCGGCTGCTGCACCAGCTGATAGTGCTGCTGCGGCTCCTACTGCAACAGATTCAGCTAGCGTTTCAGCATCTAGTACTTCAAGCAGCACAGTAACTCCGGCTGCTTCAACAACCAAAGAAGAGAAGAAAATTGATCCTCAGGTTTACAAAAACTTGACTTACTATATTTTACTTTTCTTGGTTTTATGTACTGTGGTTGCAGTTATCGGAAAGGTACAGTCGATCTACGTATTGACTAAGAAAGTAAATGGAAAATACAATCCTTTGGCAAATAATACACTACAAGCAGTTTTATTATTTGTTTTCTTGGTTGGATTTTTAGGATTTGTGTATTACGGATATGCAGTTTGGGGAAGTTGGTCATGGAGACCTGCGGCGACCGAGCATGGTAAGGATATCGATAGAATGTTTATCATCACTACAGTTATCATTACTATCGTATTAGTATTGGTTCATATTTTATTATTGACCTTTACTTTTGTCTACAGGATGCGCGCTAAACGCAAAGCATATTTCTATCCACATAACGATGCTATTGAAAGATTATGGACAATTGTTCCAGCGGTAGTACTAACTATCTTGGTATTGTTCGGTTTCTTTACTTGGAGATCAATCACCAATATTCCGGAAGATCTAAAAAAATCAGCTTTACAGATTGAAGTTTTAGGTGAGCAGTTCATGTGGACAGTTCGTTATCCAGGAGCGGATGGTGAATTTGGAAAACGTAATTATAAATTGACTACTCCATTGAACTCTTATGGTATAGACTATAATGATAAAACAGCTTGGGATGATGTTAAAGGGGATGAAATTGTGATTCCGGTTAACAAACCAGTTCGTTTCCACATTATGTCAAAAGATATTATTCACTCTTTTTATATTCCTGATTTCCGTGTTCAAATCAACGCAGTACCAGGAATGACCAACTACTTCCAGTTTACACCAACCATCACTACTGATGAGATGCGTGATAAGATGAATGATCCACAATACAACTTCGTAATGTTATGTGCGAAGATCTGTGGTGAATCTCATTACAACATGCAAAAGAATGTAAGAGTGGTTACCGAAGCTGAGTACAAGGAGTGGTTAAGCAAACAAGCTAAATTCTTCACAGAAGACCTTCAAAAAGAGTTTGCTCAAGCAGAAGGAAACACTGAGAAGAATGACCGTATCGCGGCTTCAATAAATTAAATATAACAGAGAATTTAAATAGAATATGTCAACTACAGTTATATCGCACGACGCAGCTCATCACGGATCACATGATCACCATCATGAGACCTTTTTGACGAAGTATATCTTCAGTCAAGATCATAAGATGATTGCTAAGCAGTTCTTGATCACTGGTATCATAATGGCGGTTTTCGCTATGATCCTGTCGATTTTATTCCGTATTCAATTAGCATGGCCTGATCATGAGTTTCCAATTCTTGAGGTTTTCTTGGGAAAATGGGCTGAAGGTGGTCGAATTAGACCGGACTTCTTCCTGTCCTTGGTAACTATTCACGGTACCATGATGGTATTCTTTGTATTAACAGCAGGTCTATCAGGTACGTTCAGTAACTTATTAATCCCTTATCAATTGGGAGCTAGAGATATGGCTTCACCATTGATGAACATGTTATCATACTGGTTTTTCTTTACCGCTTGTGTGATCATGGTTGCTTCTTTCTTCATTGAAAGTGGTCCTGCATCTGCTGGATGGACAATTTATCCTCCACTTTCTGCAGTTCCAAAAGCTATCGCAGGTTCTGGATTAGGTATGACCCTATGGTTAATTTCCATGGCTTTATTTATTGCATCACAGGTATTAGGAGGTGTTAACTATATCTCTACAGTATTGAACATGCGTACTAAAGGAATGGAATTATGGAAAATGCCTCTTACTATTTGGGCATTCTTCTTAACAGCTATCGTTGGTTTGTTATCTTTCCCAGTTTTAGTTTCTGCAGTAGTATTATTATTCTTTGACCGTTCAGTTGGTACATCCTTTTATTTATCAGATTTAGTGGTTCAAGGTACTATCCTTCCTAACGAAGGTGGTTCTCCAATTTTGTTCCAACACTTATTCTGGTTCTTAGGACACCCTGAGGTATATATCGTAGTAATGCCTGCATTAGGTTTAACTTCTGAGGTAATTTCTACAAACTCTCGTAAACCAATCTTTGGTTACCATGCGATGGTTTATTCCCTAGTTGGTATTACAGTTTTATCTTTCATCGTTTGGGGTCACCACATGTTCGTAACAGGTATGAGTCCATTCTTGGGAGGTGTATTTATGATTACCACCTTGATCATTGCTGTTCCTTCAGCCGTTAAGGCCTTTAACTATATTGCAACCCTATGGAGAGGTAACATCCGTTTCACTCCTGCGATGATGTTTGCAATCGGTATGGTTTCTTTCTTCGTATCTGGAGGTTTAACAGGTTTGTACCTAGGTAACGCAGCATTAGACATCAACTTACATGATACTTATTTCGTAGTAGCTCACTTCCACTTGGTAATGGGTTCAGCATCTATCTTCGGTATGTTGTCAGGAGTTTACCATTGGTATCCTAAGATGTTCGGACGTATGATGGACGAGCGTTTGGGTTACTTCCACTTCTGGTTGACATTCATTGGTGCTTACTTGGTATTCTTCCCAATGCACTTTATGGGTATTGATGGGGTTCCTCGTCGTTACTATGCTTTCACTGAGTTTCCATTTATGGAAAAATGGGTATCAGTTAACTTGTTGATTACTTGGGCAGCTATCGTTTCAGCTGTTGGACAAGTTGCTTTCTTGTGGAACTTCTTCGGATCCATCTGGTGTGGAAAACGTGCTCCGCAAAACCCTTGGGATGCAAATACATTGGAGTGGACTACTCCAGTAGAACATATTCACGGAAACTGGCCAGGAGAAATCCCTACAGTATACCGTTGGCCTTATGATTACAGTAAACCTGGACATGATGCAGATTTCATTCCTCAAAGCACTCCACTTTCACAAACAATGAGCTCAAACTTATTGCATGACTGGGAAGGAAATGAAGAAGGTATTGAAGCTCAAAAGGTTTACAATCGTGAGCATAACAGAGAAGAAGAAGGGTAGGTTCATACCTACCTCTCTTTATACTTTTTAATGTAAAAGGAGAGATCTATGTATCCAGCAGCTGAAAAGCGTTTTATACGGATAAATAAGATCACGATTATCGTTCTTTTCTTAGTAATAACAGCAGGAGGAGTCGTTCGGAGTACAGGTTCAGGAATGGGCTGCCCGGATTGGCCAAAATGTTTTAACAGGATTATCCCTCCAACAGATGCTTCTCAATTACCTGAAGGTTTCGAGCAGCATTATGTAGAAGGTCGCATCAAGAAGAATGAACGCTTTGCCAATATGATCGAAGCGTTAGGATATTCGCACTTAGCAGATCAAATTCGTCACGATGAAACAATCCATGAGCATGAAGAATTCAATGCTGTAAAAACTTGGACTGAATATATAAATCGTCTGACTGGAGTTTTAGCCGGTTTCAGTATGCTGTTTACAGCAATATATTCTTTTACTTATTGGAAAAAGAAAAAAGCCATAGTCATATGGAGCGTTCTTAATCTTATTGTCGTTGTTATACAAGCCTGGTTAGGGTCGATTGTTGTTTCAACAAATCTTACCCCTTGGGTCATTACCATTCACATGCTATTGGCTTTGATAATTGTTTGTATTGCTATACAGACATATTATTGGGCGATTAAATTGCGAGACAACTCTTTCTTGAAGAATACCAATAAAGGGTTTACATGGATCACATTGATCTCATTGGCAATTTTAGTTATTCAAGTAGTATTTGGTACTGATGTTCGGGAGATAATCGACCATCTTAATCAACAAGGAGTACAACGTAGCGAATGGATTGATTCTATTGGGTTGCCCTATGTAACGCATAGACTCTTAGCATATGTAACTTTAGCCTTGAGTGTATTTTTATATTTCAAGATAAGGTCTTCAGAATTGATCAATACGGTTCAATTCAAGTATGCGAAGATTTCATTGGTATTAGTTTGTATCCAAATGTTGTCAGGGATAATATTGGCTAGGTTTCATGTTCCCGCAGTGGCACAAACAGTGCATTTGGTAATTGCAAGTTTATTGGTTGGTTCACAATATTATTTATTGTTGATCCTTAACAAACCAGAGAAAGCATTATCAACAACGGTTTAGGGATTTATTTTGGTTATGAAGGAATTTATTTCAGATTTTAACAAACTTGTCAAGCTGAGGCTTACGCTAACAGTTGTGTTCTCTGCTTCCATTTCATTTTTGATTGGAGCAACACAGCAAGGTGATATCATCTGGTTTAATTGGGCGTTGTTGACTATTGGAGGATTTTTGGTAACAGGTGCTGCCAATGGATTTAACGAGATCATCGAAAGAGATCTTGATAAATTAATGAAGCGTACCGAAGATAGACCATTACCTGCAGGAAGGATGACCACAGGACAGGCTTTAATTTTAAGCGTGTTCATGGGAATAGCTGGGACTTTGATCCTGGTAGAATTGAATTTTATAGCAGGTTTACTATCTGTGTTTTCAATTTTCCTTTATGCCTTTGTCTATACACCATTAAAACAAAAATCACCAATAGCAGTGTGGGTAGGAGCGATTCCAGGAGCATTGCCACCACTAATTGGTTATTACGCTGCATTTGAATCTGCAGGATTCGGATTAGCATATGCCGAGGTAAGTGAGCAGGCAATCGTAATTACGCCATTGGTTTTGTTTACCATTCAGTTTTTCTGGCAGTTCCCACATTTCTGGGCAATTGCTTGGGTATCTGATGACGATTACAAAAGAGCAGGTTTCAGATTGCTACCTACGACGAGGAAGGATAAATTATCAGCATGGTTCATTTTTGTTTCATGTCTGCTAATGATTCCAATTGGTTTTCTTCCGATGTATTTTGGAATTGGCGGATGGGTATTTACCATTCTTTCCTTAATAGGAGGATTACTTTTCACCTGGTATGGTTATCAACATCTTCAAAAGATGGAGGTCAGTACAGCAAAAAAGATCATGTTTACTTCTTTTGCTTATTTGCCCTTAACTCAATTAGTGTTGTTGTTTGACTTTATACCTTTTAAATAAAAAATGGATTTACAATTATCGATGGATAAGCAAGAGTTGATGAATGAAGAACTACTAAAATCAAGAAAAGCAAAGAAATTTAATCTTTGGCTTGGAATGATCGGTATGTTCATGATGTTTGCTGCTTTGACAAGTGGATTTATAGTATATACTGCAAGTGGTGTTGATAAGGGGATCAAAACTATCTTACCATATGCGTTCATCTATAGTACCGCAGTAATTGTATTAAGTAGTGTTAGCATGTACCTTGCTTTCAAAGCAGTAAAAGCTAATCAAATATCAAAACAAAAGACCTACTTATTGATTACTATTGTATTAGGGGTAGTTTTCTTTTGGTTGCAAGTCGAAGCTTGGTCTGTATTGTTTCATAGAGGGATAACCTTTGTGAACTCTAATGCTTCGCAATCGTTCATATACGTATTTACAGGCTTACACTTAGCCCACATCATAGCCGGAATATTGGTGTTGGTTAGATGTTATATTGGAGCAATGCGCAAAATTGCTCTTGATAACAATATCTTCCGGATGGAACTTGCCTCTATATTTTGGCATTTTCTAGGTCTATTATGGATTTATATTTATGTTTTCTTACTTTTGAATCAATAACAGTAAACAATGAGTACAACAGTATCGCAATTGGATAAGGTAAAACAAGGACCTTGGAGCGGAGGTAAATCACCTTGGAACTTAGAGTATGGAAAGATCATGATGTGGTTTTTCCTAGTATCAGATGCATTTACATTCTCTGCATTCTTGATTTATTATGGTGCTCAAAAATTTGCGCAACCTAGCTGGATTGATGCGGATAAGGTATTCCAATCTATTCCAGGTATCGCAGATTCAGGTCAACCTTTGGTTTTCGTGGGTATCATGACTTTTATTTTGATCATGTCTTCCGTTACGATGGTACTTGCCGTAGAAGCAGGACATCGAAATTCAAAGCAAGAGGTTGTCAAATGGATGTTATGGACTATTTTAGGTGGTCTTATGTTCATAGGCTGTCAGGCTTTAGAGTGGAGCCACTTACATCACATGGGCTTCTGGTTCGGTCAAAATCCAGCAACTGGATTAACGGATGATAATGCCATTGTAAATGCTCTCCAACCTTATTTCACCAAGGACATTTCTTACACAGCTGCATTGCAGTTCTCTAATCTATTCTTTACCATTACAGGTTTCCACGGATTCCACGTATCAATCGGTATATTGTTGAACATTATTGTGTTGAGCATGACCTTAAACAATACGTTTGAAAGAAGAGGAACTTACCTAATGATTGAAAAAGTAGGTTTATACTGGCACTTTGTGGATTTAGTTTGGGTATTCGTATTTACCTTCTTCTACCTAGTATAATTTTTGTAAGAATTATTTTAAAATTCATTGAACATGACTAATCACGAAAATATATCAGAACACGATGCGCATGCGCATGGCGAAGGAATGGATAAAAAACGTATCTGGAGTGTATTCTTTGTTCTATTAGCTTTAACAGCATTAGAATTCTTAATCGCTTTAGGTTTTGTACACCACTGGGGAATCATACAAAAAGGAATGCTAGTGAATACAATCTATATTGTATTGACATTGGTAAAAGCCTATTATATCGTAGCATTCTTCATGCACTTGAAGTTCGAGAAATCTAGCTTTATCGTAACTTGTGCAGTAGTATTTTTCTTTATTATCTATTTCATTATTTTAATGTTGGTTGAAGGTGGTTATTTACACACTGTAATGACTCATCAACCTACTTTCCCACATCAATAAGCATATAAGTAATGAGTAAAAATACTCGTTCAAAAAATATATCAAAATTAATAATCCTGGCACTTGTTCTATTTGTGCCAGGTTTTTTATATATACTGGTTAATAAAATGGGCTCTAATGAGTACATTAAGCTGCCAGTTTTTGGAGAGAAAAAGCTTTCTGGTGAAATGCGACGAGTGATGGGTAGAGAAATCCCCGACACCATATTCCACCAATTAAGTCCGGTTGAGTTTATGAATTATGACAATAAACCGGTTAAATTCCTAGGTACTGACACAGCCGTTTCAGTAGTTCATTTATTCTATACCAGAGATCAAGGTCTTTCTAAGCAATTGGTTCATGATATGAGTACCATTGCAGCTAGATTCAAATCGAATCCGAAGGTGGAACTTTATTCTATATCAGTTGACCCGAATGATTCTTCAGCAGATTTGGAAAAGTTTATTGCGCCTTACAAGAAAGACAAAAATCCACATTGGTTTGTCGTGAACAAACCAAGTGTAGATATCTTTGAATTTGCAAGAACCGCGATGCTCATTGAAGCCATGCCGGTACCAGCGGATAGCACAAAATTTATTATCAGCAACCAATTTGTCTTGATAGATTCCGAGAAAAGGATCAGAGGTTTCTATGATATCAGTCTTCGGTCAGAATTGGATCGCCTAGAAGATGAGATCAAGGTACAGTTGGTTGAAGAGGTTAGAAATAATCCATTAAAAGTAGAGAGAAAGTAATTATGGGAATGACTGAAGAAGAAAAGAAATATAAAGGCGTAATCTGGACCCTGTCTGTAATTATTCCTTTAGCGGTTGCTGCCTTATTTGGCATAAACCTACAAAAGATGGGCTATGATGTGGAACCCCTTAGTTTTCTGCCTCCGATTTATGCTACCATCAATGGATTGACAGCAGTATGTTTGGTAATCGCAGTTGCAGCTATCAAAAGAGGAAATGTCAAGATGCACGAAAACTTGATTAAGTTGTGCATGGTTTTCTCTTCCTTGTTTCTGCTGATGTATGTAGCTTATCATATGACTTCCACTTCAACAAGTTATGGTGGAGAAGGAGCAATTAAATATGTGTATTTTTTCATTCTTGTGACACATATCATTTTATCGATCGTCATTATCCCATTCGTATTATTTACTTTTGTTAGAGGGATTGCTGGTGCCTATGAGCGTCATAAGAAGCTAGCACGCATCACTTATCCTATGTGGCTTTATGTTGCAGTTACAGGAGTAATTGTGTATCTCATGATTTCTCCGTATTACACGCATTAATAAATTGAGATATGAAGAAAGTTTGGATTTATCAGGCAGATCGATTTTTCACACAACCCGAGCATGAGATCGCTCAAGCAAAATTAGATTCCTTTATCAGAGAATGGACTGCGCATGGTAGTCAGTTAGCAGGCAAGGCAGAAATTATCAATAACCTTTTTATTATATTAACTGTTGACGAAGAGATCGCTCAGGTCACTGGATGTTCTATTGATAAGTCAGTAAGGATCCTAAAGGAGCTGGAGGAAGAATTGAACATTGGTCTATTCAACAGAACCTTGATCAGTTACCGTGATAGTGAAAACAATATACAATTGGTTTCAAGGGATGTTTTTGAAGCGCTGTGCAAAGAAGGTGAAGTAAATGCTGAAACCATTGTCTTCAACAATTTAGTGCAAACAGAAGAAGAATTAAAGAGCAATTGGCAGGTCCCAATGAAAAACAGTTGGCATGCCACTGTATTTAAATAGAAATTCGAATCAAGAAAACCAGAAGGGCTTTGCAATTTGCAAAGCCCTTCTGGTTTTATAACTGTTATTTCGATTACTTTTTGTCGATGCTAAGTTTTCCAGGACCCATAATGGCGAATGCGATATAAACGATCATAAATTCAATCGCGTGTGATGCTCCAGACAGACCATCACCTTTGGCAAGATGGTTCAATGTAGCCACCAACATGGTCAAGGCCAAAATAATGGCCGCTGGTCTTGTCCACAAACCTAATATTAACAACAGAGATCCCAGGGACTCTGCTAATCCTGCGGTAAATCCAAAAATAGTAGGCATAAAGTCAATTCCTAAGTTTCCCATTGATTTACCAATTGCAGTCCATTTTTCTGGACCACCCATTAACTTCTGTAGGCCGTGAAAGGCAATCATGGTCAATCCGAATCCTATGCGAATTATTAATAGACCTAAATCTGTTCTTGAATTTTTCATATTGAATAATAAGTGTCTGTAACTGAAGCGAAGATACATATTTTCAGAAATAGCCTCCATTATCATAGATCAAGAAGATAAACTTTTTAAATAATGAAATTATTTTTTTGTATTCTTCATGAAAATCACCCTAGAAATAGCAGAATACTCCAATTTGCCTTATCTTTGTTCTCTGAGCTGAAAATGGCTCGATATTAATCATTAATTGCAATCAAATTGGATATATTCAGTAAACAACGTTATACCATTACATCTGCATTGCCGTATGCCAATGGTCCACTTCACATAGGCCACCTTGCTGGGGCTTATATTCCAGGAGATATTTTCGTGCGATTCTTAAGATTAAACAACAAAGACGTTGTTTATGTTTGTGGATCTGATGAGCATGGCGCTGCAATCACGATTAAAGCCAAGAAGGAGGGCGTAACTCCTCAAGAAATCATCGATAAATACAACCAACAGATTAAAGAGAGTTTTGAGCAGTTTGGTATTTCTTTCAATATCTATCACCGTACTTCTGAGCCTATTCACCATCAATTGTCCCAAGAATTCTTCTTGAACCTTTATGAAAAAGGAGAGTTTATCGAACGATATTCAGAACAATATTATGATGAAGAATACCATCAGTTTTTAGCAGACCGTTATATCGTAGGAACTTGCCCACACTGTGGAAATGAAGGTGCCTATGGTGACCAATGCGAAAAATGTGGGACGTCACTTAACCCGACAGATCTGATCAACCCTAAATCAACCCTAAGTGGTAAAGCTCCGGTTCTAAAGGAAACAAAACATTGGTATTTGCCATTGGATAAATATCAACCTTGGTTAGAGAAATGGTTGATCGAAGGGAAGAAAAACGAATTAAAATCAAATGTATTCGGACAATGCCAATCATGGTTGAAATCCGGATTGCAACCGCGTTCTATGACCCGCGATTTGGATTGGGGGGTAGATGTTCCTCTTGATGAAGCTGAAGGAAAGAAATTATATGTTTGGTTGGATGCACCAATCGGATATATCTCTGCGACCAAGCAATGGGCTATCGATGAAGGAAAGGATTGGGAGAAATATTGGAAACAACAATCCAACCCTGAGGACAATTCAACATTGATCCATTTCATTGGAAAAGATAATATTGTTTTCCACTGTATCATTTTCCCAGCGATCTTACATGCTCATGGCGAGTATATCCTCCCTGAGAATGTTCCTGCCAATGAATTTTTGAACCTAGAAGGTGATAAACTTTCCACATCAAGAAACCATGCCGTATGGTTGCATGAATACTTAGAGGAATTCCCAGGTAAACAAGATGAATTGAGATACATGCTGACCTCTATCCTTCCTGAAACCTCAGATTCTGAATTTACTTGGAAAGACTTCCAGGCACGTGTAAACAATGAGCTTGTGGCCATCTATGGTAACTTCGTTAACCGTGTGATGGTACTTTCCCATAAATATTTTGAAGGAAAGGTACTATTGGGTTCTCCATTGACTGAATCTGATCAAGCGGTCTTAAATGAACTTGCTACCTATCCAGGATTAATCAAGCAATCGCTATCCCAATACAGGTTCCGTGAGGCCCTTGCGCAGTTTATGAGCGCAGCTCGCTTAGGAAATAAATACTTGGCTGATGAAGAACCTTGGAAAGTAATCAAACAAGACGAAGAACGTGTTAAAACCGTATTATTCGTAGCAAGTCAAATTGTTGCAAACCTTGCATTATTAGGCCAGCCTTTCTTGCCTTTTACCTCTACGAAAGTCTTTGAAATGCTAAACTTGGCCGCTCAGAATTGGGGTGAAGCTGGAAAATCTGATCTATTGGAATCCGGTCATCAATTAGGAGAAACCCAATTGTTGTTTGATAAGATTACTGATGAACAAGTAGAGTTTCAATTGAATAAATTGGCCAATGCCAAAGCAAGCAATGCTTTAGCAGCACCTAAAGCGGAACAAAAACCGAATATCAACTTCGATGAATTCATGAAAATGGATATCCGTGTTGGTCGAATCCTGACTGCAGAGAAAGTCGCTAAAACTAAAAAGCTTTTGAAACTGACCATCGATACAGGCATTGATAAGCGTACAGTCGTTTCTGGTATTGCGGAATACTTTACGCCTGAAGAAATCGTAGGTAAGCAAGTGTCCATCTTAGTCAATCTCGAACCAAGAGAAATTAAGGGAATCCAATCTCAGGGTATGATCTTAATGGCTGAAGATGCAGATGGCCGTCTAGACTTTGTTAGACCAAATACAGATATTTCCGCTGGAAGTATTGTAAGATAGTCAATAGCATTATTGATAAATGAAAAGGCTGGTCACATCGACCAGCCTTTTCATTTATAGCATTTTTTCTTCTTCTTTTTTGTGCCCAGTACCTGTAACCAAGATCAACAAAACAAACAACACAAAGGAAGGGACTACCCAACCTAATTCATATTGAAAGAATGGAATATGGTTCAGGGTTGAAATCATGCTTTCACTCAATAAGTTGAAATGTTTGGCCAATGATAAACAGGCAATAACGGTTGAACCGATCAAAGCAGCCACATAAGGCTTTTTGTTTTTCACAAAGCTTCCAAAGAAAACCGTGTATAGAACCAATGTGATGACAATCGGATAAACAAAAGTTAGGATAGGATAAGCAAAGGAAATAATATTATCAACTCCTGTAATAGAAAGCACACAAGATGCTATACAACATACAGTCACCAAAAGCTTATAGCTCAATTTTCCTTTTGTCAGTGAGGAAAAGAAGGTTCCCACAGCAGAAGTCAATGCAATGGCAGTAGTCAAACAGGCCAGAGCGATACTGACTGCGATAGCAATGGTTCCAAATGGTCCCATGATGGCACGAGAAATACGGATCAGCAATTCCGATCTCTTGATCGCTAAATCCTCGATTCCAGAAGTTGCACCAAGATAGATCAGACCTCCATATATTATAAAAAGACAGGATGCAGCCAAAATACCAGCTGCGATTACCACTTGGTTCTTTGATTTCACGCTCGTATAGCCCTTTGTGCGGGATGCCGTAATGATAATCCCAGCAAAGATCACAGAAGCCAGTACATCCAAGGTTTGGTAGCCATCTACAAAACCTAAGGTAAAGGACTGCGCCGTATCCAAGGAAGATTCACTGAAATCTCCCATAGGGGAGAATATGCCCATGGCAATCAAGCTAATCAATAAGACCAGCAGCAATGGCGTCAATAGATTCCCGATAATATCTACCACTTTTGATGGTGCAATGGTCAGTAACCAAGTCACTGCAAAGAAGGCAATCGAGGTCCAAAGGGGATCTGCATTAGGGAATGATGGCAATATACCAACTTCAAAGGTTGTAGCTGCTGTCCTTGGAATGGCAATCAGAGGCCCAATGCAGAGCATGATGACGGTTCCTAAGATAGGCGAAAGGAATTTGTTGATCCTAGTCCCAAGATCCTCAAATGATTCCCCTGAATTTACAACAGAGAGTATTCCGAAAAAAGGCAATAATATTCCGGTCAGACCAAATGCCAAGATGGTGATCCAGACATGGTCTCCAATTTGTATTCCGATGTAAGGGGGGAGTAATAAATTTCCAGCTCCGAAGAACATGGCAAATAAGGCAAAACCTATCGTGATTATGTCTCTAGTTTTCTTCAAAATGATTAGGTATAAAAAATTTCAATTAATTGTTTGGCCTCCTTGACATCATGGCCCCTCAATATTTGGGCTCCACGTTCTAGAAGCAAGGTGTTAAGTGCGATTGTTCCAGGTAATACTTGGTCAGGGGTAGATTTTATTTTTTTGTAGAGCATCGATTTTCTGGATATACCTCCTAAAAGGGGCAATCCGAAATAATGTAGCTCTTGGATGCGCATCAGTAACTCATAATTCTGGTCAATGGTCTTGGCAAAACCATAACCAGGATCAAGGATGATATCCTTTACCCCTAATTCCCTGAGTTTTGCAACACTGTTTCCCAGACTTACCGCTACATCATTTACGACATCATCATAATCAGTCATTTGCTGCATGGTAGCGGGTGTTCCGCGCATATGCATCAAAATATAAGGAACTTGAAGCCTAGCAACCATATTGAACATATCCGCATCTAGACTCCCACCTGAAATATCATTGATGATATGGACCCCAGCCTTTACGCAGGCCTCGGCAACATCAGCTCGAAAGGTGTCAATGGATAGAATAGCTTTTGGAAATTGCTTATGTATAGCTTCAATAATTGGTATAGCGCGATCTAATTCTTCTTGATGACTTATTTCCTTTGCTCCAGGTCGGCTTGAGTAAGCACCGATATCAATGATATCTGCCCCTTCGCCAATTAATCTCTCCGTATGCTCCAAGGCCAATTCCAGCGATTGGTGCTGGCCCGCATCATAAAATGAATCTGGAGTCAGATTGAGAATGCCCATGATCCTCGGGACTTCAAAAGTCATAAGTTGATTACCAAGGCGAATGCTTTGACAAGGAACAGGCTGAAAAACTGACATTTACGTAAGATTAATAAAAAAATAAGGCTGCAAATTCTCATTTGCAGCCCCCAAAATAAGTCTTTTGCGTCTACTTTACAACAAGAACACCATCTGCAACCAAAGAAATATCTTTTCTTGGCTGGTTAATTTTAGCAATTTCTTCTTTGCTCTTGCCCATATCCTCAGCATAATGCTTTTGCCACTCTACTGTGGTTTCTTTCACTTTTGCCTTGCCTTCCAATACCACAGTCTTGCCAATGATATCTTGAGGAACGAAATAAGCATAGTCTGTAAAACGTACCATGATCGGTTCCTTGCCTTCTTCTGTTTTCAGCGTCAGGAAACAACCTTTTTTCGTACATACCTGAACAACCTCGCCTTGAACTTTCCCTGTATAGGATTCTTTTCCAGTTAGGTTCTTTTCAAGTTGTTTGACAGAGATAGCGCCATTTTTATCTATTTTCTTGCCATAGCTAACACCAGCTTTTGCTGGTTGAATGGCAGTTTGTGCATGGCTAAATGCAATGAATGCAACTGCACAGATCAGTAAAGAGATAATCTTTTTCATATTTATTTTCTAATAAATTCAAATTTTCCACTCGGATCCAATTTCATGATCGTCGATGCCGTACCATTTGATGGATCCTGTTGCCCAAATTTAACGACATAGTCCACTCCATTTACAATCTCATCAGAGACTTCCACGAAATTCCTTGCTGAGGCATCACCGCTGATGTTTGCCGAGGTAGAAACAATAGGTTTTCTGAACCTTTGTAACAACTGCTCGCAAAATGGATGGTTCACAATACGGATTCCAATACTGCCATCCTCTGCCACGACATTGGCGGCCAAGTTCTTTGCTTTGGAATAGATAATGGTCAAAGGCTTATCCGTTGCTTCCAATAATTCATAAGCAACTTCAGGAACCTCGCTCACATAGCTTTGTAATTGATTGTCATTGCCCAAAAGGATGATCATGCTCTTGCCTTTATCTCTTCCTTTCAATGCAAAAATCTTTTCAACAGCTTCCGGATTAGTCGCATCACAACCGATTCCCCAAATGGTATCGGTAGGATACAAGATCAATCCCCCAGACTTCAGTGTTTCCAAAGCCTGATTCAAATCCTCTTTATCTATATAAGGTCTTTGCATCAGTGTGCTATACTGCTACATTATGATCACGAAGCGCATCGTTTAATGAAGTCTTCTTATCGGTAGATTCTTTTCTTTGCCCAATGATCAATGCACATGGTACTTGAAATTCTCCAGCTGGGAACTTCTTGGTATACGAACCTGGAATTACCACAGAACGCGCAGGTACATAGCCTTTGTATTCTACAGGCTCAGAACCTGAAACATCAATAATTTTGGTTGATGCTGTCAAGACCACGTTAGCACCTAATACAGCTTCTTCCTCAACACGAACGCCTTCAACGACAATCGCTCTTGACCCAACGAATACGTTGTCTTCAATAATTACTGGCGCTGCTTGTACAGGTTCTAATACACCACCAATACCAACACCACCGCTTAGGTGAACATTCTTGCCGATCTGAGCACATGAACCAACGGTTGCCCATGTATCCACCATCGTACCTTCACCAACATACGCACCAATATTGACATAAGAAGGCATCATGATGACTCCCTTAGACAAAAAAGCACCGTAACGGGCTGAAGCTCCAGGGACAACACGAACACCTAACTCCTTGTAGTTTGTTTTTAATTTCATTTTGTCATGGTAGACAAAAGGATCATTCTTGATCACCTCCATATTACGGATAGGGAAATAAAGAATTACAGCTTTTTTAATCCAATCATTGACATACCAAGATTCTCCAACAGGTTCAGCAACACGTAATTCGCCTTTGTCCAAGTGCTGAATTACGAATTCAATCGCCTCGTAGTATTCTTTGTACTCCAATAACTGTCTGTTCTCCCAAGCTTCTTCTATTAATTTTTGAAGGGTTGTATTATCTACCATAATATTCTTAAAAGTAATTTTAAATTATTAACAAATATGGAGATTTTTAATGATATGTAAGTTACAGAAGGGGCAAAATTAAGAAGATATGACTATTTTTGTAGGATGGCAGAGGCAGCAGACAAATTGCGGATTGATAAATACTTATGGGCAATTCGTATATTCAAAACCAGAAGTTTGGCAACAGAAGCTTGTAAAGCAGGGAAAGTTAAACTCAATGGCCAAAATGTAAAACCTTCAGCAATCGTCAAAGTAGGGGAAACCTATAGTATTCAGAAGGGAATTGAGCGTAAGGTCCTTAAGGTTACTGGATTGCTCGAACGTAGGTCTGACGCCAAAACGGCCGTGCAATTTTATGAAGATCACACACCAGTAGAAGAAACCTATGCTTTCAAATCATCATTCCACGCACCTGTCCTGAAAAGAGACCGTGGAACTGGTCGGCCTACTAAAAAGGATAGAAGGGAAATTGATGATCTGAAAAGTGATTGGTGGGAAGAAGATAATGATAACTAAACTTGAATTAAAGAAAGTATTCTTTTCTATTTTATATTTATTGGCACTGGTAGGACAAACTTCCTTTGCCCAATCTGTCGTGGATGTGAGCCCTAAAGACTCTGTGGAAAGAGAACTTAAAAAGGTGCTAGGCAGAAAGATTGAATTTGAAAAGGAAAAATTGATGAAGATCTTCGAAATCAAGGAACGCCTGAAACTAATGCCTTCTCCTGCCGATCGGTATAACTTCCAAGACAAACTTTATAACGAGTTCAAGACCTATCAAATCGACTCTGCTATCTTTTATGTCAATGAAAATAAAAAGCTAGCCCTACAATTGAATGATAACTTTAAAAAGAATGAAGTCGATATCCAATTGGCAAGCTTATATTCCTCTGCGGGGCGATTCATCGAATCAAACGAAATCTTAAAAGGTATTCCAAGACATAGCCTCTCCAGTGAACAGGAGGCTGATTATTACCGGGCCTTCTCCGATTTCTATTCCCATTATGGACAAAGTACCAACCACTATAATTATTTTAGCCTGAGCGAAGTCTACCGCGATTCCTTGCTCAACGTTCTTCCTACTGATTCCAAAGAACATCGAATAAGTTCTGCAACAAGAGCATTATTTGGAAATAATTTCGAAAAAGCAGAAAAAGAACTCCTGCAATTATTGAGTGAATATAAAGACACCGACCATGAACGTGCTGTAATTGCCTATTTATTAGGGCTACTCTATAAAAACAAGGATGACCAAGAAAAACAGATTTACTATTTAGGCCTTTCTGCCATCACCGATGTTAAAAATACGGTTAAGGATAATGCTTCTATGCAAAGTCTTGCTCTGGTCTATTTTGAAAGAAATGAAATCGATAAGGCCTACCTCTTTATTCAGGAAGCCATGGAAGACGCCCTTTTCTGTAATGTGAGATTTAGGACCATAGAAAACTCCTCTTTTTATCCGATTATCAATTCTGCTTTTCAGGAAAAAGAACAAGCAAATAAAAATCAGCTCAAAAACTTCCTGTACACCATATCCCTGATGTCTATCCTGCTTCTGGTCGCCTTCATCATATTATATATGCAGATGAAACGGTTGAAAAAAACCAGAAAGGACCTGAAAAACCTAAATGACGAACTGCAAGGCCTTAATGCCCAATTGTTAAAAGTCAATCAAGACCTTCAGGAGTCAAACCATATTAAGGAAGAGTATATGGCGCAGTTTTTTGAATTATGCTCCGCCTATATCGATAAATTAGATAATACCCGAAAAGGGATCTTAAAAAAGATCTCCAATAACCAATTGGATGAACTCAGTAAGGAATTGAAATCCCAAGATTTTATCAAGACCGAACTTGACGACCTATATCACAACTTCGACGTGATTTTCCTGAACCTTTATCCAACCTTTATACAGGAGTTCAACAACCTGTTAAAACCCGAAGAAAGATTGAGCTTGAAACATGATGAATTGCTGAATTCCGAACTCCGTATTTTTGCGTTGATCCGTCTCGGTATTTCTGATTCCACCAAGATTGCTCGGTTCCTTCGCTACTCTTTGCGTACGGTTTATAACTATAGAGTTAAGGTCCGTAACAAAGTTTTAGGTACCAAAGAGGACTTCGATGAACAGATTAAGGAGATTGGTAACCTAAAATTTTAGCATATCCCTTTACTTTTTTTCTTTTTAAAAGCGCCTAATAACCTGTAAAACAATGCTTATTGATTTACTTTGGTTACTTTTTTGTTTTGGCCCGCCTCAAATGCTAACTAAAAATTAGCACCCTGCTTAACTTTGGAATGGGAAGTTTAGGTATACCCTAAATTATTTTATTAATCTCATAACTGATTATAAGACGTATGAAACTTTTTACTAAAGTTAGTATCGGTCTTTTCCTTTTTATGGTATCTGTTTTTTCAAATTTTGCATTCGCGCAAAATGGAATTCGAGTTTCAGGAAAGGTTATAGACGAAGCCAGCAATGAACCAATTATTGGGGCTACCATTACTGTTATCGGAGGTTCTGCATCTACCTCTTCAGATAACACGGGACTATTTACACTCGAGAATGTTCCAGCAAATTCAAAACTTCGAGTTTCTTATCTAGGCTATAAAAGCCAAGAAGTAATTGCACAAGCAGAATTGACCATCACTTTGACTCCAGAAACAAATGCGCTGGAAGATGTCGTTGTTATCGGTTATGGTGCAGTTAAAAGAAAAGATGTAACAGCCGCTATCTCCTCCGTATCCTTGGAAGACATTGACGAAAGACCAATTGTCAATGCCAACCAAGCTATTCAGGGTAAAGCAGCAGGGGTAACCGTTTCTCAACCTTCTGGTGCTCCAGGTGGTGGAACTTCTATCCGTATCCGTGGTACCACTTCCTTCAACGGAAGTAATGACCCGCTTTATGTGGTTGACGGAGTAACAGTTGACAATATCAACTTCCTTTCGCCTAATGATATCGCCGATATGCAGATCCTAAAAGATGCATCTTCAGCTTCTATCTACGGGTCGAGGGCTGCAAACGGGGTTATCTTGATCAGCACAAAACAGGGTAGAGTTGGAAATCCAAAGATTACTTTGAATGCTTTAGCGACTCAAAATAGAGTGACCAACAGCATTACGCCCTTAAACACGGCGCAATACAAAGAGTTGATGGATGAGATCGGTATTGTGAAATTGCCCGATGGATTGACAGACCAAACCGATTGGTTCGATGAAACCTTCAGCAATGGATTGACCCAAGATTATCAGCTTTCCATTTCAGACGGTTCGGATAGAATCAAATACTTCCTTTCCGGTGGCTATGTAAATGATAAAGGGATTGTCCATTCCACATTCTATAAACGTTATAACTTCAGGGGTAACATTGAAAACAAAGTGAGGGATTGGTTAACTGTGAATGCTAACTTCTCCTATGCTGACTATAACGGAAACGGAATGGTGGAAGGTACAGGTTCCAATAGAGGTGGGGTTGTCCTGTCTGCAATCAATACGCCGACTTTTGCGCCGATCATGGATCCTTTCAATCCGAAACAGTTCTACAATAACTTCTACGGTCTGAACGTGACTTCTCCACTGGAGAATTTAGCAACGACAGGAAATAACCGCAACCGTGAAAACAGATTGATTGGATCAGGTTCAGCTACAGTTCACATTACTCCAGGATTGAACTTCAAAACGTTGTTCGCCCTAGACAGAAGAAATGCTTTTTCTTCTACTTTCTTGGACCCATTGTCTACTTCTTGGGGTAGGAACCAATTCGGTGAAGCAACGGATTCTAGAAACATGAATACCGTCATCACTTTTGATAACACCTTGACCTACAATAAAAGCTTTGATAAACATAACTTCGAAGCCATGGCAGGTACAGCTTGGTTAAGCTCAAACTATACCAACAGTTATATCCTCGGTTCGCACTTTAGAAATGATTTGATCGAAACCTTGAATGTGGCCAATAAAATCTCCTGGACTGGTACCGGTTCATCAGCATCTGATTGGGCAATGATGTCTTATTTCGGACGTCTTTCCTATAATTATGATGGCAAATACTTGGTAACTGCCAATTTAAGATCAGATGGTTCCTCTAAATTACACCCTAGCAAAAGATGGTCTATGTTCCCATCGGTTTCAGCCGCTTGGCGTTTATCATCGGAGGAATTCCTAAGTGATGTGCCTTGGATGAACGACTTAAAACTTCGTGGAGGTTGGGGTCAAACAGGTAACCAATCGGGTATCGGTGACTATGCTTACTTACAACGCTATAATATTATCCGTTCACCATGGTTCGAAGAAGGTAAAACCAACGATTTAGCTTCCGTTACTCCAGAAAACCTAAGAACAATTGACTTAGGATGGGAAAGAACCACACAAACTGGGGTAGGTTTGGACTTTACAGGTTTCAATAATAGATTGACCGTGAACTTGGATTACTACTACAAGAACACAACCGACATGTTGATGTGGGTGGATCTTCCAGGTAGTGGTAATATCTCCCAAATCCAAAGAAATGAGGGTGAAATGACCAACCGCGGTTTTGAAACCAATATCAATGCTGATATCTTAAAAGGCGAAGGTCTAACTTGGTCTTCAGGTTTTAATATCTCTTTCAACAGAAATAAATTCACCAAATTGGTGCTGAAACCTGTTTATTTCGATGCTAGAACCACGGATTATGTTAATGAAACCGTAGTAAGAAACGAGGCAGGAAGACCTGTGGGTGGTTTCTTTGGTTATATCAGCGAAGGGGTAAATCCTGAAACTGGTGATATGATCTATTCCGATATCAATGGCGATGGAAAAGTGACTGTCAATGATAAAACTTACATCGGTGACCCTAACCCTAACTTCACTTTCGGATTTACCAATAACCTTTCTTACAAAGGATTGAACCTAAATATCTTTATCCAAGGTTCTCAAGGCAATGATATCTACAACGTTTCCAGAATGGAAATGGAAGGCATGTACGATGGGAAAAACCAATCTACACGTGTCCTTCAACGTTGGAGAGTCCCAGGTCAAATTACCGAAGTCCCTCGTGCAGGTTATGATATGAAAAACTCCTCATACTTCGTAGAAGATGGAAGTTATATCCGCTTGAAAAACATTTCCCTTTCCTATAACATCAAAGCTCCAGCCTTGTCAAAAATTGGAATTAACAAATTGGCTCCGTTTATCTCAGCCACCAACTTAATTACCTTGACAAAATACACCGGCTTGGATCCAGAAGTTAACCAATGGGGGAATTCAGGTAGGGTGCAAGGTTTAGATTGGGGTACATATCCTCAAACTAGGTCATTCGTGTTTGGATTAAATATGGAGTTCTAAGATTATGATGATGAGAACAATGAAATTTAATATAATGAAGAAGATGCTGATCGCAGTACTCGGTACTGTGGCCATCTCAAGCTGCTCTCTTGATAAAGATCCTCTTGGTCAATATTCTGACGTGACCGAAGGGGTAAATGAAGAAGGAAAAAAAGTAGTCTTTAAAGACAAAGCTGCGGTAGACAACTACATGCAAGGCTTATATAACATCCTACGTGATAGACAGGAACATTGGTATCTTGACCAAATGTTGATTGCTGAATCGCATTCAGATAATGCTTACGCAGGAACCACTGGTGCCGAAGTAGTGCCTTATGAAAATAACGGCATCGAAGGTTCCAATTCAGTTGTTCAGCGCGATTGGATCCGTTACCTGGAGGATGTTGCCAAACTGAATATCCTGATCGTTAATGTGGATTCGGTGGCTGACAATTCCCTGTCCTCTGCATTACGTAAGCAATACAAAGCGGAAGCAAAAATTCAAAGAGCTTTGATTTTCTTTGATATGGTGCGTTTGTGGGGCGATATTCCTTTGGTGACCACAGTGGGTAAAGATATAACCGCAGAAAATATCGAAGAGGTTTACGACGATTATTTCCCGAGCCAGACGCCTGAAAAGGAGGTTTATGAATTCTTGGCCAAGGAATTGGAAGAAGCCATCGTCGATGCGCCATCCAATAATGCCGCTAACAAAACAAAATTCTCAAAATCCGTAGCCAAAGCTTTATTGGCCAAGGTCTATGCTGAAAAACCAATCCGTAACTATGCAAAGGTTATTCAATATGTGGATGATTTGGCAGCAGATGGATTTGCTTTAGATGCAGATTATAAAAATTTGTTTGGCGTTCAAGAAGGAAATGCAGAACCATTGATCAGAAATAGCAAAGAAGCTATTTTAGAAACCCAATTCTTTGCGGGTAATGGAAACTGGGTAACCTGGATGTTTGGACGTGACCTATCAAACTACAATAGCAATTTTACATGGGCAAAATGGATCACTCCTTCAAGGGATTTAATAAATGCATTCACCCGCGAAGGAGATGAGATCCGCTACACAGAATCTATAGTGTATTATCAAGCTGGTTGGAGCAACTACTACCCGGCAAGCAACTACCCATTCATGTATAAAACTCGTTCGGCATTCAGTAACATCATAAAAATTCGTTATGCGGACCTGTTATTGCTGAAAGCTGAAGCGTTGATCAATGGCGATAGCCCTAATCTTACAGCAGCAGCTGCAATTATCGATCAAGTTCGCCAACGTGTGAAACTTCCGAAATTGAGCAATGCCGTTAAAGGAAGCAAAGACGCCATGTTAAATGCCTTGTTGAGTGAAAGAAGATTAGAATTGGCTTTCGAAGGGCAACGCTGGTATGACCTTGTGCGCTTGAATAAAGTTGAATCGGTGATGAATGCAGTATATGCAAAAGATTCAGGCAGAAAAGCCCAAGTTTATCCATTTACAGAGAACTCATATCGCTTGCCGATTCCGCAATCGATTATAGATGAAAACCCTAAAATCAAGCAAAATCTAGGATATTAATACTGAAACTATGAATAATTTAAAGAAATATATATTTGTTGCAAGCTTGTTCTCCTCGATTTTTACGGCTTGTGGAAATGACACGAATATCAATGGCGGAGACCCAGTTCCTGTAGACCCTACATCAGGAGATGTATTAATCTATACAACAACCGGATCACTAAGCCATGATTTCAAAAAATCCTATGTGGACTTTAGCAAGACCAGTAACATGGGTACTAAGACCATTAAGATCGATGAAAGCAAAACATTCCAAACCATGGATGGATTTGGTTCTGCTATCACCGGTTCTGCAGCCTTCAACTTGTTGAAAATGGCACCAGAGGACCGTACGAAATTCCTAAAAGAAACATTCTCTCCAACAGAAGGAATGGGGCAAAGCTATATCCGTATCGCTATTGGCTGTTCTGATTTCTCATTGGATGAATATACCTTGGCCGATAAACCAGGAATTGAAAACTTCGCACTTCAATCGGAAGAATTGGAATATGTGATTCCAGTTTTAAAAGAGATTATCGCCATCAATCCAGAAATCAAGATCATGGGCTCGCCATGGACTCCTCCAAAATGGATGAAAGTGAATAACTTGACGGAATTGAAACCCTACGATTCTTGGACAGGGGGGCACTTGAACCCTAAATACTACCAAGACTATGCAACCTATTTTGTAAAGTGGATCCAAGCCATGAAAGAACATGGAGTTAATATTTACTCCATTACAACACAAAATGAGCCATTGAACGATAAGAACTCGGCTTCATTGGTCATGTTTTGGAATGAGCAACAAGCATTTGTTAAAAATGCGCTTGGTCCTAAGATGAAAGCAGCTGGATTAACAACCAAAATCTACGCATTCGACCATAACTATAACTATGATAATATGCCAGAACAACAGGATTATCCAATCAAGATTTTTGAAGATCCTGCTGCAGCTGCTTATTTCGCTGGTTCTGCTTACCATAACTATGGTGGTGACAAGGCCGAGTTATTGGATATCCACGCCAAAGCACCGAACAAAGATTTGATCTTTACCGAAACTTCCATTGGAACTTGGAATGACGGCCATGCTCTAGGAAAAAGATTGTTGGAGGATATGCGTGAAGTAGCCTTAGGAACAGTAAACAACTGGAGCAAAGGGGTGATCGTATGGAATTTAATGTTGGATTCGGAAAGAGGCCCTAACCGTGAAGGTGGTTGCCAAACTTGTTATGGTGCCGTTGATATCAGCAAAGCCGATTACAAGACCATTCGCAGAAACTCACATTACTACATCATCGGACATATGTCAGCCGTGGTAAAACCAGGTGCAGTACGCATTGGGTCTGAAGGTTATACAGATGCTGGATTGTCATATGCTGCTTTCAAAAACACCGATGGTAGCTATGCTTTTGTGATTGCAAATGCAAATGGAAGCAATTCTAGAATTGTTATTGAGGATGGGAAAAATCATTTCAGTTATGATGTTCCTGCAGGTTCTGTTGTTTCTTATTCTTGGAAAAAATGAAAAAATTAATCAATTATTTAGCCTTTTCACTTCTTTTGAGCTTGATGTTCTCTTGTAAAGAAGATGAATTAATCGTGCCTTATGGCGCTGGGGAGCCTGCCATTGAAATAGTTAAAAGTCCAACTGCTTCTTTGTTTGGCGATAGTTTGCAATATACCGTGAATGTTTCGGATAAAAGCGTAGACCTTTCTACCTTAAAAGTACAATTGTTGTTCAGTGATGAAGTCGTTTCGGAACAGACCATACGTACAAAAGAAGCTGGATCGTACTCTGGGAAATTATATGTTCCTTACTTAAAGAACATTCCAAATGGTTCTGCCTTATTGAAATTTACCCTTCAAAATGTGCAGATGGTGAGTAAAACGGAAGAAAAAGTCCTGAATATCACGAGACCAGATTTTCCTTATTTAAACTTAGTAGCTGAAGGAAAGACCTATCGCATGAACAAGGTTGGGCCTAACCAGTACGAGGTTTCTGATGAATTTAAGATGAAAGCTCCGGCTTATATCGAAGCGCCTAAAGTAGGTGAGTTCGGAAATAAGATCCAATTTGGATGGGAGAATAAAGCGATCCTACAAGGGGTAAATACGCCAATTCCCTTTTCTAATGCTTTCGATGGAGTTTATAAGATCAGTTTCAATACCTTGACTTATGCGGCTTCACCTTTCCTTCGTTATGCAATCAATGATACAGATATGTCCATGGTTGAAGATGAAATCTTCTCAGTTGACCTAACGATCAACAAAGATGAAGAATTGACCTTTGAAGGAATGCCAGCGGGATGGTGGGTCGATAAGGACTATATCCGTCAAGATGGTGATAAATACTACTTCAATGCCATGTCTGGAAAATACCGCTTCATTGCCGATCTAGGAAAAAAATATATTAAGGTAGAAGCTATGAACGGAAATGATCTAGCAAGATTGAATGCCGATGGTACCGGAGCTATCTGGATTATTGGTGAAGGTATCGGTAAACCAACTGTTGCAGACAATCAGGTAGGTTGGGATCCAGGAAAGGCCATCTGTGTGACACCAATTGGAGGTAAGAAATACCAAGTGACCGTAGTGGCTGGACAATCCATCAATACCGATAATATCAACTTCAAATTCTTCCATGAAAAAGGATGGAACGGTGAATTCAAGAATACAGACTTGACAACCTCTAGTGACATCATTTTGATTGGAGATGGAACAAATGGCCGTGACCCAGGCAATTTAGGTCTTCAGGCTGGTAAAAAACTGGAAGCAGGTGCAACTTATGTATTCGTAGTTGATCTGTCTGAAGGAAATAACAAAGCAAAACTTAGTGTGACAAAACAATAAAACAACTAACAGTTTAGATTGATTAGGGGTGGATGAAGGCGTTTCCACCCCTTTTGTTTTTTAGGTATTTATTGCGTTCTTTGTTTAAAACTGAATCTAATTATGAAAAAAAGTGTAACCTACTTATTAATCTTAATGTGTGTAACGATGAATTTAACGCCTTCTTCTGCACAGAGCAATTCAAAACCAAAGTATGTTTTAGCCATTCATGGAGGTGCAGGTACGATACTAAAAAAGAATATGACGGACTCCCTGGAGAAAGCCTATATTGAGAAACTGACCGAATCCCTTCAGGCTGGTTATGAACAGATCAAACAGGGAAAATCTAGCTTAGACGCCATCGAAGCAGCTATCCATATCATGGAAGATTCACCACTTTTCAATGCTGGCAAAGGTGCCGTGTTCACAAATCAAGGAAAAAATGAACTGGATGCCGCCATTATGGACGGATCTAATCTAAAGGCTGGTGCTGTAGCCGGTGTTACCAATATCAAGAATCCTATCAGTGCAGCGAGAGCTGTCATGGATAGATCGGAACATGTCATGATGATTGGAAAAGGCGCAGAGGAATTTGCGCAGCATAATGGTATCCAAATCGTTGCCCCTTCCTATTTCTGGACCAAGCAACGTTGGGATGGACTGCAAAGGGCATTGGAAAGAGATAAAGATCGTGCTGAACTGGACCATGACGATAAAAAGGCTTTCTTGCCTCCATATAAAGATGAAAAATTTGGAACTGTGGGCTGTGTGGCCTTGGATAAACATGGTAACCTTGCGGCAGGAACTTCCACTGGGGGTATGACCAATAAAAAATTCGGTAGGGTGGGTGATGCGCCAATTATTGGTGCCGGAACCTATGCCAACAATGCCACGGTAGCTATTTCTTGTACAGGTTGGGGCGAGTTTTTTATCCGTTCTGTTGCTGCATTCAATGTGTCTGCAAAAATGCAATATGCCAAAATGGATGTAGCCAAAGCTTCGCAGGAAGTTATCGATGAAATAGGGAAATTAGGTGGCGATGGTGGATTGATTGCAATCGACAAAAATGGAGAAGTCGCTATGCCTTTCAATACCGAAGGCATGTACCGTGGAACGGTTACTGCAGACGGGAAAATCCATGTGGAAATCTATAAATAGGGAATAAATTATAGCATTACTCCGGTATGCTATAGTAATTCATATACCTCACGATGCTATTAGCTCTTCTATTAATATAATTAGAAGGTCTTCTAGCATCCCACTTTTGTGGACTAGGCAAGATGGCAATGATCAATGCAGCCTCTTTCTTGGTCAGGCTTTTAGCCGACTTATGAAAGTAATATAGTGCTGCCCCCTCGGCTCCATAAACTCCTTGTCCGGTTTCTATCACGTTCAGGTATACTTCTAAGATCCTTTTCTTACTCCAAAAGACTTCTATCAGTACCGTAAAGTAAGTTTCTAAACCCTTGCGGAGCCATGAACGTCCAGGCCATAGGAATACGTTTTTAGCTGTTTGTTGGCTTATGGTGCTTCCGCCCCTTAATCTTTTTCCTTCTTTGTTTTTCTCAAAGGCTTCTTTGATCGCTTGGGTATCAAAACCATTGTGCGTCATGAAATGAGCATCTTCACCAGCTAATGCAGCTCGCTTCAGGTTATTTGAGATGTCCTCATAGTCCAACCATTTGCGTTCCAGTTTCCAATCCTTACCATCTGCTTTCCGCTCAAAACCTCTTTTTAACATCAAATAGGTTATGGGAGGATTCGTAAAACGTAGGGCAATGACCCAAAGTATGGTCAATACGAAAAAGGCAATCACTCCCCTGATTACCCAAGGAAGGACCTTGGTCTTCAGTGTGCTCCCGAAGGATGTCTTGGTTTGCTTTTTCCTGTTCTTGCTGGTAGAACGTTTGATTGCCATTACTTTGAAATTTTATGCAAACATAAGATGTATTTTTTAATTATTATGTCATTTCACTAATGCTTTTTGGATGTAGGCATTGTTTTGCAAATCGCCACAATTCTGCTATTTTTACATCTTATACAAAAAAAGAATAACCTTGGCAAAAGCAAAGAAACAAACCCCTTTAATGCAGCAATATAATACCATCAAGGCCAAATACCCCGGTGCCTTATTGCTGTTTAGAGTTGGGGATTTTTATGAGACGTTTGGAGAAGATGCTGTTAAAGCAGCCAAGATTTTAGGAATCGTATTGACAAAGAGAGGAAATGGCTCTGAATCTGAGACTGCATTAGCCGGTTTTCCCCACCATTCCCTGGAGACCTATCTGCCTAAATTGGTACGAGCTGGACAACGGGTAGCGATCTGTGATCAATTGGAAGATCCTAAACAAACCAAAACCATCGTAAAAAGAGGAGTAACTGAACTTGTTACACCTGGTGTTTCATACAATGAAAATATAGTCCAACAGAAATCCAATAATTACCTGGCTTCTGTATTCATGGATAAACAGGCGGTAGGGGTCTCCTTTCTGGATATTTCAACCGGTGAATTCTTGGTCGCCCAAGGTTCCGTGGGATATATCGACAAGCTTTTGCAAGGCTTTAAACCTACTGAAATCATCCTTCCAAAAAAACAATATAAGGAGTTCGTGGAACAGTTTGGTTCCAACTATTACACCTATACCTTGGATGAATGGCCATATACCGGTGATTATGCCACCGAAAACCTCCTGAAGCATTTCGAAGTCAATTCCATGAAAGGATTTGGTATCGACCGTATGCCTATCGGGATAGTTGCAGCTGGAGTGGCATTGCATTACCTCAATGAAACCGAACATCGAAACCTGCAACATATTTCCAATATCTCCAGGATCGAAGAAGATCGATATATGTGGTTGGACCGTTTTACGATCCGCAACCTGGAGCTGATCAGTTCAGCCAATGAAAATGCAACTACCCTTTCCGATGTGCTTGATGAAACTTCATCGCCAATGGGCGCCAGATTGTTGAAAAGATGGATCGTTATGCCACTGAAGGATGAAAAATCCATTAATGAAAGACTTCAGGTCGTTCAGGATTTTTATCAAGATAGAAACCTAAGAGACCAATTGGTCCTAGAGATCAAACAGGTTGGTGATTTGGAAAGATTGATCTCTAAGATTGGACTGCAAAAAGCAAATCCTCGCGAAGTCATCCAACTCAAAAGGGCCCTTTATGCCGTTGAGAAATTAAAGGAGCTTTGCCAAGAACAGGAGGCGGAATCTTTAAAAGTTATTGCTGAACAGCTCAATCCTTGCCTGATTATCCGAGATAAAATCGAACAGACCGTTCAAGCTGAACCACCCGTTGCTTTGAACAAAGGCAATGTTATTGCTGATGGAGTGGACCCTGATTTAGATAAATTGAGAAAGGTTGCCTTTGGTGGTAAGGATTATCTCTTGGAAATTCAGAGACGTGAATCTGAAGCTACAGGTATTCCATCCCTGAAGATTGCATTTAATAATGTATTCGGCTATTACCTGGAAGTTACCAATACCCATAAGGATAAGGTACCTGCAGGTTGGATCCGTAAACAGACCCTGGTCAATGCTGAACGCTATATTACCGAGGAACTGAAGGAATATGAGGAGCAGATCTTAGGCGCCGAGGAAAAAATTCAAGCCATTGAGAACCGTATTTATGCAGAGCTTATGCTCGCTATTGCGGAATATATCAAACCGATTCAATTAAATGCCCAATTGCTTGCAAAATTGGACGTGCTCTTGAATTTTGCCATCATTGCGGAAAAGAATTTCTATGTAAGACCTGATGTCAATGTTGGAAAGAACATCGATATCAAAGGGGGAAGACATCCCGTTATTGAAAAGAATCTACCAATAGGGCAGGACTACATTACCAATGATACCTTTTTGGATCCCGAAGGTCAGCAGATCATTATCATTACAGGACCTAACATGGCCGGTAAGTCGGCTTTGCTGAGACAGACTGGATTAATTGTGCTGATGGCGCAGATCGGTTCCTTTGTGCCTGCTAAAGAAGCATCTATTGGTATCGTGGATAAGATATTCACCCGTGTTGGAGCATCGGATAACCTTAGCTCTGGAGAATCTACCTTTATGGTGGAAATGAACGAGACGGCAAGTATCATGAACAACCTGTCTGACCGTAGTTTGATCCTGTTAGATGAAATCGGCCGTGGTACCAGTACCTATGATGGTATCTCCATTGCATGGGCCATTGCGGAATATCTGCACAACCATCCTTCCTGTCGGGCAAAAACTTTATTTGCCACCCATTACCATGAATTGAATGAATTGAGTACTTCCATGTCTCGGATCAAGAACTTTAATGTGAGTGTGAAGGAAGTCAATAATAAAGTGATTTTCCTTAGAAAGCTGGTTCCAGGTGGCTCTGAACATAGTTTCGGTATACATGTGGCTAAATTGGCCGGTATGCCTCCAAAACTGATCGGACGTGCTGGGGAGATCCTTAAACGCCTGGAACAGGAAAGGACCGGCGGAGAAAAGATCAAGGATAGTATGCGTAAGATCCAAAAACAGGCTTATCAACTTCAGATGTTTGCCATTGATGATCCTGTGCTAGAAAAGATTCGGGATATGCTGAATAATTTGGATGTGAATACCCTCACTCCGGTAGAGGCATTGATGAAACTGGACGAAATCCAGCGTTTATTGAAGAACTAAAAAATATGCTGGTAGTTTAGTACCTACCAGCATCATATATATCATAGGAGATGTCATTTGGATCATACCCTAATCGAGGGTCGACCCGAATGATCATCGTTCCACGGAACGATTCACCGGCATATAAGGTACCAATGGGTGCCTCATTGAAAAAAGGTGCCCCATTATGTCCAACCAAGGAGAATTCTAAATAATAATCACCATCCTGTCCTTGGTAATAATCAATATTGGAAAGATTAGTTACCGCATACTCCACGCGGTAGGTATCTGGACTCACTTTATAGACATCAAAAACATCTACAGCAAAGTCTTCAGGATAAAAATAAGATCCCCCGATGTATTCTTTTGAACAGGCTGAAAATAGTCCTACGACCATGATCAAGGCTACGATTTTAAGTAATTTTGCTTTCATATGCTTGTCTGTCTTTAGGGAAATAGACTATAGGGATTCCATTTAGATTAATCCCAGCATACAAATATTTTAGCAAAGGTTCTTTTTTAGCTCAAAAACAAGCATTTAAAATTACCTTTGTGCTATGGGGAATATCTTCCAATTCAAGCAATTTTCAGTTAATCAAGAACACTGCGCCATGCGGATCAATACCGATGGGGTGTTGTTGGGGGCCTTCGCTGAACATACGCAGGCCGATTCCATCCTAGATATTGGAACGGGTACAGGGGTAATAGCACTCATGCTGGCCCAAAAATATCCGAAAGCTAAAATTTGGGCTGTGGAAATCGATAAACAAGCCTCCCAAAGGGCACTGGAAAACTTTCAAGCTTCGCCCTTTCAGGATCGTCTTTCCATTGTGCATTCTGATATCTTCCATTGGAAGACAGAACTTGAATTTGACCTGATTGTCTCTAATCCTCCTTTTTATATCAATTCGTTGCACAACCCTGATCAAAGGAAGAAAGTGGCCAAACATACCGATGTGGAATTCTTTAAGGGCTTGTTCAATTTTGCAGGCTCAAAGCTTTCAGTCCATGGAAAATTGCAGATCGTGGTGCCTATGGAACTCTTAGATTTTATGGTAACTGAAGCTAAAGGGAATCAATTATTTCTGGATCAACAGACCAATATGCAATCCTTTATTGATTCAGAGCCCTTTCGCTGCATACTGAGTTTCCAAAGACAAGAAATCAAACCTGAGCTGCAGACTTTTGTTATCTATCAGGAGAGATCCCAATATTCAGATGCCTATAAACAGATCTTACAACCTTATTTTTTAGCTTTTTAACATGAAAATCGGACTTCTTTCGGATACCCACGGATACCTAGATGATGCGGTCTTAAAACATTTTGAAAAATGTGATGAAATCTGGCATGCCGGTGATTTTGGCTCCATGGAGGTCATCGAGAAATTGGATGCCTTTAAGCCTCTTCGGGCTGTTTATGGAAATATCGATGATAAAGATATCCGTTTGAAATTTCCTGAACACCTCAGGTTCCATTCTGAACAGGTCGATGTTTGGATGACCCATATTGGTGGCTACCCAGGAAAATATAGCCCACTGGTCAAACCTGAAATCTTGAACAATCCCCCGAAGCTGTTTATTACAGGGCATTCCCATATCCTGAAGGTACAGTTTGATCCGAAGCTACAGTTGCTCCACCTCAATCCCGGTGCTGCCGGTAAACAAGGCTGGCATCAGATAAGGACCGCAATGCGTTTTGAAATTAATGGAGATAAAATTGAAAATTTGGAAGTTATAGAATTAGGAAGCAGAGCCTTATAGACTATCCCTCACTTCAATTAAAAAGCTTTTTAACCCCTCCAAAGATTCAATGATCCTTTGGTTTTCCCTTGCTTCGTTCTTGTTGCTTCTTAAGAATTCACGCGCTCCTTGTAGGGTATAACCCTTGTCCTTAACCAAATTGAAGATGATCTTGAGGTTCGCAATATCATTCTGGGTGAATAGACGATTCCCTTTTTTGTTTTTCTTAGGTTGTAGAATATCGAATTCACGCTCATAAAAACGGATTTGAGATGCATTTACACCGAACATCTCAGTGACTTCTCCCATGGTATAATACAGCTTGTTTATTTCTCGTTCTTTGTACGGCATGAACTTTTAATTTTAGTGTATTAACAAATATACAATCTAAGTTTGAAAATCAAAAAAACCATGATTGATATAAAGTTAAAGGCGATTTCGTAATTTTAAACTTTAGATGAAAGGTAAAGTAATTGTAAGTAAGTTTTGGACCAAGTTCTTTTCCATGGGAAAAGCGCAAGCTATTACCATATTTCCTTTTATCTTCCTCAAACATTCTTCTGATCGCGACAACAGGATTCTGATCAATCATGAACGAATCCACGTTCTGCAAGCCTTGGAGTTGCTCATTTTCCCGTTTTATTTACTCTATCTTTTGGAATTCAGCCTGCGAATGCTACAATACCGCAACTTTACTAGGGCCTACCTGAATATCTCCTTTGAGCGAGAAGCTTATGAAAATGAACATAACCTGAATTACCTCAAATCTAGAAAGCTTTTTAGCTTCTGGAAATATGTAACAAGGTAATTGGAGATTTATTATAGAGGGCGTATGAACTACGCCCCCAACTTTTCAACTACTTTCATTATGGCCATGATGCATGGAACATTACCATTGATCTGTTCGAAAAGGGGATACCGGTAATCCATTGGAATTATACAGATTTGGCATAGCGATCTCCGTGAATCCAAAGCGTACCGCTACTGGATTTTTGACCTCTGCAGATTCTACAATCAGCTTGTCGCCCTTAATCTTGCCTTTGGCCGCTTTGAACTGCTTGTCTGCTCCTGCAATAAATAAGTCAGTAATCTCACCTTTTGAAGTTAATTTCCCCTCTAGGTTACTAAAGCTAATTTCAATGCTGTTGCCTTTTATTTCCTGCGATTTAAAGATTGGTGATTTATAATCTTTCAGGGGTTTATGGTAAACCTCTGCAAGTGCTAGATCTGCCAACCGTTTAGCAACTGCCTTTTTCTGGATAGGATGGATGTCCTTAATATTGTCGACAAGGTCTGTAATCACGACCATGCCGGTGTTGGGCAATTCAGTTGCGGTCTTGGCCTGCTGTTCTCTTAGATAGGCTGCGAGGGGCTCTTTATTGTTATATTGGAAGGGTGCAATCTGAACGAAGTAAAAAGGAAAATCATCGTTCCAGGCCGATCTCCATGAATTGATCATGGTTTTCATCAGTTTATCATATCCATCCCAAGTTCCTACATTGCTCTCGCCTTGGTACCAGAATGCAGCCGTGATATTATAGCCTGCAAAGGGATGTACCATGGCATTCCAAAGAACCCCACTGTTGTGCGGTCGCCAATCATTCGCACTTTGTTGCTTAGCTCGCTGCAAGAGGAAAGGATCGTTATCGATTAAATAACTCGGCGTCCATACCTCTGCGGCCGTGCCACCCCAACTGGAGTTGATCACTCCAATAGGAACCTGCTGCTGGGAATTGATCTCTTTTGCAATAAAATAACCAATGGCTGAAAAAGGTTGTAAAGACTCTGAACTTAGGGTTGCCCATTTATTGGAAATCTGATCTTGAGGAGTCAATGCGCCGTTCCTGCTGATATGTAATAACCTGATGTTCGGGTTATTGGCAGTTGGCATCTCATCGATGATCTCTTTGAGGTTTTGGGCCGCTCCCCATTCCATATTAGATTGTCCTGAACACAAGAAAACATCGCCAAGTAAGATGTCTTTTAACGTAATGCTCTCTTGATTGGCCATAATCTTGATCTCATAGGGCCCTCCAGCTTTTCCTGCTGGCAAAGTGGTTTTCCATTGCCCATCACCATTCGTCTTTGCTTTTACGGTGTCCTGAAACCATGTTCCAACAATGCGGATTTCCGAACTGGCAGGTGCCAATCCCCAGAAATTGATATCGGTTCCACGCTGCAGAACCATATGGTCCGAAAAGAAATTTGGTACCCGAAGCTGGGCGAGTACATTTTGCTGAAAAGCGAATACGGCCAACAGGGAAAGTAAAAAGAGGTTTTTTAAGTTCATGTGATTTTTTTAGGTTTATTGTTATCTAAATTTAACAAAAAAATCTAAATCTTTTTTCTGTTTAGCCTTGCTGGACAATTCGTTTTCAAAAATAGGGCATGTTTTCCGGTTGATGATTTGACCTCATTCGAGGCATATTCGGAAATTTCGAATTGGCTGGAGTTTTTTGGCAAGGTTTCTCGAATATGTCTCGAATGATTCTCGAAGCAGACTCCAAAATGGAAGGGTCAAGTAAGGGAGAAGAATAGGCATAAAAAAAAGCGAGCCATGTCTAGCTCGCTTTCAAATATGTTTAGAGTAACTCTACTTTACCATTTTAAGGAAAGTGGATACTTTTTCTTTTAATTGTCTTCTGTCGACGATGAAGTCTAGGAAACCATGTTCCAGAACGAATTCTGAAGTTTGGAAACCTTTAGGAAGGTCTTTTTTGATGGTTTCTTTGATGACACGAGGTCCAGCGAAACCGATCAATGCACCCGGTTCAGCAATATTGATATCACCTAACATAGCATATGAAGCTGTTACCCCACCAGTGGTTGGATCAGTCAATAAACAGATGTAAGGTAATTTAGCTTGAGCCAAAAGGGCTAGTTTTGCCGAGGTCTTAGCCATTTGCATCAAGGAGAATGCGGCTTCCATCATACGGGCACCACCAGATTTAGAGATCAACATAAAAGGTAATTTATGCTCGATACAGTAATCGATGGATCTAGAGATTTTTTCTCCAACTACAGAACCCATTGACCCCCCAATAAAGGAGAAATCCATACAAGCTACAACAAGGTCTTGCCCGTTAACTTTACCAACGGCAGATCTCAAGGCATCGTTCAGACCCGTTTTCGCTTGGCTATCCAATAATCTGTCTTTGTAAGGTTTAGTGTCCACAAAGTTTAATGGGTCACCCGCTTTCAGGTTCGGAAATAATTCAGTGAATTCGTTGTTGTCGAATAATATGGAGAAATAGGCAGTTGATCCAATGCGGATGTGGTAATCACAGTAATGGCAAACATACTTGTTTTCAACTTGTTCCACATTCAAAAGAGGTTTTTTACAGTTAGGACATTTGTTCCACATCCCATCAGGTGCCTCTTTTTTGTTTTCTGTTGCAGTATGTATACCTGCTTTGTTTCTTTTAAACCAACTCATAGACTCATGTTAATTCGGTTTACAAATAAACGAAAAATATCTAATATGTGTATTTAGAAAACGAAATGAAGGAAATAAAGGAGAGTTTAGGCCAATAAAAAATGGGTAAGCTCCCTCTATCGCACCGCTCAACCAAATACCCTTGCTTTGTTCCCAACCTGGGGGAGTCAATGGGAGCTGGTCGTAGAGGACTTACCCACGGCAAAATTAACAAAAAATTAATCTTTTCGAAAAGAAAATCGCATTTAGGACGTATCCGGCTGAGATTCAACCTGAAAATTACATTTTGTCCTTCTGATATTCGCCCCTCAGAGCGAAATATCCAAAGACCCCAAGGCCAATCGAGATGATCGGCGTGAGGATAAACAGAATAATAATCCCAAATACAACGTCTTCCTGCTTTCCGGAAATAATTTTTGGCAAGCCAAATTTGGCAATGCAGAAATATGCCGCAAGTAGCGCTAAAGCTATCCAAAGGATCCCTAATATTTTTTTAATGCTCTCCATATCAATTCAAATCTTTTGCAACCATGTTTTTGTTGATGTATAGGGCGCCTATGACAAAACAGACCGCCGAAATAATGATGGGGTACCATAAGCCCTCCAAGTAAAAAGTCGGATCGGCCGCTGTTTTGGCGTTCGTGGCCAAATAAGTGGAAACAGCCGGCAATAGTCCGCCGAAGATTCCATTTCCGATGTGATACGGTAGGGACATGGAGGTGTACCTGATTTTTACAGGGAAGATTTCCACCAAGAATGCCGCAATAGGACCGTAAACCAAGGTGATATAGATGATCTGTATAAAGATTAATGCAATCAGTTTAACATAATTGGATCCAGCTAAAAAGACTGCTGTCTTGCTGGTACCCTTGACTGTATCGGTGTTTTCGATGCTGTGTGATCCATCATCGTAATATCGGGTCAGCGCTTTGATCTCATGCTCATTATCTGCACTCACAGGAATAATGGTTTCCGTTCTTTTATCAACCAATTCCTGTTTGTTTTGACTGTTTGTGATCTGGTACATGGCTTGGTAAATTGGCCTATAGGTCAGTACCGCCAATAACATACCGGTGAGCATGACCCATTTTCGACCGACCTTATCCGAAAGCCTGCCAAAGACCACAAAGAATGGGGTGCCAAAGAGCAGGGCAATCCCTAAAATAATATCAGCCTGATCGGAATCGAGGAACATGACCGTTTTCATAAAGCTCATGGAATAGAACTGTCCGGTGTACCAAACCACACCTTGGCCCATTGCTGCCCCAAATAGAGCCAATAGTACAAACTTTAGATTGTACCTATTTCCAAAACTTTCTTTCAGTGGATTAGTGGAGGTCTTCCCTTCTGCTTTTGCTTTCTTGAATTCCGGGGACTCATCCATGTTCTTACGGATCAGGTATGATACATAGACCATGAGAATAGAAAGAAGAAAAGGAACACGCCAGCCCCAATGGTCGAATTGGGCTTCGGTCAGAACAAGTTTAGTCAGTAAGATGACCACTAAGGAAATGAACAGTCCAAAGGTAGCCGTCGTTTGTATCCAGGAGGTCCAATATCCACGCTCTCCATTCGGAGCATGCTCGGCCACATAGGTAGCAGCCCCTCCGTATTCACCTCCTAAGGCAAGCCCTTGAAGGAGTCTCAGGATCAAGACAATCAATGGAGCCAGAAAACCAATGCTTTCATAGCTGGGGATACAACCAATGAGGAAGGTCGCTCCTCCCATAAGCATCAGGGTGACCATGAAGGTATATTTCCTTCCGATCAGGTCGCCCAATCTTCCAAAGAATAGTGCGCCGAAAGGACGGACCACAAAGCCAGCGGCAAAGGTGGCCAAGGTTGACAGGAAGGCTGCGGTTGGGTTGTCCGAGGGGAAGAATTTAGTGGAAATAACAATGGAAAGACTTCCAAAAATAAAGAAGTCATACCATTCGATCAGTGTCCCTAACGAGGAGGCACCGATCACTTTCCAAATTCCTTTTTTACTTGCTTGTTCTTGCATAAAAGAAGTTTAGGTTTAAGGTAGTTTATAACGTTTTCCTGGTAAGGTCTGAATGATTCCATTCATTTCCATCTCCAGGAGGATCATAGCTAGTTTGCTCTGCGGAAACTCGCAGTAAGCGGCAATATCATCGATATGAGACTCTTTGCAGTCTTTAAGATAGTCAAAAACTCGTTGTTCTTGTTTAGTTAATTCAAAAATTAACGGGAGCTGTACATTTTTTTTGTTCTTGCTTTCGGGTTCATCCCATTGCATCAGGTTGAGCAGGTCCTTGGCATTTCGGATCAGGTGCGCTTTATGGGATCGGATGAGTTCATTGCAGCCTGCCGAATAGTAGAGGTCGACCGAGCCTGGAAAGGCACATACATCCCGGTTATAGCTATTGGCGATATCCGCGGTGATCAGTGCGCCTCCTTTATTGGCTGCTTCCACGACGACTGTCACATCGGATAGGCCTGCAACAATACGGTTCCGCATCGGGAAGTGTGTCTTTTCAGCAGTGGTTCCAGAAGGGTACTCGCTTAAGAGGCAACCATGCCTGCTGATCTCTTCGGCTATTTCACGGTGTTCAAAAGGGTATATTCTATCCAGACCATGTGCCAGGACAGCGGCAGTCTCCAAGCCTTCGTGCATTGCAGACCGATGGGCCATAATATCGATGCCGTATGCCAAGCCACTAACCACCAAGACTCCTAATTCCTTTAGGTCATGGACCAGTTCTTCGGTTAACCTTCTGCCATAGGAGGTCGCATTTCTGGTGCCTACGATGCTGATGGATTTAGCATGGTTCAGGTTGCAATTGCCCTTTTGGAAGAGGATCAATGGAGCATCTTCACAATGCTTGAGCCGAGCGGGATAGTTCTCATCTTCAAACCATAGGAGCTGTATATCGTTCTCTTCCATAAACCGATATTCTTCTTCAGCTTCTTTCAGATAGGTTTTGGAAATCAATTGTTCGATTGCGACTTTTTGTAAACCAGGAATAAGTTTAAGTTCTTTTTGGGGGCATTTGAATATTTCTTCCAAGCTTCCACAGTAGGCGAGTAACAAACGGCTTGTTTTCGGGCCTATACCTTTGATCTTGGTTAAGGCAATTTTTTCTATTGCATTCATTTTGGTTAGCTTAGAATTAAAGATAGGGATTCGATACACCTTATGCAATATCTATAAAGTATAATTGATTACCTTTGCTGAAAAAGAAATACCATGGAAATGCAAGAACCTTTTGATATCGAAGTTGGAGGCGTAACCTATTCCGTTTTTCCGGATGAGGAGGATACCTATACTGTTTTTAAGGATGGGAAGGAATATGTACAGATCATAAAAGATACTGAAACCACTTGGTTGAAACTGAATCCAGAGACCGGTTTGCCCTTGTTTGGGATGGATGAAGAGATTAATTTGATCGGGGCTGAGATCAATAAGAACGTGGAAGAGAAGTAGGGTTGTTGAAGGGCAACATCCTGGCTTCTATGTGAGCAATAGACATAATATCATTAATCAATAGGTAATATGGACAAGAAAATCTTTACAATTGAACTGCCCGAAAAGGAAGCGAAACTATTCAAACAGCTTCTGAAGAAGCTAAATGGAAAAATTGTTTCTCAAAGCAGTATAACCAGCAAAGAGACCCTAGAAGCTATGAAGGAATTGCAGGAGGGAAAAGGGGTAAGTTTTTCTAGCGTTTCTAAGCTTTTTAAAAGTATCTTTATAAAAAAAGCAACCAATTTGTGGTTGCTTTTTTTATAACATTAAAAATCTTCTCCCCCTGTGCCTATTTCAATTCGCCTTTTTATTAAGTAGCTGAAAGTAAACAGTCAATTACATCGGGATATACATCACATACTTGGTATCAAAGAAATCTTCTTTGAAATAATGTGATATAGGGTGTAGTTCAGCTTTTACTCTGGCTTCTTTGATTTCTTCTTTCAGATCACCACCTTTCAGATAAAGGATGCCATTAGGAATACCATTTTTATCTTGTTTTTCAATTTTGTTTCTAACCCAAGGGATAAAGTCGCCTAAACGGGTAACTGCTCTGGATACCACAAAATCATATTTATAGTCCAATTGCTCGGCACGGATATGGTCTGCTTCGACATTCGTAAGGCCTAAACCTTCTGCTACTTCGCGAACTACCTTGATCTTTTTGCCGATAGAGTCCACCAAATGGAATTTAACCTCTGGAAATAGGATCGCTAATGGGATTCCAGGAAAACCACCTCCGGTACCTACATCTAGAACTCTTGTATTAGGTGCAAATTCACCCACAAACTTTCCTATTGCCAAGGAATGCAGCACATGTTTCAGGTACAGGCTTTCGATATCCTTTCTGGAGATCACATTGATCTGGTCATTCCATAAGGGATATAGTTCTTCCAATTTGGCAAATTGTTCTTTCTGGGTTTCCGTCAGTTTCGGGAAGTAGTTATAGATAATGTCGACAGTAGGGTTCACGATGTAATAAATTAAGGGTTTTTATTTCCAAGAGACCTGCTTTTTGGAACGATTGAACAATCCATTGAAGCAGATGTAAAAATAATAATATAGATCTAATATCGGCAACCAGATTAAGAGGTCGCTGACGGCTAGTTTTTTGTAGATTGGGTTGAAGATCAAGAGTTGGCAGATCAATCGGATCAAGTAAGCACCCAAAGCCAAATACCAATAGGATGGTCCATTTGCGATACAAACGATTATCATCAGATAAAACAGCAGGGCGCTGATCAATTGCGTGCCCAACATGCGTTTATGTTTGCCTCTGTAGAGAATAGATGCCCCTGAATGTCTTGCTTTTTGTTTGTAATAGCTTTTCCAGGTCCGTTTAGGATCAGAATAAACAAAGGCATCCGGATGGATATTGATCTCTACATTCGTTTTGTTGGCATTTGCATTCACAAAAAGATCATCATCCCCTGATTTGATATGCATATGCTCGGTAAATCCTTTGTTCTTAAAAAACAGCTCCTTTGTATATGCAAGATTTCTCCCTACACCCATATATGCATTTCCCTTTAAAGCATACGACAAATAGCTCATAGCGGTATGGCTAGTTTCAAAGCGAATTAGTCGATTCAAAAAGCCTGGAAATTTGAAGTATGGCGAGTAGCCCAGCACAATCTCCTTGTTTTCTTGGAAGGACCCAGCCATTTCACGCAACCAATTGCTACTAGTAGGTTGGCAATCGGCATCCGTCATCAGGAGGTAAGGATATTGGGCTCCCTTGATCCCCATCGTTAGGGCGAACTTCTTGCTGTGCTTTAATTGGATATGCTCCTTGATCTCAACGATCTTGAGGTGGGTATATTGCTCTGCAAATTCCTTTAAAACCCATTTGGTATCATCTTCTGAGCAATCATTGACTACAATGACTTCAAAATTTTGATAATCTTGCTCTAAAATAGCGGGAAGATAAGTCCTTAAATTTTCTTGTTCGTTATGTGCGCAGATAATAATAGAAACTTGCTTGTCGGCTGCATTTTCTTGCTTGGGTTTGACCTTGTAGAAAGCCAATTTTCCATATACAAACAGAATATAGTTGAGTTGGATTATCAACAAAAGCGCCAAGACTCCATAAGGAATGAGCGATAGATCGAGATCGATATAGAATATTAAACCCATAAAATTAGGTTCAAAGATACAGGTTATCGCCCAAATTTCTGTTAATTGTTAAGAAATGCGAATTAAAGGGCTGATATGCCATTCGCTAAGAATTTTATAGTATTTTTGCGGTCGATTAAGGATTACTATGAATTTTACGCTTCAAGCACAAGATAAATTTTCAAAAGCAAGGGCCGGAGAGATTGAAACTGCTCACGGAAAGATACAGACACCTATTTTTATGCCAGTTGGTACTGCCGGAACGGTAAAGGCGGTGCATCAACATGAATTGGTAAATGATATTCAAGCACAGATCATCTTAGGGAATACCTATCACCTGTACCTAAGACCAGGATTGGATGTGTTGAATAAGGCCGGAGGTCTGCATAAATTTATCAATTGGGACCGTCCGATCTTAACCGATTCGGGAGGTTACCAAGTATATTCCTTGACTGAAGTAAGGAAGATCAAGGAAGAGGGGGTGACATTCAGGTCCCATATCGACGGTTCAAAACATTTGTTTACTCCAGAGAACGTGATGGATACCCAGCGTATCATCGGTGCCGATATTATTATGGCATTTGATGAGTGTACTCCTTATCCTTGTGATTACCGCTATGCAAGAAGGTCCATGGAAATGACCCACCGTTGGTTAAAGCGTTGTTGTGATCGTTTTGATAGCACAGATCCTTTATACGGATACGATCAGACTTTGTTTCCGATCGTTCAAGGTTCGGTTTATAAAGATCTGCGTGAGAAATCGGCAGAGACCATTGCTTCATTCAATAGAGAGGGGAATGCAATCGGCGGACTTTCTGTAGGGGAGCCGGCTGAGGAGATGTATGCGATGACTGAGGTAGTGACCAATATCTTGCCGCATGATAAGCCAAGATATTTGATGGGTGTAGGTACTCCAGTGAACCTTTTGGAAAATATAGCGTTAGGTATCGATATGTTTGACTGTGTGATGCCGACCAGAAATGCGAGAAACGGAATGCTCTTTACCCAAAATGGTATCATCAATATCAAGAATGAAAAGTGGAAGGATGATTTCAGCCCTATCGAAGCGGAATCAGACTTGATGGTGGATCAGATCCATACAAAAGCTTATTTGAGACATTTGATCAGGTCGCAAGAAATTTTAGGAGCGCAAATCGCTTCATTACATAATTTACATTTTTATCTTTGGTTAGTTAATCAAGCAAGGGAAAAGATCATTGATGGAACGTTTTATGATTGGAAAAATAAAATGGTTCCAGTATTAGGTCAAAGACTATAATTCGAAAGAAAGCGCATGTTTAAGATCATCGATCGATATATCATGAAAAAGTACTTGTCTACTTTTGTTTTCACAGTGGCGATCTTCTGTGTCGTGATTGTGATATTTGATATTTCGGAGAAGATCGATGATTTCAATAAATATGGGGCAACCATGACGCAGGTATTTTTTGAATACTATGCATTGGGAAGTTTGCCTTTCTTTATCAACATGCTTACTCCGCTGTTCAACTTTATTGCCGTAATTTTCTTTACTTCCAAGATGGCCGATCAGACGGAGATTGTGCCGATCCTAAGTGGTGGAATGAGCTTTAATAGGTTGCTGAGGCCATACATGATCTGTGCAGCTTTGATATTTGGGATGACTTTGTTGTCCAATGTCTACATTATCCCTTTTACCAATAAGGTGAAGGTGAATTTTGAGAACGTCTATGTCAAGCCCAATAAGGTGAGTACAACCTCTTCTTCCATACATATGCAGGTGGATTCAAACACCTATGTTTATATGGGCTCTTTTGATACGAAATCCAAGGTTGGATATAACTTTAGTTTGGAGAAGTTTGACGGGGACAAGATGTTGGAAAAGTTGATGGCAGAGCGTGTGACTTGGGATTCCGTGGCAGGGAAGTGGAGTCTGCACACCTATACCACGAGAGAAATCAAGGGATTGAAGGAGGAGATGCTGAGTGGTGAGAAAAAGGATACAACCTTGGATATGCGGCCGCAGGATTTCGAATCCTATGAGGACGTGTTTACCACGATGGACCAGCATGAGCTCAATGAACGTATCAGTAAGGAGGAAGTTCGTGGGACCGGGATGATGAACGAATTGCTGCTCGAAAAATATAAAAGAATCATAAATCCATTTTCGGCTTTTATCTTGACCTTGATCGGAGTTTCCCTATCATCCAAGAAAGTTCGTGGTGGTATTGGCTTGAGCTTAGGACTAGGTATCGGCTTGAGCTGTATATATATCGTGCTTGAACGATTTTCAAGTATGTTCTCCATCAAAGGAGGATTGGACCCTCTGATCTCTGTATTGATCCCCAATGTCATTTTCTTGATATTGAGTTTTTATCTGTTGAAAAAGGCTCCTAAATAAGCATAACAAACCATGTCACAGTTAACCATTAACCGCAATACACTGATATTGCACTTTACCGTATTAATTTGGGGTTTTACAGGTGTTCTGGGCGAATTGATTACCGTTTCTGCCCTACATCTTGTATGGTACAGGGTGTTGATTGCTGCGGTTTCGTTGGTGCTGTACTATCTTTTTACCAAGAGGTCTCTGTTGGTTCCCAAAGATCAGCTGTTGCAGTATCTGGGTGTGGGGGTGATCGTGGGTTTGCATTGGGTTCTGTTCTTTCATGCCATCAAGGTGTCTACCGTATCGGTTACTTTGGTTACCCTTTCTTCAGTGACCTTGTTTACAGCCATATTAGAGCCCATCATAAACCGGAAACGGATTTCCATTGCTGATGTGATCGTTGGATTGGTGATCATTTTCGGAATCTATCTGATCTTTAAATTTGAGTTCAAATATTTCTGGGGTATCGTTTATGGTTTGTCCTGTGCATTCTGTGCCAGTATATTTTCTATATTGAATGCCAGAATGGTAAAAAAAGGAAGTCCGACGACGATTACCTTATATGAGATGGTCGGTGCCTGGATTGGCGTTTCTTTGGTCATGTTGTTTACAGGGGATTTCGATGAACAGATGATTCTCAGTCAATCTGATCTATTGTATCTTTTGCTATTGGGAGTGGTATGTACTGCAATCGCTTATGTGTTGGGTGTTGCGGTAATGCGTGAACTATCTGCCTTTACGGTTGCCCTGACGACAAACATGGAACCTGTTTATGGGATTATTTTAGCATTACTGATATTTGGACAGAAAGAAGCGATGAGTACAGGCTTCTATTTTGGTGCTGTTATTGTCTTGGCGGCTGTATTTGTATATCCTTATCTGAAGACAAAAATCAAGATTTAACCTTCCGTTGATTAAAGCTTTACAATAAAGTTACACTTGGTTGTTTGTGCAAACGTTTGCTTATTTTATGCAAACGTTTTCGTTGTGAAATATTCATTTAATCTTTTCTATAAACTTTTACCTTCCTGCGTCTAAGTTGTGATAGGGCCTACGGCTTATTACTAAATTTTATTTAATAGATTAATTATGATAAAGAGATTTTCAAGTCCATTTTTTCCATTGAAAAGATCTCAATTAGTTACAGGAGCCATTATTTTAGGGTTGAGTCTATCAGGTGGATATTCTGTTGCCAATGATCTTAGTAAGGATAAAAAGGAAATCCATGCTTTTCAACAGGAGGTAAAGGGAAAGGTGACTTCAGGAGGTGTCGTCCTGCCAGGGGTGACAGTAACCGTGAAGGAAGATCCTAGTAAATCGACTTCTACCAATGCAGAAGGGGAATTCAGTATCGGCGCTGAAACAGGTCAGACTTTGCTGTTTTCTGCCTTAGGCCATGAGAAAAAGGAAGTGGCCGTAACAGGTGCGACCCTGAATGTGGAGCTGAGTGCGAGTGAAGAGAATATTGATGAAGTGGTGGTGACAGGTTATTCTACGCAGAAAAAGGGAGAAATCAGTGCGTCCATCGTTTCCTTAGATCAAAAGAAACTGAAAGACAGCAAGTCTCCGAATGTTTCTAACCTCTTGCAGGGAAAGGTTGCAGGTGTGGATGTGGTTGGAACAGGTAGACCTGGGCAACAAGCAAATGTTAAGATCAGGGGTAGAAGCTCCCTTTCTTCGGGAACAAACCCTTTATGGGTAGTGGATGGTGTTATCACGCACGGTGTTGCCAATATTAACCCAAATGATATCGAGACTATTTCGGTATTGAAAGATGCCGCAGCTACCACGCAATATGGTTCCCGAGGTACCAACGGAGTAATCGTCGTGACCACCAAAAGAGCCTTGCGCGAAGGTGAAGGGACTTTCTCGGTAAACCTTTCTTCTGGTGTCAGCAAATTCAACTTCGGGCAGTTTAAGCTGATGAACTCTCAAGAGCTTTGGGATTATTATCAAACTTTTCCTAATCAAAAAGATATTGATCCGAATGTAACCCAGGATGTCCTGAACAACGATTATAATTGGATCAAAAACGGTACTCAAACCGCACCAGTGAACGACTTCTCGGCAAATTACATGGGTAAAACCGAAAAGACCTCCGTTTTTGCAAGTGCCAATTACTACGGTGAAAAGGGATCTTTGAAAGGTTATGATTTTGAAAGGATGACCGGACGTTTCAATGTGGAACATAAATTGACCGATCGCTTGACTTTCAAGCCTAAGTTGAACGCGGCTTACACCACCTATCTGGACAAACAACATTCACTATATAATATGATGTTCTATTTGCCATGGGACAACCCAAATAATGCAGATGGAACAATCAAGAATCCGCAAGATGCCGATGCCAATGTGCTTTGGTTAGGTCGTGACCATACCAACTATTTGTATGACCTACAATATAACTACGGTAAGGGGCAGACATTTGATATGCAGGGTAACTTTGATTTCTCGTATAGGATTTCAGATCGATTCACTTTCGAATCCATGAACAACCTGACCTACTATAACCTGACAACAATGAGTTATGCTGATCCGAATTCGAATGCTGGTCGAAATGATAAAGGAACAATCTACCAATTTTCTGATAAGCGCATCACTAGGTTCTTTAACCAAATGTTGAAATATAATGAAACGTTCGGCAAACATACGGTCTCAGGTTTTGCAGCCTATGAATACTCTGATTATGTGTATTCAAGTCTGAATGCTAAGGGAAAGGGGATTGCTCCAGGATCACAGATCCTAGGGAATGCAGCTAGCGTTCTTGATTTTGGCGGAACCAAAAATGATTATTCTTTCCAGTCTGGAATCTTGCAGGGTACTTATGGTTATGATAACCGTTATAACCTGATGGCTTCCTTCCGTGTGGATGGATCTTCAAGATTTGGCCAGAACCAACAGTATGGTGCTTTCTATTCCGTAAGTGGTGCCTGGAATATCAATAATGAAGCTTTCTTTAATGTTCCTTCCATCAACCTGTTACGTCTGAAAGCGTCCTATGGTGGAGTTGGAAACGTGCCGATCGATTATTATTCTTCATTCGCAACCTATGGCCTAAATGCCCAATACAATGGCGAGCCGGCAGCGATTCAGAAGAACTTCCAGAATGCAAATGTGAGTTGGGAAAAATCGTACGATGCCAATTTAGGCTTGGAACTGGGCATGTTCAATAGACTGAACCTGTCAGTTGATTTATACAATAAAAACACCAGCGGATTGCTTTATTATGTGGAGTTCCCTTCAACTGCTGGATGGGATGGGTATTGGTTGAACATCGGTGGATTGAGGAACCGTGGGGTGGAAGTTGCCCTGAGTGGTTCGGTCTTCAGTCCGGAAAACCCATTCCAATGGGATTTAGGTGTCAATGTCGCTCATAACAACAACAAAATTACCTCCTTGAAAGACGGTCAGGATATTCCTAAAGGCAATATGCGATTCTCTGAAGGTCATGATGTTGACTCTTGGTACATGCGTAAGTGGGCCGGAGTTGATCCTGAGAATGGTGATCCACTTTGGGAAACCATTGACGAGAATACTGGAGAGGTTTCAACCACCTCTAACTATAACGATGCTGCATTGCAGTTTGTTGGAGCAGCAACACCTAAGTTCCAGGGTGGTTTCAACTCGGCAATGAACTATAAAGGTTTCAACCTAAATGCCAGCTTTGCTTATCAAAACGGCGGTGTAACCTATAATGCTGCCAGAGAGTTATTCGATTCAGATGGTGCCTATGCGTCATACAATCAAATGATCCTGATGGATGGCTGGTCAAGATGGTCCGCTGAAAATCCGAATGCTACACATCCAAGAGCGGAGTACAATAATACCAGTCTTTCCAACAAAACCTCTTCTAGGTATTTGGAAAGCACGAATTTCTTGCGATTGAGAAACGTGACATTAGGCTATACCTTCTCGGAAAGCCTGGTTAGCAAATTGAAATTAAAAGGATTGAACGTTTATTTATCTGGAGATAACCTTTGGACTTCAACCAAGTTCTCAGGTCTAGATCCAGAAGCTGCGATCTTAGGAAATGATAATTCAGCAGATAAGGCTGGAGGTGGTGATGCTACCTCGCAATATCCTGCACCAAAACGCTTGATTTTCGGGCTTAACCTAACATTTTAAAAGAAAGAAAGATGAAGAAATTATTCATATTAAGTGGGGTCGTTGGTCTGTTGATGACATCTTGTTCTTTGGATAAGGAGCCTTATGATGCGATGACCAATGAATCGATCGAAAACACTGAAGGTGCTATCCAAGCTTTACATTTGGGGAATTACCACACCTTGAAAGGTTGGGTTGAAAATTGGCACCGTGTTACAGAATATCCTGGAGACAATGTCTCTTTAAGTGGAACAACTACCGATAACCTGTTTTATAACTACAACTACAAAAGAGTTGTCAATAATGCAAGGGTCAATAGCTATTGGGAAAACTCCTACCGTGTAATTGCGGGAACCAATTTATTGCTTCAGAAATTGAAAGAAGGTGAAAGTGATGAGGTCGATCAGATGATCGCCGAGAATCTTTACTTGAGAAGCCTGATGTATTTCTATTTGGCAAATGTGTTTGGCAAGCCTTATACCCAAGATCCACAATCTTTGGCTGTGCCGATTAAATTATCCGATGATCCATTCGAGATCCTGCCACGTAATACCGTTAAGGAGGTCTACGATCAACTGGAGAAGGACCTCTTGAAAGCAGAAGGTATGTTCAAATCCTATAAAAGCAATGTATATGGAAATGTTTATGCAGCACAGGCATTGTTGGCGAGGGTTTACCTGTTCAAAGGCGATAATCAAAAAGCCGTTCAATATGCGAACAAGGTTATTGAATCCGGTAAGTTTTCGCTTTTGGCGGGGGCTGATTACAATAAACTAACCGTTTCCACTCCGGAAGAGAACAGGGAAAACATCTTTGCCATCAAATTCGTAAAGGATATTGATTACCCAGATGATGGATGGAGTACGATTGGATCCATGTATGCCAATATCCAAGGATCAGGTTGGGGGGAGATGTATGCGTCCAGGACCTATTTGGAGGAAGTCAGGAAATATCCCGAAGATGTCCGCTATAAAATGATCCAGCCTGTTGTTGAAAAAGCAAATGAATTGCATGCTTATTACGTCACTGATGACTTCAAATATGCAAGCGTGCAAGTTACCCAGGCTGGAACGGATTATTCTTATACGGAAGCTGGAGCTAAAAAGAACCTGATCAAAGAATCTAACGGAGCCGGAGCTTTCCAATACTATATTCAAATTGCTGGTAAGAAAAGAACAGTTTTGATTGACAAGAAATTGGCAAACCGTAACGGTTATCTGAAATACTATGTGATGAAATGTTCCGGTCAGGAAGGTCAAGCGCATTTATGGTCGCCGATTATTTCCAGATTAGCTGAAGTTTATCTGATCCGTGCGGAAGCCAGTGCGAAATTAGGCGATGTAACTTCAGCATTGAAAGATGTAAACCTAATCAGGCAAAGAGCCGGAATTCCAACAGCAGGACTTTGGACAGCTTCCAACTTAAATGGGAAGACAGCTCTGGATGTCGTATTGGAAGAAAGAAAATTGGAGCTTGCTTGGGAAGGACATAGAAAGTTCGATGTGTTCAGGAATGGTAAACTCATGGATAGAAAATATCCAGGAACCCATACTTCAGGAACAACTCCAATCTTGACCATCGACTCGAAGAGCAATCAAGCAATAGAATTTATTCCAGAGCAGCAGATTGTACTTTCCAACGGTGTCCTGAAACAGAATCCTTAAAACATATTATTAATATCAAAAGAGCAGCTATACCAGACTGCTCTTTTGATTTACACCATCAAATCATTAAAGTTTTGGGACTTTATTTGTCATATTAAAAAAAACTTTAGAGAATTATGATATTTGCAGGGGCTGCACCTTCGTCCTGTTAATTTGCTTTCTGTGATGTGTTTCTTTCTTGAGAAGAATAGTGTAACAATTCGTTTGCATTCATGAGTTATTAAGATTTCGATTATGTTAAAAAACTCTATTATTCAACTGATTAAAGAAGTTTATCTAATAAATCAGGTTAAAATTTCCTCCTGGAATTATTTAAGTTTTAGGAATAAATTTTCTATCTTTCAGCATAATTTGACGAAGTCAGATGTCTTTGTAGAGATAATCATCTAAGTAAAATTACTTAGTGGAAATTCTATAGAGATTCTTAATAACATTTCTAACTGTTAATTTTCAAAACTATTTTTAGGCCATCCCCTTCAGGGACGGCCTATTTTTTTTCAAAAAAATAGGCCAAAGTACAATTAAAGATTTCTCCCGAGAGGAGATTGAAAAAGAGCGAAGTCTATTATTTGTCCATAAAGCTGTCATTTTCTGATTTCTCACGCAAGATGTGCGATTTATCCGTAACTTTGTACCTTTACAAGATACCTGAAAACGTTGCCGTGAGGTAACGAATAGAAAGAAATATGGCAAATATCGTAGCAATTGTAGGGAGACCCAATGTTGGTAAATCGACCTTATATAACCGTTTGACAGAGAGTAGAAAAGCTATCGTAGATGACTACAGCGGGGTTACCCGTGACAGACATTATGGACAAGCGGAATGGATCGGAAAGAAATTCACCGTGATCGACACGGGTGGTTTTGTTCATGGTTCAGATGATGTTTTTGAAGCAGCCATTCGAGAGCAAGTTTTGATTGCCATCGATGAGGCATCCGTTATTTTATTTGTAGTGGATGTCACTACTGGAGTAACCGATTTAGATGATGAGATCGCAAATATGTTGCGTCGAAGCAAAAAACCGGTATATGTCGTTGCCAATAAGGTGGATAGCGCCAAACAGACCCATGATTCAGCAGAGTTTTATTCCTTTGGATTAGGTGAGATCTTTAATATCTCATCCATGACTGGTTCAGGTACTGGTGAACTCCTTGACGAAGTGGTCTCTAATTTTGAAAACGAAGAGGAAGATGATACCGAATTGCCTAAGTTTACTATCGTTGGACGTCCTAACGTTGGTAAATCCTCTTTGACGAATGCATTGTTAGGTAAAGAAAGAAATATCGTAACTCCAATTGCAGGGACTACCCGAGATTCCATCCGTATCCATTACAATCAATTTGGACATGAGTTCCTGATGGTGGATACTGCTGGATTGAGAAGAAAATCCAAAGTGAATGAGGATATCGAATTCTATTCGGTCATGCGTACCATTAAAGCATTGGAGGATTCCGATGTGGTGATCTTGATGATTGATGCCAAAGACGGTATCGAAGCGCAGGATATCAATATCTTCCACTTGGCAGAGAAAAACAAAAAGGGTATCGTGATTTTGGTAAACAAATGGGATACCATTGAAAAAGACCATAAAACAGCCAAGGAATTTGAGCAAGCTATCAAAAACAAGATTGCTCCATTCACGGATGTTCCAATCCTGTTTACTTCCGTAACGGAGAAACAACGTATTTTCAAGACCGTAGAAACGGCTATGGAGGTTTATAACAATAAAACCAAAAAGATCCCTACTTCTAAATTGAATGATGTGATGTTGGAGATTATCGAAAGGTATCCACCCCCAGCAACTAAGGGTAAATTCATTAAGATTAAGTACGTAACGCAATTACCAGGAAGATCGCCAATGTTTGCTTTCTTCTGTAATCTGCCTCAATACATCAAAGACCCGTACAAGCGTTTTATCGAAAACAAACTGCGCGAGAACTTTGACTTTTCAGGAGTGCCAATCCAGATATTCTTTAGACAAAAATAATTAGTTTCAACCGTCGTATGGAGCATAATTTAGTATTATACAATACCCTTACCCGTAAGAAAGAAAAGTTTGTACCCATCCATCCTAACCTTGTGGGGATGTATGTATGTGGGCCCACTGTGTACAGTGATGTGCATCTTGGGAACTGTAGGACTTTTGTTTCCTTTGATTTGATTTTCCGCTACCTGTTGCACCTTGGATATAAAGTACGTTATGTGCGTAATATCACAGATGCTGGGCACTTAGAGGGAGACAATGACGAGGGGGATGATAAATTTGCGAAAAAAGCGAAGCTTGAACAGTTGGAGCCCATGGAGATCGTTCAGAAATATACCATTGGATTCCATGATGTACTGCGTTTATTCAATACCATTCCACCGAGCATTGAACCAACTGCCACCGGTCACATCTCTGAGCAGATTGAAATGGTACAGGAAATCATCAAGAATGGTTTTGCCTATGAAGTGAATGGTACGGTCTATTTCGACGTAGAGAAATACGTCAAAGAATATAACTACACCATCTTGACCAATAGAAATCTAGAAGATCTATTGAACAATACCCGCGAGTTGGGTGGACAGGATGAGAAACGCGGCAGACTTGATTTCGCCTTATGGATCAAGGCTAAACCAGAGCATATCATGCGTTGGCCTTCTCCTTGGGGAGTAGGGTTCCCCGGATGGCATATCGAATGTTCAGCAATGAGCAGGAAATATCTGGGCGATCAATTCGATATCCACGGCGGTGGAATGGACTTGGCAGCAACCCACCACACCAATGAGATCGCACAATCTGAAGCATGTAACCATACCACACCGGCAAAATATTGGATGCATACCAATATGTTGACCGTGAATGGGACAAGGATGTCCAAATCCGCAGGAAATGGTTTCCTTCCGGGAGAACTGTTTACAGGTAACCATCCGCTTTTGAATAGGGGTTATTCACCTATGGCCGTACGCTTCTTTATGTTGCAGGCCCATTACAGAAGTACATTGGATTTCTCCAATGATGCTTTGGATGCTGCGGATAAAGGCTATAAACGTCTGATGGCAGCTATCGGCTTATTAGAAAAAGTTGTACCGTCCAAATCTTCCAATTTCGGCGACTTGGATGAAATCAAGAAACGCAGCTATGCTGCCATGGATGACGATTTCAACAGCCCAGTTTTAATAGCTGAGTTATTTGAGGCCGTGCGTATCATCAACTCCATCTATGATGGGAAATTGACGATTACCGAAGCAGACCTCAACGAGCTGAAGAAATATATGCAAGAGTTTGTATTCGACATTCTAGGGCTAAAAGATGATCAGATCGGCGAAGGTGACAATATGGATGACCTGATGCAAATCATCATCAATATGCGTAATGAAGCCAAGAAAAACAAGGATTTCGTGACCTCCGATCGTATCCGCGAACAATTGAATTCCGTAGGTATCCAACTTAAAGATAGTAAGGATGGAACACTTTGGAATAAGATTTGATTAGTAAGGTAAAATTTACAGTAATGATTAATAAAAAAGGCTTAACTCTATTAGCCGCAACGCTAATTTCTTTTTCGAGTTTTGCCCAACTACCTGAGAAGGTAGGGGGGCTTCTTTCGGTTGATAGAACAGCAGCGAATCTTTCAAAAACAGAAAGTCCCTATGCTGGACTTAAATATATCATTGACAAGGAATCTACTTTCCTTGTGCCTTCACCAGTCAATGCAGCCAACTATTTAGATAATAGGCCCAATCTTCCAGATCGTCTTTCCTGGAACCCCAACTTTGTTCTTGTATCAAGGAGTCTGGACTGGGGAGTAACCTCAGGACCTACCGAATTCCAGAAGATGGGTTCTATCAAACGTTTTGGACAGTACCTTACGGTTTGGCATCGTGACAGAAAGGGAAACTGGAGAGCGCACCTTCGCGCCGAAGTAGAAAACTACGGCAAGAAGAAAGCCAGTCCTTTGGAATATTACGAACCCGATGATAAAGCATACCTAAAACATCGCTCTGTAAAGCGCTTAGAGCAGCGTGAGGAAGTCGTTCTGCAAACAGATGAACTCTTCTCTACTATTCTAAAAGCGGATACTAAAACAGGCTATAAAGAGTTTTTGGCAGATGATGCCCGGTTCTACTTCCCTTGGCAGAATGAGATCGAAGGTAGGGACAATGTATTGGCCTTCCTGAAGAAAGAAAGAATCGAGATCGATACTGATCCTACCGAGGTAGGCCGTGCCTATAGCGGTGAATATGCCTATACTTCCGGAACAGCTACCGTAGGCCTTAAGGACAAGGTGGTAAAATTCAGTTATATCCGTATCTGGCAACTAACTGGCGAGTTCCAATGGAAAGTGATCTTAGAAATGATGTTCGAAAGATAACAGGACAAAATAATATAAAAGAAAAACCCCGATCAATCGATCGGGGTTTTCTTTTATCATTTAATTTTTCTTAATCTTCTTTCGATGAGGCCAGGTTCTCACTCGCTGGCGTAATCCACATCTGCAGTTCATCACAAGTTGCAAATTCATTGTTGATGTGAACAAAGGTGTTCTTTGTTTTCTTCTCAAACCATTCACTTAAGCTTCTGCGGGTTTTATCCTCCTGAGCAGCTTCTTGGATCTTTGCAAAATCTTGCTCTAAGCTTGCTTTGTGTGGCGGAATCCTTGTTTTCAAGTAAGTGAACTTATAGCCAGACTTACCTGTTCTAGGATCTTGGAATGGGTATGGTCTAGACAATTGGCCTTCTTTCAAGGTGTCGATTGCCATGAACACTTCTTTTTCCAACATATCCACTGGGATCAAGGTAGAACGGGATGCTGATTGTTGGTTAACCACCATACCGCCATTGAATTTGGTCTCTTTATTATCTGAATATCTTGTTGCTGCGGTACTGAATGGTAATTTACCAGAATGTACGTTATCATAGATCGAATCAATTTTACCTTTGATCCTGTCCATACTAGCAGTAGTTGGTTTGGTAGTCACAAGGATGTGCCTAGCATTTACCTCTTCACCACGGCGCTCCAATACCTGTAAGAAGTGGAATCCATATTCCGTTTCAAATACAGGAGAAATCTCGCCCTCTTTCAATCTAAAGGCCATAGCCGAAAACTCTTTCACGTAGTTTTCACGCGGTGCGAAACCCAATTCACCCCCTTGCACTGCCGATCCTGGATCTTCCGAATAGAAACGGGCAACCGTTCCGAAGTCAGTCCCGTCCATGATTTGCTTACGATATCCTTCAGCTTTCTCTCTAAATACGTTTTTCTCTTCTTTGGTCAACTCCGGATAGATCACCACTTCACCGATCTCCACTTCCGTGTTGAAAGCCGGTAAGCTATCTTGGTTCAACCCTTCAAAATATTTCTTTACTTCCTGAGGAGTAACTGTAACCTTGCTAATGATGGTGTTCTGGAACTTTTCAGCTTTGATCTGCTCCGAAAGGACAGGTCTCATCTCTTCTTTGTACTGCAACAACGAACGCTTTAAAAAGGCTTCTAATCTTTCTTTACCACCTGCTCTACGCGTCATTTCACGCATACGTGCATTCAATTGGTCGTCAACTTCAGATTCAGAAACTTCCACTGAGTCCAATACGGCCTGTTGTGAAAGCAATTTGGTCATGATCAATTGTTGAAGAGCGGTACACTTGAAGTCTTCACTTGGCGTTCCGCCATTGGCTAGGTACTGCGAATATTGCATGTCAACATCTGATTGCAAAATAATTCCGGAACCCACAGTCGCCACCACGCGGTCAATCAGTTTTTCTTGGGCATTAGCCTGAAATGTACAAGCTAATAAAAGTAATATAAGGAAACTTGAAAAGTTTTTCATGCTGTCTGTTGTCACACTAAATCTAAAGTTCAATCGCAAAATTATTAAATATTATGCCTTTTTTCTACTTTTATATAGTAATAATTGTAATAACACCTAGCCTAAGCTAAGATATTCGGGCTAAAATACTTAAACGGCTTTAAACTTAAGGCGATTTAACCATATTTAACAGATGAACACACGACTGCTATTTTTCCTATTCCTTTTCATGAATGTCACATTAACTCAGGCTCAGAATACCCAAATCCCACTTTATATCGGTACCTATACTTCCCCAAATGGAAGCAAGGGAATTTACGAGTTCAGCTTTGATACTAAAACTGGAGATGCAACCTTGGTCCGCGAGACAAGTACCCCTAACCCTTCATTCTTGGACAGAAGAGGCTATTTCCTGCTTGCCGCAAATGAAATGACCGACGGTAGTCAATCTCTTTCTTCCTTTTCACTGGGCAAAGAGGGCCTGAAATTTCAGAACAAATTAGCAACTGGAGGTTCAGCACCATGCCATGTGGTCATCGGTAAAGATGCTGAATATGCCGTAGTTTCCAATTATCTGGGGGGTGCCTTGGATTTGTTTCAGCTTTCTCCAAAAGGGGAGGTCCTATCCAAGGACGATACCAAACTATATCATGGAAAAAGTGTAGATAAAGCCCGTCAAGAGGCTTCCCATATCCATTCCGCTTTTTTTGGTCCCGATAATCTATTGTATGTTTCCGATTTAGGTGCTGATAAGATTTATATCCTCGATGTTCAGAAAACCGACAACGGCAAATTCCAATTTGTTGAAAAGGGGCAACTCAATGTCAACCTTGGCGGAGGTCCTAGGCATATCGCCTTTCATCCCAATGGCAATGTCCTGTATTCCCTGATGGAAATGACCGGTGATATCGAGGTTTTCAAGAAGAAAGATGGCGTTTGGGATTCTTACCAGATTATCTCCATGCGTTCTCCAGAGTTTGAGGGAAAAAGTGGCGCCGCAGATATCAAAGTGTCCTCAGATGGGAAATTCCTGTATTCTACCGATAGAATTGATGCCAATACCATAACGACATTTGCGGTTGGCAAGAATGGGAAACTAAGAAGAAAAGAAGTGATTTCAGTACAGGGGAAAGGACCTCGAAATTTCAATTTCAGTCCAGATGAGCGATTCATCTTGGTTGGCAATCAGCTGACTGACGAAATTGTCGTTTTCAATAGGGATAAAAAATCGGGAAAATTAACGGATTCAGGAAAAAGGATCAAAGCATCCAAGCCCGTTAGTATCCTGTTTTAGTTAATCTGTTGCATCGTCGGTATCCGCGATATTGTCTGGTGCATTCTGGTCCGCTTTTTTAGGGTCGCTTTCCAGGCAGTGGGTTTCTTTATTGTACATCCCTTTCAGTTCATCGATGACTGTACCTTTCCATAGGGGAATACCAATGAAATAAGCCGCTTTTCCGATCATATGGGCTGCAATTGGTGCCGTAAGCAGTAAAAAGAAGATGATGGCAATGGATTTTGTCGTCACGGAAACATCCTCAGGGAACATGATGGCTGCACAGATCAGCAACAAGCCGACCCCTAGGGTAGAAGCCTTTACCGTTACGGATAACCGCAGATAGAAATCCGGCATTCTCAGTACCCCTATGGAGGCAAAGAGGATAGAAAGTGCACCAACAGTGCTCAGTATAGCTAGAATAATTTCAATCATCTTGTTGTTTTTCTATATAGTAAGAGAATGCAATGGTACCGAGGAAGGCAATCAGTGCCAAGATAATGGCCACATCCAACAGCACTTCCTGCTCTTGACGGATACTGTAGACCGTAATGATCCCAATACCAATGGTAATGATGAGGTCCAAGGCCATCACCCGATCCACAACGGATGGTCCCTTGAACAAACGGATAAACACCAATAAAACCGATATGGTCAAGATTGGTAATATGACAAAATCAAAGTAGGTTTCTAAACTCATCGTAATATCTCCAATAATTTCCGTTCAACCCCTGTTTTTAATGTCCTTATAAATTGTTCTTCGTCCTTGAGGTACATCACATGGATGTAAATGGCTTTCTTATCATCACTGATGTCAATAATCAGTGTGCCCGGAGTCAGGGAAATGAAAGTCGCCAATATATTGATCTCAAAATCTGTCGTGGTATTGACTGGATAACGAACGATACCCGGTTTGAAGAAGTATTTCGGCGTGATCACATCATAAGCCACCTGAATATTCGCTTTGATCAACTCAAATAGAAAGAAAAAGAAGAAACTGATGATCTTAGGCACACGATAGAAATAACGCTGATCAGTTTCATTCCTGTTCATGATCCATAGCACGCCGAACCCCAGCAAATAGCCGAAGATAAAGTTAGAATAGTACAGCGAGCCTGTCAGAGCTACCCAGATAAAGGATAGGAGCAGGTTCATTAAAAAAAACTTGATCATTGTTCAAAAGCTTTATCGCCCAAAACGGTACGGATGTAAGGGCTTGTGTCCAACAATTCATTTGTAATTCTATCGACCACCGTAATGATGTTCTCCGCATTGAATCCAATGTACAGGGTTACGGAGCACAGGATCAGGATCGGTCCCACCAACAGTATTTTCTTGAACAATGGCTGATCATGGAATTTATCCTCAACAACCACTCCAACTGGAACATCTTTCCAGAAAACATCGGCCCACATCTTGGCAATCACATACATGGTTACCAAACTGCCGATGATCAATGCTGCAATGAAGAAGTACTGCTTATCCACGAAAGCTTCCTGGAAGAGATAAATCTTTGGCCAAAATCCTGAAAGTGGTGGAATACCCACCAATGAAAACAGGACCAAGGCGATGATCAGGGAAATCAACGGATAATCTTTATATAATCCGCCAAGTTTTTTCATGTCCATGCTGCCTCTTACCAAACGTATATACCCTGCGATCAGGAACATATTGGTCTTGACCATGATGTCATGGATCAGGTAAAATACAGTTCCCATTAAAGCGAGTTTGGTAAACATGGCAATACCTCCCAGCATAAACCCGATATGGCAGACGATCAGATAGGAGAACATCCTTCTGATATTGGTCTTGATCAATGCCCCAAAGGCTCCCGTCAATACCGTCAAAACAGCCAGGACCATAAAGAGGTTTCTGGTGAACTCATCGGGTATAAAGATCAGGCTGAAAACCCTTAAGATGGCGTAAATCCCTAATTTAGTCAATAAGCCACCAAATGTCGCCGCGACGGCAGAGGGTGGAGTATGATAGGATGAAGGTAACCAGTAGTACAACGGGAATACCGCCGACTTGATTCCAAATCCTAAAATAAAAAAGATCGACGTAATGCCTACCAAAGCCTTATTATCAAAATCCCTGATTTTTAGGGAAAGATCAGCCATGTTCAAAGAACCGGTGATTCCATAAAGGATACCGATTCCGGTCAGGAAAAATGTTGAGGCCAAAATATTCATGGCCATGTACTTCACGGCACCTTCCAATTGCGCTTTTCTGCCCCCAAGGGTCATCAATACAAAGGAAGAAATGATTACCACCTCAAACCATACATACAGGTTAAAGATGTCTCCGGTCAAAAAGGCTCCGTTCAGGCCCATCAACAGGAAATGGAAGATAGGGAAATAGCCATATAGCATCCGTTGCCTGCTCAATCCAACCGATGAAAAGATGGATACGGCAAAGCCAGCAATGGAAGTCAATAAGACCATGGTCGTACTCAGCATATCTGCAACGAATACAATCCCAAAGGGAGGCTCCCAATTGGAAGCATTCATGTGCAAGGAACCTTCCGTGTACACCTTTGCAAATAAACGAATGGCAATCAGCAAACCTATAAATGTTCCACCAACGCTTAAGAAGCGCTGTGAAATAGTCTTTCGCCAAGCAATCAATTGTATGATTGCCGTAAAAAGATGTATGAATACAGGGGCTAAAATATGGTTGTCGATCATATATCTTCTTCTTCCGGCGTGTTTAAATCATCTAAATCATCTGTGTCCACTAAAGCATAAACACGTTTTAACAATACAATGGCAAAGGCGGTCAGGGCGAAACTGATTACAATTGCCGTCAAAATCAAGGCCTGCGGAATAGGGTCTGCATAAATATCCTGGAAAACATTGTGCTGTGAATCGATCACAGGCGGTTTACCCTTGGTGATCGAACCTAATAGGAAGATCAGGATGTTCGTTCCATTCCCTAAGAGCATAATTCCCAGTAATAGCTTGACCATGCTCCTCCGAAGGATCAGATAGACCCCGGCAGCATATAAAAAACCTAAAACGAGTACTAACAGTAATTCCATCTATTAATCCTTAGTAAGTGAAATAGTGAATAAAATAGTTAATACAACTCCTATCACGACCAGGTAAACCCCGAGGTCAAAAAATAAAGCCGATCCGATCATCCCGATAACCGGAATTTTTTCTTCCCACCACAATCCAGTCATGGGGGGCAGCCCAAAAAAGGTAGGCATCACCACGGCAACTGCAGAGATACCCAATCCAATGGGAATCAGGGACAAGGGTTTTCTCCCCAATATCTTCATGGTCGCTTCCGTACCATTGGCAAAACTGTGCAATACGAAGGCTATGGAGGCCACAAGACCACCCACAAATCCTCCTCCAGGATAATAATGCCCTCTCAACAACAGAAAGAAAGAGAATAGAAGTAAAATGGGTAACAGGTATCTTGTAGCTGTCTGTAATATTATACTGCGCATGATCTTATTCCTTTTCTGAAGATTTTAATCTCAATTTCAACAAACTGTACACGCCTAATGCGGCAATTCCCAAGACCACCGTTTCAAACATGGTATCGATCCCACGGAAATCTGCCAAGATCAAGTTCACCACATTCTTTCCTTTTGCCAAGATATAAGCGTTCTCTCCGTAAAAATCGCTGGTTTGCGTTTGTATTGGCTCATACAGCACTTTCAAGGCAATGATGGAAAGTATAGCGCCAAAGGCCAGTGCAACGATGCTATCCCGGTATCTTTCTCGCTTTGAAGCAAGGTTCAGGAAACTCGGTAATTTATATAGGACCAATACGAAAAGTACGGTACTCAAGGTGTCAATGGTAAATTGGGTCATGGCCAAATCTGGTGCACTGTAGAACACATACATCAAACAGATACAATAGCCGATGACACTCATCGCCACCACCGAGGTCAATCGGGAAGGTGTAGAGATAACGATCACCAAAGCACCCAAAAGGATGATCACCACGGCCACCTCGTAGATGGTCAATGGGGTCAGGTTGTCGAAATCAATCTGGATTGGGCCACTTTGCCAAAGTTTATATATCAATAGCGCTTCAGCAAAAAGGATGATCTTCATGTGGTATGACCGTAGATAGCCATTATGGAAGAAGTTACTGAACCAATCGGCAAAGCGTACGATATCATTGGCATAACCGGTTATGATCCGCTGAGGAGAAATCCTATCTAGGTTTTCCACCCGTTTTACTTTCGCTTCGCTAGGTTTATTGATGAAATAAACAAAAGTTCCTGCCCCAAGTGTTGCCAAACTTAAGATCAGCACGGTGTTGAAGCCATGCCAGATTGCCAAATGCATTTCGGTATCAGCAGCAAAGATGGAATTGGCAGTTTGATAACTCAGTAAGTTTCCGGTCAGTTCGGGGATCAACCCAAAGATTAGGCCTAAAGTGGCAAGGATCAATGGTGGAATCCACATGGATTTATAGGGAAGGTGCAGTTTCGAATAGGCTGATGGAAGCTCGCCAAAGAATGGCTTGATCCCAGCCATAAATCCAGCTGCTACCAAGCAGACATTGGTTGCGACAGCCAATATCGTCAATATCAATATCCAATTTTCCTTCGAATGTAGGGTCGCTTCATAAATGAGGTCCTTACCGATAAAGCCGAATGTAGACGGAAGGCCCGCACTGCTCAATGCGGCTAAACCAGCGGCTAGGGCAACTGGGCCCAACACTTTTCGCAAACCAGAAAGTTTCGTGATATCCCGTGTCCCAGTTTCATGATCGATGATTCCTGTGACCAGAAATAGGGTGGCCTTATAGAGTGCATGCACCAGGATAAATACACTGGCTGCAATAACAGCTTCCTTCGTGCCGACTCCCAACAAAAAGACCAGCATACCAAGGGCTGAAATGGTCGTATAGGCCAAGATAGATTTCAGGTCAATCCTGAACAGGGAGTGAACTGCGGAATATAACATGGTAAATCCGCCCACGCCTATCAAGGTATAGCTCCATAAATCCGTTCCGCTCAGCACCGGGAAAAACCTAGCTAAAAGATAGATCCCCGCTTTCACCATGGTCGCAGAATGCAGATAGGCCGACACCGGAGTAGGGGCCTTCATGGCTCCCGGCAGCCAGAAATGGAATGGGAATTGGGCCGACTTGGTAAATGCTCCAATAAAGATCAGGAATAGGATCAATGGATATTGGGGATGGTTCAAGATAACGTCCCGATATTCTATTAATTCAGAAATCCTATAGGTTCCAGCTACATTGCCTATCAAGACAAGGCCGGCAAGTAAAAAGAAACCGCCCATACCGGTAATGGTCAGCGCGGTCATCGCACTTTTTCGGGATGCCTCTTGGTCATTGTTGAACCCAATCAGGAAAAAAGAACTGATACTGGTCAATTCCCAAAAGATAAACAGCAAAAAGATATTGTCCGAAAGGACCAAACCCAGCATGGCCGACATAAAAAGATAGAGATATCCAAAAAATCGGTCAAAATAAGGGTGTCCTTTGAGATATGTTCGGGCATAAAAGAAAATTCCACAGCCAATTCCCGTGATCAACAGGCAAAACAACAGAGATAAACCATCCAACTTGAGGTTGAAGTCGACCCCTAAGGATGGAACCCAGCTGATTTCTTGGAAAAAGGTAGATCCAGCAGCAATTTTTGGGATATATCCCATGTAATAAATAAATAGAGCTGTGGGAATGAGCGGAATGATGATGCTCCAGGATGATTTAAGCTTTTTGCCAAATGGAATGAGCAAAATCGAAGAAATCAAACCTAGAAGTATCGTAAATAACATGCGCGCTCTCTTAAAGAATTAATGGGATTCGGCTAAAAATAATAAAAAACAGGCATTTTTCTCGCCTTAATTAAGAGAAAACATGATGAAATTCAAAAATAATTGCAATAAGCCAATTCCTCAAAATCCATCATGAATATTTTTGGCCCCCAATAAAAACATATACTTTCAATAAAAATCCCCTTTTCTTATTAAATTTAGATAATCAACTTTTAATCATTATGAATTTTAAATCTTTTTCAGTGCTCTCCACTTTGTTGGCGTTGCTATTGTTCTCGCAGCAGTTAATTGCCCAACAAAGCTATGTCAAACCTAAACTTACAAACAGCAAATCCTGGTCTTTGGTTTTAATTCCTGACCCGCAAACCTATGTCAAATATGACCGCAATGTGGGTATATTAAATCTGATGACCTCTTGGGTCCGTGAAAATGCAGATTCCCTAAATACCCAATTTGTACTATGTACGGGCGATTTGGTTGAACAGAATGATCTATTGAACCCAGACAGCAAGGCGGCCAACCAAAACAGCAAACAGCAATGGACCAATACCAGCGAAGCTTTCCGTAAACTGGACAACCGTGTCCCTTATGTTTTGGCAACCGGTAACCATGATTATGGCCATGTGAGCGCTGAATATAGAGCTACCCAATATGACAGGTATTTCTCAGCGGAACAAAATGGATTCAATGCAAGAGCATTGCGTGAGGTAGGCCCAAGCCTCAATGGGAATTCATCCGCTGTCAATGCAGTATATGAGTTTGAAACACCTCATCCAAAGAAATTATTGGTAATGGTCCTTGAATTTGCTCCTCGAAATGAAGTGCTTGCTTGGGCAAAGAAAACTTTGGACCAACAGAAATATGAAAACCATGATGTGATCTTGTTGACCCATACCTATTTGGATAGCAAAAGCAACCATATTCAAAAAGAAGGATATAAGATTGAGGATGCAAACTATGGTGCCGCAGTGTTTGAAAAACTGGTAAAACCTTCCAAAAATATCCGAATGGTTTTCTCTGGACATATTGGCGATCCGGATAATTTTGATGGACACATTGGTTTCAGACAGGATAAGAACGCTGCCGGGAAAACCGTCAGCCAGATGACCTTCAATGCCCAAGCCATGGGCGGAGGCTGGTTCGGGAATGGTGGTGATGGCTGGTTGAGGTACCTGGAATTCCTTCCGGATGGAAAGACTGTAAAGGTGAAAACCTTTTCACCGCTTTTTGCCATCTCCCCAGCAACCCAGAACCTAGCTTACAAAACTGAAAAAAACCAGGAATTTCAATTTTCACTGGAGGATTGATTCGATTTTCCTGACCAAAAGGCTTCGGGTTTTGCTTTGACCTCATTCGAGACACATTCGGAAAATTCGGAATGTGTCTCGAATGAGGTCAAAATATAAGCTAGGATTTTTCTAAAAAACTAGCCAGAACATTTTTCTAGATCAAATCGGCAAAACAGGACATAAAAAAATGGAGCCTACTTATTCTGTAGGCTCCATTTTTTTTATGGAATACTTATTTTAATCCTGTACGATTATTTCTTCATTTCCTTAGAACCTTCTATAATAGCTTCCACTACGTTTGGATCTTGGAGGGTTGAAGTATCGCCTAGATTATTCAATTCGCCTTCGGCAATCTTACGTAGGATCCTACGCATGATTTTTCCAGACCTAGTTTTAGGAAGGTCCGTTACGAATTGGATAATATCTGGTTTTGCAATGGCTCCAATAATACGGGTCACCGTTTGCAGGATATCTTGTCTTGTTTTTTCTGCGTCGATATGGTGGTTGGCAATGACGTATGCATAGATACCTTGCCCTTTAACAGGGTGAGGGTAACCTACGATTGCTGACTCCACTACATCCGAGTGCATATTGATTGCATTTTCAACCTCAGCGGTGCCGATACGGTGTCCGGAGACGTTCAATACATCATCCACACGACCGGTGATACGGTAGTAGCCTTCAGGACTGCGGTAACAACCATCGCCAGTGAAGTACATATCTTGGTAAGTAGAGAAATAGGTTTGTCTACAACGCTCATGATCGCCCCAAGTCGTACGCAACATGCCTGGCCAAGGGAACTTGATACATAGGTTGCCCGTCACATCGTTGCCTTGGATTTCTTCACCGTTTTCATCCATTAAGCATGGTTGAACTCCCGGTAGTGGCAACATCGCATAGCCAGGGATCTCTTTCGTTATGCCTGCAATCGGGGTAATGAGGTGTCCTCCGTTTTCAGTTTGCCACCAGGTATCTACGATTGGACATTTGCCATGTCCGACTTTATCGTGGTACCAGTTCCATGCTTCCTCATTGATCGGCTCACCAACAGTTCCTAAAACACGTAGTGAAGAAAGATCTTTTCCTTCTAGGAACTCATCGCCAAAGGCCATCAAGGAACGGATAGCTGTAGGAGCGGTATATAAGATGTTCACTTTATATTTATCGACGATATCCCAGAATCTACTTGCATTCGGGTAGGTCGGGATTCCTTCAAACATCAATGAGGTAGCACCTTGAGAAAGAGGCCCATAGACGATATAGCTGTGTCCGGTAATCCAACCGATATCAGCTGTACAGAAGTAAACTTCGCCCGGTTGATATTGGAAGGTGTTTGCAAAGGTGTATCCTGTGTAAACCATGTATCCAGCTGTGGTATGAACCACGCCTTTCGGTTTACCGGTTGATCCGGAAGTGTACAGGATAAACAAAGTATCTTCAGCGTCCATCTCTTCAGCAGGACATGCAGGATTACCTTGGGTTTCCACTTTCTTGATCTCATCTTCCCACCATACATCACGACCCTTGATCATGGAGACTGGAGTACGGGTACGGGTCAAAACGATTACTTTTTCTACAGAATCACATTGCATCAAGGCATCATCCACAATAGATTTCAGTTCCAATATTTTTTGGCCACGGAAACCACCGTCAGAGGTAATGACCAATTTACAGTCTGCATCGTTGATACGATCTGCGATAGAGCGTGCGGAGAAACCGCCGAATACCACATTGTGGATCGCGCCGATACGAGCACATGCCAAGACAGCAATGACCAATTCAGGTACCATCGGTAAATAGATACATACCCTGTCGCCTTTGCGGATATTATTGTTCTTTAGGACATTCGCAAACTGCTCAACTTTTTGCAATAATTGCTTATAGGTCAGGATACGGTGTGCCTCATTGGGATCGTTAGGTTCCCAGATAATGGCAGGTTGATCTCCTAATTTATAGATATGACGATCTAAACAGTTCTCTGTAATATTAAGTTTCGCGCCTTCAAACCACTTGATGTCTGGATCTTTAAAGTTCCAGTTCAACACATTGTTCCATTTTCTTTTCCAAAAGAAATGGTCTGCCACATCACCCCAAAACGCTTCGGGTTCTTCTACACTCCTTTTGTAAGCTTCTTGATACTCCTCAAAAGATTTAAGCTGAAAATTCATCTTTTTTTAAAAAATTATAGGTCTACATTATCTTTACGTCAGGAAATTATTTAATTCGGTCAATTAGTTATTGAATGCGGAAAAAACAAGGACCTGTATAGCTAATTTAATTTTTTTTCGATTGAAATACTAATTTTTGTAGGCTAGGAACAAATATTGAGAACAATTGTTAGGTTACCATGACAGGCATTTTGAAAAGGATATACTATTTTTTGGTTCATACGAATCTACTGATTGCCTTGGCAGCGGTGGCTCAATGTGCCTTGACCTATTATATCCTGCAGTTTCCGGTCAACAATGATATCTTGATCATTGAAGGCGCTACCACCTTGCTTCTCTATAACCTGAGCCTGTACCTGTCCCTGCCAAAAGACCCCAGTAAATCACCATTTCAGCGAACCCGATGGATCGGGAAGAACATGTGGCTTTTTTGGGGATTGAGTGGCCTGTCAGTTTTGACCACGGTTTGGGCTTTGTTACATGTGCATATCTTGACTTTGTTTTTTTTGGGCTTTATTGGTGCGATGAGTTTGGCCTATGCCGTTCCATTGGTCAAGGTAAATGACAGATGGGTAGGGATGCGGCAGATTCCCGGACTTAAAGTTTTTTATATCGCCTTAGTCTGGTCCCTAAGTAGTGTGGGACTTCCCGTAGTGGAGCTGTTTGCCAATGGCGAGCAAATAGATTGGTACTTTGCCAATTACTTAGGACTAGTAAAAATTGTATTCTTAGTGCTTTGTACACTGCCTTTTGATATCAGGGATTATGAACAGGATAGTTTGTATAACCTGAAAACAGTGCCGATCTTATTGGGAAAAGAAAGAGCGATTAATTTATCTTATGGAATAGGGGTCTTCCATTTGATCCTAATTCTCTTGTCCCCAAATACTTGGGCTGTAAAAATTGGTTTGTTGTTGACGACGATCCTCATCTTGGCCATGTTCAGGATCATTATCTTTTCAAAAGAAAAGCACTATCACCATGTCTATCTCCTAGACCTAGCTTTAGTGCTTCAATGGTTCTTTGTATGGCTATTGATACTCGTGAGCAATAACCTTATCAGCTAATACTTCGGATAGCTTATAATAACTTTCGAATGTCCAACCGGCAACATGTGGGCTCAATAGTACATTTTCTCTTTGGGTCAGGTCCTGATACCAAGGCTCTTCGGCCAAAGCAGGGAATTTCTCAACAGGCAGCACATCAAATGCCGCAGCAATAATTTTGCCTTCGTCCATTTTCTTCAATACTGCGGGGATTTTAACGATTCCCCCGCGAGCACCCATCAAAAAGAAGATGGGTTTCCTGAAATGGAATAGGTATTCGTCATCCACCATACCTCGGGTCTCACGTGTTAAAGGAATATGGAAACTTAATATATCGGCTCTCCGCACGACTTCTTCCATCGAGACCTCGCTGGCATATAGGTCAGAAAAACCAGTTTTATACTTATCGTAAGCAATGACTTTTACATCAAATCCAGATAGTTTCTTTGCCATGGCTTGACCATTATGGCCATATCCGATGAGAGCCACGGTCTTTCCTTTCAGCTCATAGCCTCTGTTTTCTTCTCTATTCCATTCGCCAGATCGAACCTCACGATCTCCACGGTTCAGGTTGTTCATCAAGCTCAAGAGCATTCCGATCATGTGTTCGCCTACTGCATCGCGGTTTCCTTCATTGGCAGGGATCAATTTGATACCCTTGCTGCTAGCGTAAGCTTCATCTATATTGTCCATTCCCGCTCCGGCTCTACCGATCATCTTGAGGTTGGGGTTGAGGTCAATAAATTCTTTGTCCACTTGGAATTTCGAACGGATGATAAGGCCATCAAAATCAGGGATAGCTTTTTCCGCTTCCGCTCTGTTCATGTCGGGTTGGTAAGAATAGGCAATTGCAGCGCGACTTAATTTCTGCAACAGAACTTCATGGATATCGTCGACTATTAAAATATTCATATTATGCATTATTTCATGAAATCTTCCTTGAACAGCTTGATCAAAGCTTTTTGGTTCATGCTGTCGGGCATGATCTTCATGAGGTTATTTCGGACTGAAATTAAGAATTTATTCTCCCATTGAGCAACATCACCGATCAATTTTGAAGTATCTGTGATATACTTGGTCCGGGATAATCTTCGATATTCAAAAGATAGGAAGGCTTGCCCTACAGATTGTTGCTTTTGTAGTTCCTGATGGAGTACCGCGACATCTTCCATGGCTTGGCATGCTCCTTGGCCCATATTGGGGGTACAGGCATGTGCGGCATCCCCAATGATCAGGATATTGCCAAATGCAAAGTTCTTTAACGGTTTGATATCTATGATATCGGACCAGATCAAATCGGAATCTAAGGTTCTGTCCAGTACTTCTTGTATAGGTTGATGGTAATTCCCAAATTGACGCTTCAGGTCCTGTACCCCATAACCCCTGAAAGTTGGGTTTTGTTGGGGCCCATTGATACATGCATACCAATAGATTCGTTTATTGACGAGTGGTGTTAGACCAAATCGGCCTTTATTTCCCCAAGTCTCCGATCCTCTGTTCAGGTTGAGTTCCGTGTTGTCTATTGTCGCTCGCCAACAGCTATAACCAGCATATCTCGGTTTTGAAGTTGGGACGAGCTGTTGTCGCAGGAGCGATTTGACACCATCAGCAATGATGAGGTATTTGCTCCTGTGCAAACTTCCATCTTCAAATTGTATTTCTACATAATCCTCTTTTTGGGTCAGATGACTTGCTCTCTTGCCAAGAGCAATGTGTTCTTGATTTACTTTTGATAAGAGGTATAAATGTAGATCGGCGCGATGGATGGCAAAATTCTTTTGCGCGTATTTATCGGATAATTTATTGGTGTTTGGGTTGACAAGGATATTTCCTTTCTCGTCAAGGATAGCAAAGGAATCTAGGTAATAACCGATCTTTTCGACTTCCTCACGGATTCCGATATATTCTAGGGCTTGCATGGCATTGGCTGCTAAGCCAAATCCAGCCCCGATACCTTTGATTTCTTTGGCTTGTTCAAAAAGAGTGAATTCACGGTTTAGGTTTTTTAGAGCAATGGCTGCGGTAAGTCCGGCAACCCCAGCTCCAATAATGGTAAATTCACTTTGTACATCCATGTCAGAGACTTTTTGAAATTTCGTTGGTCAAGGTTTCAAAATCTTGAACGGACAGGCGTTCTGCCCTTAATTCATAGAGCGGATTGTCACTCATCCTATCTTTAGGGACTACAGCTGACAGGGCATTCCTCAAGGTTTTACGTCTTTGGTTGAAGCCTGCCTTTACCACGCGCCAGAATAATTTCTCATCACAGTCCAAGGTCTCGCGATTGTTCCTTACCATGCGCATCACGCCTGAAAGGACTTTTGGTGGCGGATTGAATGCTCCTGCTTTTACGGTAAAGAGATAAGAAACATCATAGTATGCCTGCAGAAATACACTCAGAATTCCGTATTCCTTGTTACCAGGTTTGGCCACACAACGTTCGGCTACTTCTTTCTGAAACATACCTACCATTTCAACCACACGGTTTCTTTCTTCCAAGACCTTAAAAAGGATTTGGGAAGAAATATTGTAGGGAAAGTTCCCGATAACGGCCATCTTTTCACCAAAATATTGGCTGAAGTCCAGGTTTAGGAAATCGCCATGGATCAGTCGGTTGCCAAGTTCAGGGTATTTGTCTGCTAAATATTCAATGGATTCATCATCGACATCGATCAAGAAGGTTTCATAGGCCTCATTTTGAAGCAGGAAATCGGAGAGAACGCCCATTCCAGGTCCAACTTCCAAGACCTGGTTGAAGCCAAGAGAAGGAGTTAAAGCATCAACGATCCGTTGTGCTGCATTTTTATCGTTAAGGAAATGCTGACCTAAATGTTTTTTTGCGCGTACTGAACCCATAGGAATTATTTGCTACAAAGATAGTGTTTTTTAGGCGAGCAGGATTTGAATTGTATGTTCCATTTGCATGTTAATGCCATTTGAACCTTAATGTTTATGTTTTTTTGCTATTTTTGACTATATCTAATAGCATTGAAGATGAGTGAGAAACTAAAAATAGGCATTTCAGTAGGAGATATTAACGGAATCGGTTTAGAGGTTATTATTAAATCCTTGATGGATAACCGTGTTCTGGATTTCTTTACGCCCATAGTTTATGGCAATACCAAAGTTGCCTCCTTCCATCGAAAGGCGATTGGAGTGAATGATTTCAGTTTCAATGTGATCAACTCAGCGGATCAGGCAAACGCTAAGCGTCCCAATATGATCAATTGCTGGCAAGAGGATGTAAAAATCAGTTTGGGCGAGCAAAACGAAATTGGTGGGAAGTATGCCTTTATTTCTTTGCAAAAAGCTACAGAGGACCTGAAGGCTGGTTTGATTGATGCTTTGGTCACTGCGCCGATCAACAAACATAATATACAACAAGAAGGCTTTAACTTTCCTGGACATACCGAATACCTACAGGATGCTTTTGATGCCAAGGATGTCTTGATGTTTATGGTGAGCGATGACCTTCGAGTTGGCGTGGTTACAGGGCATATTCCTGTGAAAGAAGTTGCGGCTTCCATTACAGAAGAGGGCATATTGCATAAATTGAGGATGATGAATGAAAGCCTGAAGAAGGATTTCTGGATTCAAAAACCAAAGATTGCGGTGCTCGGCTTAAATCCACATGCCGGTGATGATGGCCTGATCGGTACGGAAGACCGTGATATCATAAAACCAGCTATTGAGAAAGCCAATGAAGAAGATATCTTCTGTTTTGGTCCATTCCCAGCTGATGGTTTCTTTGCGGCTGATGCCTATACCAAGTTTGATGCGGTCTTAGCCATGTACCATGACCAAGGTTTGATTCCGTTTAAACATATCGCTGCGCGTAATGGAATTAATTTTACAGCAGGCCTACCAGTTGTCCGTACTTCCCCAGATCATGGAACCGGATATGACATCGCTGGAAAAAATATGGCCTCACATGCATCTTTCTTAGAAGCTATTTTTGAAGCAGTTCATATTGTAAATAGACGTAGAGAACAAGAGGTTCTGACTGAAAATCCATTAGCTTTCCGTAGACTGTCGAAAGATCGTGACTAAGTAAAGGCTGGATTTTATAAAGGCTGACACCTGTTGTCTATAAATTTCATTACTTTTGCACTTTGTTGCTATGAGTGAGAATTTAAGTCATCCCATTTTTTCCATAATAAGAGAATTAGCCCATCAGGAGGGAGTTTCCTGTTTTGTTATCGGAGGCTATGTCCGTGATAGAATCATGGGTCGTCCATTCAAGGATGATATCGATATCCTTGTTTTGGGAAGCGGGATTGATTTCGCGAATAAACTAGGAGAAAAACTACATACGAAAGTTGCTGTCTATAAATCATTTGGAACAGCAATGTTGGTCTATGAAGGCCTTCAGGTTGAGTTTGTTGGTGCAAGAAAGGAATCTTACCGAAAAGATTCCAGAAAGCCTATCGTAGAGGACGGTACCCTGGAGGATGACCAAAATCGACGTGACTTTACCATCAACGCCATGGCTTTTTCGCTGAATGAAGCGAATTATGGCGAACTCATCGATCCCTTCCAAGGACTGAGCGATATCCAAAACAGATTGATAAAAACACCATTGTCTCCGGACATCACCTTTTCAGATGATCCATTGAGAATGATGCGTGCCATCCGTTTTGCTACCCAGTTAAACTTTAGGATCGACTCAACTGCCCTGAATGCCATCAGTGAAAACGCTGACCGTATCCAGATTATCTCCAAAGAACGGATCACTGACGAACTCAATAAAATTATCCTTGCTGAAAAACCTTCTATCGGTTTCAAGTATTTATTTGATACGGGCCTTCTGGAAAGGATATTTCCTGCCATGTATCAATTGTACGGTGTGGAATATGTGGATGGTAAAGGGCATAAGGACAATTTCTACCATACCTTGGAAGTATTGGACAATGTGGCGGAAATGTCCAATGATCTTTGGCTTCGTTGGGCAGCGATCATGCACGATATTGCCAAACCTGCAACCAAGCGCTTTGATAAAAAAGTAGGATGGACCTTCCATGGCCACGAGGACCGTGGGGCGAAGATGGTGCCAAAATTGTTTGCAGACCTGAAGCTTCCTTTGAATGAAAAGATGAAGTTTGTGCAGAAATTGGTGATGCTTCACCTCAGACCGATTGTCTTGGCCAAGGATATCGTGACAGATTCGGCGGTTCGCCGCCTGTTGTTTGAGGCTGCTGATGATATCGACGACCTGATGTTGTTGTGCCATGCGGATGTCACCACCAAAAATGAATATAAAAAGAGGAAGTACAGGGACAATTTTGAGCTCGTAAAACAGAAACTGAAAGATGTCGAAGAACGGGACCACCTGAGAAACTGGCAACCTCCTGTGGATGGTGATGATATCATGAAAACCTTTGGCATCGGACCTGGAAAACATGTCGGAATTATCAAGAAGGCTATACGTGAGGCGATTTTGGAAGGTGAAATTCCAAATTCAAGGCAAGAAGCGCTATCATTGATGATAGAAAAAGGGAAAACATTGGGCCTAACCAAAGTTTGAACGGATTGATTTTTTAAAAAAATATGTAATTTTAAAGCTTGAAATAGAGCTTGTCCAAATTAATACATTTTACGAATATGGCGATTTATAGATTTAGAGTAACTTTTGAAGACTACGAAGATGTTTACAGAGAGATTGACATGCCTTCAAAAAGTACTTTCTTAGATTTACACACACAGATTCAAAAAAGTACTGGCTACGACCAAGAGCGTTCCTCTTCGTTCTATGTGAGCAATGACCAATGGAAAAAAGGTACGGAGATTGCTTTCTTGCCGAACGATAGAAAGAAAGCTGCTGGCGTTTTGATCGTGGAAGATGTTCGTTTGAGTAAATTTATTGATGATCCGCATCAAAAGTTTTACTACACCTATAACTTTGACCGCCCGTATGATTTCCATGTGGAATTGATCAAGATCTTGAAAGAAGAGGAGGGAAAAGAATATCCTGCCCTTTTCAAGAAAGTCGGTGAAGCACCAAGAAACTTGACTGCAGCAAACTTCCCTGTTACGGCTGATGATGAAGATGATGACGATTTTGTGCCAGAAGATGCAGAGGAATATGGTGTAGATGAGGAGGATGATTATGATATGTTTGATGATGAGGAAGGCGAAGAGTCTGAAGGTGAATCAAACAAGTCTAATGAAGACGAATATTAAGATTATTCGACGATAAGATTTTAAATAGATGATAGAGCTTCTATCATCTATTTTTTTATTCTGTTAATAAGTAAAAAGGATGTCCACTGAATTGAATAGGCAAAAAACATTGATCGTAGTCGTTGGACCTACCGCTGTAGGAAAAACTGCTTTGGCAATCCAATTGGCCAATCATTTTAGAACATCCATTATTTCTGCCGACTCCAGGCAGTTTTACCATGAAATGAGCATAGGGACGGCAAAGCCCAATGCTGAGGAGTTAGCCCAAGCATCCCATTATTTTATTAATTCCCATTCCATTGCTGAGGAGTATACGGCCGGTGATTTTGAACGGGAAGCTTTGATTCGTTTGGCGGTCTTGTTCAAGAGCAGGGATGTGGTGATCGCGGTCGGTGGCTCTGGACTATTTGTGCGGGCACTGACGGAAGGCTTGGATGACCTTCCCAAAGCAGGAGATGATATCCGTGAAAGCTTGAATGAATGGTTTCGAAGGGATGGCCTGGAACCCTTGAAAGAGCGATTAAAAGAGATCGATCCTGCATATTATGAAAAAGCGGACATTGACAATCCACAACGTGTCATCCGTGCCATTGAGGTTTTTGAGGCATCTGGGAAACCAATCTCTTATTTTATGACCAATCAGAAGGCTGAAAGACCTTTTCAAGTTATCACGATTGGCTTAAATACAGATAGGGAATGGCTCTATGATCGTATTAATCAAAGGGTAGACCTGATGATGGAGGCTGGATTGTTGGAGGAAGTGAAATCCTTATTGCCATTCAGGAATAAACCCGCTCTGCTGACCGTAGGCTATGCTGAAATCTTTGATTATTTGGATGGAAACATCAGTTTGGAAGATGCAGTTTCGCAGATTAAGCAGAATTCCAGAAGGTATGCCAAGAGGCAGATTACCTGGTTTAAGAAATATGGTAATACTGTTTGGTTTGAGCCTCAGGCTAGGGAAGAGGTCATCTCCTATCTTGAGCAAAGGTTAAAGCAAGAAGGATAATTATTCCCATAAAAAAGACTTAAAAATAAAAATAGCCCAGAGAGGGCTATTTTCAAATATAGTTTATGCTTATAAGTTATTGATGAATTAGTCATTCGGTAAGTATTCATTGATATACTTGATGTCATCTTCATTCAGTCCATCTTCCGAATCGGTGATGGTCCAAAGAATATCCTGAAGTTTGCCCACTAAAGCATTATAACTTTGATCCACCTTATTATCCTTGTAATATTGTTCAATATTGATTTTCTTGTTCTTTAGTCTATTGATCAGATCATGAAGGCTTGAGGAGTTGGAAATAACGGCTAAGTCATATTTTTCATATTCTGAAGAAGCTGATTTTTTTTCATTTCCACAGTACATATGTAAATCCAGATAAATAGTCTTGTTTGCAGGGATATCGATGCTCACTTTTTTCAAAAGCACACCATTTTGATAGTCTCCAGATCTGGATTTGATAATCAGACCGGCTGGTAGTTCCAGTTTTTTAGTAGTTGAGGTGCTGTTTTTCAATTTGATTCCCAATCTGACGAAATAACCGCTTCCACGTGAGAAATCAGGAGAAAGATCTGCAGGGACTTCCGCTTTTAAGTCGGATGATCTCCTTGCTACCATCGCTTTTTTAGACCTAGCTCTGGCTGTCGTATTTATATCGCCTTCGTATCCAGTGATCTCTCCTTGCAGTTCGATGCCTTCAGGTAGGCTATATTTTTGACCAGTAGGCTCGCCATCGGTATTCCCAAGTCCTGGTATCTTACCGGGTTTGTCCTCTACAATTTCTATGTCATTGTCTTTGTCGTCCTTGCTGCAGGAGCTTACTGCGAAAGCTAACATTAAGGATAATAATACGACAATTGGCATGCTGATTTTCTTTTTCATGTTTTTTACAGGATTGATTTTATGTGATGTTTCAAAGGTATTGCTTAATGAAAAAAGGGTAAATACCTGTATTCGGGTAATTCTACTTACTGACTTTGTTACGAAAACCATTTCGCTGTTCATGCAATCGATTGATAGTTTGAGGGCTATATGAATTCAGTATATTAGATTTATATAAATCTAAAACGTGAATTGATCTATACCAATGAACAGAATACTAAAACCGATATTCCTTGCAGCATTAGCCCTGGCTTTTAGTCAATACGCCTATGCTCAATGGACAGGACCAAAGGTTAAACCCACAGCGCATACCGAAGTGAGATATGGGTCCCTGACGCCTGAGCACCGTACGGATGCCGATATGGAAGCCTTCCGTAACTATGGGCTTGGCCAATTTATCCATTGGGGTTTATATGCCATTCCCGGGAATGAATGGGAAGGGGTGAGCGCCAGAAAAGGTGCTGCTGCCTCGGAATGGATCAGGACCTGGTCGGGTCCAACTGCGCCTAAGAATTGGAAAGAAACCTATGATAACCTATATAAAAAGTTTGATCCCAAGGACTTTGATGCCAAGAAATGGGCCAAGCAAGCTAAGGATATGGGTGCAAAATACATGATCTTTACCACTAAGCACCACGATGGTTTTGCTTTGTGGCCAACCCAATATTCAGGGTACAATATCACCAAATCACCTTATAAGAAGGATATCGTAAAGGAAGTCGTAGATGCCTATACGGCTGAAGGAATCGATGTATATCTTTATTTCTCCATTCTGGAATGGAACAATCCTGATTATCTTTCCAAGGAACCCAAGACAGAGGAAGAAAAGAAGAAATACGATCGCTTCTTACAGTACACTAAAAATCAACTGTTGGAACTGTTGGCAAACTATCCCCAGATTAAGGGTTTCTGGTTTGATGGTACTTGGGATCAATCCTGGATCAAGGCTTATGACTTTACCTACAATCTGGAAAAGGAACTGCGGGCAAAGCATCCGGGTTTGATTATCGGGTCTCGATTTAGAAATGATGAACATGGCAAAAGGCATTTTGATAGCAATGGGAAGATCCTTGGCGATTATGAACAGGGCTGGGAAAGAAAGTTGCCGCAGGAATTTGAATGGCTCGATGGCAATGATTGGGATGCGGTCATGACCATTCCTCCCAATGGTTGGGGATATATGAAAGATTGGTCAGGAATCTATACCAAGACCACGGATGACCTATTGGACATGTTGATGCATACAGTTTCCATGAACGGAAATTTTGTATTGAATTTTGGGCCTGATGGTCAAGGGTTGATGCATCCTGAAGAGGATAAGATTGCAAAGGAACTGGGGGATTGGATGAAGGTGAATGCTGAGGCCGTTTACGGGGTGAGGCATGCAAATCTTCCAAAAACGAAATTAGGCTACTTAACGCAAAAGGATAAGCATTTATATCTAACGGTATTCAATAGGCCGGTTAACAATATTGCGAGGATTGCTATCCCTAAAAAGGCTACGGAAGTTCCGGTATCAGCTGTTTTGCTCACCAATGGACAGAAGCTGCAGGTCAAGCATGCCGATATTGGACTTGATCTGGATAAGAATACCTACTACGATGTGATTATTCCAGCTGATTTTAAATCAGAGCGAGCATTCGTCATTAAGATGGAAATGGGCGCTCCTGAAACAAAGTCTGAGAAGCTGATGGATGCCAAGATGTAGACTGAAGATTAATTTTTCTCCTGAATACTGGCTTCGAGGTCGCTGAGCTTTTTCTTCGGCTTCTTGACGGTGTCATCTTGGCCGGCAAGCTTGTTCCAGATATTTCTAGACTCCTTGGTCAATAAGGGTGAAATAATGGAAAGGATCAGGACATAGACGACCACAAAGGATTGGATAACGGGCAGGAGTTTACCTGCTTTACCAATGTTGGCCATGATAATGGAAAATTCTCCCCTCGCAGATAGGGTAAAGCCGATGTCTACTGAGTTTTTGGGTTTCAATCCTGAGAAGCGGCTAGCAAAATATCCAGAAGCCACGTTGCCTACTATGGTAATGGCAGCGGCAAATGTTGCCCAGCCTACGGCACCTCCAAGGCTGTACATATCAATGGAAAGACCAAAGCTAAAGAAGAACATGGCGCCAAAGAAGTCTTTGAACGGCAACACCATTCCTTCGATTTTCTTGAGGTATTTGGAGTCTGCAAAAACCAATCCTGCCATCAAGGCTCCAATGGCTTCTGCTACATGTATGGTTTCAGAGAAGCCAGCAATGACAAACAGCAAGCTGAATATGAGCAGGATAAATAACTCCGAGGATTTCTCCTGAAGGAGCTTGTCAATGAATGGGACAAGTTTCCTGCCTAGGATCAGGAAGGACAAGATAAATCCTAGGGCCAATAGGGAAGTCCCAGCAACGGTCCAGAACGATCCGCCACCCGTTAGGATCAACCCTGAGAGGAAGGAAATATGCATGGCGATAAACAGGTCATCAAACATGATCATCCCCATGATTACCTCAGTTTCAGGATTGGCCGTCCGTTTCAGGTCTGTCAGTACCTTGGCTACAATGGCCGTAGAGGAACTGGTCATGATACCACATAGGACCATCATTTCCTTGAAAGGAAGGTTCATCATCCAACCCACCAAGAGGCCAGAAAAAAAGTTGAGGACGACATAGATGCTACCGCCTGCAACAATGGATTTCCCTGATTTGATGAGCCTACCGACCGAAAACTCGAGCCCTAAATAGAATAAGAGAAATAGCACACCCAAGCGCCCCATAAAGTCTATGAACGGTTTACTTTCGGTAAAGGTCAAAAAGGACCAAACCGAGTCGACAGCTGAGGTTAAGTTCTCGTTGTTGACATTCGCCAAGAAGTCTGCTACGAATTTTGGATAAGATTGATTGCCCAGTACCATTCCGATCACAATAAAAAAGGGGATCACCGAAAATTTTAGTCTATTGGCAAGAAGGCCAACTGAAGCTACCAATAATACTGCGATTCCTATTTCTATGATGAGGTTACTGTGCATATAATTCTTATAGTAATATTTCCTTTAAAAGTTTGATGTTCTTCTGCTTTCCGGCGATTACCAGGGTGGTTCCCGGAGTAATAACATAGTCGGGTCCTGGGTTAATGACAGTTTCCTCTTCGCGGATAGCGGCGATAATGGAAGCTCCGGTGCGTTGCCTTACTTCCAATTGTCCGATACTCTTGTTGACCCCGTCGTTAGACTCGCCAACCTTGTACCATTCAATGCGAAGGTCGTCCAATGCCACCTCAATGGTTTCCAATGCCTTGGGTTTATAGGATAGTCCTCCTAAGATTCCGGCAACCTGACGAGACTCTTCATCCGACAATGTCATCACACAGTGGGTTTCGTTGTCTTCATCCTCATGGCGGTATAACTCTCTCCGTCCGTCATCGTGGATGACAACCACCATATTGTCTCCAGCATCAGTTTCAATTTGGTATTTCTTACCGATACCAATTAGGTCACTTTCTCTAACTATCGACATGATTTCCTTTTATTTAATTAAAAATTAGATAAATTATTTTTCGTTATCCTCAAATATATCGATTCTGAATGGATTATTCGGCATTTACAATCTTATAACTGCCGTCTGGCTTCTGTTCAGGCCGTCCTACCGCGATATTTTTTGAATGGTAAAATAAAAATACCCATCCCTCAGGAGCACCTGCAGCCCAATATTCTGCCCTTAGGTCCCGTGCTTTTCGGCCATCAAAATCGTACTTGGCGATAAAACTCCTGAAGATTTCCTCAGGTTCCGGTAATTCATCTCCACCAAAGAAAAAATGTTCACCTTCGGTCTCCACATGGAATACCTGATGGAATTCGCTGTGACCGCCTGAAAGTTCATAGCGGATCTCTGGAGTCAATTGTCCGTCGCCATCCACAAACAGGATATTCCCGCTTCTTTGCAGTACATCAAAAACCTCAGTACGGTAGGAAGGGGATTCGGAACTGTAAGCTGCTTCCCATTCTTGTTCCTGGATGACATATTCAGCATTTGGGAATGCCAAACGCTTCACGCCATCCTTGATGTCCACCATGCCGCTTGCATGGTCTTTATGAAGATGAGACATCAGTACATACCGCACGTCATCTATTGAAAATCCTAGTTTTTTGATATTCTCGTGGATGACCAACTCGTCGTTTTCATTGCGTAATCCTAGGCCGGTATCAAGGACGATAAGGCCGTCTTTTGTTTCAATTAAAAAGGGGTGGACATGAATGAACAACGATCCTGGTCTATCTTTTGGATCATCTTTTTTTGGGTCGAAGGGGATAAATTGCTTGCTTATATCTACAGAGTAGGAACCTTCAAATAGTGAATGCGCTCGAGCCATTTGTATTTGTTTGTTATCTTGACAGTTATGTGTGCATATCATTTTACATCGGGCTCCTCATTAGGTAAGTCCCCTGATATAATGTATCTTTACACGTTTATTAGAAGGCAAAGATATGCAAAAAAGGTGGGTGCTGAAACCTAAAAAGAACGTAGAGCAAGCGAAGAAGCTACAACAGGAGCTGGGTGTAAACCATATAATTGCAGAACTTTTAATAAACCGTGAGGTCGAAACCTTTGACCAAGCGAAAGACTTTTTCCGCCCTTCTATCGACAATCTCCACGACCCTTTTCTAATGAAAGACATGGACCGCGCAATCGATCGGATTGAGCGTGCCATCGGGAATAAGGAGAAAATCTTGATCTATGGTGATTATGATGTCGATGGCACCACCGCCGTTTCCGTAGTCTATAGTTTCTTTCGCGACTTCCATACCGGCCTGGAGTTCTATATTCCGGATCGCTATGCAGAAGGCTATGGTATTTCCAATAGAGGTATCGATTATGCAAAGGAGAATGGATTCTCCTTGATCATTGCCTTGGACTGTGGTATCAAAGCAGTCGATAAGATTGAGTACGCGAATGCGAAGGGCATTGATTTCATTATCGGTGATCACCATTTACCGGGAGATGAGCTTCCGAATGCCGTTGCGGTACTTGACCCAAAGCGAAATGACTGTCCTTATCCCTACAAAGAACTTTCAGGCTGCGGTATCGGGTTCAAGATCATACAAGCATTCATCAAGCAAAATGATATGCCGATGGAATTGGCATACCAATACTTGGATTTGGTGGCAGTTAGTATTGCCTCCGATATTGTTCCCATTACTGGTGAGAATAGAATTTTGACCCATTTCGGATTGAAAAAGCTGAACAGCAACCCTTGTTGCGGTCTTCAGGCCCTGATCAATCTTTCTACCCATAAATCCGGACATTTTACGGTTAACGATATTGTGTTTCAGATTGGTCCGCGTATCAATGCCGCCGGACGGATTGACCATGCAAAGGATGCCGTCAAATTATTGATTGCAAAGACATTGGCTGAAGCTGCAGTGTTCTCTGCCAGTGTTGACGATCAGAACAATACCCGAAAGGGCTATGACCTGAAAATTACCGAAGAGGCATTGGCTCTGCTGGATAACAACGCCCACCTGCAAACCAGAAAAACTACCGTCCTATATAAAGAGGATTGGCACAAAGGAGTGATCGGTATCGTTGCATCCCGATTGACGGAAAGATATTATCGACCTACCATTATCCTGACGAATACCAATGGTCATATCGCTGGCTCTGCAAGATCGGTGCTGGGTTTCGACCTATATGAGGCACTAAGTGAATGTAGTGATCTGTTGGATCAATATGGAGGTCATAAATATGCCGCTGGATTAACCATGCCAACCGACAATATCGGTCTCTTTCAACAGCGTTTTGAAGAAGTAGTCAGCAAGAGCATCAAACCGGAGATGCTTCAGCAGGAGGTTTCCATCGAAAAGGAAATCAGGTTGGCAGAGATAGATTCTAAATTTTACAGGATATTGCAACAATTCCAACCTTTTGGTCCTCAAAATGAAGCCCCAACCTTCATCAGCAAAGGGGTAACCATGGGTTATAATGCCTATATCGTTGGCAGTACACACCTTAAGTTTTCCGTAAAACAGGAGGATTCTACTATATTTGAATGTATTGGTTTCGGGTTAGGCGAGTATGCTGACCTGATCAATTCGGGAAAAGCCTTTGATATTTGCTTCAATATTGAGGAAAACTCTTGGCGAGGCAAGAAGAATTTGCAATTAAATGTAAAGGCAATTCGATTTTAAAAAATATATTTGCAAATAAGGGTTTATTCACATGATTCTAAGAGCAGAACATTTAATCAAGAAATATAAACAGCGAACAGTAGTAAACGATGTATCCTTCCATGTTGAACAGGGAGAGATCGTAGGTCTTTTAGGTCCAAATGGTGCTGGAAAGACAACTTCATTTTATATGATCGTTGGATTGATTAAACCAAATGATGGTCATGTCTTCTTAGATGATCTCGAAATTACCCAAGATCCCATGTACAAGCGTGCGCAGCGTGGTATTGGTTATCTTGCGCAGGAGGCTTCTGTGTTCAGGAAACTTTCTGTTGAAAACAACATCCTTGCCGTATTGGAAATCCATTACCCAAACAAGGAAGAACGCAAAGCAAAACTAGAAGAGTTATTGACGGAGTTCAGTCTGCACCGCGTGCGCAAGAACCGTGGTGACCTTTTATCGGGTGGTGAGCGTAGAAGGACTGAGATTGCCAGAGCCCTAGCTGCAAACCCTCACTTTATCCTTTTGGATGAGCCATTTGCAGGAGTTGACCCCATTGCGGTGGAAGAAATCCAAACGATCGTAGCCAAATTAAAGACCAGAAATATCGGAATCCTCATCACTGACCACAACGTTCAGGAAACTCTTTCCATTACCGATAGAGCATACCTGTTAACGGAAGGGAAGATCATGTTGACCGGTACGCCAGAAGAAATTGCCGACAACGAGCTTGCCCGTAAGTTCTATTTGGGTAGACATTTCGAATTAAGACGTAAAAAATTCTAAATAAAATATAGCATAAAACTAACCTATGGCTTTATTGAATTCTCTTTTTACTTGGATAATGAAAAAGCGGATGCATCAGATTGATCTATTCATGAAGTATCCCCACGACGTTCAAGATGAATGGTTTCAAAGCCTGATTTCTGCTGCCGAAGCAACAGAATGGGGAAAGAAATACGGCTATAACAGTATTTATACTCCTGATGAGTTTAAAGAACGGGTTCCCATCCAGGATTATGATGACATCAAGGTGTATGTAGATCGCATGATCAAGGGCGAACAGAATATCCTTTGGCCATCTGACATCAAATGGTTCGCAAAATCTTCAGGAACGACTTCCGATCGCAGTAAATTTATTCCTGTCAGTATCGAAGCATTGGAAGAGTGCCATTATCAAGGTGGTAAGGACATGCTTTCAATCTACTGCCATAATAAACCTGAAAACAAGGTCTTCACCGGAAAATCCGTTGTCATTGGCGGTTCATCGCAAATCAACAATTTCAGCCCGGATTCCTATTACGGTGATCTGTCATCCATCCTTATCCGCAATCTCCCTTTCTGGGCTGAGTTTAAGCGGACACCAAACATCGAGGTGACCCTAAACCCTAATTTCGAAGAGAAGATTGAACAGATTGCCCAGATTACCATCAAGGAAAATGTAACGAGCTTGGCCGGAGTGCCGACCTGGAACATGGTCATGGCAAACCGTATCCTTGAGATTACTGGAAAGGATAATCTATTGGAAGTATGGCCAAATCTTGAATTCTACAGCCATGGTGGCGTTAGTTTCAAGCCCTATAGAGAGCAGTTCAAGAAGTTGATCCCTTCTGATAATATGTACTATCTGGAGAACTATAATGCCTCCGAAGGCTATTTTGGACTGCAGGACCGTTCCGATTCCGAGGATCTCCTGTTGATGCTGGACTATGGAATCTATTATGAATTCCTTCCAATGGAACAGATCAATGAAGAGCGTCCGAAAACCCTTTGCTTACATGAAGTGGAATTGGGCAAGAACTATGCTTTGATCATCTCCACCAATGCGGGGCTCTGGCGGTACAAGATTGGTGATACCATCCGATTTACCTCTTTGTCTCCTTATCGTTTTCAGATCTCAGGAAGGACAAAGCAATATATCAATACCTTCGGTGAGGAAGTGATCGTGGACAATGCTGAACAGGCATTGCAGGTCGCTTGTAAAGCTACTGGGGCAACTATCCAAGATTATACGGCTGGTCCAGTCTATTTCAATGACAAGACTGCAGGGGCGCATGAATGGATCATCGAGTTTGAGCAAGAGCCAGATGATTTCCAACGATTTGGCGAAATCCTAGACGCCACACTCCGAGAGATCAACTCCGACTACGACGCTAAGCGGTATAAAAACATGGCTTTATCCTTTCCTATCATCCATAATGCAGCGAAAGGAAGTTTTTATACCTGGATGAAAAGTAGGGGTAAGTTGGGAGGACAGAACAAAGTTCCTCGATTGGCTAATAGCAGGGAATACCTGGATCCACTATTGAAGTTAATCCAAGCTTCTTAATTATATTATTTTTTTGCCTAATTAGGCAGTTCAGTAGATGTATGGGTAATATGTTTTATTATTTGGAGCAGCTATTTATTTGGGACGAATTGCGGTATTGTACAGGTAGACGAAAAAGCCTAGGATAAATTTCCAAACTCCAACTGTCGGAGCGGCTTGAGCATTAAAATCAGTCGATTCTCTTTCCATTTTCGGATTACTTAGTTAAACCTTTAATTATATGCCTTTTATTTTTAGCAAACCATCCATTTTATTTTAGCAGACTGTCCGGAAACAGAAATAAAAAATCATCTTTTGCACTTACAATTCTTGGTTAGAAATCCTTTTCAAAGATTTGCTAAAAAGCATAAGCCCTATTCCAAATACTGTACCGAGAAAGAAAACAAGTAATAAACAATAGAATTCGACATATTAGGACAATGCCTGTATAGCAAACAGTATACAGTGATGGATAGGAAAACATACATATTTCATTATAGCTAAAATGCTCAATTCATAAGAAATCTAAGGGGAAGGCCTGTATTTGTGGAGATTGGACGATTATAAATCCACAATTCATTTATGCTTTTGTTTTTTTTACCTAAATTGCACAGCAATAAATATTCTTTTTGATATGAGTGCCATAGATAATTTCACTATTCAAGTAGAGCCTACCCAACAATCAAGAATTTCGCAAGTAGACTTTGATCATTTAGTTTTTGGAAAAATAATGTCTGACCATATGCTGGTTGCCAATTATGACAATGGGCAATGGGAAGATGTCAAGATAGTGCCTTATGGAAACCTGAGTGTTAGCCCTTCGATGTCCGCCTTGCATTATGGACAGGCCATCTTTGAAGGTATCAAAGGTTATAAATTCCAAGATGGTACCGTGAGTATCTTCCGTCCTGATAAAAACTGGGAGAGATTCAATAAATCTGCAAGAAGACTTGAAATGCCTGAGGTTCCTGAAGAAATCTTCATGGACGGCTTAAAAAAGCTATTGGATGTAGATCGTAACTGGATCCCATCCAAAGAAGGAACTGCCCTTTATATCCGTCCGTTTATGTTCGGTACAGAGGCTGCCCTAGGTGTTCATCCATCTAAATCTTACCAATTCATTATCATCACCTGTCCTGTTGGTGCTTACTATAGCAAACCGATCAGTCTAAAGGTAGAAACACATTATACGCGTGCTGCTGAAGGTGGTGTTGGATTCTCTAAAAATGCTGGTAACTATGCTTTGTCCCTTTATCCTACCCAGTTGGCCAACAACGAAGGATATGACCAGATCATGTGGACAGATGCATTGGAACATAAATACATTGAGGAAGCTGGTACAGCTAACTTGATCTTCCGTATTGGTGATACCATAATCACGCCTCATGGAGACACTATCTTACATGGTGTTACCCGACGTACCATTATGGAACTTGCCGAGAAATGGGGTTATAAGGCCGAGCAGAGAAAAGTTTCTGTACAGGAGCTGATCGATGGAATCAAAGCAGGAGATGTAACAGAAGCCTTTGCTGCTGGTACCGCTGCAACCATTACGCACATTGACAGAATCGGTTTCAATGGCCAAGACTATACCCTTCCTCCGGTAGAAGGTCGTGAATTCTCAAACAAGGTATTGGCGTATCTAAATGATTTGAGATACGGTAAGATCGAAGATCCATTTGGTTGGAACTTTATCGTGAAGTAATTAGGAATAATCCTATTCAATAAAAAAAAGACCGGCACAACGCCGGTCTTTTTTATTGATATAGTTTTATCTTAATCCTCATAACCAAACCTCTTCAGGTAGTTTTTCTTGCTTCTCCAATCAGGCAGCACCTTCACAAAAAGTTCCAGGAAGACCTTTCCGCCAATAAACTCCTCAATGTCCTGACGGGCATAGGTTCCGACTTTCTTGATCATGGCCCCAGCCTTTCCGATGATAATGTTTTTCTGTGAATCACGCTCCACGATGATCTCTGCTGCAATACGGGTGATATGAGCTTCCTCCTTGAAAGAAGTGACCACGACCTCCGTGCTATAAGGGATTTCCTTGTCATATAGCTTAAATACCTTTTCACGGATAATCTCCGAAACAAAGAAACGCATGCTCTTATCGGTCAGTTCGTCTTTCTCGTAATAGGGTGGGTGCACCGGCAATTTACTTTTGATATAAGCCATGACCGCTTCCACATTATAGCCTAGCAAAGCCGAAATAGGGAATACCGTATCCGGATTGATCTTCTCTTCCCAGAATGCAATCTTGGCTTTCACCTCTTCTTCCGAAGATTTATCAACTTTGTTGATGATCACCGCAACTGGAGAACTGGTGTTCCTTAATTTTTCCAGCACGTCATTTTCATCATACTTTTCATGGATGTCTGTAACAAATAAAATAACATCAGCATCGATCAATGAACTCATAACAAAGTTCATCATGGACTCTTGAAGATCATAATTTGGTTTTATTACGCCAGGGGTATCAGAAAATACAATCTGATAGTCTGCATCGTTGACAATTCCGATGATACGGTGTCTAGTTGTCTGAGCCTTAGGGGTTATGATGGACATCTTTTCACCCACTAGGGCATTCATCAAGGTCGATTTACCCGCATTAGGTTTACCGATGATACTCACGAATCCTGCTTTATGTGACATTATTTGATTTTTTATTTGTTTTACAAAGAAACAAATAATATCTTTGTGCTCCAATTCGGAGATAGTATAATCTACTTTTAACAAATACCAACGTAGATTTCTAGAAAATATATTGCGGGGTGGAGCAGTTGGTAGCTCGTCGGGCTCATAACCCGAAGGTCATCAGTTCGAGTCTGGTCCCCGCTACTAAAAAACAAAAAAGGATTGAGCGCGAGGCTCAGTCCAAAAGAAATTCTAAAATACATTGCGGGGTGGAGCAGTTGGTAGCTCGTCGGGCTCATAACCCGAAGGTCATCAGTTCGAGTCTGGTCCCCGCTACTACTAAGGTTTCAATCGAAAGATTGGAACCTTTTTTTTGTATAGACATAAGACAATAGACACAAGACATAAGAACTTTCTGGGGTCAAGGTAAAAGATCATGACATAGGTATTGTTTGATGTTGGTTTGTATTTTATTTGAAATCACCTCGCAAAAAAAGGAGCTGTTTTAACAGCCCCTTTAAAAAATGGAAATAAACTTATATGTTTTGAAAATCCTGTCATTATCCATTTGAAACGTCTGAAATTTCTCCTGTCTAATGTCTTTTGTCTAGTGTCTTTTGTCTATTGTCTTATTTAGGCTGTGGCATAAACCGCCTCCTTGCTTTCCAGGACCGAAGTGCCCATCAGGTATTCATCAACCTTTCTGGCGCATTCTCGGCCCTCAGAAATGGCCCAAACGACCAAAGATTGTCCCCTTCTCATATCGCCAGCCACAAATACTTTGTCCACACTGGTTTTGTATTCCGTTTCCGTAGCGTCTACATTTCCTCTATCGGTTGTCTTTATGCCCAATTGGGTCAAGAGTCCTTCATGCTGAGGGTGTAAGAAACCCATGGCCAGGGTCACCAGTTCGCAAGGGATTTCACGTACTGATCCCTCCACTTCCTTAAAGGATAGCGGTCTGCCAGAAGGATCCAATTCCCATTCCAGGTCAACGATCAATGCAGCCCTTAAGTTTCCTGCTTCATCACCTAGAAATTCCTTGGTGCTGATGCTCCAATGGCGTTGGCAACCTTCCTCATGCGAAGTGGTGGTTTTCAACAGCATCGGATAGCTTGGCCAAGGCATGGCTTCCGTACGAGCTGTAGGAGGGGTTGGCATCAGCTCAAATTGTGTTACAGATTTCGCCCCATGTCTATTGGATGTACCCACACAGTCTGAACCTGTATCTCCACCGCCGATTACCAATACGTTTTTATCCTTGGCATGGATCTCCTCTACTTCAATTGGAGAACTGCCGACGCGCTTGTTCTGTTGCTTTAGAAATTCCATGGCATAATGAACGCCCTTCAGTTCCCTGCCTGGTATATTCAGATTCCTAGGAATAGTTGAACCTCCAGCCAATACAATGGCGTCAAATTCATCCAGCTCGCTTGCAGGGACATTGTTGCCCACTTCGGCATTGGTCCTGAATACTACGCCTGATTGCTCCATGATCTCGACTCGACGGTCAATGACCGATTTGTCCAATTTGAAGTCTGGAATGCCATATCGCAACAGACCACCGATTTTATCATCCCTTTCATACACGACTACATCATGCCCAGCTTTGTTCAGCTGTGCTGCTGCCGCAAGTCCGGAAGGACCCGAGCCAACCACGGCTACACGTTTTCCCGTCTTCAGATAGCTCTTGTTCGGTTTCACATAGCCTTTTTTATAGGCAATCTCGATGATGTGCTTCTCAATTTCCTCAATGGCTACCGGGTTTTTGTTGATCCCCAATACACATGCCGATTCACAAGGAGCCGGACAGATCCTGCCAGTGAATTCTGGGAAGTTATTGGTGGAAGAAAGGATTTGGTAAGCCTCCTCCCAATTGCCATCATAGACGGCATCATTAAATTCCGGTATCACATTCCCAAGCGGACATCCAGAATGGCAGAATGGAATCCCACAATTCATGCAACGTGCCGCCTGTTTATTTAACTGTTCCTCGCTGAACGAATGAACAAACTCTTGATAATTCTGCTTTCTGCTTTCCACAGCATCTTTCTGAGGAAGCGCTCTTTCAAATTCTAAAAATCCTGTTGGTTTTCCCATGTTGATGTTCCTCCTTGATTATGCTGTTACTAATTTTTTGTTCACCACATTCTTGTACTCTCTTGGGTACACTTTGATGAATCGGTTCTTTTCCGATGCCCAATTTTCCAAGATAAAGCTGGCCCGCTCACTTTTGGTTAGGTGGATATGGCGTTTCAGCAAGGCGATGATGGCAGTTTCATCCTCGGTTTCCAATGGATCCAGGTCAACCATTTCCTTGTTGCAGTTCTCTTTGAAGGTGCCCGCAAGGTCATAGATCCATGCGATACCACCACTCATTCCAGCGGCAAAGTTCCTTCCGGTCTCGCCTAAGATCAAGGCCCTTCCGCCGGTCATGTATTCACAGCCGTGGTCACCAACGCCTTCCACAACGGCAGTCGCTCCCGAATTCCTTACCGCGAAACGCTCTCCGGCCATTCCGTTGATAAATAGGTGGCCAGAAGTTGCACCATAAAGGGCCACATTGCCGATAATGATATTATCCTGTGGCACCAAATTACTTTCCTTTGCAGGATATATGGCCAACTGTGCTCCTGAAAGCCCTTTTCCTACGTAGTCATTGGCTTCGCCTTCCAGTTCAAAGGAGATTCCCTTGGTATTGAATGCGCCAAAGGACTGCCCGGCAGAACCCTCGAACTTAAAGTTGATGGTATTGTCCGGAAGACCTTCTGAACCATAGATCTTCGAGATCTCATTGGATAATAGGGTTCCGATGGTACGATCGGTGTTTTTCACCTTAAAGGTGCCAAAAACTGGAGTCTTGGTTTCCAGCGCCAATTTTGATTGGTTCAATAATCCCCAATCCAAGATCATGCTCATGCCATGGTCCTGTTCTTCCGTATTGTACAGGGTTTCTCCGTTTGCGTTTGGAGCTACGTGTAATATGCCCGAGAAGTTGATTTTATTTACTTTCCAGTGGCCTAGGTTTTCTCTTTTCTTCAGGAATTGAGCTTTACCTACCATTTCATTGATGGATTTAAATCCTAACTCTGCCATGATCTCGCGCATTTCTTCCGCCAAAAAACGGAATAGGTTCACGACATCGTCCGGTTTTCCGGTGAATAGCTTTCTCAGTTCGGGATCTTGGGTTGCAACACCTACGGGGCAGGTGTTCAGATGGCATTTACGCATCATGATACAGCCGCCAGCTACCAGCGCTGCTGTGGCAACGCCCCATTCTTCAGCGCCTAATAAAGTGGCGATCACCAAGTCTCTACCGGTCTTCATCTGTCCGTCTGCTTGCAATACCACACGGCTGCGAAGTTTGTTCAGTACAAGGGTCTGATGAGCTTCGGCCAAGCCTAGTTCCCAAGGTAGTCCTGCATGTTTGATGGAGCTGATTGGAGAGGCTCCAGTTCCGCCATCATAACCTGCAATCAGGATCACGTCGGCATGTGCCTTGGCAACCCCTGCTGCAATGGTACCTACTCCAGCTTTCGACACCAATTTTACATTGATGCGCGCTTGTCTATTGGCATTCTTCAGGTCGAATATCAATTGCGCCAAATCCTCGATGGAATAGATGTCGTGGTGTGGAGGCGGGGAGATCAGGCCTACTCCAGGTGTAGAATGTCGCACTCTCGCGATCCAATCATCTACTTTATGTCCCGGTAGCTGTCCTCCTTCTCCTGGTTTGGCCCCTTGAGCCATTTTTATCTGTAATTCATCCGCTTGGGTCAGGTAATTGGATGTTACCCCAAAACGTGCCGAAGCAACCTGTTTGATTGCCGAACGCATGGAATCTCCGTTGGGTAATTTTTGATAGCGAATTTCATCTTCACCACCCTCGCCCGTATTGGACTTCCCACCGATGCGGTTCATCGCAATGGCCAAGGTACTGTGGGCCTCATGCGAAATCGATCCGAAGGACATCGCACCAGTGGCAAAGCGTTTCATGATTTCGCTCGCCGGTTCCACCTGGTCGATGGAAATCGGACTTCTATGTTTTGCAAAATCCAATAATCCCCTCAAGGTGAACATACGTTCCTTTTGGTTGTTGATCAGTGTTGCATATTTCTTGTAGGTAGAAAAATCATCTGTCCTGCAGGCCTGTTGCAACAAATGCACGGTCTGCGGATTCCATAAGTGACCTTCACCTCTTCTTTTCCATTGGTAGATTCCACCTTCCGGCAATAGGGTAGGTGCCGATCTGCTGTTTTCAAATCCTCGCCAATGTTTTGCCAGGGCTTCCTTAGCGATATCATCTAGGTTCAAGCCGCCAATTCTGGAGACTGCACCACAGAAGTAGCTGTCCACGACTTGGCTGTCTATTCCTAGTACCTCAAAGATCTGGGCACCATGGTAAGATTGCAGGGTTGAAATACCCATCTTCGAGAAGATTTTCAACAAACCGTTGCATACGGCCTTTACATAGTTCTTTTTCAGGTCATCCCAGGTCAGTTCGGTTTCCAGATGGCCGATCTCTTTCATGGTCCGGATACTTGCCAATGCCATATATGGGTTGATGGCTGTAGCTCCGAAAGCCAATAGACAGGCAAAATGATGAACTTCCCATGCATCTCCAGCTTCAACGACCAAACCTACGGCGCCACGGTTGCCCGTTTTGATCAAGTGGTGGTGTACTGCCGAAACAGCTAGTAGAGAAGGGATAGCACAGTGCTGGGAGTCGATCGCCCGGTCAGACAGGATGATCACTTCAAAGCCATCACGTACGGCATCGTCTGCATAGCGGCAAAGCCTTTCCAGACCAGCTTCCAAGGAACCTTCCTTGCCGTCAGCTCGGAAATAACTCTGAATGGTTTTCGCCTGGAATACACCGGTGTCGATGGAGCGTAGTTTCTCCAATTCACTGGATGTCAAGATCGGATGTTCTAGGGTTACACAGTGGCAGAATTTCTTGTCTTCCACCAAAATATTGCCGGAGTTTCCGATAAAGGTTGCCAAGCTCATCACCAAACGTTCGCGGATCGGGTCGATCGGTGGGTTGGTAACCTGAGCAAAGAATTGCTTGAAATAACTTGAGATATGCTGTGGCTGATCAGAAAGGACGGCCAATGGAACGTCCGTTCCCATAGAACCGATCGGCTCATAGCCGGTCAAGGCCATTGGGGTCAGAATCGTTTCGAGGTCCTCTCGAGAATAGCCGAAGGATAATTGATATTTGAATACAGATTCCTTGGACAGGTAGGTAAAGGTTACCCTTGGCTCTGCCAATTCCTCTAATTTGATTTTATAGTTGTTGATCCATTCTCCATAAGGTTGTTGACGGATCAATTCGCCTTTTACTTCTTCATCCGAACGGATCTTTCCAGCTTCCATATCCACCACGAAGATCTTGCCCGGTTGCTGTCTTCCTTTTTTGATGATCAAGGCTTCATCAATTGGCAATGCACCAGCTTCTGAAGCGACCACCACACGGTCATCTGAAGTTACTGCGTAGCGCAATGGACGCAGACCGTTTCGGTCTAAGGTCGCACCGATGATTTTTCCATCGGTAAAACATAATGCTGCCGGACCGTCCCATGGCTCCATCAAGGTCGCATGGTATTCATAGAAAGCTTTTTTCAGTGGGTCCATCTGCTCGTTGCCATCCCATGCCTCTGGTACCAACATCAACATGACATGCGGCAAGCTACGGCCACTATGAAGCAAGAGCTCCACCACATTGTCCAAACATGCCGAGTCTGACTGTCCGCGGTCTACTACGGGCAATAGGATTTCCATCTCCTCTTCGGTAAAGAATGGGGATGAATAAGCCCTAACACCAGCGTAAAACCAGTTTAAGTTTCCGGTCAGGGTGTTGATCTCCCCATTGTGCGCAATCATGCGGAAGGGTTGAGCCAGTGACCATGAAGGGAAAGTATTGGTGGAGAACCTAGAGTGGACCAAGCCAAATGCCGATACCACACGCGGATCCCTCAGGTCTTCAAAATATGACCCTACCTGGTAAGTAGTTAATTGTCCTTTGTAAATTATGGTTTTGCAAGATAGAGAAGCGATGTAGAGTGGAAGGGGGTACTCTTGGTGAAGTTTGATTTTTTGGATGATTAAGCGTCTTAAGACAAATAATTTCCGTTCAAAATCTTCGGTGTTTGCCACCCCTGCCGGCCTGGAGATGAAGAACTGAACGATTTCTGGTTCTGCACCTAAGGCGGTTGGACCTATGCCTTCTCGATTTACCGGAACAGCTCGGAACCCCAATAGTTCCATGCCTCTTTCATTTGCAGCTTCGGCAATGACATCACGGCAGATACGGTTCATGCTTGCCTCCTTCGGGAGAAACAACATCCCTACTCCATAATATCCTGGTTCCTGAAGTTGGATGCCCAACTCAATACATTCTTCCCAAAGAAATTCATGAGGTAACTGGATCATGATCCCCGCGCCGTCGCCCGACTCTGGATCGCAACCACAAGCTCCACGGTGTTCCATGTTCTCTAACATGGTAAGTGCATCTTTAACCTGTTGATGTGACTTCTGACCCTTGATGTGGGCTACAAATCCAACACCACAGGCATCGTGCTCAAACGCTGGGTTGTAAAGTCCTTCTTGCTGCATTGTAATATGATAATTAGATAAAATAACAAACGAGTTTGCTAATATATGAATAAAAACATAAAATATTTGCAATAATGATAAAAAATAATCAAAAACGTTGAGGTTAATATAAATTTAAAGCTGTTTGATAATTGAAATTGTATTTGTTTCGCCATTTGCTTATAAAAATGGAATATCATTCGTTACATTTGCTATTTGAACTAATAAATTATGTTGATCAAAGAAATTGAAATTTATAGGTTGAGTATTCCCATGGAACCCTTTGTCATTGCAACGGGAGTGATGGAGTTTGCTCAGAACACTTTTGTGAAGGTCATTTCGGATGAAGGCCTTTACGGAGTGGGTGAATGTTCTGCCTTTCCGATGATTGTTGGGGAAACGCAAAACACCTGTATCGCTGTGGCCCAGGATTTTGCAAAGATCTGGATCGGTAAGGACCCTTTGGCAATTGAAGAGCGATTGGCCGAATTGCACCTTTACATTGCCAAAAACGCGACCATTAAGTCGGCCTTTGATATGGCCCTTTATGACCTAGCTGCTAAGAAAGCAGGTGTGCCACTTTATCAATTCTTGGGTGGAAAGCCAAGAGAGATCGTAACGGATATTACCATTGGTATCGCTAGCCCGGAACAAATGGCGGCTAAAGCCAAGGATCTGCACGATCATGGTGCCGTTGCCTTAAAAGTGAAATTGGGCAAGAAACCTCAGGATGATATTGCCCGCATTAAAGCTATCCGACAAGCTGTTGGATTTGATATCCCTATCCGGATTGATGCCAACCAGGGCTGGAGCTATGAAGAGGCCATGGAAGCATTAAAAGGGCTTGAACCTTTGAAGATCCAATTCTGTGAACAGCCAATGCGTACCTATAACGATCATCTATTGCCCCAGTTGAGGTCTGAAACCATCGTTCCGATCATGGCTGATGAGTCTGTCTATGACCATCATGATGCAGAACGCCTATGCAGGACAGACAGTTGTGACTATATCAATATTAAGTTCTCCAAATCCTCGGGGATTGCGGAATCCTTAAAGATCCAGGCGGTTGCGCAAGAATTTGGTATCCCTTGTATGATCGGAGGCATGTTGGAAAGCCGTTTGGCACTTGCCGCTAAGACCCATTTTGCTTATGCTGCGCCTAACGTGAAATTCTTTGACCTGGATACCTGCATGGTAGGACATCTTGAGGATCCTGTTATTGGCGGAATTCAATATGATGGCTATTCCATCAAGATTACCGAAGGACCAGGTATAGCAGCGGATATTGACCCTGCATTCCTGGAGAAATGTGAAAAATGGACAATTTCCTAAAATCATACCGATATGCTGAATAATGACACCTGGAACCTAGGAACGAATGAGATCATCATCTTGTTTATCCTGATCGTAATTGTCGTTTTTTTCTTTTGGCTTTTTTCCAAGCTTTTAAAGAGAAAGTAACAAGCAATATTTAATAAGGAAAAACAGCTCCAAAAAATTAAGGTTTGGAGCTGTTTTTCTTCTGACCAGCTCGGTCTGCAATCAAGCTCTTTTCACAGGCCGATTTTTGCAGTTCAGATTCTAACCATTTTAGGGGTTTCATTCGAGACACATTCGAGAGATATTCGAGAATGCTTCGGAGATCGGAGCACATTGCTGGCTCCATCTTTGTGAACATTTTGCGAATTTTCGGAATATGTCTCGAATAAAACCAACTTATGTCCTCGGAATTTCCATTGCCGGTTAGCATTAAAAATGCTTCAAATGTAATCGAAGGGATTACTGTTTGGGTCTGTCTCCACCTGCATGAGCCTTTGGATTGGTTATTTCATAGCCTCCAAGCCTAATTAAGAGCATTTTTTAACATTTGTTAAAAAACAGGCTTATAAGCCGAATTAACTGCTTTTTTGAATGCCTATCGAATGGATATTATTATAGCTTCCGCTCAAATTTCTTTGATTGCAGGAGATTCGGGGCGTTTAGCATGCATAGCGCTCAGTAATTCTTGAATAAATCAGTACCTTTGTGAACATTTATTTGAATATAAGATTATGAGTACACAAAGAGGTCCTATTTCTCAATTTATTGAGAAAAACTATCTTCACTTCAATGCCGCTTCCTTAGTTGATGCCGCAAAAGGTTATGAAACCCACCTAGCAGAAGGTGGTAAAATGTTGGTTTCACTAGCAGGTGCTATGAGTACTGCTGAGCTTGGAATTTCATTAGCTGAAATGATCCGTCAGGACAAAGTGGCTATCATTTCCTGTACTGGTGCAAATCTGGAAGAGGACGTGATGAACTTGGTAGCGCACTCACACTATAAACGTGTTCCTAACTACCGTGATCTTACTCCTCAAGACGAATGGGAATTGTTAGAAAACCATTACAACCGTGTTACTGACACCTGTATCCCTGAAGAAGAGGCTTTCAGAAGATTGCAAGTTCACCTTGAAAAGGTATGGAAAGATGCTGAAGCTGCTGGCGAACGCTATTTTCCACATGAATTCTTATACAAAGTAGTATTATCTGGCGTTTTGGAACAACACTATGAAATTGATCCAAAGAACTCTTGGATTTTGGCTGCTGCAGAAAAAAACATTCCTATCATCGTACCGGGATGGGAAGACTCCACAACAGGTAATATCTTTGCTTCATATGTCATCAAAGGTGAATTGAAAGCGCATACAGTGAAAACTGGTATCGAATACATGATCTATTTGACAGAATGGTACCGTGCTAACTCAGGTGGCAAAGGTGTAGGTTTCTTCCAGATCGGTGGTGGTATCGCTGGTGACTTCCCAATCTGTGTGGTTCCTATGATGTACCAAGATCTTGAATGGCATGATGTTCCTTTCTGGTCATACTTCTGCCAAATCTCGGATTCAACAACTTCTTATGGTTCCTATTCTGGTGCAGTGCCAAATGAGAAGATCACTTGGGGTAAATTGGATACCGAATCGCCTAAGTTTATTGTAGAATCGGATGCTACGATCGTGGCTCCATTGATTTTTGCTTGGGTATTAGGTCAATAAGATAATTACAACGGCGCAAGGAAATAGGATGGACAAGAACCTTACGACAGATAATCCAATAGCGATTCAGGCCTTGATGTCTGAAACGGTATTTGCTATCCCCGGTTCTGTCATGCCCATCGTAGAGACCCAAACCGTTGGCAACCAACATACATCTCCTCAGCAAGGGCATTTTGAAGCCTCTGCTGAGGAGTTTGTTTATCAAGGGGACAAGTCGACCGGCGTGCTGTTTATCCTGCGTTATCCGGACTATCCTTACTTCTCGCCACAGGCAGAAGAAGCATTTTTGAAAACCATCGGTGCCCTACAATTGAATGCGGATAATGTTGCGGTGCTGAATCTGGCAAACCCCCATAACCCAAATGAGTGGAAGCAGATCATGCAGTTTTTCCAACCCAAGAAAATTACGCTTTTAGGTGTGGAACCTACCTCCCTAAAGCTTCCAGAAATCGGCCATAACTCCTATATGCGCGGTAAGATCGCGACCGTGTTCAATACCTTCAGCTTTGAAGAGATGTTTGCTGATGTCCAGAAAAAGAAACTGTTCTGGAATGAGTTCAAGACCTTTATTCAATCCTAGTTTTTCCCATTTTTTCTTTCTTCCTTTCTTGATTGCTTAAATAGAATGCTATTTTTGAAGCTTAAATTTAGAGCTATGGAATTGGTATTTGCTACAAACAATGCGCATAAACTGGAAGAAGTACAACAGATGGTGGGAGATAGGTTTGTCTTGAAATCATTGGCTGATATAGGTTGTGATGATGATATTCCTGAAACTGGAGTTACTTTTCAGGAGAATGCCCAACAAAAAACAGATTACCTATTCCAAAAGTATCAAGTGAATTGTTTCGGAGACGATTCGGGTTTAGAAATTGACGCCTTGAATGGGGAACCTGGGGTATATTCTGCCCGTTATTCAGGGTCTAGGGATATGGAAAAGAACATTGACCTGGTTTTGGAAAAGCTACAAGACCAAGAAAACCGCAGGGCAAGATTCAAAACGGTTATTTCCCTGTTCTTAAATGGAGAGCAGCATTTCTTTGAAGGTACTGTAGAGGGAAGGATCATTGCAAGTCGGACAGGAACGGAAGGCTTCGGTTATGATCCGATCTTTATTCCGGAGGGTTATGATCAGACCTTTGCGGAAATGAGTTTGGAAGAAAAAAACAAGATCAGTCATCGCTCGCAAGCCGTGGCAAAGTTGGTTGGTTTTTTAAACTCAAAAGAATAAATATTAATTATAAAATAATTGATGAATTACGGGTATGTTAAAAACTATGTTTTTTTCACATGTTAACATACTTTTAACATAATTAAGCAACAAAATCTATTTTTGATGCAGAGTAGGCGGAAAATTAGCGGATCCGCCTATTTTTTATGTCTTAATTAACAATTTTCTCATTGTTTAATTACCTAATCTTTTTATTGTGTTAATGTTACCTTAAATGTGCGGGGCTACTTTTACGGCAAAATATTAACCCACATTTCAATGAGATTAATTAAAGCTCCAAAGCTGTATTTAGCGGCTTTTTTGCTTGTAGGATTTCAAATCCCAAGCTCCCATAGTATGGGTGAGGTTCTATCCATTGTCCAGGACCAGGAGGTCTTTACGGGCAAAGTCATGGATGAATCTGCTCGCCCAATCCAAGGTGCCACTGTAAAGAATCTGAACGCTGGAATTTCTACCCAAACCGATGAAAATGGCCAGTTCAGTTTGCGGGCAGCTAAAGGAGAGTCCATCCAGATCAGCTCCATTGGTTATGACAGCAAAATCTTCGTCATTGCTGATCAGAACAATTTTACCCTGAATTCCAATTCCTCAAATCTGGAGGAACTGGTGGTCATCGGTTATGGCTCCCAAAAGAAAGTCAACCTTTCCGGAGCTGTTGATTATGTCAGTGGTAAAGAACTGGAGAGCCGTCCTATTGCCAACGTTTCCCAAGGATTGCAAGGTTTGGTGCCCAACTTAAATGTACAGTTCAATTCTGGTGCTCCTGGAGAGGCTGCAAAGATCAATATCCGTGGTATCACGTCCATCAATGGTGGGGACCCATTGATTTTATTGGACAACGTGCCTATCAGTTCGGCAGAACTGAACAGGATATCACCACAAGATATTGAATCCATGTCGGTGATCAAAGATGCTTCTGCTGCTGCGATTTACGGAGCTAGGGCATCCTTCGGGGTTATCTTGATTACCTCTAAATCAGGTAAAGGAGCCCTAAAAATCAACTATAGCAATAACTTTACCTGGAATACGCCGACCGTCATTCCAGATAAGATTACAGATCCCTACGTTTTCTCACGTTTATTGGAGACATCAACCGATAATACACCTTGGGATAACGTGAATTTCTCGGAGCAATATTATCAATATGCCAAGGAAAGGTCGGATAACCCTAGCATCGCTGATGTAAGGATTGACCCTAGTAACCCAAAACAATGGGAATATATGGGTAATAGAGATTGGACCCGTTATTTCCTGTCCGACTGGAACAATACCCATAACCATGACCTTTCGATTTCAGGATCCAGTGATAAGGTCAATTATTATATCAGTACGGGCTACAACCGTCAAAATTCTCCCATTAAAATCGCTGATGATTATTTTGATCGATACAGTATCCGATCCAAGGTAAACTATAAGCTGAACGATTACCTTTCTGTGGGTAATAATACGGTTATTGGATTGAACGAAAGGGTAAATCCATCCTTGTACAGTTCATCCAGTTCCATGGCTGAAATCTACCATGTTTTCCCAACGAGCACCTTGAAAAACCCGGATGGTAGTTGGGCGTATTCCGATGTGGATCGAAATGTTGGTGCAGGCCGTATTGCCGCCAAAATGGTCGATGGGGGACAGATGAGGACCAAACGCAATGACTTACAGTCTACATTCAATGCTGAATTGCGTTTGTTTGAAAACAAGTTTAAGATCAATGCAGACTATACGTTCCAAAGGAATACCAGGAACTTAAACAGATACACGACCAGATATAAAATTGGTTATGGTCCGGATGATATCCGTGAGGAAGGAATTTCATCAGCCTATCGTGAGGCGGGATTCTCTTACTATAATGTCTACAATATCTTTGGAACCTATAATCAGACCTTTGATAAACATCAGGTAACTGCCGTCCTAGGTTTCAACCAAGAGGATTATCGATGGGAAAATATCGTTGCAGAGAGACAAGGATTGATCTCTGATCTCTTCCCTACCGTGGCATTGGCAACCGGTACTGCTGAAGTAGGAGAGGAAATCGACAAGTATGCCCTGCGAGGAGCATTCTACCGCTTGAACTATATCTATGATGATAAGTATATCTTGGAATTGAATGGTCGTTATGATGGTTCTTCAAGATTTCCAAAGGCTAGCCGTTTCGGTTTCTTCCCGTCGGGGTCCATAGCATGGTTGATCAACAAGGAAAACTTCTTGTCGGATGTCAATTGGTTAAGCCAATTGAAGGTAAGAGGTTCATATGGTGAATTAGGTAACCAGGCGGTATCCAACTTTGGTTATATCCCAACTATGGAGCCTTTTGAATCTCCATATTTGATCGGCGGCAAAGTGAATCCATCGATAAAAGCACCAGGTTTAGTGTCTAACCATTATACATGGGAGAAGGTAAAAACCTACAACTTAGGTTTGGACTTTGGCTTTATGCAGAATAAGTTTAATGGTTCATTTGATATCTACCGTAGAAATACCATGGGCATGTTGACCTTCGGAAAGGAGCTTCCTAAGATCTTAGGGGTAAAGGAGCCGAATGAAAATGCGGCTGACCTGGCAACCAACGGCTGGGAATTGACCTTGTCCTATAATGATTCGAAAGATGTCTCGGGCTCAATCCTGAATTTCGGGGCCACTTTTGTGCTATCGGATTCCTACGCCAAGATTACCAAATTTGACAACCCGAACCAGAGAATTACCCAATTCTATAAGGGTATGGAACTGGGCGAAATCTGGGGATTGGAAAGCGATGGTTTCTTCCAAAATCAAGAAGAGATCAATAAGCTGGACCAAACCTCGATCATTCCATGGGGTGCCTTATCGATTGTTCCGGGATGGCCAAAGTTTGTCGATCAAGATGGTAATGGCAAAATTGAAAAAGGCTATGTATTGGGTGATACCAAGGACTTGAAAATTATTGGTAATTCTACCCCACGTTACAATTTTGGTCTGAACCTGAATGCCAGCTGGAAAGGATTTGATGTGCGGGCATTTTTACAAGGTATCGGGAAGCGAGATTATTATCCTCTGGATTACCTTTACTGGGGTGTTTACCAACAGCCTTATGGAAATATCTATTCCCATCTCATAGATTTCTATCGTCCTAACAATGATTCTGATGCTGACCGTGCGAAACATTCCGCTTCCTATTTAGCCTTAGGTTTGGCAGACCAGAATCTGGATGCCAAATATCCTGTCCTTCAATCTTGGTTGGCGGATCTGAACTTAGGAACGCGTGTCAATGAGGCTCAGGGTGCTGCTATTCCACAGACACGATACTTATTGAATGCGGCATATTTGCGATTCAAGAATGTCACCATTGGCTACACCATTCCAAATCATTTGTTGGAAAGAGCTAAAGTGAAGAACCTTAGGGTTTATGTCAGTGCAGAAAACCTGATGGAATGGTCGGCAGTAAAGAGATATTTTGACCCCGAGGTTTTGAACATCAACACCTATACAGATCCAACCGTAGCAAGAACGAGGGAGGGTAATGGAGCCATGTATCCATTCCAACGTAGTTTTTCTGCTGGTCTACAATTAACCTTTTAAAATAATGAAACGATATATCAAATTAAGTTTATTGACTGCCTCCTTGCTTACGTTTGCAGGGTGTAATGACAGTTACCTTGACCGATTGCCTGAAACGATGGTGCAGAAGGAGAATTTTTTCAAGACGGAGTCCGATCTGGACATGTATGCCTTGAACCTCTATGATTTTCTGGACAACGGTTTTTATGAGCAGGATGCAACTACCGACAATGCGAGTACCACAGGTAATAAGGAGATCAAAAACATCATGCTCGGAACAGCTTCAGCAGCAAATATTACCGAAGGATGGAATTGGGAGAAGTTGAGAGATATCAACTTTATGTTGGAGAATCTTCCACAGGCGAAGATCTCAGAAGCGAAGCTGAAGCATTATGAAGGTTTAGCAAGATATTTTAGGGCTAGGTTCTATGTGAATAAAGTGCAGCGCTTTTCGGATGTGCCTTGGGTAGATAAGGTGGTTAAGGTGGAAGATCAGGCAGCTTTGTTTGGCAAAAGAGATCCTCGAGAATTGGTGGTGCAGAAAATCATGGAAGACTTTAAGTTTGCCTTTGAAAATGTGGAAGCAACCAAGGTTCCTGGAAAAGTGAATAAATGGGTGATCGGGCAGGAATATAGCCGCTTTGCCCTATTTGAAGGAACCTACCGTAAATACCATAAATACTTAGGCTTGGACAAGACCGTGGATAACTTCTTGACCATTGCATATCAAACTGCCGAAAACATCATGAGCAATGCTGGTTATGCTATTCATAACACAGGGAAGGCCGAGTCAGATTATGCCTCCTTGTATAATAATCCAAATCTTGAAAATAACAGCGAGGTAATTCTGGGTCGATTTTATGCCAACAATGTCATCAATCGTTCGGATTGGCCCGGGATGTTTGGGAATTATGAATACTATCCACTCCGCGATGTGGTGCAGAGTTATCTGATGAAGGATGGTTCGATCTATACCAATAAGGCGGGTTATGAGAAGTTCTCCTTTGTGGAAGAGTTTAAGGATAGGGATCCTAGGCTGGCCCAAACCTATGCTGCACCCGGTTGGAACCTGGTATATGTCAGTACCTATTCGCAGGGGCCAGGTTTATATGTACAGCAATTGAGTAAGAACTTTTCGGGATATCACCAGATCAAGGGTTTCTTAAATACCAGTGTTCAGGAAGAGAGATACAATGTCGATATCCCACTTTACCGCTATGCAGAAGTCCTGTTGACCTTTGCAGAAGCTAAAGCCGAATTGGGAATCTTGAACAACCAAGCGGATTTAGATAAATCGGTAAACCTATTGCGAAAAAGAGCGGGTATGCCGGATATGACCTTGAACCCGGTGTTGGATACAAAAATGGCCAACGATTTCAAGGAGACTGCTGGACCTAACCAAAGTTTGATCCTGGAAATAAGAAGAGAACGTAGGGTGGAATTGGCATTTGAAGGATTCCGTTTCAATGATTTGATGCGCTGGAAAGCAGGTAAGCTTTTGGAAAGAAAACCACAGGGAATCTATTTCAAAGGATTGGGCAATCACGACGTGACGGGTGATGGAATTGCGGATATCAAATTGATCGGAGCCAGTGAATCCTTACCTGAGGTTAGAGAAAAGAACAGTTTAGGGGTCACCTTAAGATATTATAAGGTCGGCAGAATAGGACAGGATGTTTCTGTATTTTTAAGTGACGGAAATTCTGGATATATTGATGTCGTAGATAAGGTTGGTGGTTTTGAAGAACCTAAATATTATTATAGACCCATTCCTAAAAACGATGCAGATATCAACACCAATCTCAAACAGATCTTTGGGTGGTAATATTATAAAAGAATCATTATGAAAAAAATCAGTTTGATCCTTGCTTGCCTCTGTAGCATCAGCTTGATCTATGCGCAAGCTCCGAAAGCTAAAAAAGCAATCGTCATCATCGTGGATGGTATTCCGGCGGATGTTAAGGAAAAGGTAAGTACGCCATTTATTGATGCCGTAAGCCAAATAGGTGGCTATACCCGTGCGACCATGGGCGGCGAGAAGTCGGGTTATTCCCAGACGCCTACCATTTCAGCGGTTTGCTATACCAGCATGATCACTGGAACCTGGGGTAACAAGCACAATGTTTGGGACAATGGTCTGGAAGACCCAAACTATAATTATTGGACCATGTTCAGGTTTCTGAAGAATGACCAGAAAGACAAGAAAATCGGGATTTATTCCACTTGGTTGGATAATAGGACAAAATTGATCGGTGAGGGCCTACCGCAGACCGAACATTTGAAGTTTGATTATCATTATGATGGTTATGAATTGGATACCGTTCGTTTTCCGCATGATAAACAATCAAAATATATCAACAATATTGATGAAGAAGTAGTGAAGGAAGCGAGCCAGAGCATCAGGAAAGATGCGCCTGATTTCAGTTGGGTCTATCTTCAGTACACCGATGATATCGGTCACCATTTTGGGGATAGTCCTGAAATGGAGAAGGCGGTACAGATAGCGGACCGTCAGGTGGGTGACCTATTTGCAGCAGTGCAATATAGAGAGCAGTATTATAATGAAGATTGGATGTTTGTCGTGATCACGGATCATGGTAGAGATGTGGCAACCGGTGAAAGCCATGGTGGTCAGACCGATCGTGAAAGGGGAATCTGGATAGCAACAAACAAAAAGGAGTTGAACAAGCATTTCTATGCGCATACACCTGAGATCGTTGATATTTTGCCTTCCATGGCAAGACATTTAGGTGTGAACATTTCCAAAGAGCAGCAATATGAATTGGATGGTGTGCCATTTGTAGGTGAAGTTTCCATTGCGCATCCAAAGGCTATGCTGAAAGATGATAGTTTGATACTCAGCTGGACCAGTCTTCAAAAAAATGATAAAGTGAAGATACTGGTATCAGGAACGAACAACTTCAAGCAGCAAGGCGTAAAGGGGAATGATAAGTATATTGATTTAGGTGAGTTTGAGCAAAGCTCAGGAGCAGTGAAAGTCAAATTGCCTAAGGAGTTGAAAGACAGCAAAATGTTGAAGGTAGTGTTTGAAGGGAAAGACAATACCTTGAACCGCTGGATCGTGAGATAATAAGTAAAAAGGATGATCAATAACAAGAAAGAGGCTGCATCATGCAGCCTCTTCTAATTTACTATTAACTTAATATTTATTATTTACTTACTCCAGGGTTGGTGATTGTTTCCCCTAGTGGAATTGGGAAAACATAACGCTCGTCAGAAGGTTGAACCAAACGGCCGGCACCTTCGGAATTGATTGGCATATTTCTACGCTGTAAGTCTGGTACACGTAGACCTTCACCCAAGAACTCAATTCTACGTTCTAATAAGATGGCATCTACCAAAGCCGCTTTGTTTGCAAATGCTGGGAAGGTATAAGCCGCATCAGAACGATTACGAACCGCTTTCAATAAGGCCAAGGCTCTAGTTTGAGAACCCGCTTCTGCTTCAGCTTCTGCCAAGTTCAAGAGTACCTCTGAATATCTGATTGCAGGGATCCAGTCCAAATAAGGTGAAGCACTGGAGAACTTCGTTAATATATTCAACTTGCCATCCGAAGATTTTCCAGTCAAATCTTTCTTACGTGCATCGGTTGCTGGCCAAGCAGCGTTCGAAAAGATACCATCTGCAGCCAATGAATACTCGATATTTCCTTCGTTGTAGTAATAACCCAATTGGTTTTGTGTTCCAGGGGCATTGTTAGCTTCAAAAGGGAAACTTAAGATACGCTCGTTGATCGTGAAGTTCGAAAATACATCGGTAATGGCAGGTGCCAATTGATGTTGGACACCAGAGCTAGCCTTGAATGGTGCTGCGGCACTTACGATTTTGTTTGCTTCCGAAATTACCTTTGCATAATCCTTCATGGCTAGATAGACACGGGTTTTGAAGGCAATAACGGTGTTTTTATGCGCACGGGTACTTTGAGATTCTGCATCTCCATAAGTAGCTGGTACCGCGGCTTCCGCTTCATTCAAATCTTTTAGGATCTGTGCATAGATGTCCTTTACAGGGCTTGCTGCTAAATCATTGTTATCGGAGTTTCTTTCTGCCAATAAACGCAGCGGAATTCCTCTAGAAATACCATTGTCCGCTGCATATGGCTTAGCAAATAACTGCACCAAGGAATAATAAGTCAGCGCACGGATGAATTTAACCTCCGCAATCAATTGAGTTTTCTTGTTGGCATCCAAGATATCGGTACCAATTGGCTCCACACCTTCCAAAAAGATATTGATGCGGTTAATGGTCAAATAACCTCTTACCCAAAAGTCTGAAACATAGCTGTCTGTTTCATCATTGGAGAATTGATAGGTCGAATAACCCGTTACGTTATTCTGTCTTTGATTGACAAATTCTTCCGAACGGATATCATTATAGATTAAGTAACGGCCGCCATAAAACTGACCATTCTTGATCGATGAATATATACCTACTACTTGAGATTCGATACGGTCTGCGCTAGAGAACACGAATTCACTAGGTATCGATAGTTCAGGGGATAGTTCCAAAAAGTCCTTTTTACAAGAGACGGTACTGAACAACAGTGGCGTTAGAACTAATAGCCCTGCTAATTTATTTTTGATTTTAAATCTTCTCATGACACAATTAATTAAAAGCCTAGATTAATACCGAAAGTGAATGTACGTCCATTAGGCATAGAGTTACGCTCTACCCCTGAGTTTAAGTTTCCATTACCATTGGAAGAGATCTCAGGGTCAACACCAGTGTATTTGGTGATCAAGAAAGCGTTGTTTACTGATGCATAGATCCTTAAGCTTGAAATACCTGAATTTCCAAAAATGGTTCCTGGAAGACGATAACCTAATGATGCAGTCTGTAACCTGATGAAGTCACCTTTTTCGATGTTCGATTCGATTGCGAAAGCAGAACCATTAGAAATGTTGTCACCATAGATCGCTCTTGGGATATCCGTGTTTCTATTCGTCGGGGTCCAAGCGTTCAACATGTCTACTGAGTTGTTCCAGATACGTTGGTCTCTTAAACCAGCTCTTGAACCATTGTAGATATAGTTACCTCCAGAGAAGGTGAAGTTAATGGTCGCATCAAAGCTTTTGTATTGGAAGTTGTTGTTGAAACCACCGAAGTAGGTAGGTAATGTGTTACCTGCTGCTACGGCATGACCTGCTACTGATCCAGCTTTTGTGCCGTCCATATAGCTGTATGAGTAGAAGCCTTCTGTGTTAGGCGCATTGTGTAAGTATTGGACTTTCTCACCATCCAGATTGACAAAGATTCTTCTACCGTTTTCTGGGTTGATTCCAGTGGTAGGCACGGCATAGATCTGTGCTGCAGATTTTCCAACTTCGGTGATACTTGTGGTTTCAAGTCCTGAAGTTGTTGCGATCAAAGGTCTGCCTTGGTTATCCAAAGCTGTTACCTCGTTTTTATTGGTAGAGAAGTTTAATGTCGTTGTCCATTTGAAATTCTCTTTTTCTACCGCTCTTACATTCAAGGCAAACTCAAATCCTCTGTTGTACATCGAACCGATGTTCATCAAGATGCTGTTACCTGGGATACCTTTTGAAGGAGTCTGCGGAACGGCAAGGATTAATCCATTGTGGTCTTTGTTGTAATAGTTAGCTTCTAAGGAAACTCTATTATTCCAGAATCCTAAATCTATACCGATGTTTGTTTGGTCTGCTGTCTCCCAAGTCAGTTCTCTGTTACCTGCTTGTGAGAATACCATACCACCTACATTTCCATATATTGCTGGATCATAAGTATCGAAAGATCCGTAAAGATTGGAGATAGCACTGTTACCTACGCGTCCCCAGCTTCCTCTTAATCTGAAATTAGAGAATACATTGCTTAAAGAACTTGATTTAAAGAATTCTTCTTCAGATACGGTCCATCCAGCAGATACACCACCGAAGTTACCCCATTTTCTACCTGGTGCTAATGATGATAGACCGTCACGTCTGAAGTTAGCCGTAAAGAAATATTTATTAGCATAGTTATAGTTCAGGGAAGTGAAGTAAGATTCCAAATTAAGTTCGCCAATTCCATTACCACCTGCATCGTTGGTTAAGTAGTTACCTTGGAATTGATCAAAGAAACCATCAGTTAGGTCATAGCGAACGGCACCCCAGTTCTCGATACGTGTACTTTGCGCTTCATGTCCTGCTAATGCTGTAAGGTTGTGGTTTCCAAAAGATTTGTTGTAAACCAAGGTGTTGAAAATTAGCCAGTTGTTGTTTTTCGCTTGGTTGTTGTAAGCATAACCATTGTAGCTATATCCATCACCATTGATTGGGTTCCAGAATTGTTGGTTGGTCGTATTTCTTAAATCCCAGTTGAAATTGTTGTTTAAGGTCAGTCCATCCAATAATTTAATTTCGGCACTCACATTTGCGAAGAAACGGCTAGTTTCTGAAGTGTTTTTGTCCAAATCTCTGATAGGAAGTGGGTTAGGGTAGTTTGGTGCTAAGATATTGGCTCCTTTTCCGATGGCACTACCTGAAACGTTGTAATCTCCATTAGGAAGGAATGCTGGAACGTTTGGTGCTTGTACCATGGCGATACGACCAAGACCTGAAGTATTGAAGGCAGCACCCGCAACTGAACCTGAGTTTGGTGATCTGTTGTCACTGTTGGTGAAAGTTAAGTTCGTTCCTAATTTGATCCAGTCATTTAGTCTGTGATCTAGGTTTGCTCTTACACCTTTACGTTTGAAGGTGTTATTGAACAAGATACCGTCTTGGTCAGATAAGTTACCTGAGAAGAAGTACTTGGTTTTTTCAGTACCACCACTTACACTTAAGTTGTGGTTGTGCGAGAATCCATCTCTATATACATAGTCGTACCAGCGTGTATCTACTGGATTGCCATTTTCGTCTAAAGTTGGGAAGAAACCACCACCTACTGGATAAGATCCTGTTGATAGTTTAGGGTTGATTTCCCTAGCATTTGCTATTGCACCATTTTTATGGGCAATATATTGAGCTGCGTTCAAAAGTTCAGGAAGACGCACGGCTTTGGAAGTTCCAAACCAGCCATCATAAGCAACTTTTGCAGCACCTGATTTACCTTTTTTCGTTGTGATGATCATCACCCCTGATGCACCACGTGATCCGTAAATAGCTGTTGAAGCAGCATCTTTTAAGATGTCGATGGATTCAATGTCCTCGGGGTTGATGTCCCCCAATGGGTTGTTTGCTGAAGAGTTTGCAGAAACGTCACCCGTAGCGATAGGAATACCATCCACAACGACCAATGGGAATGAGTTCAAGGAAAGTGAACTTAATCCGCGAACACGTACAACCGGAGGGTTGTTCAATACGCCTGAAGGCTGGATAATGTTTACCCCTGAAGCCTGTCCGGTAAGACCTTGTGTAAAACTTTGCAATGGTCTGTTGGCTACGGTTTCACCACCTACTTTAGCAGAAGATCCTGTAAAGTCTTTTTTCGATTGAACCAAGTAACCTGTTACCACCACCTCGTCCAGGGTCTCATCATCTGAGCCTAGTTCTACGTTGATTACCGATCTGCTTCCAACAGCGACTTGGAAAGTTTGGTAACCGATGTAAGTAAAGGATAGGGAACCATTGTTGTCAGGAACCGCGATGGAATACGTACCATCACCGCTGGTTTGAGTTGCCGCGGAAGTCCCAACAACTCGAACGGACACTCCAGAGATCGGAGCGCCATCTGCTGCAGACGTTACCTTACCGGTAACCTGCCGATTTTGTGCATAGGAACTGCCAATAAGCAGCACGCACAGCACAAGCATGCTAAGTAATCTTTGTTTCATGTGTTTGTTTAGTTAATATTAGTTAGTAAATAATGCCAAGCAGACCATAACTTACTGGTTTGCAAAGAATCTCTAGAATTTTCTCTGCGGCTTCAAGATGTTTAATAATTTCAACTAATCAAACGTGTGCATTCAAGAAAATAAAGTAAAAATTAGGAAAGTTTCATTTTTTGTTAATGTTTAATTAACAATAGCGTGGGCGCTGTTAATAATATGAATTGCTGGTTTTTATATTTTATCTATCAATGTGATTTATGGTTAATTAAGATAAATTGAGGAAATAATTTAAATCGACAAGGTTAAAATTATAATTAACGTAATAGTTTTTTAAAAAATTATTTAGAATAATGCTCTATTTTCCATTTTTTAATAGATTTAGGGTTCAATTGTAACAATAAGGTTGATATAGGGGGTTATTTTCGGGAGGGATTGAAAAAATTGTAATAGAATGTCTGATTGTTTAAAAAATCAGTTCAAATGCATTTAATTTGATTGTTTTTTTTCATTTTTTTGTTGCTTATTTTTTTGATTGATCGGAATTTTATTTCGGTACTTGTAAACACCATAAAAAAGGCCGCCCGAAGGCAGCCTCTTTCCGAAGTAATTAATGAAATTTAATTGTTAACACCTGGATTTGTTATAGTCTCTATTAATGGAGTTGGGAAAATATATTCAGTATCTGTGGGTTGAATTAATTTTCCAGCTCCTTTTGACGGGATTGGCATATTCCTGCGCTGTAAATCTGGGACACGCCTACCTTCTCCCAAAAATTCTATCCTTCTTTCGAGAAGAATGGCTGCTACCAGCTCATCTTTATTTGAAAATGCAGGAAAATTATAGGCAGCATCTGAACGATTTCGAACTGCTTCTAGTAACGCCAATGATCTCGCTTGGGATCCAGCTTCAGCCTCTGCCTCTGCCAAGTTTAACAAGACCTCAGAATACCTGATGACAGGTATCCAATCTAAGAAAGGAGAGGTGTTGGAGAACTTGGTTAATAAATCGAGTTGATTATCTGATGACCTTCCTGTTAATTCACTCTTTCTATCATCAGAGGCTGGCCAGTTTGCATTTCCGAGAATGCCTGCTGGATCTAAAGAATATTCAATGTTTCCTTCATTGTAATAAAATCCCAATTGGTTTTGTGTGCCTGGGGCGTTATTGTTCTCAAATGGGAAGCTCAATATCCTTTCTGGGTTATAAAAGTTGGAGAAGACATCACTAATAGATGGTGATAACTTATGATTAACTCCTGAGCCTGCTGTAAATGGCGCAGCGGCGCTTACTATTTTGTTGGCTTCGGTAATGACTTTTGGATAAACTCTCATGGTCAAATACATCCTGGTCTTAAGAGCGATGACTGTGTTTCTGTGCACGCGTGTTGCCGTTGCTTCCTGATCCTGGTAATTTGCGGGTACTGCGGGTTCTGCTTCATTCAAGTCTTTCAATATTTGTGCATAGATATCCGCAACAGGACTTGCCTGTAGGTCATTGTTCTCGGAACTCCGTTCTGGCAGTAAACGCAATGGAATTCCTTTGGAAGCTCCATTGTCTGCTGCATATGGTTTTGCAAATAATTGCACCAAGGCTGCGTAGGTTAATGCACGGATGAACTTGACTTCGCCGATTAGCTGAATCTTTTTTTCAGCAGAGATAATGTCTGTACCTACCGCTTCTATGCCTTCTAAAAAGATGTTAATCCGGTTGATCGTTAAATAACCAACAACCCAAAAGTTTGCTATATAGGAATCCGTTTCGTCATTTGTAAATTGATATACTGAATTACCGGTTACATTGTTGGGTTTTTCGATGCTGAATTCCTCTGAGCGGATATCATTATAAATTAATAACCGGCCTCCATAAAACTGACCGCTTTTTATGGTCGCATAAATACCGGTAACCTGTGACTCTATACGTTCTTCACTCGAAAACACAAACTCGCTCGGAATAGATAGTTCCGGGGAGAGGGTTAGAAAGTCCTTTTTGCACGAATATGTGCTGAATAATAGGGGGATTAGTACGAATAACCCCAAGTAATTATATTTTATTTTTAATCTTTTCATGACCGAAATTTTAAAAGCCTAAATTGATACCGAAAGTGAATGTCCGACCGTTTGAGATCGAGTTACGTTCTACACCTGAGGACAGGTTGTCATTACCATTGGTTGATATCTCAGGGTCGACACCGGTGTATTGCGTGATAAGGAATGCATTATTTACTGATGCATAAACCCTCAAGCTTGATATACCAGACTTACCGAAAACGGTAGCAGGCAGTCGGTAACCTAATGAAGCGGTTTGAAGCCTAATAAAATCTCCTTTTTCAATATTGGATTGGATTGCAAATGAAGAGCCGTTAGAAATATTGTCGCCGTATATTGGTCTTGGGATATCAGACCCTTTATTTTCAGGGGTCCACGCGTTTAGCATGTCCACGGAATTGTTCCAGATCCGTTGATCTCTTAAGCTTGCCTTCGATCCGTTGTAGATATAGTTACCTCCAGAGAATGTAAAGTTTAGCGTGGCGTCGAAATTCCAGAATTCAAAATTGTTGTTGAACCCTCCAAAATAGGTTGGGATGGTGTTTCCAAGTGCAATAGCTGATGTTGCTACGGAGCCAGCTTGAGTTCCATCGAGATAGGTATAGGCGAAATTTCCAGGAGTTCCTGGTGCACTATGTAGATATTGGACCTCTCTACCTTCCTTGTCTACGAATATCCGTCTGCCGTTTTCTGGATTGATTCCATTGGTTTGTACAGCGTAGATTTGAGCGGCGGATTTACCTACTTCGGTGATGTTTGTTACCTCTAGAGATGCTGTGGAGGCAATCAAAGGTCTGCCTTCGTTGTCTAGTGCAGTGACTTCATTTTTATTGGTCGATACATTTAGTGTCGTTGTCCATCTGAACTTTTCCTTTTGGACTGCCCTGACGTTTAAAGCAAATTCAAATCCTCTGTTGTACATGGAGCCGATATTCATGAGGATGGAGTTTCCTGGGATACCTTTGGAAGGTGTCTGCGGAACGCTCAGGATTAAGTTATTGTGATTTTTGTTGTAATAACTTGCTTCTAAATTGATGCGATCGTTAAATAAACCCAAATTAAGTCCGAAGTTGGTCTGTTCGGATGTTTCCCAGCCCAACTCTTTGTTTCCCGCTTGGCTAAAGCTCATGGAACCAACACTGCCGTAAATGGATGGGGAGTAGATATCAAATGATCCGTAAGCATTAGGAAGGTTGCTATTTCCAACTCGGCCCCAGCTCGCATTTAATCTAAGGTTTGTAACGACATCAGCAATGGAGCTCGATTTGAAGAACTCTTCTTGGGAAATGGTCCAGCCTCCGGATACTCCTCCGAAATTACCCCATTTATTGCCCTCTGCCAAGGCTGATAAACCATCGCGTCTGAAGTTTGCGGTTAAATAATATCGATGTGCATAATTGTAGTTCAATGAAGTCAGATAAGATTGGATCCTGTTTTCTGAGATTCCATTTCCATTGGCAACATTGATTAGGTAATTACCTTGGTATTGGTCAAAGTAGTGATCTGAAAGGTCGTATCTTGCACCACCCCAAGATTCCCATCTTGTAGACTGAGCTTCTTGACCCGCTAATAACACAAGGTTATGGTTGCCAAATGACTTGTTATAAACCAAAGAGTTTAGAATTAACCAATTATTGGTTTTAGCTTGTCTATTAAATGCAATACCGTTATAGGAATATCCGTCACCATTCAGTGGGTTCCAGAATTCGATGTCTTCTGTGTTTGCTAGATCCCAATTGAAATTGGTATTGAAGGATAGTCCGTCCATTAGGTTGATGGAAGTGTTGAAATTAGAGAAGAAACGATTGGATTCTGAAGTGTACCTGTCATTGTCTATGGAAGGCATTGGGTTAGAGAATGTAGGCGGTAGGTTGTTTTCTCCATAGCCAATTGTGTTTCCTGCTAAATAATAGTCGCCATTCGGTAAATAAGCCGGTAAATTTGGAAGCTGAGTTACGGCCAATCGACCAAGTCCTGAGGAGGCAAATGCAGACCCTGGTACTGAACCGGAATTCAAGGAATTATTTACGCCATTAGTGAAGTTGAAATTTCCTCCTACTTTTAGCCAGCTGGTTAGTTTATGGTCAAAATTTGCACGAACTCCCTTTCTCTTAAAGCTATTTCTAACTAATATTCCGTTCTGATCAGACAAGTTTCCCGAGAAATAATAGGTAGTCCTATCATTTCCGCCTGATACATTAAGGTTATGGTTGTTAGAAAATCCGTTCTGGTAAATGTAGTCATACCAACGGGTGTCAATGGTGTTTCCATTTTCGTCTAACATAGGTGCAAAGCCAACCTGAGGTAAGTTTGCTGCTGCAAAAGTTGGATTTGACTCGTATACATTTGTGATGGCTTTGTTCTTGAAGGCAATATACTGTTCAGCGTTAAAGACTTCTGGTAACCTAACTGCCTTGGTTGAACCGAACCAGCCGTCGTAGCTGATTTTAGCCACGCCTGATTTTCCTCTTTTGGTGGTGATCAGGAGTACGCCTGCCGCACCTCGGGATCCGTAAATTGCCGTAGAAGCCGCATCTTTTAAGATGTCCATGGTTTCGATATCTTCCGGATTGATGTCTGACAAAGGGTTGTTTGCAGCTGCGTTTGAGGAGGCATCTCCTGTAGAGATTGGTATTCCATCAACGACAACCAATGGAAATGAGTTTAGGGATAAGGAGCTTAGTCCTCGAACACGAACCACAGGTGGGTTGTTTAAAATACCACTAGGTTGGATAATGTTTACCCCTGTAGCCTGACCAGTTAGACCTTGGGTAAAACTTTGCAATGGACGGTCAGCAATAGCTTCTCCAGAGACCTTCGAGGTGGAACCTGTAAAGTCCCTTTTACTGGTAACCATGTAACCTGTTACCACAACTTCTTCCAAGCTCTCTTCATCTGGAAGTAATTGGACGTTGATCACGGACCTATTGCCAATTGATAGTTCGGCGCTTGAATATCCAATATAAGAAAAGGATAGGGTGCCATTGTTGTCAGGAACCTGAATGTTGTAGGTACCATCAGCAGCGGTCTGAGTGGAACTAGATGTTCCCGAGACTCTTACGGACACTCCTGCTATAGGAGATCCATTGCTGGCGGAGGTTACCTTTCCAGAAACCTGCCGATTTTGAGCATAAGTACTGCCAATAAGCAGCATGCTCAGCAAAAAAATGCCAAGTAATCTTTGTTTCATATATTTTGGTTTTAGTTAAAAATTAATCTGCATACAATATTATGTAGGTTAATATTTATTGGTCGTTATTTAAATGTCCTGTAAGGACTTATGAAATGAAGATGTTTAAAATATTTAATTTATCAAATGCTTAATTTTAAATTATTTAATAAAAATAAGCCTAAAAGGATATTTGATTTCTTTAATAATTATGATTATTAACCATGTACACTTTAATATTTCTAAAAATATTGCAATATTTTCCGCTAATTAAAACCTTTAGTTTAATAATGGAATGATAGGAGATAAAAAGAGTCGAATTATTTAAATCACAGCACTTGATGGTGTTTTTTATAGTTTTTGTGTTATAATTTCGCTTTAATTCAAAAATTAACTAATTAATACCATAAATGTAACATCGGGAAAAAATAATATGTTTTTTGAAGTTTTGGTTTTGTTTTTCAGGTATTTATATAGGAAAAGCAATACAATGGGGTGTAGGTTAATTATTTGGCAATAATAAGTGTGCTATGTTAGGAAAAAAGAATTGAGAAGTAAATTCCTCTTTATTTTTTAATTGTGCTGTCTTGGTTTGCTTTTATAACCGAATCTGGTAGAACTTTCAAGGTGCTATCAGGCTTGAGTTTTAAGGTACTATCCGCTGGAGTAGCAGGTTTGCTTTGAGGCGTCAGCGTTGGTTTTGAGTCCTGAGTAGGAGCCAAAGGATTCTTTTCTGAACTCGATTTTGGAGTTACAGTATTTCCATCGGCCTTTACATCGGGCTCAGATACAGTATCCCCATTAGGGTTGCCATTCTCTCCAGGACTTCCTTTTTGATCGGTTACAGGGGCTACTTTGGTCCTCTTGCGGTTCAACATATCTTCTACAGATTTCGGTCGATCCTCCGGCTTCCATTGGAATCCTGGTAATACCTCTATTTCTTGGGTGACTAACCTAAATGGATAGACTTTTTGGTCTACTTTACGGATAGATACATAGTCAATTACTTTCTTGCCCTCCATCTTGACCTTAATACGGCTACTTCGGTCATGGAACATCTCTGTAATCGTATTGGTTTTGTCATTGGTGGTAAAGACCAAGTTTTCCGCATTTCCGTCAACAAAAAGACGATCAATATTATTATTAGCAAAGAAGGCCGTGATTTTCCTTCCCTTAAGCTGGTTGAATTTCAAAGTATCCAACACCGCATTCACCATAAATGCATTGTCCTTTAATAGGGCATTGTCCATTTTATTGTTCTTGATCTGCATATAGATGGTGTCAGCATTGATCTGTGATCCCTCTGACCAGATCATCGGGGAGCCCATAAATCGGAACATGGAGTCTACCATACCATAATAAACAGAGTCTGCTACAGCTTGTAAGTCAGATTTGAATACCCGCACATTATAATAGGCCTTCACAATTCTGGTTCTTGCCGTATCGGCGTAGATTTCGGTCGAGTCCTTCAATAATGTATCAGCAGTTTGGGCGGACTGCAGGGCTTTCCGCATCAGGCTATCTTGTTCTTGTCCCGTTGGCATGACGGCATTTCTACGCAATACGCTATCGGCCTTGCTAGTGGCTTGGATAGTTGCGGCATCCACAGGCTTTGGTTTTGCTGCAGGTTTATTGGCAGGTTTCTTTGCTCCCTGCTTAATGACTGCAGGCTCTTTTTTAACAGGGCCAACTTTCGTCAATTCCTTCGTTCCCACATTGCCAACTTCGGTAGAATCACCGGTTTCAAATAGATCAATCTGATCGATGTCGCCATAATCCACTTCCGTAGTATCTTCCAGTTGGCCACCATCCCTATCTATCTTAAGGTCCAGGGGTTTATAATCCCTGACAAATATGACTTTAGAAAATAAGGTGTCCGCGGTCATATAAGCTGTATCAATTTTACTTGTCTGTCGGACTGGAGGAGGGGCTATACTATCGGTTTCCACCGGTTTTATTGCCGCGTTTTTTAATTCCTCTTGTTTTTCCTTCTCGGCTTCTTCTATTTTCTCGCGTTCCTTCTCTTCTGCCTTTTCAAGTCTTCTTAATTCTCTTCTGGATAGGTTTTCCCGGTTCACAGTATCCACCTGTACAGAGTCTTGAGAATTATCCGTTGAATCAGTCCTGACCACATATTTGATCAATGGCTTATCGGTCATCAGGATAGATTGGTCGCTCTCTAGGTATTTTCCGTATTCCCCGCTGGCATAGAACTTATCTAAGGTATCTACAAACAATACATTTCGAAAAGCTTCACCAATACCTTTGTCTCTATCGTAAAACAAACTGTCGCCTTTTAAGAACCGGCTACCTTCCGTATAAAGATTGTTCTTGTTGAATTTTGCAACTCCAAAAGCCGTATTGTAGGTTCCTTTTTCTGTGTAAAGTTTTTCGCCTTTTCTACCATTAATGGTTGTTGGACCAAAGAAAAAAGCATCTCTGTACATGGTATTATACTGCATGGAGTCCGTATAGATAATGGTGCTTTCATTTCTCACAACAACTTTGTTGTTGAAATAGGCATCCTTGGTATTTTCAAAGTAGTAAGCCCTTTGGGAAGTGATGGTGTCTCCTTGCCCAACAATCCTACCGCCACCGGTATATGTTCCTTGCTGGCTTCTTAGGTTGTAAGTCAGGTAGTTGGTGGTCAGTGTACTCTGGTCATCGACCATTTTCACGTTTTTGGTCAGCACGGCATGTTGCGAAGATGCATCGTAATGAAGATGTGTACCTTGGATTACAGTCCCCGAAGGCTGGGTAATCACGATATTTCCATGAGCTTCAAAGAACTCATTTCCAATATCATCTTTATAAAGGTCGCCACTGTCAGCAGCCAAGGTCGAACCCTTGTGCTCATACACCGCGTTGTAACTCCTTAATATTTTCTGATTTATAAATCTACTGCTTGATGAAGATACCAAGCGCATGGGGGCATTGTCCGCGCCAGCATTCACGGGTGTAAACTCGTCCTGTGCATAGGCAGACAGGCATATCATGCTTATTAATAGTACTAATAGGTATCTCACAAGCGCAAAAATATAGAATTAATTAGCAAAAAATTGTTAAACAATAAATTTTAATGCCTCTAACACAAGATTATTTATAATCTGTAATTTTGGACTATGTCAGTTTCAGAAAGATTAAAACAGTTTATCATCGAAAAGGAACTCCTTGACAGGAATGATAAGATTCTCTTGGCCGTCAGTGGCGGTAAGGATTCCATGTTGATGGCTAGGTTGTTTCATGATTTAAAGATGAACTGCATAATAGCCCATTGTAATTTTCAATTGCGCGGAGAGGAATCTGATAAGGATGAGGCATTAGTCGTGGATTATGCAAAAGAATTAGGCTTTCCAGTGTTTCTAAAGAGATTTGAAACGGAAGCTTATGCCTCAGAGCATAAAGTCTCCATTCAAATGGCTGCTCGCGAACTGCGATATCAATGGTTTGAGGAACTGAAATCTGAACAGGCTTGTCAAAAGATTGCCATTGCACAACATGCCAATGACCATTTGGAAACCATGTTGTTTAATTTAACACGATCAACCGGTATCCAAGGGCTTTTGGGTATTCAAGCTAAACGTGGAGCTATTATTCGCCCTATCCTTTTTCTATCGGCCAATGAAGTCGCTCTTGAAGTGCAAAGCCTACAAGTCCCCTATAGAGATGACCAGTCCAATTTCTCAACCAAATATGCGAGGAACAAAATAAGGTTGGAGATCATTCCTAAGTTTAAGGAGATCCAACCAGACTTTGAAGCTATCCTAGAACAGAACATCAAACATTTTGAGGAAAGCCACCGCTTTATCCAGAATCAGGTGGACGCTATCCGAAAGCTTATTTTCCGAAATGAAGGAAATCAAATAAAGATCCGACTTGAGGCCCTGCAAGTCCATGCAAGCGACCCCTTTCTCATCTTTGAACTATTCAGGCCTTATAATTTCCAGAGAAATGTAACCGATGATCTCATCACAGTCCTTGATAAGGGAATGGGACAGATATTTGAATCCTCTAGTCATGAACTTCTCTTGGATCGAGATGAGTTAATCCTTAGGGAAAAGGTCATTGACAGTCCATTTACTATAACCATTGAAAACCTTCATGCTAAGGTGAATTATAACCACAAGGGCTTTTTCATTGTCGAATCGCAAGGAATGGAAATTGAGCGAGATGAAAACCAAGTCCAAGTCGATGCGGATTTGATCAAGTTTCCATTGGTATTAAGGCCTTGGCAAATAGGAGATACCTTTAAACCCTTGGGGATGGAAGGTTCAAAAAAGCTAAGTGATTATTTCATCCAGAAAAAGCTGAACCGCTTTCAAAAGGAGGAAGTCCCAATTTTGGTCAATGCCGATGGGCAATTGATTTGGATAGTGGGTATGCGCTTAGATAATCGCTTTAAAGTGACAGAAAATACAAAGAAAGTACTTACTTTAGTATACAAATAGCAAATATGGAAGAAGAACAAATCTTATTTCAAGAAAAACAATATCTAGGAAGGGATTGGACTTGGATTAGCGTACGATTGATCTTAGCATTGTTTTGCTTTGTTGCCTATTACATCAACTGGGAACATGTTGTCTCTCAACAACTGTTCTTTATCGTGGGGGTTGGAATCCTGATCGTTTCCATCATCATGCTCTACATGGTCAGTTATCGGACCACAGTTACCAAGACTCATATCATCTTAAGCGGACTCTGGACCACCAGTTTGGTGAAGATCGATCTTAACTCCATCAAGAAGATTGAAAAGGATAGGTATTCCACCTTCTTTTTTAACAACCCCGTTTATAACCTGCACAAGAATGGCAAAATCAGATTCTATTCAGGTGGTAAGGAAGCATTATGGCTTACAGATAACGACGGATTGGTTTATGTAATTGGTTCACAGCATCCTACCCAGCTTCTTCAGGCTGTTTTGAAAGCTAAAGCAGAAAAGTAAAAAAATGTTAACTGAGATTTACTTGACAATCTCTTAAACTTTCATTTCGATTATTTGTTAAATTTGATGAAAAGCATTTAAAAATGACATTTATATATTTCCTTATATCAGCAGTTATATTTTACTACCTATTTAAAATTGGTGTGCGTCTTCTGATGCCTTTCTTTATGAAGAAGGTGGCAGAGAAAATCATGAATGGCGCTCAAGGACAATATGCTAATCAAGGTCCAAATCAACAAAACTATAACGATCCTTTTTCACAGTTTAAGCAACAGCAACGTCCTGACGGAAAAGTTCGTGTGGAATATACTCCTCCGAAAGAAAACAATTCCAGAAAAGGTACGGAAACTGCAGGTGAGTTTATTGACTTTGAAGAGGTAAAATAAAGCATAGCCCGACGAAAAAGCATATCTTTGTGTTGCTATGTGGCTAAAACATCTATCCGTTTTAAATTTTAAGAACTACACTGAATCTTCATTAGATTTTCTGCCAGACACCAATGCCTTTACAGGACAGAATGGTTCGGGGAAGACTAATCTATTGGATGCTATTCACTATCTATCACTTTGCAAATCCTATTTTAATCCCATTGACTCTCAGCATATCAAAAAAGGAGAGGATTGGTTTATGGTACAAGGGCAATTTGATAAGGAAACCGTATTGGATGCCGTTTCCTGTAGCATCAAAAGAAATCAGAAAAAGCAGTTCAAGAAGAACAAAAAAGAATACGGTCGTTTAGCCGATCATATTGGGCAGTTCCCTTTGGTCATGATCTCACCGAATGATAGCTTTATTATCATGGATGGGAGTGAGGAACGAAGGAAGTTTGTCGATAATGTGATATCGCAAACCGACAATCAATACCTTGACATCCTGATTACCTACAACAGGATTCTATTGAACCGCAATATCATCCTGAAGAACATCCGTGAAACTGGCGTTTTTGACAAAGGACTACTTGAAGTTCTCAACCTACAGCTCGTGGAAGCCGGGGAAAAGATATTTTCACGCAGGCAGAAGTTTATGGAGGAGTTCCTTCCGGAATTCCGTCGCTACTATCAATTTCTTTCCGATGATGTCGAGCAGGTAGACCTAGTCTATGAATCTCAACTTCAAGACCAAGATTTCTTGGATCTTCTTAACAAGCATTTGGAAAAGGATAGGGCTTTGGAGCGCACGACTGTAGGAATTCACAAAGACGATCTACAGTTTAGCATCCATGAAGGGATGCCATTAAAGAAGTTTGGCTCCCAAGGGCAGCAAAAGTCTTTCTTGATCGCTCTGAAGTTAGCTCAATATGCTTTTCTGAAAAACAGGAAGCAATATAAGCCCCTCCTGTTGCTGGACGATATCTTTGATAAGCTGGATGAACAGCGGACCAAAAAACTGATGCAATTGGTGTCTGAAGACGAATTTGGACAGATCTTCCTGACTGATACGGACTCCGACAGAATAAGGAAAATATTTCAAGAAATAGGAAAGCCAATTCGTATCTTTGACATACAAGGAGGTCAGATCAATGGCGAAGTATAATGATGATGCATTTAGGAGAAGTGATGATGTAACCATCAAACAAGCAGTGGAGAAGTTATTGGATGTATACCGTCTCAGACGTAAATTCGATGAAACCTCAATTGTTACCGCCTGGCCTGAGCTTATTGGAAGTGCAATCGCCAACCGAACCCAACAGATTTATATTAGAGATAAGAAATTGTTTGTACGCGTAGAATCAGCGGTCATCAAGAATGAACTGGCCATGATGCGCAGACAGATTATCGGACGTGTCAATGAATACGTTGGAAAGGTGGTCATCGAAGAGTTCGTTATTCTTTAAGGCTTTTACTCTTTATCTATAATATGAAATATTACCTGTCAGCATTGACAGGCTTTATCATCTGGGGAACATTCGCCTTGGTCTTGAAGCCTCTCAGTGACTATGGAGCCCTCGATATATTAATCCACCGTGTCCTATTTGCCTCAATCTGTATACTATTGGCCTGTTTTATCTTCCGAAGAAAACAGACACTAGCCAGTATAGAATACCTTAAAACCAGTAATTCCACAGAAAGAAAACAACTCCTTGTCAATGTACTGGCAAGTGCCGTCCTCTTGGGGATGAACTGGTTCCTGTTTATTTATGTGATGAATGCAGTCAGCGTCAATGCAACTTCCTTGGCCTATCTCATTTGCCCCATATTGACAACCGTATTGGCCAGTATTTTCCTCAAGGAACGACTCAACAAAGGACAATGGTTTGCTGTAGGCCTCAGCATCGTTAGTTGTATCCTATTGGCTTATGGGCATTTTCTTGACCTTTTCTATAGCTTCATCATCGCACTTTCCTATGCAGGCTATCTTGTCCTGCAAAAGAATAAATTCAAGCTTGATAAATTCTTTACCCTGACCATCCATATTTTGGTTAGCACTATTTTATTGCTGCCAATCCTTTATGTTGTGGACAGCTCCGTTCCCAAGACCGATGAGTTTTATACCTATATCCTCATCATTGCCATTGGATATACCATTATTCCACTGTTCTTGAATATCTATGCCCTGAAGGGGCTAGACTCCTCTGTAGTGGGTATATTGCTGTACCTTAACCCGATCATTAGTTTCTTTCTGGCAGTTCTATATTACAAGGAGTCTATCAATACGGCCCAAATCATAGCCTTTGGGATGATATTTATAGCTGTAGTCATTTTTAATATTGCCTATATTTATGAAAGAAGACGTCAGACTCAACTTAAAATGGAAGGCTCATGAAATTTAAACAGCAGTTATTACAGATGTTCGAACTCTCTGATGAACAAGCCGAATTGATTATCTCCAGGTTTGTTCCCGAGGAGCTCAATAAGAATGAATTGTTCCTGGAAACAGGAAAATCCTGTAAAAAGCTGAGTTTTATCGAAGAGGGTATCTGTAGGGTTTTCAAATGGACAGATAGCAAGGAAGTGACGCAATGGATCGGAGGTGATGGCTATTTTATCACGGATTTAGCTTCCTTCTTTTTCGACAACCCTTCCAACTGGTCGATTGAAGCATTGACACCTACCAAGCTATGGACCTTAAATAAGTCAGATTACCTCGATATACAGCAGTCCATACCCAATTGGAATGTGATCGAAAAAAGATTCATCGCGAAATGTTTTATGCAGATCGAGCATCGGGTATTCGATTTTATAGCTTTATCTGCCGAAGAACGCTATCAAAAGTATTTTGAACAGAATAAACAACTGTTCAATCAGGTTCCCTTACAATACATTGCCTCTGTATTGGGCATGAGCCCAGAAACCTTAAGCCGCATCCGGAATAAATTATCTTCTTGATAAATGTCAAGTGCTTCTGACTACCCCAAGGCTAACTTTGAGGTATGAAAGAACAGATAGAATCACAGATTATCATAAATGCTCCTGCAGAAGCTGTATGGGCTATATTGGCCGATTTCAAAGCTTATCCGGAATGGAGTCCTAGCATCGCTGAATTTTATGGAACTCCTCAAGTTGGCAAACGGACCCAGGTCCTGCTGACCCAACCAGGTGGTACCAGCATGAAGATGAATCCAATCTTTTTAAAGATAGAAAGCAATCAGGAACTTCGTTGGAAAGGAAAGCTTTTTATCAATGGGTTATTTGATGGCGAGCATTATTTTATCCTGAATAGGATTTCAAACGATCAAACACAGCTTATCCAAGGGGAAAAGTTTTCAGGCATACTGGTGCCACTCTTCAGGAAAATGATTCATGGAAATACCAAGAAGGGCTTTGAACTCTTCAATGCCGCCATTAAAGAAAGGGTGGAGTCTAGGCTATAGATATTGTTCTAGATCCCCTTTGCCTTCACGGATGATTTCAAAGTCGCCTGAGGTCACATCAACAACTGTCGAAGGAACGTTGTCGCCATACCCACCGTCAATTACTAAATCTACCTTTTCCTCGAATTTCTCATAGATCAATTCAGGGTCGGTAGAATATTCGATGATCTCATCATCGTCATGGATGGAGGTAGTGACGATTGGGTTACCCAATTCCTTGACGATATCACGGACAATATTGTTGTCCGGAACACGGATACCTACAGTTTTCTTTTTAGAGCTCAACAGTTTAGGGACTTGGGAGCTCGCATTGAAGATAAAGGTAAATGGACCAGGCAATGCTTTTTTCAATACCCTAAAAACGGTGGTGTCAAAAGGTTTGGTATATTGAGAAATATCTGTCAGGTCATAACAGATAAAGGAAAGGTTAGCCTTGTCCGGTTTCAGTCCGCGGATCGAGCACACACGCTCTATGGCCTTCTGGTTTGTAATGTCGCAACCAATACCATATACCGTATCTGTTGGATAGATAATCACGCCTCCTTTTCTTAATATCTCCACAGCCTCTTCGATAGCCTTTGGATTCGGATTGTCATTGTAGATTTTTAGTAACATGGATTAGTTAATTAAATTGTTTCAATATTACTGAATAAACAAAAACCGTCAAAATAATGTTTGTTTTGACGGTTTTTTAAATTTATCTAGTTTTTAAAACTCTGCGTTATTTGGTGTTCTTGGGAAAGGAATGACATCACGGATATTGGTCATTCCAGTGGTAAATAATACCAACCTTTCAAATCCAACTCCAAAGCCAGAGTGAGGAACCGAGCCAAAACGGCGGGTATCCAAGAACCACTCCATCTCTTCTGTAGGAATTCCAACCTCACCCATTCTGGTGATCAGTTTTTCCAAGTTTTCTTCACGTTGTGAACCGCCAACCATTTCACCGATTCCTGGGAACAAGATATCCATGGCGCGAACGGTTTGTCTTCCGTTAGCATCTACTGGGTTCTGTTTCATGTAGAAAGATTTGATCTCTCTTGGGTAATCAGTAAGGATGACAGGTTTTTTGAAATGCTTTTCAACCAAGAAACGCTCATGCTCCGACTGTAGATCGGCACCCCAACTTTCTATCAGGTATTTGAATTGTTTCTTCTGGTTAGGCTTGCTTCTCAACAAGATCTCGATGGCTTCTGTGTAAGTCACGCGCTCAAAATCATTGTTGATGACAAAGTTTAATTTCTCGATCAGGTTCAATTCAGAGCGTTCGTTCTGAGGTTTAGATTTCTCCTCCTCCAATAAACGGTTGTTCAAGAATTCAATCTCTTCCGGACATTGCTCCAAGGCATAACGGATAACATATTTCAATAGATCTTCAGCAAGATCCATGTTGTCTTCCAATTCATAGAAAGCCATTTCCGGCTCGATCATCCAGAATTCAGCCAAGTGACGGGTCGTATTGGAGTTTTCAGCTCTAAAAGTAGGGCCGAAGGTATAGATATTTCCAAAAGCCAATGCCGCCAACTCACCTTCAAGCTGTCCAGAAACAGTCAGGTTAGTAGATTTTCCGAAGAAATCTTCTTTAAAATCGACATCACCGTTTTCTGTACGTGGAATATTGTTCAGGTCCAAAGTTGTCACACGGAACATTTCTCCAGCACCTTCAGCATCCGAACCTGTAATGATTGGCGTATGCATATAAATGAAGTCACGTTCTTGGAAGAACTTGTTTACTGCAAATGCCAGGGCATTACGTACTTTGAAGATGGCGTTGAAAGTTCCGGTACGGAAACGCAAATGTGCAATCTCACGAAGGAATTCCAAGCTGTGTTTCTTCGGTTGCAAAGGGAATTTTTCAGGATCCGAGTCTCCAATGATAGAAACATCGGTTGCTTTGATCTCTACTTTCTGTCCTTTACCCAATGATTCTACCAAATTTCCTTTTACACGCACAGCCGCACCGGTAGTAATCCTTTTTAGGATTGCATCCGATGTGTTTTCAAAATCAATGACCGCTTGAATATTATTGATTGAAGATCCGTCATTGATAGCTATAAATTGATTGTTACGGAAGGTACGAACCCACCCTTTAACAATAACTTCTTTTCCGAAATCCTCTGATTTTAATAATTCTTTAATTCGTGTATGTTCCATTTTGTAGAAAAAATATTTTAATGGTCGCTTTATAGGCTTACAAAAATAGCCAAATAATTGATTTATGGTCTATTTTACCCAGCCTTTTTCAATAACTTCTTTTGCATGGTAGGTCAAGATCGATGTCGCTCCTGCTCGCTTGAAACTCATCAGGGTTTCCAAGATAACCTGCTCGCTCAACCAACCATTTGCGATGGCAGCTTTCAGCATGGCATATTCACCGGAAACATTGTAAGCTGCAATCGGTAGGTCAAAATTATCGCTCAACAACTTGATGACGTCCAAATATGGCAATCCTGGCTTTACCATCAAGAAGTCAGCTCCCTCTTGGGTATCCAACTGAGCTTCGATCAAGGCCTCCTTGCTGTTTGCAGGGTTCATCTGATAGGTTTTTTTATCGCCTTTTTTAGGGGCAGAACCTAAGGCATCACGGAAAGGACCATAATATGCCGATGCATATTTTGCCGTATAGGACATCAATGACACATTGCTGAATCCGTTCTCGTCCAAAATATTGCGTAGGTACCCAATTCTTCCGTCCATCATATCCGATGGAGCAATGATATCAGCACCACTTTCTGCATGTGCCAACGCCATTTTACCCAATACTTCTAAAGTTTCGTCGTTCAGGATCTCTCCATTTTCAACAATCCCATCATGACCATCAGAACTATAAGGGTCCATCGCCACATCGGTAACTACACAAGCTTCAGGGAAGTTTTTCTTAACCGCTTCAATAGCTTTTAAGTATAATGTGCCTTTTCTGTAGCTTTCTGTAGCATATTTATCTTTTAGGGATTCTTCCACAGCTGGGAATAGATCGAAGGCTTTCAAGCCTAAATTCATACAGCTTTCTACCTCACGCAATAAATTATCGATCGAATAGCGGTAGATACCAGGCATGGAGGATACTTCAACTTTTTGGTTGTCTCCATCTACAATAAACAATGGGAAAATCAAGTTGGCAGCAAACAGATGGTTCTCTTGAACCATGTCGCGGATTACAGCTGATTTTCTGTTTCTTCTAGGACGGTGTAACATGTTTTTGTTTTTTTTTATGTAAGAGCGAAGGGGGATAATTCCCCCTTCGCTATATTATTTTCTAATAATCCAATCCGAATACAGCTTCCGCCAATCCAATTTCGTCTGGCGTGAATGGAAGGGTATATTTTAAGCCTAATGCTTCAATAGCTTTGGCTGTAGAATAACCGATACAGATAATCTTTTGATCAGGATCCGCCAAGTTCTCCCGGAAATAAGCTTCCACATTGCTTGGGCTGGTAAAGATCAATACTTGGGCATTGCTCTTATCCACTTCTTCTTCGATTACCGATTCATAGATTGGCATATCGATGATTTTGGTATTTTCAGTCAATGCTTTCTGGATCGTTTGCAAAGAACCTTCAGCGCGTGGGATCAATACGGTCTGACCATCCACCAACTTCGCAAACTCCTGTGCTATTCCTTCCGTATCGATACCTAAGTTATCACCTGAAAAATCAGCAATACGGTTGAATTTGCGCAAAGTATCTTCCGATCCTCTTCCTAGGACACCGATCTTTGTTTTCTTCAGGATCCAAGGTTCCAATTTGAAGAAATGTTCAATGGCATTTTTGGAATTGAAGAAGATCCAATCTGCTCGCTTCAAAATGAAGGAATCTAATTTATTGATGGTAGGGAAAATGCGGATCAATGATCTGGCGTCTACCTGAATATCATGTTTCTTAAGGAAACGGGCTAAATACGAATTTTCAGCAAGATCCCTGGTGATAAATACCGAAGAAGGTAATTTTCTGTCCTTTTGGTATTTTGCGAAAATCTTCTCTGCCATTCCCTCTGTCGTCTCAGACTCCAAGAACACACGGTCAGGAAAGTCTTCGTTGGTATCAGCAATGGAAGTCCAAGATTGGAATACGCCATCTTTCTTACGGCAATAGCTGCCTAGAGGTGCATGACAACCTGCATCGAACAAATTCAAAACTTTACGTTCTACTGAAATAGCTTCAGCTACCTCTTTATCGTTGATCTGTTGTAAGATGTCAAACAGTTCTTGGTCACTTTCACGAATCTGTATGGCCAATACCCCTTGTGCAGGAGCAGGCACAACTTCTACAGGTGCGATCTCTTCCAAATGGAAATCCGAAAGCTCCATGTTGATCCTTGCAATCCCAGCCTTAGCCAATACAATGGCATCATATTTCTCATCACGTAATTTCTGAACACGTGTTTGAAGGTTTCCACGAAGATCTTCAAATTCGAGGTCCGGACGTAGAGATAGGAGTTGTGCTTTTCTTCTGTTAGAAGAGGTTCCAACCGATGCATTATGTTTTAAGGAAAGACGCTTGGTGATATCGACACAATCTTTGTGTATAATCAATAATTCCGATGGGTCTTCACGTTCTGAAACTGCCGCAATGATCAATCCTGGAGGATTTACCGTGGGTAAATCTTTATGTGAATGAACTGCCAGATCAATTTGGCCAGACAACAATTCTTCTTCTAACTCTTTTGTGAAGAATCCTTTTCCTTCAAGTTTGTCTAGTCTTAAATGCTGAACAATATCCCCTTGGGTTTTGATGATTTTTAATTCAGCTTCGATTGATATTTCGGCTAATCGATCCTTTACAAAGTTTGCTTGCCATAGTGCCAATTCACTTCCACGGGTACCGATAATTAGTTTTCTGTTCACGTTCAAAGATTTACAAATGAATAATCCGGAGGCAAATTTAAGGAAATAGCCTCTTAATTCTGATGATTTAATGTCAGAATCAGAATATTTTTAAGAAAATTTAATATTAATTGCTTTCTGATTCGGCAGATTTAACCAAGATCTCTTTCGCCATCACCATAGGAACTTTGATATATTTCTTTTCCATATAGTTGATGACCTTATTCAGCACTTCACGTGCTTGTGGGTCCAGTTGCTCAACTTCATTGGCAAATACTTCCGATAAAGCCATGGCTTTGATTTCCTTGATTTTCTCAGGAACCTCCTTCATAGCAACCTCAACGCGACGTTGTTTCAGGATCGGTAAGAATTCTTTGATGTTTTGCTCAATGATTTTTTCAGCATTATCCAGCTCTGCATAACGCTCTTGGATATTCTTCTCCGCGATCTGTTGCAAGCTGCTTACTTCGATGTAGTGGATTTGGTGTTTTGCAATCACAGCTGCATCAATATCATTTGGAATGGCTAAGTCAACAATTACCTTTTTATCCTCCTCACCATTCAATAAAGACTCGTAAAGATCTTCGTGGATAATGGCTTCAGGGGCACCCGTACAGGTAATCATCATATCAAATCCCTTTTTGTAATTCTTCAATTCGCTCAAAGGATAAACAGGCGCCTGCAATTCTTCAGCTAATGCCTGCGCATTGGCAACTGTTCTATTGAAAATAGTGAAATTACTGTATTTATGTTTTTTAAGGTATTTTGCTAAATTTTGGTTGGTCTCCCCAGATCCAATGACCAAGATCCTAGGGTTGTCCTTTAATTTCACTTCACGAAGCTTGCGATAAGCTAGGGATACTACCGAAATAGGATTGCGTGAAATATTGGTGTAGGTATAGACTTCTTTTGCGGTTTTTACCAAGCGGTCCATCATCAGTCTCAGGAAATCTCCCGTAAACCCCGCCGCTTTACAACGGTCGTAAGCACGACGGATCTGAGCTAGGATTTCTTTTTCGCCAACTACCAAACTCTCCATGGAACATGAAGTGCGGAATAGGTGGTTCAAGGCGTCAAGACCTGAATATCTGTTGACCTGTCCCAAGTAACATTGCATACGCTCCGCTGGAACACAGAAATTCATGCTGTCTAAAAACTGCACTACAAAATCATCGTTCAACTCATGCGCTCCATAGAACACAAATTCCACACGGTTACAAGTACCGATATAAAATATCTCAGGAATGTCTAAATTGTTTTTTAGGTTAATAAGGCGACTATCCAATTCTTCATTGCATATCACCAGATTCCCCAAATCTTTTAGATCGACATGTTTATGGGTAAACGCTATAACTTTTAAATTCTTCAAAGCCTAATTATTTCTCCAATAATTTTGTACTGCAAATGTAGATTAAAACAGCGTTGCTATTGTCAAGAATGTGTCAATACAGTGAATTTAGAACGATTATAAATAGTGTTAAAAATATGTTAACAATCTGATGTACAATGTTATAGGTTTGTTAAAGCGCTAATATTGTGATGACAATCATTTCTAATGCGGATAATAAATGACATTAATTACAGTTTATACTTAACGATTATCGATAAATCATGCATTTTTTCTGCCTTTATTCAGTTTAAATCCCAAATTTTCTTTCCTAAATCCCGTCAAATGTTCATCTTTGAACTATAATTTTTATCATGAGAAGTTTAAACAAACCTTTGGCATTAATAGGATTTTTTGTGGTGTTTTTTTCTGCAATATTCTGCCCATTCCTGAAAGTTCCACTGCAGGCAAATTGGAATCTTTATCAAGTTGATACCGCCTTGTTCATGATCACAAATGGTTTGCTTGGCCTATGTGTCCTGCTTTTCTTTATGCGTAAATTAAGTCCCTTCCGGATTGCTGCCTGGGTGCTCATCGGATGGATAGTCCTTTCTTTTATATTGGTGTTTTTCCAGATCAACAATTACCTCGGCCTAAAATTAATCGATGGGCTTCTTTCCAAAACCCTTAATATCAAATGGGGCTGGGGAGTGTTGCTGTTCGGAGCCTTGTTGATTCTGTTTTCTGTAGGGAAGAAGAATCATAAGACAGTGGAAGATAGACAGTAGACATAAGAATTTTTCATTCGCCTACCTGAATGGCGTTGAATAGGTAAGATTTATTATTAGGCTTGAACAGATCTAGATCTTAGACCGAATAGGGGATAGAACCCCCAGAAGGGGTGAAATCTTTTTCTGCACATCACCTTTTTGAAGGAAAATAGTTCGTTCGCTGTGCTCACGATGACAAAATCCTCATAAAAAAAAGAAATAGATTCTTCGCTTCGCTCTGAATCCCTCTTATTACAATTCCAATTCTGAACGAATAGTGAAGAATCTGTACGGTTCACTAACCCTAGATTTTGTCCCCCTTTATCGAAGGTAAAGAAACAGTACGTTGATATAAATCTTATCATTTTTACCATTAAATCAGCATTTTTCAGAGAGTCTTCCTTCGTACCAATTACAAGTTTGGTAGAATTGTGGTTCTAACCATTCATGCCCAGATTTATTTACCAGAAGATATTTCTAATCGCCATAAATCCCCATCGGGGATGAATTATTTTAGCATGAAGGTATTGAACAATATAGGGTTAATGCAAAAACGATGTTCGATTAATCGAACATCGTTTTTGCGCTACCTCAAGGATAACGAGCCATGTCTGCTAAAATAATGGAACCCCAAAAGGGGTTATATCTCTAAAATTAAAAAAATGGTTTACTGGCTAGTATGTTACGGACGTATGCAATACGCTCCTGTCAGATATGCCGAATATATACGGGAATTTTGATCTTGGTCTATCCTCCCATCCCTTCAATCCTGGTTCAACCCATTCGATATTCCCCTTCAACGACATAAGATAATGAATCAACCCCCTCTAATGCGCGAGGGTCTTATGTCTGATGTCTTATGTCTGATGTCTGATATCTATTGTCTCCTGTCTACCCCGGCCTATGCGAGATAAAATGCTGTTTCAATTTATCTAGCCCAATATTTTCCTCCACTTTGTCCAGTTCATAGATCCATGCCTTTTCTGGCAAAACTTCCAGATTCTCTTTTGAATTGATCAGATCAAGGGGTTTTACCTTGATTGACTTTTCGATGGGAGGGAACGCGTTGTGTTGTCTTCTCGAGGTCCTTAAGATCTGGAATTCCAGATTAGGCCATTTGTTGATGGCGGAGAAATTGCCTGTATAGAACTGGTTATATTCACGTGCAGGAACGATATTGGCGAATATCCCTGTTCTTTTGTTTCCTACAGATTCAGATACTGTAACCAACAATTCAAAGGAAGTCTCATTGACAATAAAGAATTTGACCAATCCTTCTTTCTGTTCACCGGTCAGGGCTAAGTATATGCCCTTTTCGATAAATTTCCCCGTCTGAACCACCTGGGTTGGTTCCTCATCCTCCTCCATACGCATGTTGCCATGGACTAGGGTGATCTTATCTTGCATCACCGGAATCTCAAAGCCAGTGTCATCCGTCACCCCAACAAGTCCGTTGCTCAAAAAAGCGGTAATATGGCCCTCAATGGGTTCATCAACAAACCTGACTAAATCTCCTATTTTAAAATTCATCGTAAACTCTCAATAATATTAACAAAATTATGAATATCCTTTAAATCATTATAAAGGTGTATTCCTATCCTAATCCCAGTTCCACGGGGAAAACATTTCACGCCCATGTTCATCAGGTTTGGGTAAAGCTCCTGAGGGAGCTGCACGTTTATCAAGGAAGAACGAACCGAGCGCTCTGCTATATAAGGTAGGATCAAATCCCTTTCCAATAACAGTCGGTATGCCTCATCCGATAGCTCCTTGATGTGTTGCTGTATATTTTCTAATCCTTGTGCTTTCAAGAAAGTTAGACTGCTCTTCAAAGTTCCATGGCTTAGGGTATCCTGATGACCAGGTTCAAAAAAGGTATCCAAGATGCTCTTGTGTTTCCACATTGCAACCTCAGGCAGTGGAACCTCAGCTTTCAGGTCTTCCAGCATCAGTTTCAAGCCATCGCTGATCAGCATAAAACCATTCCCAAATCCTGACAAGAGCCATTTATAACCAGAAGCCCCCAAGACATCAATCCCCGAATCCTGAAAATTAAAAGGACCTGTTCCTAAAAATTGGGTACCATCAGCAATGATCCAGAGATTAGGGTATTCTGCCTTTATCCTTTTGATAAAATCTAAGTCTATCATCAGTCCTGATATGTACTGCACCAAGCTCAGGATCAAAACGTCCGGATTGTGCTTCTCAATAGCTTTTTGAAGCTCATCTTCCACATTCGCCGATACAGCAACAGAGGTATGTTTCAATTTTCTGTTGACTATGGGGTATTGTAGGGATGGGTATTCATCTTCCAGGACCAAATAGCTCAGGTCCTTGGGCAGCAGGTCCACCAAGGTGGAAAATCCAAATGAGAAATTAGGGGTCAAGAAGGTGTTCGCTGCTTTTGTTCCGAAAAAATCCGCAACGGTCTCTCGAACTCCATTGATAAACTCCGGCTGTTCATCCCTTAGATTAGAATTGATATCAAAGAATTCCTGCTCCCAGGTCTTCCTCCAATCCAAGGTTACCTTCGGCAACAATCCATTGCCAGGTGTGTTGAGATAAACAACATCATTTGGAAGGTTAAAGTTTTCCTTCAAAGTCATAAGGCAAAATTTCTTGTTCGTCTAGAATGGATAAATATTCATGTTGACTGATCATTTCTGCCCCCATTTTGCGCAAATGATCTGAGGGGATCTGACAATCGATTAATTCAAGCCCAAAATTTTTAGCTAAGTGAAATAAGGCAACCTTTGATGCGTTTGGGGCCAAGGAGAACATACTCTCTCCGCAGAAAACATGACCAATTTTTACGCCATATAACCCTCCCACCAAAGTATCATCTTGCCAAACTTCCACGCTATGTGCATAGCCTTCTTCATGCAACTGTAGATAGGCTTTCTGCATATCTGAAACGATCCAGGTCCCATCCTGATCCTTTCTAGGGATATCGGCACAGGTCTCGATGACAGCTTTAAAATCCGTATCAAAGCTAACTTTAAATCTGTTTGACCTGATGACCTGCTTCAAGCTTTTGGAAACCTTCATTTCTGAAGGCCTTAAAACAAACCTTTCCAATGGTGCATACCATAATATTGGACTGTCCTCATTGTACCATGGAAAGATGCCGTTTTCATACGCCAACATCAATCTGTCAACACTAAGGTCGCCACCAATTGCCAGAAGTCCGTCTTCATCGGCTCGGGAAGGGTGGGGGAAAACCAATCTGTTTTCATCCAACAAGTACGGCATGCTATAGCGATTTGCCTATTCAGGCTGTCTTGGTTCCTTGCTGATCTCATCAAAGATCTTGTCCATATGTTCAACGTATTCGTTGGTATCATCTAGGAAGAATTCCAACTGTGGAACGATGCGGGCTTGGTTCTTGATCCGTGCTCCCAATTTATAGCGTATCTCGTTAGTCTTTGATTTGATGCTATCGATGTCTGCCTTGGCAGTTTTGGTGTTCAAGAAGCTCAAATAAACCCTAGCAATGGCCAAGTCAGGAGTGACACGTACCCTGGTAACGGTAATAAAAGCACCGGGAGCCCAAGAGTTGCCCTCACGTTGAAACATTTCTGCAAGATCTTGTTGTATTACTCCAGCAAATCGTTGTTGTCTTTTACTTTCTGTTCCCATCTTTTGATTTGATTGCGGAAAGCTGCATTGCATTTCCTCTTACAAATATAGGGCTTTTCTATAAACTAGTATATGTTTGGAAGAACCTTTGGCGATCAAGCGAAGGAGGTGTTTTGAGTGCTATTTTTGAACTAGGATGTGGCTCGACTCCGCTCGCCAACCGGGGATGGGAGGATCTTTTGAAAGCATACCAAGGCCAATCCCATCGCAAAGGGCAACGGCATTCTAATCATTTTTCCGCTACTGGAAATGAGCCGATTGCTAAAGGACTTCCTGCGGAAGGATGGTTGTTAGTATAAATTAGGAACCCCTGGAAGGGGTGATATCTTTGTAGAAAATCGGATTGTTTATCGGATAACCCACAGTGTGGGTGAAATGTTTTTAATAGGTCTTTCGGTTCACCCTGAGGGTATCCTGAAGGGTCTCGGAACTTTCCACAATCATTTGAAATAGTTTCCTCATCTTTCGATTACGGAATGATAGCGGCTCTAAATAAAATTAAAAATAGATTCTTCGCGTTGCTCTGAACCCCTCTTTAGCGTATTTCCATTTCTGAACATCTCGTGGAGAATCTGAACGGTTCTTCTTCCTAAAGCCTTGTCATCCCTTGCCGAAGGCAAAGTAGCTGTAAGCCAATACAATACATGATGTTTTTGATTTTGAAATCTTGCATGATGAGATACTTCGGATGAACCTCAGCGTGAAAAAAAACCTTAACTTGTCGACGTAGTCCAGCGGGAATGAAATCAATGAGGAAAGATGGACTGTAAACGGCCAACCCTAACGGGGCTGGAATATTTTTCAGCAAATCTTCCAGCTTGGAAGAAAGGTAGAAGATATATTTGAGCCATCATATTGACCTCATTCGAGACACATTCCGAAATTTCGCAAAATGTACCGTATACAGTCCATGGATTTCCCGAATATGTCTCGAATGAAAGCAAGTTTTGACCTGAATATTTCATTCGAAAATATCGGCGAAAAAAGGCATAAAAAAAGACTTGTCGTGGGCATGGTGACAAGTCTTTAATCAAAATTAGTTTATAATTGGATAGAATAATTCTTTTCGTAGTTTTAAGACTTTCCGGTCTATCATGTTTAGTAATTTGTAGTTGGCTATTAAACGTGAGTGGAAGCTCACTTATTAATATTATTCATTCCCCTTTACATCACAAACATAGAGCTTTAATTACGATGTGACAAGATGTTTTTTAAAAAAAAGTAAGTGATTACTTAATTGACAAAAGCTATTTTTTGTCCTATTTCTTCATGATTTATTCATCGTTTCTTAATAAATTAAATTCAAAAATTGTGAACCTATTGAAAGATAAATGCTTGTTTTTTAGTGTGCTAAAACGGAAAAGCTTTAACAAAATTTAACATTTTGTTTTTGGAGGAAATCCTAGCGATGTTCTTCAAAAATTAACCAAAAAGGCACAGAAAATTCATGCATTTTCCTAAAAAAATTATTGAATGTCAAAAAAAATAATTGGCTGAAATGGATAAATCATTGTAATAATTCTGGAAATTACTAATCAGGCCAGTCCCTTGTTGCCTTGCATTTTCCCTATATATTGGTACTTTTGTTCGACAAGATTTTGAACATGAAGATTTGGCAAAAAAATATTGATGTAGATTCCTTTGTGGAAACCTTTACCGTAGGGCAAGACCGTGAAATGGACATGAACCTGGCAGCCGCCGATGTTCTTGGTTCTTTGGCCCATACCAAAATGCTGAACAGCATTGGATTGATGACCGACCAAGACTTGGAGGATGTGCAAAAAGAACTCAAGAATATCTACAGAGAAATTTTGGCCGGAAATTTCAAAATTGAGGACAGCGTCGAAGATGTGCATTCCCAAGTAGAAATGATGCTGACCGAACGCATCGGTGAGGCCGGAAAAAAGATTCATTCTGGCCGTTCCAGAAATGACCAAGTCTTAGTGGACCTAAAATTATATTTCAGGTCTGAAATCGAGAGCATCTTTAAGAATACGGAAGAACTGTTCGATCAGTTGATCAGCTTAAGCAATCAATACAAATCGGTACTGATGCCGGGCTATACGCACCTTCAGATTGCCATGCCATCTTCCTTTGGATTATGGTTTGGTGCCTATGCAGAAAGCCTCGTGGATGATCTGCAACTGTTGAAAGCGGCTTGGAATGTCTGCAACAAAAACCCATTGGGTTCAGCAGCGGGTTATGGATCATCTTTTCCCTTGAACAGAACGATGACGACCAACTTGCTTGGCTTTGAGGATCTTAACTACAATGTGGTCTATGCACAGATGGGCAGGGGGAAAACCGAACGGATATTGGCACAGGCCATGAGTTCGATTGCAGCGACCTTGGCAAAATTTGCCATGGATGTTACCCTTTTTATCAATCAGAATTTTGGGTTTATTTCCTTTCCGGCACACCTGACAACAGGTTCTTCTATAATGCCACACAAAAAGAATCCCGATGTGTTCGAATTGATCCGCTCGCGTTGCAATAAGATCCAGGCATTGCCAAATGAAATTGCCCTGATGACCACCAACCTTCCGGTTGGATACCATCGTGACCTGCAGCTGTTAAAAGAAAATCTTTTTCCTGCATTCCAATCCCTGAATGATTGCTTGGCTATCGCTAAATATATGTTGGAGAATATTTCGATCAAAGATAATATCCTGGATGATCCGAAATATGATTATTTATTCTCGGTTGAAGTGGTAAATAATGAAGTGTTGAACGGGGTTCCATTCCGCGAAGCCTACCGCAAAATCGGTCTGGATATCGAAGAAGGAAAATTCCAGCCAGCAAAAGAAGTTAACCATAGCCATGAAGGAAGTATCGGCAACCTTTGCAATGATCAGATCCAAAGAATGTTTGAAGAAGTGAAAGCTGATTTTGGCTTCGAAAAAGTAGATGCTGCCCTAGATAGCCTTTTGGCGCAGTAAATAAGAGACATAAGACATAAGACACAAGACATAAGACATTAGACCTGGACAGGTTTAATGTCTTTTTTATGTTAAATACTTTCTTTAAGGGGGTAATAATAAAGTTGGGTTATCCTGATTCAGTAAAAAAAGAAGACGCCAGTAGGTCTTATGTCTTGTGTCTATTGTCTTATATCTCTTAAAAAGTCTTAAGACTTTTTAATACAGAACTTATATCTTGTTTCGCTTTCGAAAACATCTCCTGGATTCAGTTTCACCGAAGGGAATTTTTCTTGGTTAGGACTATCGGGATAATGTTGGGTTTCGAAGCAAAGGCCACCATAGCGCAGGTACTTTTTGCCGGATTTCCCTTGGTCATCGTCGAGGAAGTTTCCGCTATAGAGGTGCAGGCTCGGTTCGGTGCTGAAAACCTGGAGTTCTATGCCGGACTCTTTTGAGAAGGCTTTGGCAATGGGTTCGCTAATGGGTTGTTTATTGATAAAGCTATGGTCATAACCATTGGCGATCTGGATCTGTTCCTCTGGGCTATTGATATCTGTTGCCAAAAGTTTGGGTTGGCGGAAGTCGAAAGCAGTTCCTTCTACTGGATAGATATCACCCGTTGGGATCTGGTTTTCATTGAGCTGAAGGAACTCATCTGAAAGAATGCTGATTTCATGGTTCAGGGTATCACCGTTTCCTTCGCCATTTAAATTGAAATAAGCATGGTTGGTCAAGTTGAGAACCGTAGGGGCATTAGTAGTTGCTCTATACTTAATAATGATTTCATTCTCATTGCTCAACTCGTAGGAGACGGTTGTCTTTAGCTCACCGGGGAAGCCTTCTTCTCCATCAGGGGAAACATAATAGAAATCGACTAATTTATTGAAGCTCACCTGTCTGTCCCATACACGGTTGTGGAAACCGTCGACTCCTCCATGCAGGCAGTTGCTGCCATTGTTCTGTGCTAAGCTGTATTCCTTTCCATCGAGGGAGAATATTCCGTTGGCAATACGGTTGCAGAATCTGCCAACTGTAGCTCCATGATAAAACTGCTTTGCCTGAAGGTAACCTTGAATGCTGTCAAACCCTAATATCACATCGATCAGGTCACCATTTTTGTCGGGAACCAATGCACTTACCAGTCTAGCGCCATAATCGGTCAATGCGATTTGCATTCCAGCTCGGTTGGTAAGGGTGATAAGATGGGTGTTTTTACCATTCAATTTACCTTCAAAGTCTTTAGGAAGAGGGAGTTTATAAGTCGTCATTATGTTTTAATTGCTTCTGTTAAAGATAATAATAAAGGGGGGCGTTCCAAAGAACTAAGGAAAAGGAATGGTAAATACCTGTTCATTGACGTTCTTTTGGTTCCCAGCGATTCATTTATTATTTATTTTTTAGTTCATAATCGTATTTTAAAAATCGATGAGATTTTATTATTTTGTTGGAAATCAGTGTTATGTTTAAGGTTTCGTTATTATTTCTTGCTGTCGGAATTTTGGTTCTTGCCTTTGCGGTATTTGTGCCGGCAAAGGACTCCTCCATTACGATAAATACCTACGATACCTTCTTTATTATCTCATCTATATCGCTTTTTAAGTTTTTGGGTTTACTGGGGCTGATTTTTGCCGGCTTATACTATTTTACGGAGCAGATGCTCTATTCCAAAACTTGGAGCATCATGCATTTGATCAGTTTCTTATGTCTCATTGTTAATTTATGGACCTGGGGATTTGTGGAAAGGGTTTATTTTGGGAATATTGAATCCCAGGTTTCCGGTAAAGCCTCAAACCTGGCTGAGGTAGAGCGGTTTTACAAGATCCAACAGTTTTATGTAGGCTCCTTTATTATGTTGCTGGTCATGCAATTTGTGTATGTCCTGAATCTTTTGTTTGGAATGATGACAAGAAATAGGAGCAGTGAGGATCTGGACTGATAATTACCTATGACAACGAATTATTGGCTGTAATAATTAAGGACTAATCCATCTACATAGGGTCCTTGAAATTTTTAAAATGGTATATTTGCCATTCAAAATCTGAGATTTTACATGAATTGGAAACAACTGATATCGGCAAAGCGCTGGGGCTATGAAAGTCGTGCGAACAATGATCAATTTGATGCTCGTTCTGAATTTCAGCTGGATTATGATCGTTTGATCTTTTCTTCACCATTTCGTAGGCTTCAAAACAAGACGCAGGTATTCCCTTTGCCGGGAGCTGTTTTTGTTCATAACCGCTTGACCCATAGCCTAGAGGTTGCATCGGTAGGAAGATCCTTAGGGCGTTTGTTTTACAACATGTTGAAGCAGGAGAATCCTAATATTGATGAAGAAGCACCTTTTTTGCAGGAGGTGGGGAATATTGTGTCGGCAGCATGTCTGTCTCATGATTTAGGGAACCCTGCATTTGGACACTCTGGGGAAGCTGCCATTTCCACCTTCTTTACCGAAGGGAAAGGGCAGAAGTACAAAGAGATGGTCAGCAAGGAGCAGTGGGAAGATTTGATTCATTTTGAAGGGAATGCCAATGCCTTACGGATTTTGACCCATGCATACAATGGGAAAGACCCCAAGGGATTTGCCTTGACCTATACGAGCTTGGCTTCCATCGTTAAATATCCTTGTTTAGCAATTGATGGACATGTGAAAGGCTCTCACCATAGAAAGAAATATGGCTTTTTCGATTCTGAAAAAGCGAGTTTTGAAAAGATTGCTTTGGAATTAGGCTTGGAAAGGGACCCTTCAAATCCTAATGGCTATTTGCGCCATCCATTAGTTTACCTGGTTGAGGCAGCTGATGATATCTGTTATAATATCATTGACCTGGAGGATGCCCATCACCTGAAGATCCTTTCGTACAAGGAAGTGGAGGAATTGCTCCTGCCGCTTTGTGCTGGGGAAGATTTAAGGGAGAGATTGGATTCACTGGGTGATACCGCAAGTCGGGTTTCATTATTGAGGGCAAAAGCTATCAACACCCTGATTTGGGCCTGTGCAAAGGTTTTTGTAGAAAACCAAGAGCAATTCTTGAAGGGTACCTTTGAGAAACCGCTGATGGATGCGCTGGATCCGGAAATCGTGCAGCATATGAAGGTAATCTCGAAGATTTCCGTTGCACGTATTTACAATGCACCTACGGTGGTGCAGATTGAAATCGCAGGTTTCAAGGTGATGAATGCTTTATTGGAAGAGTTTGTGCCAGCCTATCTGAAGTCTAACAAATCCATGTTTGACAAAAAGTTGGTGGCGATGATTCCTGAGCAGTTCCATACGGATAAGGATGATACCTATTCCAAGATCCGTGCTGTCCTTGATTTTGTTTCCGGGATGACGGATGTATATGCAGTGGAACTGTACCGTAAGATCCAAGGGATTTCTATAGCTTCTTTGGAATAAAAATTTCATTTTTCGTTAGATTTAAGATGTGATATGGCTTTCGATTGAAGGCCAATATAAAGTATTGAATGAAAGTAGTAATAGCTGAAAAACCTTCTGTAGCGAGAGATTTGGCCAGGGTGATGGGCGCGAAAGAGGTTAAGGATGGATATATTTCGGGGAATGGCTATGCCTTTACTTATGCATTTGGCCATTTGGTGCAACTGTGTACTCCGCAAGCCTATGGCTTCCATAATTGGTCCATTTCCAACTTGCCGATCATTCCCGAGCAATTTGCCTTGGAGGTGAAGAAAGTCAAGAGAGATGGCAAACAAATGGATGATTTGGGTGCCTTGAAGCAATTGAATACAATTAAGGCTTTGTTGGCCCAAGCCGAAGAGATCATCGTGGCAACGGATGCTGGGCGAGAAGGAGAATTGATTTTCAGGAATATCTATTATTACTTGAGGTCCAATGTGCCTTTTAAAAGGCTGTGGATTTCCTCGCAGACGGATAAAGCCATCAAAGAAGGTTTTGCCAACCTGAAGGAGGGTGTAGAATACGACAGTTTATATATGTCGGCCAGGTCAAGATCTGAATCGGATTGGTTGATCGGTATCAATGCAACCCAAGCATTGACCTTAGCTGCAGGGAATAGAGGGCTCCTATCTTTAGGTAGGGTGCAGACCCCAACCCTTGCGATGATCTGTTCGCGATATCTGGAGAACAAAGATTTTAAGCCTCAGGCTTTCTATAAAATCCAGGCCGGTTTTGAGAAAGAGGGCATTCAGTTTAAAGCTACTTCGAATAAAATCGATAAGAAGGAAGTGGCCGAAGAAACTGTTGCCAAACTACAGGTTGGGATGCAGGCGATGGTCAAGAATGTAGAGGCCAAGGAAACGAAGGAGCAACCACCGCTGTTATTTGATTTGACTTCCCTTCAGCAGGATGCCAATAAGAAATACGGCTATTCGGCGGACCAAACCTTGAGTATTGCCCAGACTTTATACGAGAAAAAAGTAATTACCTATCCACGTACAGGTTCCAGGTATATCGGTGAAGATGTTTTTGAAAAAATTGAGGAGCTCTTCCAGCATTTAGCGGACACCGCACAGGAACAGATTGCCGTCATCAGTAAGAACCTGATAGGCGCCAAGCTGAACAAGCGATCGGTCGACGATAAAAAGGTGACGGATCACCATGCCTTATTGGTAACCGATGAAAAACCGGGGCCAATGCCTATGGACCAGCAGAACATCTACAATATGATCGCTAAACGTATGGTAGAAAGTTTCTCGGAGGTCTGTTTAAAGGATATCACGACAGTGACAATTGACGCTGCGGGGGTGGAATTGATTGCCAAGGGAACCGTGATCAGACAATATGGTTGGCGATTATCTGCAGACCAGGTTGAATTGCCAGATGAGGATAAAAACACGGATGACCAAGACAATGAAAATGCCCAGTTACCAAAATTGAGCATAGAGGAAATGCTTGAAGTATTGACCTTGGAGTTGGCAGAGCGATTTACCAAGGCAAGACCTATCCATACGGAAGCCTCCTTATTGAAAGCGATGGAGACATCTGGTAAGGAAATCGAGGATGAGGAGATGCGCCAAGCCATGAAAGACTGTGGTTTGGGTACACCGGCAACCCGTGCTGCAACCATTGAGACCTTGTTTCAACGGGATTATATCAAAAGGGACAAGAAAAAATTGATCCCAACGGAGAAAGGTCTTTCGGTTTATTTCCTGATCAAGGATCGCTCCATTGCGAAAGTTACCCTGACAGGTAAATGGGAGCAGAAGCTTGAAGAAATGCGAGCGAACAAGGTGAGCTATGATGTGTTCATGAAACATATCAAAGATTATACGGAAAAGATCACGAAAGAGCTTTTGCAATTGCGGGTAGCCATTGCCCATGAGGAACTGAAACCTTTGCAAAAAGGAAAGATCAAATGCCCTAAATGTAAGGCTGGCCAGGTGCAACTGTATGATAAGGTTGCCCAGTGTGACCATTATGCGAGGGGATGTGACTTTAAGATTTGGCGTACGCTAAATGGTGTTTTCCTCGATGAAAAGGAGATGAAGAACCTGTTGGAGAAAGGGAGAACTTCGGTGCTAAAAGGACTGAAGGGACAAGATGGGCAGGTTGTTTCCGCGCCTTTGCTTTTCGAAAACTTTAAAGTAAATATTGGTTGATTTCCTTAACTTAGATAGATGGACACTATCTATGTTTTCTCTGGTTTAGGAGCGGATCGTCGGGTCTTTGAAAAACTTGATTTTTCAGGGATGCAGGTGGTTTATGTGGACTGGTTAAAACCAAGACCTGCAGAAGCGTTGGAAAGTTATGTGTTCAGGCTTGCCGAGCATTATCAAATCCCCAAACAGGGAGCAAATGTACTGGGACTTTCTTTTGGTGGAATGTGCATTGCTGAGCTCTCAAAATACTATGATTTCAAGAAAACCATTTTAATTTCTTCGGCGAAGACCAAGGATGAATTGCCGAAGGTCTTGGGCGTTTCCAAATTCCTTTCTCTGCACAAATTGTTTTCTGGAAACCAATCGAGATTTGCGAATTCCAAAGTTCTGTATTGGCTCTTTGGACTGAAGTCGGATGAAGAACAATTCCTATTTGATACGATGTTGGCAGATACAGATCCGGACTTTCAAAAATGGGCCGTGGACAAGATCGTCAATTGGGAGAACAGTCATGTTCCTGTTAACTGTCTGCATATCCATGGTGATAAAGATCGATTGATCCCAATCCAGAACGTAGACTATAGCATTCGGGTAAAAGGGGGCGGGCATTTTATGGTTTGGAATAAAGCTGCTGAACTCAATTTTCCCATTCGAAATTTTCTCCTATAATTGTACTGATTTCCTCAAAGTCATGTTGCGGTCAATTGTAGCAGCATGGTTTTCCATCTATGAGTTTTGTGTTACCTTTGCAGCTTATGGCAAATAAACTCTATAATCCCTTTTTGGATTTTAAATTTGATAACAAAACTTGCTTCTTGTCAGGAAAAGCATTGGAGTCGGAAGATGAAAAGATTCAGGTATTCCCTGTTTGGATGATGCGCATCTTTGATTTGGAAGATAAGCCGTTTAAGTTGTTGGATGAGAGTTTGGTGACTTACAAGCAATTGCAATTGCCATGTTCGGCTGAGGTGGCGGCAGTCATCGCAGGGGTAGAGAAAAAGGTGGAGGATGCAGTGAACATTGGCTATACGGCCTTAAAAGAGCTGGATCAGCTGACCCTTTTTCAATGGGTTGGTAAAATCCTGTACGGTGTGGTGTTCAACGAGATCCAAGTAGGGATTAGACAGGCTTTCCTTTCCGGAGAGCAGTTGAATTTTTCCCAAGCATTGGTACATAAGTTCAAGAACCTGCATTTTATGTTGCAATCGCTGATCACTCCGATGGAGTTTGAACATAAAAACCCCTTTACCATTTTAGTGTTGCCTGTTGACAGTACCCCAGAAACCTTTATGTACCGAGATGAGATCAATACCTTGATCTTTTCGATCCGTATGAAGGATTTTGCCATCATTGCGACCATGCAAGATAATGGTGTGCATGAAATCTATCATGATGAGGTTTTAGCAAAAATAAAGGGGAGGGTTTTGCACCCTGTTCAATTTGAAGAGATCTGTGCTCGTTTTTTCTATTCTGCTTATTTATTTAACAGATTGCCCGAATACACCTATATGGAAGTTCCAGAGAAGGTTTTCGTGGAGCCAATGCCTTTGAATGATTGGACTCTCAAACCAATTTTTGATCAATGGACGGTTAAAACCTATGGACAGGTATTGGAAAGTTTTTGGAAGCCCTGGGGCTATACCTTATTTGAAATCATCAAGGACCCTGAGAACCCTATGAGCTTCATTACGGATGATCAAGGTGAGTTTATTTCCGATATTGATCTAGCAAAGTAATTTCTATTATTCTTGAATTTTTCTTACCTTTTAGGTGTTGATTTTAAGATCCTTATGAAGACATTTCTCACGTTCGTTATCCTATTTCTATCTGCTTTTGGGAGCTTAATGGCCCAAAATGAAGTGATTGTGGACAGCAGTGTCGTGCGGGAAGTGGATGTTATTCCTCAGTTTGTTGGCGGAGCTATAGGATGGCAACGCTTTTTGGAAAATAACTTAAACCTATCCGGTGTTTTCAGGGATATGGACAGCACTGAATATGTGAAGTATGGTCTCCGTCAGACTGCCATCTTGGAATTTACAGTCTGTGAAGATGGAGAATTATGCGATATCGACATCGTCAACAAGTCCAAAATCAGTCCTTCATTTGCGCGAGAAACCATGCGCCTCATCAAGAAATCCCCGAAATGGAAAGCAGCCATAAAGGATGATAAGCCAGTCCGCACTCGGATTAGGCAGCCGATCGTTGCAATCCTAGATGAATACTAATCCTAGCTAAAACTTATTAGCATATTCCTAATAATAATATTGTAGTAATAGTTAAATTACTGTAAAGGCATCTTTACATTAATTATTGCACTTTGTCATTTATTTTATTGGTAATTTTTTAATAAATATTAAATTTGACAAACCAAATTATGAAATTACCGCATATGAAACGACCTCCAATTTGATGGTTAATTCTTCTCTAGAATTAATCTATCATGAAAATTAGCACCTAAATTATTTCACTTATGAAACTAACCACTTGTCCAAAAAATTGGACAAAACCATTGCTGTTTACCAGTAAATGGACATTAATGGGCTTTACATGCCTGTCGTTATTTGTGTATCCTGAGCATACATTTGCGCGAATAAATAGCGACGTAATTTCTTTTCAGGAAGAAATTGAAATTAAGGGGAAAATTACTGACAAGAATGGTGCTCCCATCGCTGGGGTATCCATTACCATCAAGGGCAAAAGCATCAGTACATCAACAGATGCCAATGGAAATTTCACTTTCCGAGTTCCAAGAAATTCCGTTTTGGTATTGACTTCAATGGGGTACAGCTCAATTGAGCATGTCGTATTGAATTCCAATCCAATCAATTTGACGATGACAGAGTCCAATGAGGAATTGGATGAGGTCGTTGTAATCGGTTATGGAACGCAAAGCCGTAAGGAGACGACCGGAAGTTTAACATCTGTAAAAGGGGATGATGTGGGGAACTTGCCCGTTCAGAGTTTTGATGCTTCCTTGGCCGGTAGATCATCTGGGGTTCAAGTGAATACCAGTTCAGGTGTTCTGAATCAAGCTCCAGTGTTCAAGATTAGAGGAACTAACTCTCTATCATTAAGTACCTATCCTTTGGTCGTGATCGATGGGGTTCCAGCCTTCAATGATAATGACGATTCAGGACCAAGTTATGCGGCTTCCAATCCATTATCTGCAATCAATCCAGCCGATATTGAGAGTATAGATATCGCTAAGGATGCTGCTGCAACCAGTATTTATGGTTCGCGAGCTGCCAACGGGGTGGTATTTATCACTACTAAAAAAGGGAAAAGAGGTTCTGCCAAAGTTAATTATGAAGGTTGGTTGGGTTATACAACCGCTAACCGTTTGCCGGAGTTGTTGAATGCTGCCCAATATGTGGAAATCAAGAACGAAGCATTGAGGAACGACGGGACCTTTAATGACACTAAAAACTTTTACGGGTTGAGTAAGGATGCTAATGGAAATACCATTGACACGCGCTGGTATGATTACATCTATCAAACCGGAACTTCCCATTCACATAACATCAATATTTCTGGAGCAACAGAGAAAACCAATTATTTTGGTTCTGCAGCATATACCGATCAAGAGGGTATCTTCCAGAAAAATGGTTTCAATAGAAAGTCAGCGATGTTCAATATTGACAATACGACTACCGATTGGTTAAAGTTGGGCGTTAAGTTGAACTATGTCAATGAAAACAACTTGGCGGCAATGTCTACCGGTGCAGGTGGGCAAGGTGGTTTTCAGTCTTCTTCATCTTCTGGTGCGATGGCGCGGTTAGCATTGATTTCAGCGCCTATCATCGGTCCGTATAACAATGACGGAAGTTTTAACGTGACTTCAAATGGTTTCTTGGGATTAATGGACAATACAGGACATTTGAATCAATCAAGACTAGGTTTCTACAATCCAGTGATTTCATTGCTGAACAATTATTCAAATAATACAGGAAATAATGTGCAATCCAATGCCTATGTGCAGATTAAACCCTTGAAATGGATTACCTATAAATCTGTTTATGGTATCGATTATAGAAACGTAGATTATAACAATTATTATTCACCACTTTCGGGAGAAGGATTAGCTAGCAACGGTTCTGCAAGTAGTGTAAGTTCGAAACGCCAGCGTTGGGTTTGGACAAATACATTGACATTCGACCGGAACTATGATAAACATAGCTTTAATCTATTGTTAGGTCAAGAACAACAAAGAACGACAGGTTCTATGTTTGGTTTGCAAAGAACTGGCCAGACGGATCCATACTACACTAATATACAGGGTGGTTGGCAAAACGTTTTTGACTATAGAACTGATAACCAAGAAATCAATAACTATCTGTTCTCCTTGTTTTCCCGTTTGCAATATGACTATCAAAAGAAGTACTTCTTTACTGCCAACTTAAGACAGGATGAATATTCTGCTTTAGGACTGAACAATAAGAAAGGTACATTTTGGGGAGTTTCCGGTGGATGGGACATTGCTAAGGAAGCTTTTTGGTCAGCGAGTTCATGGGGACAAAAGATCAATGCCTTTAAGTTGAGAAGCAGTTATGGTAAAGTGGGTAATGTGGGTGGACTTGGAGACTTTGGAGCGATCAATACTTATTCTGCCACCTTATATGGAGGTCAACCGGGTTTAACCTATTCGGTAACTGGAAACCCTGACCTTAAATGGGAAACCAGTAAGAAATTTGATATAGGGTTGGATTTTGCCTTATTCAATTCAGCTATCACAGGGGAGATCGGTTATTACAAAAACTCTATCGACGGTTTGATCTTCGCGGTGCCACTACCTCCTTCAGTTGGTATTCCTAATGGTACTTCAAACAGTATTCTGCAGAACGTTGGTGAAATGTATAATAGAGGCTTTGAATTTACTATTGGAGGTGCTCCAGTCCGTAAAGAGGATTTCAGATGGAATAGCTCATTTAACCTAACTACCAACCATAATGAAGTATTGACATTGGCGAATGGCGTGCCGAGTATCATTTCAGGTTCTTTGGATGGGATGACGATTACTTTACCTGGACAACCTGCCGGTATGCTCTATGCTATTGAAACTGCTGGTGTGGACCCTGAGACAGGAAGAAGGATCTTCATTGATGGCGATGGCAAGAAAGTATTCTATCAACAGAATGTTTCAGGGATCAATGCTGTCAAATACCAATGGGAATATGAGGATGGCACCAGAGCTAGAGCTATTACTCCGTCTGATGATGCTAAACCATATAAACCAACCGCTCCTAAGTTGTTTGGGGGATGGACCAACAGCTTTAACTATAAAGGTGTTGACCTGACAGTGTTATTGACCTACCAATTGGGGGGTTATATGATGAATGGTAACCAAGGAACTATGCGTGACCTACGGTTCTGGAACAATTCAGCGGATATGATGCGTAGATGGCAGAATCCAGGGGACCAGACCGATATTCCAAGGGTTGTAAATAACGACAATGTGTCCAATGGTAATACATTGCCTTTAATACATAATATTTCTTCGACAGATTACTTGCGCTTAAAGAATGTGATGCTTTCATACACGATACCAAATACTTTGGTGAGCAAAATGAAGCTGAATAACATTCGTGTTTATGTCAGTGGCCAAAACCTAGCATTATGGACCAAGTACACTGGGTATGACCCAGATGTTACTACCAATGGTAACAATGCAATCAGACAAGGTATTGACAAGAACCAAGCACCAAATGCAAGGACATTCACATTTGGATTAAACGTTGGATTTTAAGGACAATTAAAAACTTATCACAATGAAATCGAGTAAATCTATCATATTATGTGCAACTGGACTGACCTTATTATTTAGCAGTTGTAGGAAAGAAGAGTGGTTGAATCCACAACCCAAAACATTGATCACCGATGTTACCGCGTTTAGTACACCAGAGCGTATTCTGAGTCAAGTTAATGGCTTGTATGCAAGCATGAAGGCTTCAAGCTACCTAGGGAGTTGGTACATATTGATTTCTGATGTCAGGACGGGTGAATTTCACTGTAGCAACATGAATGCTGCTACGGGTGCCACCATGTATTCCATGTTACCCCAGACCACAACCTCCGATGTCAATGATATTTGGGTGGCGACCTATGCAACAATCAACAAACTGAACGTTTTCTTGGATGGCTTAGATAATGGTGGTGATGCGGTATTGGATGCTGCCACAGCAAATAGCTACCGTGCAGAGGCACGACTGATCCGCGGCATGACCTATTATTATCTTTTGCAATTTTATGCAAGGCCATATTGGGATGGCAATGGTAGCAAACCAGGACTTCCGCTCCGTTTGAAAGGAAATACAGGACCAGGGAATTATGATTTGGAGCGAAGTACTGTTGCAGATACCTATAAACAAGTATTGGCAGACTTGGATTTTGCTGAACAAAACCTGCCAGCGAATTATACCTCAGCGTTCCTAAATACTACCAGAGCTCATAAAAACACGGCCATTGCTCTAAAAACGAGAGTTTACCTGAGCATGAGGGATTATGCCAAGGTAATCGCTGAAGCAAATAAGATTGTTCCTGCTTCAGCACCTTTCAGTGCAGGAACTGGGGTAGCCAATAAATTGGAAGGTAATTTTGAAGATCTCTTTAAGTCTCCTTACACTTCTTCGGAGTCGATTTTTTCAATGCCATTTACAAATAATGATGCTCCCGGAAGTGCCCTGTCCAGATATTATTTGCCAGGTACAGGTGACGGCGGTACATCTACCAGTAATGGTGCTGGTGAATATTCCCTGAATAAAGTGGAGGGAATCTATGCTTCAGCGGAATGGTTGGGTACTGATGCCCGAAGGAAATTGACCAAAACAGGAACAAAGACGGGGAAAGCATGGTTAACGAAGTTTAATCAAGCATCTCCTTATATCGATTATGTTCCAGTAATCCGATATTCTGAGGTTTTGTTGAACCTTTCGGAGGCTTTGGCTAGATCCTCCAATACCGTAGATGCCCGCTCATTAGCATTATTGAATGCGGTATATGGCCGCTCAAATCAAGGGGTATCCCTAACTGCAGGGTCATTTGCCAATGTAACCGCATATTTAAATAGAATCATCGAAGAACGTAGGATAGAATTCCTAGGTGAAGGAATCCGTAATGGTGACTTGATGCGTTTGGGATTAACCATTCCAGCGAAATCACAGCATGCCATTGCTGCCGTGCCGACTGATGATCCTGCTTATATTCTACCGATTCCAAGTAATGAATTGATATTGAATAATTTAATGGATAATAACTAAAATAAATAATGTATGAATGATTATAAAATTAAGACGATTAGTTTCATAGCTTTCATGTTCATCTTTGGAGATCTATGGGCGCAGAGTTTAGCGCCCGTAATCCCAAGGGGGCCGCAATACAGTAAAAACAAGGCCATCGAAACATTGAAACTTGATACGTCAGTAGTGTCTAACAATTCAGCCATCATTCCTGAAGTGGTAGAAACCAAGCATGTAGCCAAACTGAGGTCTGGTAGTATTGAGTATAAAGCCCAGTCAGGCTATATACAGTTGAAAGATGAAGACGGCAATCCCAAAGGGAATGTTTTCTTTATCGCGTATGTTGCAACCAACCGGAAAGACCGGCCGGTTACTTTTGCATTTAATGGAGGTCCAGGTTCGGCCTCTGTTTGGGTTAATATGGGATTCATGGGGCCTAAGCGACCTAATTTGACGGAAGCTGGAGATGCCGTTTATCCATATAGCTACGGAGATAATCCGGAGACCTGGTTGGATAAGACGGATCTTGTATTCATTGATCCGATCTCTACAGGTTACAGCCGTGCTGTAAAAGGGGAAGATCCCAAACAGTTTCATGGTTTTGTGGAGGATGTGCAGTCGGTAGCCGACTTCATCAGGTTGTATGTAACCAAGAATGAACGCTGGAATTCCAAGAAGTATATCATGGGCGAAAGTTATGGTACGCCAAGGGCAGCCGGTCTTGTTCAATATTTACAGAACCGATACAGTATGTATTTTGATGGAGTCATTATGTTGAGTTCTATATTAAATATGCAGACGGCAAGGTTTGAGATCGGGAATGACCTGCCTTATCATCTGTTTTTGCCTACCTATACGGCAACAGCCTATTACCATAAACAATTAGAACCTAGCTTACAGAGCAACCTGAGAGCGACATTGGATGAAGTTGAGAAATTTGCTAACAACGAATATATCTTGGCACTGAATAAAGGAACTGATTTAACAGAGCAAGAATATGATCAGATCGCGACTAAATTGGCTAGGTATACCGGTTTGAGCAAAGCCTATATCAAAGAGACCAACCTTAGGATCAACATCCATAAATTCTGTAAAGAATTGAGGCGCGATGAAGGATTGACGGTGGGAAGGCTTGATAGCCGTGCTATTGGTCGAGACTATGATGATTCGGGCGATCGTTTCGAATTTGATCCAGCAGGAAATACAGCAGGTACCTTTTCTTCGGCAATGAATCATTATATTAGGACCGAACTTAAATTCAAGAATGAACTGCCTTATGATTTTTCCGGTGGGGTATCCCCATGGAACTACAATAATGTTCAGAATAAATATTTAAATGCTTCAGAGCTATTGAGGCAAGCCATGTCTAAGAATCCTGACCTAAAGGTTTGGGTAATTGGTGGTTATTATGATTTGGCAACGCCTTATCATGCTGCTGAGTATGTTATGAAACATATGAATTTAAGGCCAGAACAGAAATCGAAAGTATCATTTACCTATTATGAGGCAGGTCACATGGTGTACATGCCGAAGGATTGCATGGTACAGCTAAATAAAGATGCAGATGAATTTTACAAGAAAAACTAACCGAAATTATTTGAAAGCAGGATTTTTCATTGCTTTCTTGGCAGGTTCAACCATGACCCATGCCCAAGAGGCAATCAAGTATCAATTACCTCCTCAATCCATCGTTGATCTTGTGGATGCCCCACAGATACCAATGGAGGAGTTCAGTCCAGATGGACGGTACATGTTGGTACTGGAAGTTCCAGGTTTTCAAACCATCATTCAAGCTTCACAACCTGTATTAGGTGTTGCCGGCTTGAGGATCAATCCCATTAGTAATACCACTGTAGCAGAGAATCTGGGGACATTCAAAGGTCTGAAGATTCGTGATTTGAGCAATGGCTCAGAGTTCAGCATCCAAGGGCTACCTCAGGACTTACAGATTGCCGATGTAAAATGGTCATCCAAACCTGGTGTATTTGCCTTTTTGAATAAATCATTAGAGGATACGGAACTATGGCTTGCCGACCTGAACAGTAAAACAGCTAAAAAGTTGTTGAGCAAGGTCAATGACACCTACGGAAGTACCTTTCAATGGAATGGAGATGGAACAGCTTTGCTTGCCCAGCAAGTGAACAGCTCAAGAGGATCTGTTCCTGTCCAAAATCCTGTGCCTACAGGTCCTGTAGTGCAGGAAAACCTTGGCGGAATCACCCCTTCAAGAACTTATCAGAACCTATTGGCAAATGGATACGATGAGACCCTAATGGAATATTACCTGACTTCAGACCTTATCGAGGTCGATCTTCAGGGGAATGCCAAGCCTATTGGCATTAAAGGCATCTTTAAATCTGTTTCCTATTCTCCAGATGGGAAATATATCCTGACAGAAAAGGTCGTAAAGCCCTATTCTTACTTGGTTCCCATCTATCTGTTTCCGGCAGAAGTGACCGTTTATTCTTCTACTGGATCAAAAGTAAAAGATATCTATACCATCCCATTAGCGGATAAAATGCCGATTTCATTTGATGCGGTATTGGAAGGCCCTCGAGATTTCGAATGGCGAAAAGATAAGGATGCTTCCTTGGTTTATGTGAAGGCATTAGATAAAGGCGATCCTAATATGAAGACCGAGGTCCGTGATGAATTATTTGAAATCGGAGCGCCATTTGATCTTTCTTCTTCAAATAAGATATTCTCAGGGACCTATCGCGTTAGGGATATTCAATGGGGAGATGGAGTGGCTATCGTTTCAGAAAACTGGCGAAAGGACCGGTCCTCAAAATTGACATTAATCAACCCGACGACCAATCAGGTAGTTAAAGTGCTTTCAACCCGCAAGTCTGAGGATACCTATACCGATCCAGGAAGCTTTGTAAAAAATGAAAAAGGACAGTTGCTGACAGATGGCAAAGGTTCTGTTTTCACGCAAGGATTAGGAGCTTCTCCAGAAGGAGATCGCCCATTCCTGATGAAATGGAATGTTCAGAATGGTAAACAGGATACCTTATACAAATCTAAACGTGGCTATTATGAAGAACCGATTTTCTTCAACAATACCGGAGTACTGTATGTCTCTAGGGAATCTGCAAAAGATGCTCCGAATGTCTATTCGGTAAATATCAAGAACAAGAAGGAAACGAAGATTACCAATTTTGCAGATCCATACCCAAGTATTGCAAATGTTCAGAAAACCTTATTGTCTTACCCAAGAAAAGACGGATTGAACCTTTCAGGAACGCTATATGTGCCGGCGGATTTCAAAAAAGGCGATGCTCCATTACCTGTTTTGGTATGGGCATACCCGCGTGAATTTAAGACCAAAGAGGCTGCGGGACAGGTAAAAGGATCACCAAATAGGTTCCCACGCTTGGCCTTCCGATCTCCGGTTTACTGGGTGACCCAAGGATACGCAGTCGTGGATCAAGCTGATATGCCAATCGTTGGTGAAGGGACTTCTGAACCTAACGACACCTTTGTTGAGCAGATCAAGGATAATGCAAGTGCATTGATAGAGCATATTGTAGGTCTAGGTGTGGCTGACCGCAACAGAATTGGAGTTGGTGGCCACTCTTACGGAGCCTTTATGACGGCCAATTTATTGGCACATACTGATTTGTTTGCCGCTGGTATTGCCAGAAGTGGAGCCTATAATAGAACTTTGACTCCATTTGGATTCCAAGGCGAGGCAAGGACCTATTGGCAAGCCAAAGACACTTATGATGCCATGTCGCCATTTACCTATGCACCACAGATCAAGAGACCATTATTGATGACACATGGTATGGACGATGAGAACTCAGGGACATTCCCTATACAGAGCGAGCGTCTTTATGCAGCGATTAAAGGGCATGGTGGAATCGTGCGTTTGGTGATGTTGCCTAAGGAGTTCCATGGCTACAGAAGTAGGGAAGGAGTCCTTCATACCTTCTGGGAACAACATCAATGGCTAGAGAAATATGTAAAAAAAACAACAAAAAATGATTAAGAATACCATAAAATCGATTCTGGTAGCCTTATTGATTGGGCAGTTCAACTATGGAACGGCGCAACAGGTTACCAATCCGAAAACACATTTTGGATTCAATATCGGTGATGACTATATGCTTGCCAACTACAAACAGATGGAAAGCTATTTTTTAAAAGTTGCCAAAGAATCCAACAGAGTACTCATACAGGACGGGGGACTAACAGAAGAGGGCAGGAGACAACACCTGATCATTATCTCTTCTCCTGAGAACCTGAAGAACATTGAAAAATACCGTAAGATATCCCAAACCTTAGGTCGTGCCGAAGGAATCACTGAAGCCGAAGCGAAGGAGCTTTCCCTGGCAGGAAAACCTGTGGTATGGATTGATGGAGGTATGCACTCCAATGAGATGGTTGGATCGCATCAATTAATTGAAACCTTCTATCAGTTGACCAACCGGAATGATGCTGAAATCAACAATTACTTGGATAAAGTGGTGGTCCTGATGTGGCATGTCAATCCAGACGGTCAGGATCTATTGGCAGATTGGTATATGCAATACGATGACAAAGAAAAGCGTAACATGTCCATTCCTACCTTGTACCAAAAATATGTAGGTCATGATAACAACCGTGATTTCTTTATGTTCAACATGAAGGAAGCGAGTAACCTGGCCAAGGTAGTCTATGTAGATTGGTTGCCGCAGATCATCTATAACCATCACCAAACCTCTCCAGATGGCACTATTGTCGCTGGTCCGCCATATCGTGATCCATTCAACCATGTATTCGATCCATTATTGGTGACCGGAATTGATGGTGTTGGATTTGCAATGATCAACCGCCTTAATGAAGAAGATAAACCTGGCTATGTCCGCATGGATCAATCTGGATTTTCTACTTGGTGGAATGGAGGATTGAGAACTGCTCCATATTTCCATAACATGATCGGTATCTTGACCGAAATTACAGGACATCCAACCCCTTCAGAGATTCCATTGGTAGCAGAAAGGCAGATCCCTAGAAATGGCTTGCCTTTCCCTATTGCACCTCAAAAGTGGAATTTCAAGAAATCAATTGACTATTCCGTCTCGATGAACTTCGCCATCCTAGATTATGCTGCGCGTAATGGCGATAAATTATTGTACAATATCTACAAGATGGGTAAAAACTCCATTGACCGAGGGAATGAGGATTACTGGACAAAATACCCTAAATATGCCGAGTCCATTGAGAAAACCTATGATGCAGATGTAGCGGCAGGTAAGGTGAAGAAAGAAGAAAGCAATACTTTCTACCGTTCAAAAACCATCCCTAAAAGCTATTATGATGCTATTTTCGCTGATAAGTCTAAACGCGACCCAAGGGCTTTCATATTATCGGCCGATCAAGAAGATTTCGGAACTGCCGTTAAATTTGTGAATACCTTGATCAAATCCGGAGTATATGTTTATCAAGCGAACGCTGACTTTAGTGTGAATGGAAAGAACTATCCAAAGGGTTCCATCGTTGTCAAAACTAATCAAGCCTTCAGGCCGCAGGTATTGGATATGTTCGAACCTCAAGATCACCCACACGATGTGGAATATGAGGGAGGGCCTCCAATCCGTCCGTATGATGCAGCAGGCTGGACCTTGGCTATGCAAATGGGTGTAGAATACGATAAAGTATATGATGATTTTAATGCGCCTTTACAGAAAAAAGAAACAGGTGTTCTGTTGAGCCCATTGGCTAGAGAGGTTGCCTCTTCAAAAGGTGGATATCTGATCAATGGAAAAGCAAATGATGCTTATTTGGCGATCAACCAACTATTGAAAGCTGGCGTGAAAGTATTCCGTGACCTTGATTCAAAAGATTTCTATGTAGATGCAAAAGCAGCAGCTAAGGTGAAAGAATTTGGTGCTAGCTTAGGCTTGGAAAGCAAAGCGGTTTCGAGCAAGCCAAAACAATTGAAACCAGTTGAAGCCATCAAGATCGGTTTATTTGACCATTATGGTGGTAGCATGCCTTCAGGTTGGGTAAGATGGATGTTGGAGCAATATGGATTTGACTACAAATTATTCTACCCACAAGATATTGACAACAGTAGCATTAAAGATTATGATGTGCTGTTGTTCGTAGGTCAGGGTATTCCGGCGTTTGGTTCCAATGCTTCAGGCCGTTCGGTAGACGCAAGCATCGTTCCGGATCAATATAAACACATGTTGGGTTCAGTAACAGCTGCCAAGTCCATCCCTGTGCTTAAATCCTTCGTAGAAAATGGAGGACAGATCGTAACTATTGGTTCTTCCTCAGAACTTGTTTACCATTTTAACCTTCCGGTTGAAAATCCATTGATGGAAATGGGCAAGGATGGCAAGAAAGTGAAGTTGTCCAGTGTGAAGTTTTATGTTCCTACGAGTATTTTAAAAGCTGAAGCGGATATCAGTAAGCCTGAGAACTACGGATTGGATAAAGACCTGAACATTGTGTTCAATAACAGTCCGGTCTTTAAGTTCCAGAATTCGGACAATCTGTATTCATTAGGATCCATTAACTCTGATCATTCGCTATTGAGTGGTTGGGCCCATGGACAGCAATATTTAAAGGATGTCAATATTGGATTGGTATCCAAGATTGGAAAAGGGAAATTAGTGGCCATTGGTCCTGAGATCACGAACAGGGCACAAAGCCATGGAACATTCAAAATGTTATTTAATCAACTATACCGATAAAAATAAAGGGAGCGAAAGCTCCCTTTTATTATTTATTGTAGTTCATCTCTATTTTCAGGAATCTTCCTGTTTCAGAGTTTTTCTGTTTGATCAATTCCTCCGGTGTACCTTGGAAAAGGACTTTTCCACCGTTTTTACCACCTTCAGGCCCCATATCAATGACCCAATCGGCCGCTTTGATGACATCTAGGTTATGCTCAATGATCAGAACCGTATTACCTCGGTCAACCAAGCGATTGATTACTCCCAGCAATACATTGACGTCCTCGAAATGTAGCCCTGTCGTTGGTTCATCCAATATATAGAAGGTCTTTCCGGTATCTTTTTTAGAAAGTTCCGTTGCCAATTTTACCCTTTGGGCCTCGCCACCAGAAAGGGTTGTCGATGATTGTCCCAAGGTAATATAGCCTAGACCTACATCCTGTAGGGTCTTTATTTTCCGATAGATGGAGGGGATATTTTCGAAGAAGGTTACCGCTTCATCGATGCTCATGTCCAGTACATCTGAAATGGATTTTCCACGATATCTGACCTCTAAAGTCTCTCGGTTATAGCGCTTTCCGTTACAGGTTTCACAGGGAACCTGAACATCAGGCAAAAAGTTCATCTCAATGATCTTCATCCCTGCACCTTGACAGGTTTCACATCTTCCGCCCTTCACGTTGAAGGAAAAGCGTCCAGGTTTGTAACCCCTGATCTTCGCTTCTGGTAACTGTACATATAAAGCACGGATATCGGAGAATACACCGGTATAAGTGGAAGGGTTTGACCTTGGCGTCCTCCCGATTGGAGACTGATCGATTTCAATCACCTTATCGATGTTTTCCAAGCCTTCGATTTTTGTGTAAGGTAGCGGTTTAGCTTTTGCCCTAAAGAAATGGTGGTTCAAGATTGGGTATAGGGTGTTGGTGATCAAACTAGACTTGCCAGAGCCCGATACGCCCGTTACAAGCACCAATTCTCCTAAAGGGATATCTATGCTCACATTCTTTAAGTTGTGGCCTGTGGCGCCCTTTAAAGTAAGTGTATGGCCGTTTCCTTTTCTTCTTTCATCAGGTATCTTGATTTCTCGGGTACCATTCAGATAATCCGTCGTTAAGGTATTTTCCTTCATCAATTGTTTCGGGGTACCTTGGGCCACGACTTTCCCTCCGTGAACTCCCGCAGCCGGTCCCATATCGATGACATAATCCGAATGTAGTATCATGTCCTTGTCATGCTCCACGACCAAAATGGAGTTACCGATATCGCGAAGATTTTTAAGAGCATTGATCAAGCGTTCATTATCACGTTGGTGCAGACCGATACTCGGCTCATCCAAGATATAAAGTACATTGACCAATTGTGAACCGATCTGTGTGGCAAGGCGGATACGTTGTGCCTCTCCACCGGATAAGCTTTTGGAGCTGCGGTTTAAGGTCAGGTAATTTAGGCCTACATCCAACAGGAATCCAATCCTGGTCTTGATTTCCTTGATGATTTCCGTGGCAATGATGTTCTGTCTTTCCGAAAGCCTGTCTTCAACAGCATCAAACCATTCATTCAAGGCTACAATATCCATTTCTGCCAATTCCGAAATGTTCTTATCAGCAACTTTGATATGTAGCGATTCTTTTTTCAAGCGCGCTCCATGGCATTCTGGACAAACAACCTGTGTACGGAATTCATCCAAGCCCTGTGCGTCATCGCTGTATTTTGCGCTCATTTCCTCCAACATCTTGAAGATGCCGGCGAATTGTACCTTATATTCCCTGGCTCCATAAGAACCGTAGGAAACCGTTAAGCTTATCGGTTCCTCTTCTCCAAAAAGAAGGTTGTCGATCAGTTCCTCGGATAGCTTGTCGATAGGGGTCGTTAAAGAAAAATCATATTTCTTGGCCACTGCTTTCAGTACCGCAAAGTTCCAGGAGTCTTTTACCGGTCCCAATGGGATTATTCCGCCTTTTTGTATGCTTTGGCTTCTATCAGGGATAACGATCTTTTTGTCGATTTCATAGATATATCCCAAACCATCACATTTAGGACAGGCTCCATAAGGGGAGTTAAAGGAAAAAGTGTTAGGTTGCGGTTCATCATAGGAAATCCCAGATTCCGCATCCATTAAATATCGACTGAAAAATTGCTCCTTATTTTCTTTATTGGCAATCTTGATGATCCCTTTGGCAGTTTTTAAGGCTTGGCCAATGGAGGTAAAGAGTCTTTTCCTTGATTCCTTCTCCACAATGATCCGATCCACGACAATCTCGATATCATGGATTTTATAACGGTCGACCTGCATTTTAGGAGCTATATCCAATATTTCTCCATCCACACGTACCTTGGTATAGCCCTGTTTCCTGATTTGTTCAAAAAGTTCGCGGTAATGACCTTTACGGCCCTTCACCACAGGGGCTAGTACATAGATGCCTTCACCATTGAATTCATTGAGGATACGGTCTGTGATTTCGTCATCAGACATGCGTTCCATCTTTTTGCCGGTCACATAAGAGTAGGCTTCCCCGATCCTTGCATATAGCAATCTCAGGAAGTCATATATTTCTGTTATGGTTCCTACGGTCGATCTTGGGTTTTTGGAAGTGGTTTTTTGTTCAATCGAAATAACGGGACTCAGGCCAGAGATTTTGTCTACGTCCGGTCTTTCCATTCCTCCCAAAAATTGGCGGCTGTAGGCAGAGAAAGTCTCCATATACCGTCTTTGTCCTTCGGCATAGATCGTGTCAAAAGCCAACGAAGATTTACCGCTGCCACTTAATCCCGTGATAACGACAAGTTGGTTTCTTGGAAATGATACATCGATGTTTTTAAGGTTGTGTACGCGGGCACCAAATACTTCTAATTCGCTTTGATCCCCAAGGTCTACTGCTTTTTTTACGGCCATTAATCTCTCCTTTTAGCAAAATGCAAAGTTACAGATTTTTAGCTAAGGATTTTTATTTGCTCAACCCTAATCTACTATTAGGCAGGATTATTGAAAAGTATTACCTTTAAACTACAAAGCACATCAACTTGAAAAAACTAGACGTAAATAAATCGGAGCGCGAAATCATTGAACAGGCATTGGAGCATTGGGAAAAGGAGCAGTTGCTATCGCAGGAAAAGTCTGAGGAATTAAAGGGAAATTTAGATGATAAAGGCTTTGAATGGGGGATGTTGGCTAGGTATGCCTTTTGGATAGCCTTGGCCTCATTGATATTCTCCGTGGTTTCCTTGTTTTCCGATGGTTATCTATCCGACTTGGTGGAGAAATTTTACGAGACCCCGAATGTAATATTCTGTTTAGGTTTTGCAGGATTGGCTGTTTTGTTCTATATCCTAGGTTTTCGGAATAAGTCGAAAAACCCAGAAAAGAACTTTTCAAATGAGACCTTGATGCTTGCTGGCGCATTCTCTACAGCAGCTAGCATCGGATTTTTAGGGCAGGTCCTGGACCGGAATGAAAACCATTTCACCCTGCTATTCCTCCTTTCCATCATTATTTACGGAATCCTTTCAGTCAAGCTTACCTCAAAATTGCTTTGGGTTTTTACCTTAGTGGCCCTCGGGATTTGGTTTGCAACGGAAACAGCGTACCATAGCAATTGGGGATTTAAGTTCTGGGGGATGAATTACCCCTTAAGGTTTACCATTTTTGGGATTATTCTAACTGCTTTTGCTGTATTGCTACAGCCTAAAATAAAGCCATTGGCCGTATTCGGGTCCACTTCCTTTGTGGTTGGTCTGCTCTACACCATGATCGCCCTTTGGTTGCTTTCCATATTTGGCAACTATAGTGATTTCGACAAATGGTCCAGTGTCAGGCAATATGAGATTTTTTACTGGGGGCTTTTAGGGATTGCCATTTCCCTGGGCTTGGCCACCTATGGCATGAAAACCAAGGACCATATCTCGCGTGATATTGGTTTCGTATTCTTTATCCTGAACCTGTATACCCGGTTTGTGGAGTATCTGTGGGATAATATCAATAGAACGATATTCTTTTTGTTATTGGCGGTTTCCTTTTGGTTTGTTGGCCGTTGGGCCGAAAGTATCTGGAAGAAAAAGGAATGAGGTATTAATACTTTACCCCATTTTCCTTTAAGAAATTCACTGCAATTTTCTCATGTTCGATCAAAGGTTTCAACTCAGAATCCATGAGGGAAGAAGCAACAGAAACAAAGAATTTATTGATCGATGGAATCAAGGTCTCAGAAATAAGCTGTACCCTTTCCATATGAAATTCAGAGGTGATAATGATCAATAAGTCTGGTTTTATTTCTTCGATTGTCTTTTGTGAAAGGGAAAAATCTTCAATAGTGTTCTTTGAAGGGATCCCGGGCAGAAAACGGTCGGGATTAATGCCTTTGAGGCTCAAGAAATTTTGAGCATAATACGTATGTGGTTTGTCCGTAATATTAAAGTGGTCGCCTTGGCCACCCGTACATAAGATCAAAGCGGATTCGTTATTGATGGCTAAATCATATGCTCTATATAGCCTATCGAGTGCTATAGCCGAAAGGTGTCCGTACTCGTCATTAGGCGCGCCCAACACCATGATTATTGTTTTCATGAACAAATGAATTAATTACCCAAAACTATAAAAAAGGATATAAATAAAGTAAGGTTTAATAATTATTTCTTGGAATTTAAAATATTAACCAATCTAGTTTTACATTCTAATTATAATAAAAATTTATAACAACTGGAATTGATGTATCCACGGTAATTTACGAAAAATATTAAAAAAGGACAAATTGGTCTTAAATATGAGGTTACAGAAAAAAAGAGGTCGGAATTTTGTTCCGACCTCTTTCAACTCCATCAGGAGTTATTATTTTTAAAATCTTATAAGTGGATTACTTCACCGTACGCATCAGCAACAGCTTCCATAATAGCTTCACTCATGGTTGGGTGAGGGTGAACCGATTTAATGATCTCATGGCCAGTAGACTCTAATTTACGAGCTACAACCACTTCAGCGATCATTTCAGTTACGTTAGCACCAATTAAGTGAGCACCTAAGAATTCACCATATTTAGCATCGAAGATTACTTTTACGAAACCATCTTTTGCACCTGCGGCAGAAGCCTTTCCAGAAGCGGAGAATGGGAATTTACCCACTTTGATTTCATAACCAGCATCTTTAGCAGCTTTTTCAGTGAATCCTACGGACGCAACTTCTGGTGAACAGTAAGTACATCCAGGAATGTTGTTGTAATCGATAGGGTCAACATGTAAACCTTTGATTTTTTCCACACAGGTGATACCTTCAGCAGATGCCACGTGCGCTAGAGCTTGACCTTTCACGATATCACCGATTGCATATACACCGTCGATATTCGTTTTGTAGAAGTCATCAACAAGGACACGTCCTTTATCTGTTTTTACACCAACTTCTTCAAGGCCTAGGTTTTCGATGTTAGGCGTAATACCCACAGCAGAAAGAACCACTTCAGCCTCTAAGGTTTCAGTACCTTTTTCTGTTTTGATGGATACTTTGCATAGATCACCTTTAGTGTCTACTGATTGAACTTCTGATTTCGTAAGGATATTGATACCAGCTTTCTTCAAGGATTTCTCTAATTGTTTAGAGATTTCTTCATCTTCTACAGGCACGATACGGTCCATAAATTCAACGATAGTCACTTTCGTACCGATTGCGTTGTAGAAATATGCAAATTCGACACCGATAGCTCCAGAACCTACGACAACCATAGATTTAGGTTGTTTAGGTAAGTTCATTGCTTGGCGGTAACCGATAATTTTCTTTCCGTCTTGAGGTAGGTTAGGTAATTCTCTGGAGCGAGCACCAGTTGCAAGGATCGTGTGTTTAGCTGTATATTCTTTGGTAGAACCATCTGCAGCTTTCACTTCGATCTTACCAGCTTTTTTAATTTTTGCAGTTCCCATGATCACATCGATCTTGTTCTTTTTCATCAAGAACTGGATCCCTTTGCTCATGCCATCTGCTACACCACGACTTCTTTTTACGATGGCTTCAAAGTCGGCTTCACCACCGTTCACTTTGATTCCATAATCAGCAGCATGATTTAAATATTCGAATACTTGTGCACTTTTCAATAGTGCCTTGGTAGGAATACAGCCCCAGTTAAGGCAAATTCCACCTAATGCGTCACGTTCGATAATGGCAGTTTTGAATCCCAATTGAGCTGCTCTGATGGCGGCTACGTATCCACCTGGACCACTACCGATAACAATAATGTCGTAATTCATAAATATTAATTGTCGTTATGTTTGCAAATACAATTCTTCAAAAATACACATTTTTTATTTAGTCAGGACATATCTTTTCCCCTATGGACTGATTTTTACGCGGTATATGTCATATCGAGGTCAATCCTTTTCCTCGATTTCTTTTCCCTAAAGGATTTCCTTTTCTTTGCGCTGACTAATAGTAATTTATATGTTAAGAATATTTCAGCAAGTTGCCCTTTGGGAGGCAATCTCTACCGTTTTGTTGTTTTTTGTTGCTATGCCATTGAAGTATTTTGGAGGAATTCCAGAAGCCGTGCGTGTTGCCGGATCAATCCATGGTTTCCTCGTTGTACTTTTTGTTATCCTGTTGATTGCCTGCTGGCAAACCTATAACTGGAAAATTGGCCGTGTAGTCAAATATTTCTTCCTTAGCTTGATCCCAATCGTTTCCTTTTGGGTAGAAAAAGATCTTAAAAGAGAGATTACAGCTCAAAAAGCTGCTTAATCCCTTTTCTTGATATCAGACTCGATCCCCATATAGGCGTAGGTAATTTCCGTTTTGCCATGTGGGGTTGGAGTTCCTTCCGAATCTAGGTTGACAAATACCAACTTGTCGATCGAAAGAATCACCATCCTTGTTATTTTATTGCGGACCACGCAGCGCATCGTTAACGAGGTCCTTCCAAAATTGATGGCCTCGATTCCGAGCTCAATGATATCCCCTTGCTTGGCCGAACTGACAAAGTTGATTTCAGAAATGTATTTAGTGACTACATGTGGATTCCCGAGTTGGACGATGGCGTAGATTACCGCTTCTTCATCTATCCAGCGCAATAGAGTTCCTCCGAATAAGGATCCATTAGGGTTTAGGTCCTCGGGTTTGACCCATTTACGAGTATAAAAGTTCATAATACAAATATCTAAAAAAAAAGTTTATTCACTTTCTGAATTTACTCGAAAGATTCAAGGTGTCCTTCGCTCAAATTTTTAAGGGAATGCCAAGTTTAGGGACCTGTCAACTGACTGAAAAATCCGTTTCGCAAACAGTTGATTGGGAGTATATTATTGGGGATTGATTCGAATAAGACCAATAACTCCACTAGATTCAGGGACAAAAAAAGAGGCTACCTGAAAAGATAGCCTCTAGAAATAATATTTTTGATTTTAAGCATGGATCGCTCTATTTGCAGTTGCTGCTAGAGCAGCTTCTTTAAATGCTTCCGTGAAGGTAGGATGAGCGTGGCAGATTCTACCGATATCTTCAGCAGATGCACGGTATTCCATTGCAACAACAGCCTCTGCAATCATATCAGCAGCACGTGGTCCGATCATGTGTACACCTAGGATCTCATCTGTTTCGGCATCAGCCAATACTTTGATGAAACCATCTGTGTCACCTGATGCTTTCGCACGTCCAGACGCTTTGAATGAGAAACTTCCAGCTTTATATTTCTTGCCTTCTTCTTTCAGTTGTTCTTCAGTTTTACCTACAGACGCAACCTCAGGCCATGTATAAACTACTCCAGGGATCAAGTTGTAGTCGATATGTGGTTTTTGACCAGCAATACGTTCAGCAACATAGATACCTTCATCTTCAGCTTTGTGAGCCAGCATAGCACCTTTGATCACATCACCGATGGCATATACACCAGCAACTGATGTTTCCAAATGCTCGTTTACAGGAACTTTATTTCCTCTTTCTTCAGTTTTGATGCCGATATTTTCAAGGCCTAGACCTTCTGTATACGCTGTTCTACCAACCGCTACGATACAGTAATCGCCTTGTAATTCTACCGCTTGGCCTTTAGCATCTTCCGCTGTAACCGTTACGTTCTTACCTTTTACTGTTGCACCGGTAACCTTGTGGCTCATAAAGAATTCTACGCCTAGATTTTTCTTCAGTACACGTTGTAATTCTTTGCCTAGTCCGGCATCCATGGTAGGGATGATAGATTTGGCATATTCAACAACGGATACTTTAGCGCCTAAACGGGCATATACAGAACCCAGCTCCAATCCGATAACACCGCCACCGATAACGATTAAGTGTTTAGGGACTTCAGTAAGGTTTAATGCTTCAGTCGAAGTAATGATACGTTTTTTGTCAACAGGAAGGAAAGGTAATGCTGAAGGTTTGGAGCCCGAAGCGATAATTACGTTTTTCGCGCTTAACTCTTCTACTTTACCATCTGCAGCAGTCACTTTAATGGTGTTTTTGTCAACGAATGAACCTACGCCTTGGAAGCTGTCAATTTTGTTTTTCTTGAATAAGAAGGTAATACCAGCAGTATTTTGGTCAATAACACTGTTCTTTCTGTCGATCATTTTTTTCATGTCGACTTTCAGGTTACTTAAGCTAATGCCGTGTTGTTCAAAATTGTGAGCAGCATTGTGGTAATGTTCTGATGAATCCAACAATGCTTTGGATGGGATACATCCAACATTAAGACAGGTTCCTCCAAATGTGCTGTATTTTTCAATTACGGCAGTTTTTAAGCCTAATTGAGCACAACGGATAGCGGCAACATAACCACCTGGACCACTTCCGATTACGATTACGTCGTATTGCATAGAGATTTTTCTTTGTTTACGAGGCAAATTTACTATTTAAATGCATATTAAGCGAAGATTAATAGGATTAAAAATTGGGTGTATTTTGTAATTAGACGGAGAGATTACAAAAGGAAAGCAAGGTTACACTGATGGATTCTGATTCTGAGCATGAAGCGAGGAATATGTTGTCTTTAAAAAAATTGAATGTCGTCCTTGACCGAAGGTTAAGGAACTGTTCGTATGCTGGAGTAATGGATGGTTTTGGAAGAAAAAGGTAAGTATTGGAGAACAGTTCCTGTTTGCTTCGCAAAAGGATGACAGCGATTTTGAGGAGCGAGGTACTGTTCGTATGCTGGAGTAATGGATGGTTTTTGGAAGAAGAAGGTAAGTATTGGCGTACAGTTCCTCTTTGCTTCGCAAAAGGATGACAGTGACATGGAGAGGCGAGGAACTGTTCGTATGCTGAAGCAATTGTTGGGTTTTGGATGGAGAAGGTGAGTATTGGTGTACAGTTCCTCTTTGCTTCGCAAAAGGATGACAGCGACAGGGAGAGGCGAGGAACTGTTCGTATGCTGGAGCAAAGGTTGGGTTTTGGGTGGAGAAGGTAAGTAATGGTGTACAGTTCCTCTTTGCTTCGCAAAAGGATGACAGCGATAGCGAGTGGAAAAACGTACAGATTTCTCGCTATTCGCTCAGAATGAAATTTATTGAAATTCAATAAAAAACATAAACTTTACATGGTTGGAACGAAGGCTTAATAGTAAAATGCTTATTTGTAAAAAAATTAATATATAGTGTATTACGTTTATATTCTAACAAATTCCAATCGAACTGTCCTTTATGTAGGTGTAACTAATGATTTAAAAGTTCGATTAACTTATCACAAATCACCAACCCTATCTCAAAATTCCTTTACCAACAGGTATAAAGTGTATTTTCTAATTTATTTTGAGACCTTTTCTCATGTTTTGGACGCAATAACTCGAGAGAAGGAAATTAAGGGATGGTCAAGAAAACGAAAAGAGGAATTAATTAACACTCAAAACAAAGAATGGAAATTTTTAAATGACACAATTTAGAGCAGGATTCTGATTCTGAGCGAGGAATCTGTAGCCATAAAAAAAAGAATGTCGTCCTTGACCGAAGGTTAAGGAACTGTTCGTATGCTGGAGTAATGGATGGTTTTTGGGTGACAAAGGTGAGTATTTGCGTACAGTTCCTCTTTGCTTCGCAAAAGGATGACAGCGACAGGGAGTGGAAAAGCGTACAGATTTCTCGCTATTCGCTCAGAGCTGAATACAGGGGGATAAAAATATAAAAGGCTCCAATTTGGAGCCTTTTATATATGTTCTTTTACTTTGATTATTCAGCAACGATTTGACCATGCATAATTCCAAAGTGACCAGGGAAGCTACATAGGTAAGGATAAACTCCTTTTTCCAATGTAAACGTGATTTTGTCTTCTTGACCTGGACCTAATAATTTCGTGTGTGCAACAATTGAAGAAAGAGCTGATTTAGGGATATACTCGTTATCCGCTGCAGCCGTAGCTTCACCACCGAAAGTAGCAACATCAACACCTGGTTTCAATACAACCAAGTTGTGTCCCATTGATTCAACAGGCATAGAACCTACGTTTTTCAAAGTCAATTCTACTGGTTCACCAGCTTTAACACGGATTAATGTAGTATTGAATTGCATTTGATCATTAGCTTCAACTGTCCATTGGTTTGACAATGTTACATTCTCAATACCTTCTACAGTTGTAGTAGATGCAGTTTCAGTAGCTTCAGGTTCAGTTGTAGTGGTTTCGGTTGAAGCGCCTTCTTCTTTCTTCTCAGCGTTATTGCCACAAGAAGTAATTCCAATTGCTAAAACTAGCGCTGGAATAATAAATAATTTCTTCATAGCTATTTTTAATAAATTTTATACGAATTTAACATAAATTATTGATTTAAACGAGGATTAAATCATTGTGAAGTCAATTTTGGGTTTTTATTTTTGTTGGTGACCTGTATTATTTTCTGATATAATTCTATTGGGTCGAAAGGTTTTCCAATAACACCGTCGGCTCCGGCTTGGAATGCAGCTGCTTGTTCATGTTCTAAAACCGATGCTGAAATGGTAATGATCGGTATGCCATGTTTTTCAGGGATTATATGGTTTTTGATTTCCTTGATGGCCTCAAATCCACTCATGATTGGCATGTGCGTATCCATTAAGATTAGGTCGTACTGCTCGTTCTCTACTTTTTCAAGGGCTAGTCTACCGTTCTTAACGATATCCACAGCACAGTTCCAGCTCCGTAACATATGGGCCAGCATAAAAGAGTTGAGCTCATTGTCTTCAGCCACCAGAACTTTCATCTCTTCAAATTTTGGAAAACTGTTGTAGGTCGGTACTTCTTTTTCCTTCTCGACCTCACTTTGGGCTGATTCTTCAAACCAACCTTCAAAATAGAATTCAGAACCTTCCCCATAAATACTTTTGGCTCCCACATCGCCGTTCAAAAGCTTTGCTAACCGCTTCACGATCGCTAATCCTAAACCCGTTCCGCCGAATTTTTTGGTGATACCATCATCAGCCTGTTCAAAGGCCATAAAGATCTTGTCGACGGAATCTTCACGGATGCCGATACCAGAGTCTTTAACGGAAAACTTAAGCCTAAAGCGTTCGTAATCTTTATTGACAACCTTTACAGAAAGCTGTATGGAGCCTTTTTCGGTGAACTTAAGACTGTTCGATACAAAGTTGCTGATGATCTGTTGCAACCTCAATGAATCGTAATGTATGTATTGAGGGACATCTTCGTCCACTTCGATATGGAATTTCAGGTTCTTATGGGTTGCCTTGATCTTGAATATCCTATTGATATCCTCGATCATTTTGGTGAGACTGAAATCCTCAAATTCAATCTTTAACATCCCTGAATCGATCTTAGACAGATCGAGGATGTCATTGATGATAAGCAATAGGGAATGAGAAGCATTGTCCAGCCTTTTTAACCAATCTTTTTGTTCAACGGTGAGTTCCGAACTCTTGAACATGTGCATGATCCCCATAATCCCATTAATGGGAGTCCGGATTTCATGGCTCATATTGGCCAGGAATATCTCTTTGGATTTTCTGGCTTGAATTGCCTCTTCACGTGTTTTGAGCAGTTCAATCTTGGATTCCTCCAATTCCTTATTCTTTTGGATAAGTTCTTGTTGGATCAAGATCTGTTGAACGAATGACTTAACCTTTGCTATGGTAATCTCTGGGTTCAGCGGTTTATATAAATAATCTACTGCGCCGCTTTCCAAACCTTTCAATAGGTATTTGTCTTCCTTAGAAATAGCGGTGACCATGATTGCCATGATATGGCTAGTCTTGGGGTTAGATTTTAAAAGGGATACGAATTCGAATCCATTTATTTCTGGCATCTGTACATCGACCAGGGCAATTGAGATATCATCCTTCCAACAGATTTTCAGGGCTTCATTAGGGTCTGTAGAGCTCACGATGTTGACATGGTCAACTTCCTGAAGCAGCGCATGCAGACTGATGATGTTTTCTTCCTTATCATCCAATATCAGAATATTGATCGTTTTCATAGGTGACATTACTTTAATTGACTGAAATAATCTACGATATGTTGATTTGAAATGACTTGCACTTTTTTAGAGACCTGTGTTCCAGCCAAGGGCATGGTGTCAATAATGGCTTCTTTGGGGTCTTGGACATAACATGCTGCACCTTGATCAACCATGGCCTTCAGGCCGGATGATCCATCGTTGTTGGCTCCTGAAAGAAGAAAAGCAGTCGCATCCTTGTTGTAAACAGCCGCTACAGAGTCGAAAAACACATCGATAGAAGGTCTTGAAAACTGTACGGGGTCTGAAATGTCCAAGGAAAATATATAATCTGGTTCTACCAGTGTATGGTAGCCCGGGGGAGCGAAATAAATATGGTTTTCCAAAATAGGCAGTTTATCACGTACCGAAATAACATTCCGGTTCAATCTTTTAGATAAACTCGTTTCGATTTTAGTTTCGTATTTCGAATTTCTATGCAATACAATGACAATAGCATCGGCAAATTTGCTGGGCAGATGATCGAGGATCTCCACGATCAATTCATAAGCGCCTGCAGAGCCACCAATTACTATGATATGTTTTGCCAGGTTTTCCATTTCTATTTTATTTTTTGATAGATGTTGTACTCCTTGTCGATGACCTTAAAATTATCCATGATCTCATGCCTCATTAAAGTCTCTTTTGTACCTAGGCATAAAAATCCAAACAGTGCCAAGGATTGGTAAAACAGGTTGATGACATGTTCCTGAAGTTTGAGATCAAAGTAAATCAGCACATTTCTGCACGTTATTAATTGGAACTCATTAAAGACTTGATCGGTTGCCAGGTTATGGGTTGAGAACAGGATGTTTTGCCTCAGGTCATGGTTAATGATCGCTGCATCATATCTTGCCGTATAATAGTTGGAAAGACTTTCTGTTGAGTTGTATGCATTGAAGTTGTCAGAATATTCCTTGAATTTATTGATGGGATAGATCCCTTTTTTGGCAACTTCGAGCACTTTACTGTTGATGTCCGTTCCATAAATAAAAGCACGGTCACTTAGATTGTTTTCCTTTAACAGAATGGCCAGGGAATAAACCTCTTCACCGGTTGAACAACCTGCACTCCATATTTTTATCCTTGGGAAAGTCTGTAAGTAAGGGATGATATCCTTGTTGAGTTTGTTGAAGAATCCAGGGTCCCGAAACATTTCAGTCACATTTACCGTGACTTCCTGTATGAAATATTGCTGGAATCCCTCAACGTTGACCAATGCATTCTTTAAATCCACCATATCCATGTCCTCCAGGTTCATGATACGTTGGATTCTGCGTTTCAATGAAGAGCGAGTATATCCGGACAGATCAAAATCTGACACATTCTTCAATAGAAAGACAATTTCTTCTACTTCTGAAAAACTCAATTCATTGGAATCTCTTAACTCAGCCATACTTGCATTAATGATACTAATTTATCAAGGTCGATGGGTTTGCTCACATAATCGTTTGCTCCCAATTCAATGGATTTTTCCCGATCTCCCTTCATTGCCTTCGCCGTAACGGCGATAATAGGCAGGTCTTTAAATTTCTTGTTTTTCCTGATTTCTTGGATGGCCTCATAACCATCCATCTCTGGCATCATGATATCCATCAGGACGATGTCCACTTCCTTTTGCTCATCGTTAATGATGTTTAAAGCTTCCAGGCCGTTGTTGGCAATCTCAATCTGCATGTTATATTGCTGTAGCGATGAGGTCAATGCAAATACATTTCGCATATCGTCATCTGCTATTAGCACCGTTTTATGATCCAATGTGCTTGTTCCATAATTTTCTTTAGGACCAATCTTCTCTGGATGCTTGATCGGATTATATGCCGGAGCAGATAGCTTGTTTAAGAAAAGGTTTACCTCATCGATCAATCTATTGTTGGATTTACTTGATTTTAATACCATAGATTGTGTATGGCGCATGATTCTTTCGGTCTGCTCAGAGCTCAAATCATATGCTGTATTGATGATGACCGGAAGTTTCTCAAATTTTGGATTCGATTTGATGACATCCAACATCTCAAGACCGCTACCATCAGGCAGTTTCACGTCCAAGATGATACAGTCTAGATTCTTTTCCTGTTCAAGTTTTTTCAATCCTGATTCTACCGTGAAGGCTTGGATTACATTGATGTTCTGTTCAGCAAAAGCCTTTTTGATCAGGTCACTTTGGAATTCCTGATCTTCGATCAATAGGATCTTTTTAAGGTCCTTATTGATGTTGAGTTTAATGTTTTCAAAGGCTACTCCAATGCTTTCTCCAGTAACCGGTTTTGCCATAAAGCCTATAGCGCCACTTTCAAGGAAATCTTTCTTGTTGAAATTAGCTGCAGACATCATGTGGATCGGGATATGCTTGGTCGTCTCGTTTGCCTTTAAGGTTTTCAGGACTTCCCAGCCATCAGCCAATGGAAGCATCACATCCAGAATAATAGCATCAGGAATATTTTCCTTGGCCATCTGGATACCTGCAACACCATCATAGGCATTTAAGACATTGAAGCCAAATTCTAGAGCAAATTCCTTCAGGATATCCGCAAAATTAACATCGTCTTCAATGATCAGGATAGATTTCTTCTCTCTTACGACCTCTGCAATTGGTCCAGGTTCTACGACAGCTGCTGGTTTTGCTGCTGCTGTTTCCTTAATTGCTGGCGGAGTTGTTTTTATGGCTGCTTCTTTCGCAGGAGCTGCGTCTTTATATTCCGTAAATGGAATGATCAAGGTGAATTTACTTCCTTTTCCAGATTCACTTTCCAAGGTAATGCGACCGCCTAATAAAGAGGAAATCTCCTTCGAAATCGACAAGCCCAGACCTGTTCCACCATATTTGCGGCTTGTAGAGCCATCTTCCTGACGGAAAGCTTCGAATATCAAAGCTTGTTTGTCTTCTGAGATCCCTTTTCCATTATCGGAAACCGCAAAGTGTAAGTTTCCAGATTGTTTGATGATCTGCAGATTGATCTCTCCATTTTGATCGGTGAATTTGAATGCATTGGAAAGGAAGTTCTTTAATACTTGTTCCAAGCGGTATTCATCGGAAATAAATTGTTCCGGCGCCTTTTTAATATCGATGTTAAATCGGATAGACTTTTCTTTTGCCACCTCTTTAAATAGGGATTCAAGATTGGCAGCAAAATGTTTGCTATTGATGCTGTCCTTGTGGATCTCTACTTTTCCGGATTCAATTTTCGCTAGGTCTAAGAGTTCATTGATCAATTGCAGTAGGTCCGAACCTGCATTATGAATTACGGAGGCATATTTGACCTGTTCTTCACTTAGGTTGCTATGTTTGTTGTCCTGTAACAACTTGGCAAGGATCAAGATACTATTGAGTGGAGTCCTTAGTTCGTGGCTCATATTGGCCATAAACTCGGATTTATATTTACTTGCCTGCTCTACTTCCGTGATTTTCTGTTCTACGACAGTATGGGCATGATTAAGGTCGTTATTGCGCTTTTCAAGCTCCGCAGCTTTTTCGTTAAGCTCTTTATTGGCTTGAGAAAGTTCTTCCTGCTGTACCCGAAGCTCTTCTTCGGAAGCTTCCAGTAGATTGGTCTTATAAACCAGTTCTTCATTGGTTATTCTCAATTCTTCCTGTTGAGCTTCTAATTCTTCCGTTTGTCTTTGGGTTTCTTCAAGCAGGCCTTCAACTAAGGCATGGCTTTGACGGCTATGTAAAGCTGAACCTATAGAACGGCTAGTTCGGGTTAGGTAGCTGATGATGTTTTCTTTCTTGGAATCTGGAAAGGATCCGATGATCTCTATCAGAGCGATGCAATAATCTTCATATACCACTGGGAATAAAATCACGTCGGCTTCAATGGATTTGATTACCCCGGTTTTTATCTTGCTATTGCTGACGTCAATCGAGGATAGAATCTGCGGTTTTTTAGATTCTACGACCGATCCCAAAATCCCTTCGCCATGACGGAAGATCTCAATTTTATCTTTTGGGTCTAGGCCTTTTGAGTCACGTATCCTGAATTCATAGGAGTCGATCTTTCGGACATAAAATGCCCCAGCAAAAGAATTGGTCACTTCTGAGATCACATTCAGTGAAGTTTTGGCAATTTCAGATTCCGTAGAAACGCCTGAGATGTTATTATGGAGTTTGGAGGAATTGGTAAGCACCCAATTGACACTTTCCAGTTCTTCAGAGGTTTTGGTCAAGTTGTGGTTTAATTCCTTTTCCTTTCTTGTATTTCTTCGCAGGTATTCAAGAATACGCAGCGTTTGGATGAAAGCAAAGAATATACCTAATAGGGATAGGATACCAAAAACGGCGGTATACACCCTTGTGCTAGCAAGTTCTTTGGATTTTTTATCAGTAAGCTTTTTCCTGGCTTCAATCACATCATTTGTGAAGGAATTTCTAGCCTGATTTATTATCGTTTGTTCATTGGCTAGGGACTTAAAGATTTCGTCGGTTGACTCGGTGTTGAAATCGTGTTCGTTAGCACTAATGGAAGCCGTTATAGCTTTAATATGTTCCACAGACTTTGGTGGAGTCTGGTACAGCTCATTTGGACGTTCGATCTGTAAAATCAAGCCATGGATTTCATCTTCTAGTTGTTCCACTGTCAGGGGATCTGCACTTTTTTCCAGGTTCTTGTATTTGGAGAGTTTCTGGATATCAAGTTCCCATTCTTGGATGTTGTAGAATTGTTTTTGCGCCAGTTCTATATAACCGTTAATGGTCTCTGAATACTCGCGTTGTTTGTTCAGGAAATACCAATAGGAGAATATTATGATTAGATTAGCGACAATAATGCTGACTATAAATTGCCACTTTAATTGACTAAACTTATTCATGTTAGAATAGAATGTTAACTTTAAATTTCATAAGTATAAATTTCATTATCCAGCACAGAGATGTAAATAATGTTCTTCTAATTAAAACTTGAAACCACAATCAAGAGAAGTGATTAAATCGCGTTAGTTTTTAGAAAATTATGACAAAGGTAATGAACTAAATAAGAATCATTAGCACCATATATCTGTTTTATACTTAGTAACACTTGTTTTTCCATAATTTACTTGGTCCAATTCTATAAAATTGTCGAAATAATAAAATCTAAATTAATGATTTAAATTTTAATTTTGTCGGTATAAAAAATTAATAATTAGCGTTTTAAGAATGAATTCTGTATTAAAAAATATCGAAATCATTCCTTTTACCAATCGGTTGCTTGGTGTAACACCTAAATTTAAAAATAGTTTTTTATTGTTTATTAATTTTTTATAACCTTTTTTCGTTGAAATATCATGGATATTGAGGTAAAGCTGACATGTTCGGAATATTTTTTTATCTTTAAGAAGTCAGAAACAATATTAATCTAAAAATTAATGGATTCACCGATTCAATTAGTTCTAATCATTACTGGGTCAGTAATAGCTATTTTTTTCCTGTTGTATTTGTTGCCAGTAAATCTTTGGTTTACGGCCCAATTGTCGAATGTAAAGATCAGTCTTTTGAATTTAGTACTGATGAGATTGCGTAAGGTTCCACCATCCTTGGTGACCAATGCCATGATTACCTCGACTAAAGCCGGCTTGAAAATTACTTCCAATGAGATCGAAACCCACTATTTAGCGGGAGGAAATGTAAATAAAGTAATCAAGGCACTGATTTCTGCGGATAAAGCAAATATTCCTTTGGATTTTAAGTTGGCCACAGCCATTGACCTTGCGGGACGTGATGTTTTTGATGCGGTACAGCTTTCCGTAAATCCTCAGGTTATCAATACGCCTCCAGTTGCAGCCGTCGCAAAAGATGGTATTCAGTTGATTGCGAAGGCAAGGGTTACCGTTCGTGCAAATATCAATCAATTGGTCGGGGGTGCTGGTGAAGAAACCATTCTTGCCCGTGTCGGTGAAGGTATTGTGACAACAATTGGTTCCTCTGCCAACCATAAGGAGGTTTTGGAAAATCCAGACCGTATTTCAAAAACTGTTCTTTCCAAGGGATTGGATTCCGGAACGGCCTTTGAAATCTTATCCATTGATATTGCAGACATCGATATTGGTGAAAACGTAGGTGCGAAACTTCAGACCGATCAGGCCGAGGCAGACCTAAAAGTTGCTAATGCAAGAGCGGAAGAACGTAGAGCGATGGCTGTTGCAACCGAACAGGAAATGCGTGCGAAAGCTCAGGAAGCCAAGGCTAAGGTAATCGAAGCTGAATCGCAAGTTCCAATGGCTATGGCTGAAGCATTCAGAAATGGCAACTTGGGTATAATGGACTACTATAAAATGCAAAATATCCAAGCGGATACCGATATGAGAACATCTATAGCGAAGCCGCAAGGACCTGATAAAAAATAAATTATCTCAATCAATAAGAAAAGCCATGATTAAGAAAGTTTAGCGCTTTCTGAAATCATGGCTTTTTTTATGGAATTATGCAGGTTTATTAACGAAAAAACCCTGACGATGGGCGCCAGGGTTTGATACTAACCAATTATAAACCTAAATTATGAAAAGACAATTTTAATATAAATTCTACTTATCCTTCGAATTATGAAACAAAGGTACGGTGAGAATTAACATTTACAAAGAAATGTCGATAAAAAGTTTCCCTTGCAACCATTTTCTGACAATACCGTGATTTATCTGTTGCAACAAATAAAACTTTGGCGTAAATGAATTAACAATTCAAAATTTTGGTCTATAAAAAATATTTACTTTTGGAAATATCAATTGATTATGGTGCTTAAGAAATTTGCTGCAATCAAAGCAGTTGTTTTAGATGTTGACGGGGTCCTGACGGATGGCCGACTTTTGGTTACAGAAGCGGGTGAACAGTTGCGTTCTTTTTTTGTGAAAGATGGCTATGCCATGCAATTGGCAATTAAAATGGGTTTAGATATTTGGGTGATATCAGGTGGAAATTCCGAGGGGGTCAGAAAGAGATTGGAAGGTCTGGGTATTCAAGAGATACATTTAGGTGTAAAAAATAAAATGGATGTCATGACCCAACTTACCGAAAAACACGAATTGCAAATGGAGGATTTGATGTACGTAGGAGATGACATGCCAGATTATGAGGTAATGCAGGTAGTGGGAATCGCTGTCTGTCCTAGTGATGCCGTGGAGGATATCAAGACCATCTCGCATTACATGTCACCGAAAAAAGGAGGGGAAGGAGTTGTCCGTGATGTCTTGGAGAAAATATTGAAATTGAAAGGCCGTTGGGGCGTACAGACAGAAATAAAGAGTGTTTAATGATAGTCCAAGAGAAATTAAAAGCGATCCCAATCATCTTGGGTTCTAAATCACCCCGAAGAAAGGAGCTATTGAAGTCCATGGATATAGATTTCACGGTAGAGGTTCGGGAAACCGATGAATCCTTTGATGAAACCTTGTCTCCAGAAGAGGTCGTTCAACATATTGCAGAAGCAAAATTGGCGGCATTCCATGAACCTTCATTATATGATAAGTTAATTATTTGCGCTGATACCATTGTCGTGGACCATTTGTCTGCTGTAATAGGGAAGCCAAAGGATGCCGAAGAGGCTGTAGAGGTAATTACTGGCCTAAGCGGCAAGGCACATCTGGTCTTTACTGCAGTTGCCATGGCTTATCAAGGCGAGACAAAATCATTTGTTGAGGCGACGAAGGTATGGTTCAACAAATTGGAGAAAGAGGAAATCAATTATTATGTTAAAAACTATCAGCCCATGGATAAGGCAGGCTCTTACGGCATTCAAGAATGGATAGGCAGAATTGGTATTGAGAGAATTGAAGGTTCTTATGAAAATGTGATAGGATTGCCTACGGCCAGGTTGCAAAAGGAACTCAAGGAAATGTTTGCTGTATAAATCTAGCTTTAGATATTAAAATAAAGGGCGGAAAATTAATTTTCCGCCCCATTTATTTACATTTACCCTTACTTAATATGATATCTAATTCCTGTGTAGAACATTCTACCGGTCATAGGTCCCCAAAGCATGTTTGTGTCAAAATGTTGACCAAATGGTTGGTCAAACGCCAAGATTGGATCTTTTTGATAGAAGTTGCTTAAGTTTTCCCCACCGATATAAATATCAAAGTTTTTGTTCTTGCCCAATGTTTTGCTCACCTGAGCATTCATGGTTACATAGGCATCAGATTGACTTGCCAATTGATATTCTACTGGATTACTGCTGGTATTAGGCAATCTTTTCTTGCCCACTACGTTCAACGTATAGTCAAAATGCCAGCCTGAATGGGTATTGTAGGCTAGGTTCATGAATCCACGGTGCTTAGCAGTCAACGGTTTCTGTAGCTTTCCTGATTTATATTCTGTTTCCACATCGAGCATACGGTAAGCCATTCTGGCTTCGAAGTGTGGAGCGGGCATAAATCTGAATTCAGCCTGTAAGCTATTGGAGTATGATTTCCCGTCTAAGTTATAGAATGATACTTCACGAGGGTTTTCAAAATCAACGACCACTTGATTTTGGAAGTTGTTATGGAATAGTTCCACGGACACGCCAGATTCCCTTCCGAAAAGCTGGAAGCTTTGGTCAACAGTAAATCCTGTATTCCAAGATACTTCTGGTTTAAGTCCATAGGCATGTTCGCCACTAGCAAGGTTTGCCAATCCGTTGATAGCCCTGCTTGAGGCAAAGATACCTAGGTTTTCGGCAAAGATATTGGCAGTACGCTGTCCGCGACCTGAGCTTAAGCGGAGGGTAGTTCCCAGGATTGGCTCATAACGCAAAACTGCTCTTGGTGTAGTAAACCAACCATATAGATTGTTGTAATCCTGACGGATTCCCAATACAGCATCAAACTTTTCGCTAGGGCTGAAGGTGTATTCTGCAAATACGCCAGTTACAGCCTCTTTACGGCCAAAATTGTAGGCATAGTCATTGTTGGAATTTACGCGTTTCAGATCTTCATCATAGTGGTCATATTGAACAGAAGCTCCAACCTTATATTTGTGGGATACATCGCCGATGATATCCTGGAACAATAGGTTTGCATAATAGGAGTTTTGTTCATTATCGTAGGTGTTCAATCCAAAGAAACTTTCTTGTTTATATTGACTTGCAGATAATTGAAGCCCGATACTACGGTGTTTGTTTGTCGGGAATACATAGCCCAATTTACCAAAACCTTCAATTCTTTGGTTTTTGAATCCTAGACCATATTTATTGGTCGTCAATTTATCCGTATTCTCGTTGAATTCAATCTGTCCACCAATTCTATCATCGTGAAGGAATTTCACGCCGAACTGGGCAATGATTCCTTTGCCGTTTTCGAAATGCCAACGGTTTACACCTGAGAATAGGTTTCCTACTGGAATATCACGGAAGCCATTGTCACTGAAGTTCATTTTCTTGTTGTACATGAAGTTATCATGCAGCAATAGTCCTACTGACCATTTCTCATTGATATGATGCGAAAGGTTTAGATTGACATCGGTACGGCCCATATTGTTGGCGTAGGCATTAAAAAATAACTTCTCGCTATTATGGGGTTTCTTCAGTTCAACGTTGATTTGGCCAGCCATGTTTTCAAATCCATTGGCCACTGAACCAATGCCTTTGCTGATATTGATGGCTTCGATCCAAGTTCCGGCAATGCTGTTCAATCCTAAGGGAGAAGCGAAGCCTCTAGGTCCTGGTAGACCTTCAACGGTAAGTTGTGTATAGATACCAGCAAGTCCTAGCATTTGGATCTGTTTACTGCCCGTTACGGCATCGCTGCTTACTACATCCACGGAAGCATTCGTCTCAAAGCTTTCACTTAGATCACAACATGCCGCCTTGAAAAGTTCTTTCGCCGTGATAGTCTCTACACGGTTTGGGGTCAATTTAGAAATGTAATTGGATTTCTGTCTTCTAGTGACCACGATTTCCTGTAAAGTGTTGTTCTTTGCCTGTACAACGAGGACTTCATGTAGGTTTTTTACCTCGATGGTATCCCCCTGCATACTGGCATGTGAGATCACTAACTTTCTATAAGGCTTCTGGTGCATGATTTTGAAAACGCCATTTTCATTGGTCTTAACCTTTTTGCTCGGGTTGTCCAACCAGAAAATGGTAACTTCGGTAATAGGGGTCAAATCCCCTTTTTCACTTTCATTAACTACGACTCCAGTAACCTCATGGTCATGGTCGTGGTTATGTCCGCCATCGTCATCGTGATTGTGTTCTTGGCCTTCCTCATGCTGATGGCCTTCCTCCGCATGGTCATGGTCATGGTCGTGGTCATGCTCCTGCTCTGCATCCATTCTAGGGTACAGACAGCATTCATGTAATTCTTCATAGGTGGCATCCGGTGCACGGAATTCTTTGGTGTCATGACCGGCTTCAGCGATTCCCTGTTTAATTTTATCTAAGGAATTTTTGCTGGAATCATAGGTTACAGTAGCAATACCAGTACTGCTATCCCATTCAATGGATTTTGCGCCGGCATCTTTGCCCGCAGTCTCGATCCGTTTCTTACACATGGCACAATTGCCAGAAACTTCAAATTTCTCGGTGTTAATATTGTTTTGGGCGAACAGTCCTGTGCCCACAGCTATAAAAATAAATACTAATAAATATCTAAATAAGTGCATAGTTCATCGTAATTAATAAAAATTCAAAAAGTCTAGATTGATTTTGAAAGTTTATTTAATCAAATGATGAATGTGCAGTTGAGAAGGTATACAGAATGGGATTCTGCGAATAGAGAGGGTTTGAAAGGATTGGGTTCTTCGGGTTTATCTTCAATGATTTGTACCCAATGATTGATAATCCAAGGGATCAATACGATAGCCGGAGAAAAGTCGAAAGTACTGCCAAATAGCATTTTTGAACGCAATTGATCACTTTCGGTAGTCAATTCTAAATTTACTTTGGAATCTTGACAGGTATGGTCATCTTCACATTGGCTGTTGGTTTCCAGATCATCGGCATGATCGTGGTCTTGGTGCAAATTGCTGCACATAGGGCAACTGTCATGTGATACTTTGGATTCCTCAAGAACCGAGAACATGGTACTTTTTCCACAATGGTGCATATGGATAGTAGCCCCTGTACTGCATACAGAATAAATCAATAGTAAGCATATGGCTACAATTTTTCTCATGTCGGTTTCAAATATAGGAAACTAACACTGAATATGTGGATAATTAATTGTAATTTTTTCTTGTCAAAAGAATTCACACTAATTATATTCGAATTGACTTATTACTTTATAAACCTTTGACTTATGGAAACTTTAGCTGCACATCCAAATCTGTTGTATTTGGGCTTGGTAAGCCTAGTATCAGCAGGAATCTTGGTAATTTTCCTATTCAACAAAATTCTGAGAAGAGTTAATTAAATAAAAAACCTGATTCAACTGAATCAGGTTTTTTTTCTATCCTTTAATGGAGGAAATGAAATCTGGTATTTTCTCCAAGTAGTTTTCCTCTGTCAATAACTTGACAAATGCAGTTCCTACAATGGCGCCATTGGCATATTTTGTAGCTTTTTGAAAGGTGTCCTTATTGTGGATCCCAAAACCTATCACGACAGGGTTCTCTAGCTCCATATCCTTAATCCTCTGGAAATAGCTTTCTGATTGTTCCTGAACATTTAATTTTGTTCCAGTGGTCGCATTCGAAGAAAGGAGATAAATAAAGTTTGTCGAAAGAGAGTCGATTTTTCTAATTCTGTCGGCAGATGTCTGTGGGGTTACCAAAAAGACATTGCTCACTTGGTTCTCTTCAAATACTCCTTGGTACAGCTCTTCATATTCATACATTGGAAGGTCAGGGATGATCGTGCCGTTCACTCCGACCTCCTTGCAGGCTTTGCAGAAGTTCTCAACGCCATATTGAAGGACGGGATTCACATAACCCATTAGAAATACTGGGATACTGACTCTTTTTCGTAGATCCTTCAATTGTTCGAACAAAACCTTTAAGGTCATGCCGTTTTCCAGTGCTACTTCTGAACTATGTTGGATGGTAGGTCCATCGGCAACCGGATCCGAGTAGGGGAATCCAATTTCAAGGAAATCCGCACCTGCTTTTTCCAGTGCTTCTGCAATATCAATGGTGCTGTCCAGCGTTGGGTAGCCAGCGGTAAAATATATAGATAGCAATCCGTTTGCCTGTTTGTTAATCTTTATCATGTTATAAACCGAAATATTTCATGTAATTGTCCAAATCCTTGTCGCCACGTCCAGAAAGACAGATGACCACAGTTTCGTCTCCTTTAAAGTTCATTTTCTCTAGGTGAGCCAATGCATGCGAACTTTCTATAGCCGGAATGATACCTTCTAATTTTGTCAATTGTAGTCCTGCCTGCATGGCTTCATCATCTGTCGCACTCACATAGGAGCCGCGACCGGATTTGAAAAGCCAAGCATGTTGGGGGCCAATTCCTGGATAGTCCAGTCCGGCCGAGATGGAATAAGGTTCGATGACTTGGCCATCTTCCGTTTGCATCAGGATCGAACGGCTGCCATGTAGTACACCTTCATTTCCTAAAACCGTGGTCGCGGCGGATTCTCCACTGTCTACACCATGGCCAGCAGCTTCAACAGCAATTAATTGTACATCTTCATCATCTAAAAAGTGATAAAACATGCCTGCTGCATTTGACCCGCCACCTACGCAGGCCATAACAATATCTGGTGTTTCCTTGCCTGTTTTTTCTAATAATTGTTTTTTTGTTTCTTCCGAAATAATGGACTGAAACCTTGCCACCATATCTGGATAAGGATGTGGTCCTACCACGGAGCCGATGATGTAATGCGTGTCGACAGGGTTGTTTATCCAATCTCTCAAAGCTTCATTGGTAGCATCTTTCAGGGTTTTGCTCCCTGATGTGGCAGCTACTACTTTTGCACCCATCATCTTCATTCGGGCTACATTGGGAGCCTGTCTTTGGATATCGATCTCGCCCATATAAACCACACATTCCAAGCCTTTCAGGGCACATACGGTAGCCGTGGCCACACCGTGCTGCCCAGCGCCAGTTTCTGCAATGATACGCTTCTTGCCTAGTTTCTCGGCAAGCAAGATCTGTCCGATGGTATTGTTGATCTTGTGCGCTCCTGTATGGTTCAGGTCTTCACGTTTCAAAAATATTTTGGCATTGTATTTTTCCGAAAGACGTTGAGCATGATATAGGGGAGAGGGTCTGCCTACATAATCACGTAATAAGTATTCAAATTCTTCCTTGAAAGAAGGGTCTTCCATTATTTGCAAGTATTGGTTTTGCAATTCTTCGACATTTGGATAAAGCATTTCAGGAATATAGGCCCCGCCGAATGGTCCATAGTATCCTTTATTATTTACTTGATATTTGCTCATTTCTGATGGTTTTCAATGCTAATTTTAATTTTTCTATATCTTTTAGGCCAGGTTCGATTTCAAATTTTGAATTGAGATCCAGGCCGATCAGTTTCAAGTCTTCAAAGTTTACGGCTTCCTGTAAGTTTTCCAAAGATAGCCCGCCACTTAAGAAATATGGCGTATCGTAGGGGTACTCTTTTAGTTTTTGCCAATTGAAGGTAACTCCAGTGCCGCCATAAGCTGGGCTCTTGCTGTCAAATAGGAAGTAATCGACCTGCCCAATATATGGTTCCAATTGTTTCCAATCAAAGTCTTCATCAATTCCAAAGGCTTTGATGACTTCCAAGCCTTTGGCCTTTAATGCTGCAGCAAGCTCAACTGGTTCAAGTCCATGTAGTTGGATGCTGTTCAGGTTGAATCTTTCAGTCGCATCCATGATTTCGGCAAAGTCGGAATTTACAAAAACTCCTGTTTTTTTGATGTCATTTGCCATGGAAATATTAACCAGGTCTCCAACATATCGTGCTGATTTCTTATAGAAGATATGCCCAATATACTGGATAGGAAGCTCAAGGAGTTGCAAAATGTTTTGCTCTTCCTTCATGCCACAGACCTTTACTAATAGTTCCCTAGCCATTTATCAAAGTTTTAAAGCTTTTCAAGGCCTTGTGACCCAATAGGGACTCTTCTGCCTCGTAATAACAGTCTGCAAAGCTTTTTTCTGGATGGAAGGTTTTTATTCCAAAAGCTGCATTGGTTAAGACGACATTGTTCTGGATGTCATTTCCTTCACCCTCGATAATCTGTTTGAAAATCTTTGCCGCATCTTCGATGGATTCACCACCTGCAAGATCTTGTGGAGCTACTGCCGTAAAGCCAAGCTCGTCCACCGTATAGTAGTTCTCCCCTTGATTATTGATTACCTTGAAGTCGCCCGTCAAGGAAATTTCATCATAACCATCCATGGCATGCATGATGCTGTATTGTTTGTCGGTGTTTTGATAGAGGTATGCATAGAGCCTAGCTAATTCCAAACTAAATACTCCAACCGATTGGAATTTCGGGTTTGCAGGATTGGTCAATGGTCCCAACATATTGAAAAAGGTCTTCACCGCTAAAGCTTTGCGGATTGGCGCTACGGTTTTCATCGCTGGGTGAAACAATGGGGCATGTAGGAAACAGATGTTGGCTGTTTCTAATTGTTTCTTTAGAACATCTTTGTCAGCAGTAAATGTATAGCCCAAGTACTCCATAACGTTGGAGGATCCGCAACTGGATGATACGCCTACATTGCCATGTTTGGCAACATGGTAACCAGCGCCTGCCACCACAAATGAGGCAAGTGTGGAAATATTGAAGGTGTTTTTTCCATCACCTCCGGTTCCACACATATCAATCAGGTCAAAACCATTGAAGTCTAATTTATTGCAAAGGTCATACATCGCGTCTCGGAAACCGCCTAGCTCCTCCACTCGGATACTGCGCATTCCATAGATGGTCATAAAGGCAGCAATCTGATGAGTATCGTATTTTCCAGTTGCAATGTTCGTCAGGATATCGTAAGCCTCTTTTCTGCTGAAGGACTTGTATTCAAATAGATGCGCTAAAATTTCTTTCATATTTTTTTCAATAAAAAAGGGCTTGCCGAAAAGGCAAGCCCACTATTATTTAGTTCTTTAATTCAACCAATAGGTGTCTGCCACAACATTATTTGTTGTGCCACCACCAAGCTGTATTGAATTGTACTGTTTTCATCGTTAGTTCAACAAATATCCAAGATGTTTTTGAGAATTGCAAGAAATCCTTTCAAAAAATGATTTTTTGTTAATAAGTGACAAAGTGAGCCATTTCATTCCCTTTGGATACCAAAGTAAATGATCCGATTTTATCCCCTTCTACGTAGACGCTGGTAACCAGTCTGTTCTTGTAATAAACGAAGAACATATTATCTACATCCAGATCTTCTGGATCGATATCACGAACCTCCTTACGAGGAAGTTCAGCGTAGTTTTTGATTTCTATCTGTTCAATATTTTTACTGTTTAGGTTCAGTCTGATTTCTTCCAAACTGACTTCTAAATAGTCATATAGTTCATCGGAAGGTTCATTCACGATGACCCATTTGCTCAGGATGACATCCAAAGCGATTTCATTATCATTCAGATCGTAGATGAAGTCTGTTGCGACATCCCTGCTATTGACAGCATATTCTTCGGTTCGATCATCTCCATGTTCAAACTGTGCGAAGCTGATCGTTGGGCTGAGAAAAAGCAAGAAATATAGTAAGTAATGTTTCATTCAGTAAATTTTATTGTCGTTCTATGGACATAAAAAATGCAGAAAGGATTAATTTGTTTGGAGGTTTGCAACATATAATCCCCATGATATTAAAAAAGCGCCCTTCTTCAAGGCGCTTTCTATACCGATTTTAATATTCGTCTTCGTTGAAAAAGAAATCATCTTTTGTTGGATAATCTGGCCAGATTTCCTCAATGTTTTCATAAGGTTCACCATCATCTTCCAACGCCTGAAGATTCTCAATTACTTCAACTGGTGCTCCAGAGCGAATCGCATAATCAATTAATTCGTCTTTTGTCGCTGGCCATGGAGCGTCTTCTAAATGAGAAGCTAATTCAAGTGTCCAATACATATCTCTTTAATTAAGTTTCACGTTTTCGCAAAAATAATATTTAATTTAACTAATGCAAGGAAATTATCTTTAATTCTTTGTTAACAGGTATATTTCGCAGAAAATCAACGTTTTAAAATGAAACATTTCTTAAAATCAACTCCCTTGATTCCATACTTTTTTCATTTTTTCATAGACTTCTATTTCAATAGAGTCATATTTTTGACTTGAACTGTTGTCATATGTAATCGGTTTGAGTACCGATATTTTTATGACGCCTGGTTTTGAACCAAATCTTCCGCCATCATCCCATAAGATCTCCCATGCATTATGGATGACAACAGGGAGTATTGGAATGTTGTTCTCAATGGCCATTTTAAAGGCGCCAGCCTTAAATTTATGCAATACAGGTGGGAATTCTTCATCAATCTTCCCTTCCGGAAAGATAACAACCGATTTACCCTCATGTAGCAGTTCAGTGGCTCTTTTAAAAGCCTTGAAAGCTGAAATCTTGCTCTGACGGTTGACAGGGATGTCGATCGATTTAAAGAAAATACGTGTGACGGGATTCTTTAACAATTCAACCTTTCCAATAAAAGAAAATTCCTGCGGACAAAGGTAGGTGAGTGCTGTAATATCTAATATAGAGGTATGGTTAGGGCAGATGATGTAGGGTTTGCTCCAGTCGATTGCTTCCTCATATTCTATTTTGAACCTGATGCCTACTAAATGAACACTTAAGATGGAAATCCATTTCCTAAACCAAACAATGGAGGAGTAATGTTTATTGGGGTTCTTAGAAAGGAAATATAAAAAAGGAAAACATATTGAAAAGAAAAAAAGGACGGATATGAAATATAATAACCTATGTATTTTCTTTAAAAATATTAACATATCTTCCTTAAACGTCTTTTCTGATGGTATAAAAATATAAAAAGCTTCACAATCGTGAAGCTTTTTATTTTATTTACTTAGTTCAGCATAATATTTATGGAACAATGGAATAGTTTCAATTCCTTTTAAATAGTTTTCAATACCGTACTTTTCATTTGGAGAGTGCAGGTTATCTGAATCCAATCCAAAGCCTAAAAGCACTGTTTTGATGCCCAATTCTTTTTCAAATAGGGCAACGATTGGAATAGATCCACCACCTCTTGTCGGGATAGGTTTTTTATTAAATGTTTCTTCCAATGCTTTTTCAGCAGCTTTATATGCGATGCTATCAGTAGGAGTAACTACTGGTTCACCACCATGGTGGGGTTTAACCTCTACTTTTACAGATTTAGGAGCGATCTTTTCAAAATGTTCTTTGAACAATTTAGTGATACGCTCTGAGTTTTGATTAGGGACCAAACGCATAGAGATCTTTGCGAAAGCTTTTGAAGGCAATACGGTCTTTGCTCCTTCACCAATGTAACCACCCCAGATACCGTTTACTTCCAAAGTCGGACGGATACCAGTACGTTCGATAGTAGTGAACCCTTTCTCACCCCATAATTCTTGAACACCTAAATCATTTTCGTATTCCTGAACATCAAAAGGCGCTTCGTTCAAAGCTTTTCTTTCTGCATCAGTCAACTCCAATACATCATCATAGAAACCTGGAATCGCGATGTGGTTGTTTTCATCATGCAACGAAGCGATCATCTTTGAAAGAATGGTCGCAGGGTTAGCTACAGCACCACCATACACACCAGAGTGAAGGTCGCGGTTAGGACCAGTAACTTCAACTTCAACGTATGAAAGACCACGCAATCCTGTTTCTAATGAAGGATTTTCAAGACTGATCATGGACGTGTCCGAAATAACGATTACATCAGCTTTAAGGCGTTCTTTGTTTGCATTGACAAAGATGCCCAGATTTGCAGAACCTACTTCTTCCTCTCCTTCGATCATGAATTTAACATTACATGCCAATTCATTTTCTTTCATCATATATTCAAAAGCTTTAACGTGCATATAGAACTGACCTTTGTCGTCAGCAGCACCACGAGCGTAGATTTTACCGTCTCGAACAGTTGGCTCAAATGGAGGAGTTTCCCAAAGTTCAATTGGGTCTGCCGGTTGCACATCATAATGTCCATAAACCAAAACTGTCGGTAAACTTGGGTCGATGATCTTCTCCCCATATACGATTGGATAGCCTGCAGTTGGACAAATCTCAACGTTGTCTGCACCAGCATCCTTAAGTTTTTGAGCTACAAATTGTGCGGTATTGATTACACCTTCCTTGAACTGTGGGTCAGCACTAACTGATGGAAAGCGCAATAATTCAAATAATTCTTCTAAGAAGCGATCTTTGTTTGCTTCTACATAGTCTTTGATTTTTTGCATTTCAAAAGTGTTTTTACAAAGGTAATGAAATAAATTTTACAAGAGCTGTAACTTTTTCTTTCTCCCGACGACATATGTTTACATAGATTTTCAATAAATGAAATCTCGTTTTTTAAAGCATTGTGTTAAATGATTGTTAAAGATCTTTTAGTTTTCTGTTATTTCTCACAATAGTGATAATTTAGTGCTGCCTTTATTTGATTTGAAACTTTAACTTTTTTATGAAACCACTAACCAAAGTAATCTTAAGCCTATTTCTCGGTTTATTTTCACTTGCAAGTTTTGCCCAAACTAAAATTACGGGTACTGTCGTTGATGAAACGGACAAGACGAAGCTTATCAATGCGACCGTCATGCTTTTGCAGGCGAAAGATTCCATCCTCGTAGACTTTACGAGAGCAAATCAAGAGGGCAAATTCTCCCTCAACAATCCTGATACCACGGATTATTTAGTCATCATCAGCTATCCAAAGTTTGGTGACTTCTTTGAAACTATCAGCAAAGGTTCTGGAGACAAGAATCTTGGTGAAGTCACTATGCAGAGTGCGGCCAACCTGATTGAAGAAGTGTTAATTACTGGTAAGATCCCCGTTGTCATTAAGGGAGATACCGTAGAATATGATGCATCCAGTTTCGTAACTGAAAAGAATGCAAAGGTAGAAGACCTGCTAAAGGTGCTCCCTGGTATTTCAGTAGATGCATCGGGTAAGATTACTGCCCAAGGAAAGACCGTTGAAAAGGTGCTTGTCGATGGGGAGGAGTTTTTCGGAGATGATCCTAAATTGGTAACCCGTAATATCCGATCGGATATGGTGGATAAGGTTCAGGTCTTCGAGAAAAAATCTGAAGAAGCTGAACGTACGGGTGTTGACGATGGAACCCGCGTTCAAACCATTAACGTGAAATTAAAAGAAGATGCCAAGAACGGTATGTTCGGCAAGCTTGAAGCTGGCGGAGGATTAGATGATAATTCTGGATATTATCTCGGTAAAGCTGCCATCAATAAATTCAAGGGTTCCCAAAAGATCTCTGCATACGGCATTACATCCAACGATGGAACTACCGATCTAGATTGGCGCGAAGCTGAGAAGTTTGGTGTTGATAACGGAAATATGACTGTATTGGATGATGGTGGAATCATGATCTCTGGTGGTGGTGGATTCCTGAACAACACCAATAGGGGGCAACCAAAAGCCTTGACCGCTGGGGTTTCGTTTATGGATGCTTGGAAGGAAAAGAAACATAAGTTGAACCTGAACTATAAATATGGTATGGCTGAAAATGAAATCAATACCAATACCATTAGCCAAACTCCTTTGACGGAGGGTATCTCAAACTCTGAAACTGATAATGATGATATCTCCAAAAGTACAGGACATCGCCTGAACACTAAATACGATGTAAGTATTGACTCCTTGACAACCCTGACCTTGCGTGTTGCTGCTTCAAAAATGAACAGTGAAAATAATACCCAGAGAAGAGGAAAGAGCTTTAAGAACGGCGAATTGCAATCGGAAGATGAACGTTCTCAAGATATCAATTCATCAAATGACAACTTCAACTATGATGCAAACTTCACAAGGAAATTTGCAAAAGAGGGGCGTTCCATCAACTTGAAATTCACTGGAAACTTAGGTAAAACGGAGTCTGACATGATGTTGAACTCTTCATTGAAAAATGTTGTAGAAGGAACAGAGACCATTGTTGATCAGTTTAAAGACAATTCCAATAACTCCAATTCGATCATGGCCGCTGCAACTTATACAGAGCCATTTTCCAAGAAGATCAATATGGCTTTTGGTTATGAGTACACCAACTCGAAGGCTCACTCGATCAATAGTGCCTACAACAAGGATGCTTCTGGCAACTATACCGATTTCGATGAGGAATTCAGTAATGACTTTAACTTCAATACAGTTAGGAACGCAGCCAACATTTCATTCAATTATAAAGCCGATAAAATTGAGTTTAACTTAACCAATAACATCAGACATGATGATATGTTCCAAAAGAACAACTTGGCAGGAAATGAAATGAGTAGAGATTACCTTACTTACAACCCTAGAGCTCGTTTCAGATATAACTTCACTAAGGCTAAATCATTGAATTTATCTTACAACAGATCCAATTCATTGCCTTCTCTGTTCCAGATTCAACCTTTGAAACAGAACGAAGATCAGATGAACCAATATTTCGGTAATGAAAGTTTGAAACCATCCGTTTCCAACAATTATAACTTGAACTATTATTGGTATGATATGCTGAAAGGAAAGAATATCTACACCGGTATCGGTATGACACAGACCTTAAATGCAATCCAGACTGATGTTGTTATCCATCCTTCCCTGAAAAGAGATCTTTACTATGTCAATACCGATAAGGCAATGACCAATGGTTATATTTATGGAGGGTACTTCTTCGATCTGATCAAGAAAAAGCAGATTAAGATGAACTTAGGGTTGAATGCAAACCTAAATAACTATTACAACAAGATCAAAGACCTTTCTGATGTCAATAATCCAAAGGATTTTGAAGAAAACAAGAACATCAGCTACAGCTTCGGAACGGATATCGGTTTCCAAAAAAATACAACCAAAGGCTTTGATTTTTACCTGAATTTCTCTCCAGGTTATAGAGTGTTGAAAACCACCCTGAACCCTGAGTTGAACTCTGAAGGTTTCACTTTCGACTCTTACGGTAGATTTACTTACTACCTGCCAGCGAAGATCCAGTTGACCGGTGAGTTGAACTATGAGTATGAAGCGGCAACTAAATCATTGCCAACAGATTTCAGTAGGTTGAAGTTCAGTCCAGGTATTTCCAAGAAATTCATGAAAAATGAAAGTCTGATCGCATCGTTCTACGTGAATGACGTATTTAATCAAAACGTTGGATTTAGCAGAAGCCAGTCAGGACAAGCGATCACCCAACAGCGCTTTAACAATATCGCAAGATATTACATGCTGAAACTATCTTGGGAATTCACATCAATGAAAGGAGCTGAGTAATTATGAAAATGAAATATATATTATCGACAATACTTTTGGCCATCCTGAGCATGGGATTCGCCAATGCACAATATGCTTTCTTCCCTGAACAAGGAACCATTACTTATGACAAAACTGTTCACGTCAAGAACCTGATGCGTAGACATATCCAAACCTTGAAAGATGGAGATTTCTCCAAGAAGTATTTTGAGGAAATGATGGCCAAAGTACCGGAGACAGCAGTATTAAATAAAAAACTATCCTTTAGTGGATCTGAATTCTCCGTGGAGCCTATTGAGAAGGACCAACCGCAAATGATTGCAAACCTTTTGCGTATGGGTCTTTTGGATTACGGTGCCAAGATTTATCAAAACATAGCAAAGAACGAATCCTTACAGACCATGGAAATGGGAGGCTCACAGATCAACATTAAGGACTCTCTGACGAACGTTAAGTGGAAGATAACAAATGAATACAGAAATATTGCTGGATACGATTGTAGACGAGCTAACGGCGTCACATTGGACTCTGTGTATGTAGTTGCCTTCTACACCGATCAGATTCCGACTGCCGGATCGCCTAGTACCCTACATGGCTTACCAGGAATGATCCTAGGGTTGGTTGTTCCAGAACAGCATTTCAATATTTACGCCACAAAAGTGGAAATGCAAGCGACGACAGTTAACTCCAATATCTTTAAGAAGAAAGCTGATACCATGACCAGGCAACAGACCAAAGACCGCATGAAGGAAATCTTTGGCCGTTGGATGACCGACAAACAGTTCAACCTGATTATGGCAGCCATATTCTTATAGGATCATATTAAGATCTTATTTATTAAGCAATTCAAAATTAATGATGATGCAAAGAGCCGGATTTATCCGGCTCTTTTGCTTTGAAAGAGTATTTAGTAGAAAGTATTTAGTATTTAGACCTATGTCCATCCCAAATTAGGGTTGACCTTCCTAATGAGTCGTGATTCCATTCAACTGGGATATGAATAATAATCTTGGTCTATCCTCCCATCCCTTGAATCCTGGTTCTAAAGAATACCCAAATCCTGGCGAAAAAAAAATCCCGGACAATATTGACCGGGATTTTTATGCTTTAATTCAACGAATTATTTCTTCTCGTTTTTCTTAGAAGTAACATCGTTACGAATTTCTTGAGCTAAAGTTTTGATCTCTTGTAACCCTTTACGAACGCGTGTTCCTGCAGCAGAGTTTCCGTTATTGAAGAATTTTTCTGCGTCAGCTTCGATTGAAGCTACTAGCTCTTTTAATTTAGTGTAGTTTTCCATTTTTTAATTAATATAATTTTAGTTTTTCTTAATTAATTCTCTAATATATCATAAATATACAAAAGGAATGCAAACAATGCGAATTTTAAAATGTTTTTTTGTGTTATAAACGCCTTTTTTGTGGCATCTACTCTACTATTTTCAATTCGTCGATGATGTTTTGAGCACCCGCAAACTTGTCAATTATGAAAAGAACGTATCGGATATCAACCGAAATAGTACGTTGCAATTTTGGATCAAAAATCACGTCTCCTGCCATTGCTTCAATGTTTCCATCAAAAGCCAAGCCAATTAATTCGCCATTTCCGTTTAAAACAGGTGATCCGGAGTTACCGCCGGTGATGTCTTGGTCACTTAAAAAGTTAACCGGTAGATAGCCAGCTTTATCTGCATAACGTCCAAAATCCTTATTTTCATATAGTTCCATTAACCTTTTTGGTAAATCGAACTCCTCATCTCCTGGTTTATATTTTGCAATGGTACCTTTCAATGTGGTGTAATAATTTTCTTTGGCATCATTCCTTTTGTCCTTAGGCAATGCTCTGATCGTTCCATAAGTCAAACGTAATGTTGAGTTAGCATCTGGATAGTATTTGCCATTAGGATCCATTTTTAATACTCCAGCGATGAATTTTCTGGATGCTGCCAAGAACTCATCATTCATCTTTTCAGCCTCTGGAGAAGTTTCACGGTATTTATCCATCAAAGATGATGATAGTTTGTAAAGAGGGTCTGCATCAATCAGCTCTGCTTTAGGGTTTTTAAGGTATTCAGCCAATTTTGCCTGTGATCCAAAAATGCTGTTGTCAAAAGCTGTTTTGATATCCGATTGGAAGTTTCCGCTGTTCTTGTTTGCCATTTCACGAACATAAGGAGCGATTTCACCACCTTTTGCTGCGTATAGGTTCAATTCATCAGCCAATACATCAATTTCCAATGGCATATATGCTTTCTCATAGTTATCCGCGATAAATGCTTCCAAGCGTGGAGCCATTTCTTTGCGTTTAGCTTCGTTTTCTTGTGCATATTGTTTCAAACCATTGCCTAACGTAGCAGGGATTGCTGCAAAAGTCGAAGAACGTAACATTCCGATCAAGTAATTGTCTTGTCTAGCCTTATCGTTTGTTTTCGCGTAGAAATCATTGATTACCGCTAGGACATTGCCATATTGTTCCTTGTTTTCAGGACGGTTAGCCCATTTGTTGAATTTCTTCTCTTGCTTGCGTTTTGCCGCTGCGGTCTTATGCTTTTTCAAGGCATCGATCATCCCTTGTCTATTTTTCCAGTAGTTTGCCACTCCAGAATATTTAGAAGCATAGTTTAATTTTACCGCTTGGTCTTTATCCATGTATTTTTTCATGGCATCCATACCTACTTTAGAAGCTTCAACCCATGCTGGATACGCATAATTAACGTTTTGGTCAATTCCTGCTGCATTCATCCAACGGTTTGTACGGCCTGGGTAACCTAAGATCATGGAGAAATCTCCATCTTGGAAACCTTTGATGCTTACTGGCAAGAATTTTTTAGGCTTCAACGGCACATTGTCTTTTGAATATTCAGCTGGGTTACCATCTTTATCCGCATAAACACGGAAGATAGAGAAATCACCTGTATGGCGAGGCCATTCCCAGTTGTCGGTATCACCTCCAAATTTACCGATGCTGCTTGGCGGAGTCCCTACCAAACGGACGTCCGTAAAGTCTTGGTAGACGAAGTAGTAATATTCATTTCCATTATAGAATGGACGAACAGAAACTACATATTTACCGTTTTCGCTGTTTTCTTGTTGGATCTTGGCAATTTCTTGATTGATCACTTTTTCGCGTTCCTTTTCCGACATCTTATCGTTTACCAATCCTAGGATACGTTTAGAAACATCATCCATACGGACAAAGAAACGAACGTACAAAGATTTAGGCTTTAATTCCTCAGCATGGTTTTTAGCCCAAAATCCATTGGTAAGATAATCATGTTCTGGAGTAGATAATTCTGCGATAGCGCCATAACCACAGTGGTGGTTCGTGAATACCAATCCGCTTCCTGATACAATCTCTGCGGTACAACCGCCATTAAACTGCACGATTGCATCTTTCAAGCTGGAGTTATTGATGCTGTAAATTTCTTCGGCTGTGAGTTTTAAGCCTTTTTTTTGCATGTCAGCTTCGTTCAGACGCTTTAGGTGCATCAAGAACCACATGCCCTCATCCGCAAATGAGAAAGTGCCAACGAGCGTCAGCACACATAGTAATACTAGTTTTTTCATATCAACCTTTTTTGTGGTAGGACAAATTTGCTGGAATTTAGGCGCAAATCAAAATGATTTGTAAGGAAATCAGGCCACTGCATGTCCTTGGATTTAACTATCTTTGCCAAGATGGCGTCATTTGAAGACTTTAAATTTAATAAGCAGATCCTAAATGCAATAGCCGAAGCAGGCTATACAACCACGACTGAAATCCAAGAAAAGGCGATTACACCGATTCTAGCGGGGCAAGACGTGATGGGGATTGCGCAGACAGGGACCGGAAAAACTGCAGCATTTGTGCTGCCGATGCTCATGAAGCTGAAATATGCTCAAGGTAATGACCCAAGAGCATTGATTTTAAGCCCTACCCGAGAACTTGCTATGCAGATTGAAGAGCATATCAAGCAATTCTCCACTTACTTAGACTTAAGAACCGTTCTGTTATATGGTGGTTTGGGACCAAAAACCCAAAAGGAACTCCTTGCCAAAGGCTGTGATATCATTGTTGCTACTCCAGGCCGTTTCCTCGACCTCTATTTAGAAGGTGATATCAATGTCAAGAGCCTTAAATTCTTGGTCCTTGATGAAGCAGACAAGATGATGGACATGGGTTTTATTGGAAAAATCCACCGTGTCCTGGAAATCGTCCCTAGAAAAAGACAGAACCTTCTTTTCTCCGCAACCATGAGTGAACTCGTGCGTAAGATTGCAGGTGATTTCTTGGCATTCCCAACCGTTATCGAAGTAACTGAACAGGCAACTCCGGCACAAACTGTGACCCAGGAGCTGTATCATGTTCCCAACTTAAAGACGAAGATCAACTTATTGCAACATTTCTTCAAAGACGATGAAACCTTCAGTAGAATCATCGTTTTTACCAAGACTAAGGTGGTTGCTGATCGTATATATGCCTTCCTAGAACGTAAATATGGTCCTGAGGAGGTTCGCGTAATCCATGCAAACAAAGGCCAGAATACCCGCATCAACTCCATTAATGCCTTCAAAGAAGGTGAAGTTAGGATCTTGGTTGCTACGGATGTTGCTGCTCGCGGATTAGATGTATCGCAAGTGAGCCATGTGATCAATTTCGATGTTCCCATCGTTATCGAGGACTATGTACACCGTATCGGCAGAACAGGCCGTGCATTCCAGACAGGTGATGCCATTACCTTCTGTAATCCAGCCGAAGAGTATTATGTGGCAAAAATTGAAAAACTGATCAGACAGACCATTCCTGTGAAGGAATTGCCTGCGGATGTGGTTATTGAAAAGACACCTTTCGACGAGAAACAGGATATCGCTAGGGAAATTGATAATCAGAAGAAAAAAGATAACCCCGATTTCAAAGGTGCATTCCACGAGAAAAAATATGCCATTAAGGCAAATAATTCAAAAAGACAGGCTCGTGGTAAAGCTAAGCCGGTAAAAAAGGGAAATAGCAAACCAAGCAAGAAAAGATGAAGTTAACCCCATTGAATATTACCTTGGCTTGTATCCTTGTATGGGCAATATCTGAAATGGGTTCGGTAGAAAAGCCATTGTTTTCATGGGCTTGGCTCCTTATCCTTTCTATAGTGCTCATCGTTGTGGATATCCTGTTCCGCTTATGGACCAAGAATACGCAACGCTTATGGATCATGCAGATAGGTTTTATTTTGGTGGTGGGTATCATTTCAATGTTAATAAAATTACAGTTTTAGATATGAAGAAAGCAGAAATCAAACTCCAGATCGAGTTAGATGATTCCAACGTTCCAGATTCCATCCAATGGAGTTCTACAGATGGGCAGAATACAGAAGAATTACCAGCAAAAGCTATGTTCTTAGCGCTATGGGATGCCCAGTATAAAAATTCATTAAGAATTGACCTTTGGACTAAAGATATGCCTTATGATGAAATGAAGCGTTTCTTCTATGAAACTTTGCAAACATTAGGCGACTCATTCCTAAGGTCTTCAGGTGGTGATCCAATGGCTGAGAAAATTATTGGCGATTTACGTGACTATTGTGCACACTACGCTGATAAAATGGAAATCTTGGAACAACAGAACTAATTGAATTTGGAATCTGCCAACAGGTTCGTTGGCTAATCAATATGCAGATATGAATTACTTTTTGGTGAAATCTGAACCATTTAAATACAGTTGGGAACAATTTAATAAAGATGGGGAGACCTTTTGGGATGGCGTACGCAACTATCAAGCTCGAAACAACCTAAAAGCGATGAAAAAAGGCGACCTCGTACTTTATTACCATAGCAATGAGGGTAAAGAAGTTGTAGGTTTGGCAAAAGTCGTGAAAGAATTCTACCAAGATCCAACCACAGAAGATGAACGTTGGGTAGTGGTGGATCTAGCTCCAGTGGAAACTTTCAAACATCCAGTTACCTTGGAAACAATCAAGGCAGATCCATTGCTTCAAGATATCGCATTGGTCAGACAAGGTAGGCTATCCGTGATGCCCCTTAAGGCTGAAGAGTTTGATCGGATCGTTCAACTCGGAAATGCTGACTAAAGACATTGAAACTCCCCAAACTGGGGAGTTTTTTTATTTTCTCATTATCTTTCCGCTTTCAATAACTAAAATCCCTACTTTGCTCATTCTTCCTGTTTAATTCAAAAATTTCAAATAACTTTATATCAGCTGACTCATTAATAACCAATTAACAGACATATGATAAAGGCAGTTATTTTGGATGATGAAATTCGTGGTTCCGGATTATTGCAACATAAGCTGCAACAATTCCAGGAGCTATTGTCCATAACGGCCGTATTCAATGACCCTCAAGAAGCCTTGCTTCAAATGCCCAATATGGAATGTGATGTCCTTTTTCTCGATGTTGAAATGCCATTTATGAACGGATTTCAATTCCTCGAAAAACTGGGTCAATTTGAATTTGAAGTCATATTTGTCACTGCCTATAACATCTACACCTTGGATGCCTTGAAGGCAAATGCACTCGATTATCTCCTAAAGCCAGTAAACAATGAGGAACTCAAGAAAGCCATGGTCAAACTTGAACTGCGGATCACCCAGCGGGAAAAGTTGAAAAAAGTGGACTTAACGGAAAATCGCCCAGTGATGGGAAGATTAGCATTGCCAACTGCCGAAGGGATACATCTGGTGAAAAAGGATGATGTAATCCGTATCGAAGCCATGAGCAATTACAGTATCTTCTTCCTGAATAATCTCTCGAAAATCATTGTTTCCAGAACATTAAAGGAATTTGAAATGTTATTGGAGAATACGCAGCTCTTTCGTGTCAATAGAAGTGTCATTGTCAATTTAGATTACGTCGTAAAATATAAAAAAGGAGAAGGAGGGACCTTAGAATTAGTCGATGGTTCGGAGATCGAAGTCTCTCCAAATAAAAAAAAGCAATTGATGGATAGGTTGTTTACAGCCTTCTAAACCCAATGAATTTGAAGATAATTCTATCTTTTGTCCTTGCTGTATGCTTAACCTGTTCTATTACCTATGGACAAAGACGAATCTATAACTTTCTCCATTTTACCGAGAAGGAAGGGCTTTCCAACAATGAAGTGGAAGGGCTTGAGCAAGACAGCAATGGATTGATCTGGATTAGTGGTAAACGTGGGCTTTCCTATTTTGATGGTCAGAAGTTTACCGATGTGAAATTTGAACATACAAACGGGGTGATGCTCAATTACCTCGGTAGCATGGCTATTGACCAGAAAAATAGAATTTGGATTACCAGCAATAGCCATGGACTGATCTGCTATGATCGAAATAAGCCTATAGGAAATAACCTGAGTTCGTATACGGCAAAAGTGAGCAACAAAGGCTTGGTAAAATCCAACCTTTATGATGTACTAGCTTCTAAATCGGGTATGATTTATTTTTCAGGGCAAGAGACAGACCTCCAGTCCCTAGATCCTGAAACGGGTGAAATAAAACAGATCTCTATGCCTGGGATAGTGAGTAAAAATTATCTTTCCATCTTTTCCTTGGATGAGGACTCTTTGGGGAATATCTGGATGGGGACCCGTTATGATGGTTTGATATGCTATAATCCGATAAAACATACAGCAAAACAGATTAATCTTGAAAATGAAGGGGAAAATGCGGTAGATGGTATTGTATTGCGTCCAGATCGTATCTATGCTGGATATTATGACCATGATCTTATCGCTGCTGATTATAGCTTCAAAAACACCATTTCCTCTATTCTGGGCTGGGACAAAAGCATCAATTTTTATGATAATAGCATCAGTTCCATTGCCTTTTGGCCAACTGAAAATAAAATCCTGATTGGCCATGTGTCCAATGGCATCTATACTTATAAGCCTGAAACCAAGAAAATCGAGTATATTTCTATAGAAACATTAATGCCGATTACACCGAAGGCAACACGGATCTTTGATTTTTGTATTGTAAAGGATGGCTATTGGCTGGCAACTAATTCGGGCCTGTTTTATTATTCTACCAAACTCAACCAAATAAATAGTCTTATTGAAGATCGATACGCCGATCCAATCGTAGAATTGTTCAATTGGAAAGGTAAAGTTTGGTACAGGACTGAAACTGATTTCGGTGAACTGGATGCGAATAAGGATTTTAGATTGTCAAAATATTCCTTAAAAGATCTCAAGATTGGAACCCTGATGACAACAGATGAGGCCATTTATATCTCAACCATCGATCAAGGAGTTTATGAATTTAAGGATCCTAAAAAAGGGTTGGTTCCATTGGAAATCAGAAATGAAGATTATGGTTTTAGAAAAGCTGATTGCAATAGCATTATCTTGGATACCATTGCCAACGAACCCATACTATGGATAGGGTCCTGGAGTTCGGGCTTATATAGATACCATTTAAATACTAAGCAGATATACCTGTTTGCGGAAAAGGAGGGATTACCAGACCCAAAAGTTATCTGTGTTGGCAAAGATGCTTTTGGTTCAATTTGGTTAGGAATGGATGGCTATGGATTGGTCCTGTTAGAAAACAAGCTCGACCCTCAATTCAAACAATTCACCCATAATAAACAAAATCCAAAGACCCTCCAATCCAATACGGTATTCTCCTTTCTGTTGGATCAGGACAAACGGTTTTGGTTCAGTAATGCCAGTTCAGGAATTGCTGAAATCAAGAAAAATAATAGGAGAGAGTATGAGTTTATCCAATATCCAGAAAGTAATACGCAACCCTGGTTATACTCGGTCAAGATGCAAGCAGATAAAAATGGACTTATTTGGATGAAGTCGCTTGATGGCACCATGTTTTTCCAACCAGATTCCAAGCTATTCTTCCATCTCAATGAATCTGCAGGGATATTCCCCCCTGAGGAGTACATCACATACAGTTTTTTTGTCCGAGGTAATGAGCTCTTCTGGTGTACTAATTGGGGGTTAGTCAAGGGGGATTTGCCCGTTTTTCATCCAGATAAGACGATCAATTTTAAGCCTTTGATCAATAAGTTTTTCGTTCAACATCAAGATAGATCAGAAGACCTATTCAAAAAGGTAATCGAATTAGGTCCAGATGAAAATAACTTCACCTTTAACTTCTCTGCAGCAGAGCAACTCTTGGAACAAGGACTGAGGTTTCAATATCAATTGATCGGATTTGATCCCCAATGGGTGGAAAGTTCTGAAGAGCAGATTGCGGTATATAATAATTTGGAAGGAGATGATTATCAATTTCAGGTCAGGGTAGGAGATCAGTTTGGAAATTGGTCAACACAGATTGCTTCAATTGACATTAGCTTGGCTTCACACTGGTATGCTACGGTTTGGTTCAAGCTTTTGTTTGTGGTCTTATTTCTCTCTGCTGTTACGCTCTTTTATTTCTATCGGCTACAAGAACATAAGAACATTAACCGACTTCAGGCAGAATACAACCTTAAACTCCAACAGGAATTGATGATGAATGAAACGAAGATCAAGGAGCAAGCCGCCGATATAGAAAAAGAGAAACAGGAACGATTAGAAAATGATTTTAAGCAAAAGCTCTATGAAAGTGAATTAAAGGCAATCCGTTCCCAAATGAACCCTCATTTTATTTTTAATGTGCTGAATTCCATTGAGGCTTATGTAGTAGAGAAGGATAGTAAAAGTGCCAGTGATCTAATCCAAAAATTCGCCAGCATTAGTCGCTTGGTCTTGGAGAATTCTCAGTATTCCATTGTCGGCTTGAGTTCTGAAATACAATTATTGAAACTTTACCTAGAACTGGAACAGGAACGCTTTAACCATGCATTCGATTTTGAACTTGAGATTCAAAAAGGATTGATAAAGAAGGATAAGAAAATCCCTTCTATGTTGATCCAACCCATTGTTGAAAATGCCGTGCACCATGGTGTCCGACATTTGAAATCTAAAAAAGGCTTGATCCGAATATCCATTGCCGAAGAGGACCAGAAAATTATCATTCAGATAATGGATAATGGAATAGGATTTAATAAGGATGCAGAAAATAAATCATCTGCATTCAAACAAAGCTCCTTTGGAATAAAGGGTGTACAGGAAAGGATCAATATCATCAATAGCTACTATCCGACGCCTATTGCATCCTTACGGATCAATCAGGGAGATGAGGATTCCGTATTTACCACCATCGTCTGCATAACACTGCCATCAAGGACCGATCGAATGGATACATAAGAGCTTTGTATATTAAGCCTAAAAAGGGATGAAATCTAAGGGTATGCATTCAATTCGCCCCGAAAATTAATATCTTTAAAGAGGAATATGGATCACGATCCTGGTCTATCCTCTCATCCATTGAATCCTGGTTAATTCCATGATCTTGGTCTATCCTCTAATCCCTTCCATCCTGGTTCAACTCAGAAATCACAACTCCCCTTAGCCCTTATGCTCAAAAAGATTGACTAAATTCTTGATCTCTGTGGCATTTTCTGGTTTTAGTTTGCCTGCCAATAACAACCTTAATTCCCTACGTTGCATGGCCTCGTCATATAAAGTCTTTTCCTTATCAGACTCTGGGATCAATTTAGGGATAGCTTTCGGACGATCAGACTCGTCGATGGAAACAAAGGTATAATATGCCTCATTGGACTTAACTTTAGTGCCCTGAGGGAGGTTTTGCGCAAAGATTTCCATTCTAACTTCAACGGAAGTGTTGAAAGCGCGGGTTACTTGTGCCTCGATGGTCACCACTTCACCTAACTTGATGGAACGTTTGAAAGACACATTGTCTACCGAAACGGTTACCACTTGGTTATTGCAATGTTTCTGCGCCGCCATTGCCGAACAGATATCCATCCAATAAAGAAGTCTTCCCCCCATGAGGTTTCCGAAAGTATTGGTGTCATTGGGAAGTACCAATTCGTTCATTTCGGTATAGGATTCCCTTGCGTATTTATCTTGCATAGTTATTTTCTAAAGAATGTATATTGTTGATTGATATAAGTGAGCGACTCGCGGAAGGGCGTTGGTTTAAAACCTAGTTCGCGTATCGCCTTATCTAAAATAAACCCAGTTTTTCGCGGTCTGTTTTCGGCTTGTCCAATTTCAGCGGCTTGGATAGGACTGATCAAGGATTTGTCGAAACTCCAATAATCGGCTAATTCCTCAACTGCTTCCAGGACACTGAACATTTTGTCGCTTGAAATGTGGTAGATGCCCTCTGCATTCCTTTCAATGCAGCGCAAACAGGCATTCGCCAGATCATCTACCCAGGTTGGCATACGCCATTGGTCGCTGACCACCTTGATTGCTTCTTGGGCTTCCAGTTTTGATTTTGCCCATAGGACCAGATTTGATCGGTTCCGATCAGCAATAATCCCATAAACTAGAATGGTCCTCAAAATTGCCGCACGGCAACCTGAATGGAGTACTGCTTGTTCCGCATCCAGTTTACTCTGTCCATATGCATTGCATGGATTGGTTTCGGCAAGCTCATCATATGGGCCATTTTTCCCATCGAAAACAAAATCTGTAGACAGGAAGGTAAGGTGGATGTCCTTCGCTTTACATTGCTCTGAAAGCAATTTGACTACCTCGACATTGAGCTTGTTGCAGGTCTCAGGGTCTTGCTCGCAAGCTTCAACACTGGTCATGGCTGCGGTATGGACAATATGCGTAGGGTTAAATGAGCCTAAAAGTTGGATAAGGCCTTCTGAATCCAACAGGTCCAATTGTGCAAATTGATAGCCCTGATTATTGGGATTCCTGTTTTCCGAATGAGAAGTACAGCATAGGCTATAGTCCGTCTCTTTCAAGATAAAATCTGTTAATTTCTGTCCCAGAAAACCATTCGATCCCGTGATCAAGACCCTGATATTTGAACTTAGTTGGTCCATTGAAAGTCCATCTTAGGTTGTTTCATGGAATTGTCCAGTACATCAATTTCCAATTTAAGGATTGCTTCCATTGCTTTGTAGTCTATCCTTTCTTCATCATCGGTAGGTTTGTGGTAATCATCATGTCCACCTGTATGGAAGAAAAGGACTGGAATATTCTTTCTGTAAAATGATGTTTGGTCTGAACCGCCATTTCCATCACGGCTCTTATTGAATTTGATGGTACTGCTTATACCTTCAAAGATCTTTGGGAATGCTGAACTCGTCCCATAACCAATGACTGCCAATCCATTATCTGGATTATACCGGCCGATCATATCCATGTTCAACATCCATTGGATGGATGCTAAAGGAATGGTTGGATTTTCGGTGAAATATTTTGAGCCTATCAATCCCAATTCTTCCGCGCCAAAGCCGATAAATAAGAAATTAAAAGGTTCTTTGATGTCATTTGTTGCATAATGTCTTGCCAACTCCAACAATCCAGCTACGCCGGAAGCATTGTCGTCCGCTCCATTATGGATTTTTCCTACACCAAGTGAATCTTTAGAACCTCCGATCTCACCTTTACCTAAGTGATCATAATGAGCACCGATAACAATGGTATAGGGAGCGGCATTATCTAGGAAACCTATGATATTGTCCGATCTTCTTTCGGCATTTTCTATCTTAACCTTGGTCACCTTTGCAGGGAAGTTTTGTCGATAGCCGTTTTCCCCTTTAGGTTCCAACTTATATTCTTTAAAGTATTTCTCAACGTAGTCTGCGGCTTTTGAAGAACCTTTCATGCCCGTTTCTCGCCCAAGCATTTTGTCTGCGGAAAGATATTTGATATGTTTCTTCAGATTCTTAGGGTTGACTTGTGCGATTGCCAAGTGTGCTGAACCTAAAATTGCCAGACAAAGGGCAATAGAAAATAGTACTCGGAGATTTTTCATGTCCAAATATACGGAATAAGCGAAAAGTGTTGTAATTAGCTTTGTTAAATCGGAAAGTTTAATCCTCTACGATTTCACTGTTGGCATGTGATTTTTCATCATGTTCTTCCTTGAAATAACGCTTTTGGAAGATCAGGATCAAGAAAACTCCCACGGATATCGCCGAATCGGCAATATTGAAAACTGGTCGGAAGAACAAGAAGTCCTCTCCGCCCCAGATTGGGAACCAAGTAGGGAAGGTCCCACTGATGAGTGGAAAATAAAGCATGTCTACGACCTTACCATGTAAGAAAGAGGCGTAACCACCTCCATCCGGAAACAGGACTGCTTTGGAGAATGGAGTACTCTCACTAAAGATCAATCCATAAAAGGCACTGTCAATGATATTGCCTAACGCTCCAGCAAATATCAAGGCTACATTCAGGATAAAGCCACGGTTATACTTGTTCTTCACCATATAGTGAAGTCCATAACCAATGCCCATTACAGCAATGATACGGAACACACTCAGGAAAAGCTTGCCATATTCGCCACCGAATTCCATTCCATAGGCCATGCCTGGATTTTCAATGAAGTGAATCAAGAACTTATCACCTAAAACTTTGAAATCCTGACCGATGGTCATGTTTAATTTGACCCAAAACTTCGAGATTTGGTCAACCAATAAAATGATAATAATCAGTAGAACGGGCTTGGAGTATCCTTTCATAGCATATAAAAATGGTCTTTGCTGTTGATAACAAAGACCATTTATTTAATCTTTTGCTTAATATTGTTTGTTTTTTGCCTCAATACTCAAGGTGGTATGAGGTACAGCTTTCAATCTTTCTTTTTGAATCAACTTACCAGTCTCTCTGCAGATTCCGTAAGTCTTGTTCTCAATGCGCACTAAGGCTGCTTCAAGATTGTCGATAAATTTCTTTTGACGAGCTGCTAATTGGTTGATTTGTTCCTTCTCCAATGTTGCAGAGCCATCTTCTAATGTCTTGTAGGTACCTGCTGTATCGTCAGTTCCATTCGCATTGCTATTACTTAAAGAAGTAGTCAAAGAGGTTAATTCCTCTCTCGCTATGCGCAACTTCTCAAGAATTATTGCTTTAAATTCCTGTAATTCAGCATCACTGTACCGTGTTTTCTCTGTGTTTCCCATACTTTAAATTTTTTCTATTGATAGCAATAAATTCTCTCCGTCAATTTCGATAGCATCGCCATTTGCCAGGGCACTATCGAATTTCAGACTGTCGGCCAAAATTTCCGTACAAATATACGAGAAATTATTATCTACAGCTTGTTGAATTTCAGTATTTTGACTTAAGGTCACATTTATTCGGTCAGTAACTTCAAATCCTTTATCTTTTCTGAGATTTTGGATGCGGTTAATAAGCTCTCTTGCCATCCCTTCTTCCTTTAACTCTGCAGAAATATTAACGTCTAAAGCTACCGTTAAACGTCCTAAATTAGCAACTTGCCATCCTTCTACGTCCTCTGCTATGATTTCTACATCTTCGCTGCTAATTACATATTCCGTGCCAGTTAACTGGATGGATCCTTGATTTTCTAATGCTTGGATCTGGGCAGCATCCATATTTTGGATCGCACTGGCTACCACTTTCATATCCTTACCTACCTTAGCACCAAGGACTTTGAAGTTAGGTTTTACCTTTTTCTTAATGATACCGGTAGTGTCCGTAATAAATTCAATATCCTTGATATTTGTTTCTGAAAGGATCAGGTCTTTTACCTTTTCTACTTTCTCTTGGAAGGAACTGTCCAGTACAGGCACCAAAATCTTGCTCAATGGTTGTCTAACATTGATCCCAGTTTTCTTTCTCAAGGAAAGGGTCAAGGATGATATATCTTGGGCCAAGGCCATACGTTCTTCCAATTCTTTATCTACCAAGTCCTCATGGTAAGCTGGATAGTCTGCCAAGTGAACCGACTCATACTTTTCTTTGCCTGTTGCTGCATTTAAGTCCAAATACAATTGGTCTGCAAAGAATGGTGAGATCGGTGCTATTAATTTTGCAATGGTATCCAAACAGGTATATAAGGTTTGGTAAGCCGAGATCTTATCTTGTGAATATTCTCCTTTCCAGAAACGGCGACGGCATAAACGAACATACCAGTTGCTCAAATGCTCATCTACAAAATTCTGGATTGCACGTGCTGCCTTGGTAGGCTCATAATCTGCATAGAATCCATCAACTTCCTTACTCAAACTGTTCAATAAAGAAAGGATCCAACGGTCAATTTCAGGACGGTGTTTTAATGGAATCTCAGGCTCTGCATAATTGAATTTGTCAATATTGGCATAAAGCGCAAAGAATGCATATGTATTATATAAGGTGCCGAAGAACTTACGACGAACTTCATCCAAGCCTTCTACATTAAATTTCAGGTTGTCCCATGGTGCGGCATTGCTGATCATGTACCAACGGGTTGCATCTGCTGAATATTTGTCGATCGTAGCAAATGGATCCACGCCATTTCCTAGACGCTTGGACATCTTGTTGCCATTCTTGTCCAGTACCAATCCATTCGAAACTACGTTCTTGAAGGCAATCGATCCGCGTACCATGGTTGAAATCGCATGCAAGGTAAAGAACCAACCGCGTGTTTGATCAACACCTTCTGCGATGAAATCAGCAGGGAAAGCCGAAAAGTATTCATCCTTGAATGGAAGCGCTTCACCTTTTTCCAATTTATCGTAATCCAATCCCCATTGCGCATAAGGCATTGCTCCTGAATCAAACCATACGTCGATCAAGTCCGGTTCACGGAATAATTTCTGCCCGCCATCGGAAACCAAGATGATATCATCCACATAAGGTCTATGTAGGTCTAATTCATCGGTTCCAAATTTATCCAGATAGGATTTGTTGGTTGCTTTTTCATCTTCGGTCAGGACATCTGAATTTAATGAAGCTTCCAGGTAAGATTTCAGTTCAGGCATTGAACCTATGCAGATCTCCTCATTCTCGTCTTCACTTCTCCAGATAGGCAGGGGAGTTCCCCAATATCTTGAACGGGAAAGGTTCCAGTCAACCAGGTTTTCCAACCAGTTGCCAAAGCGCCCAGTTCCTGTTGCCTCTGGCTTCCAGTTAATAGTTTTATTCAAAGCCACCAGTTCTTCCTTTACCGCTGTTGTTTTGATAAACCAGCTATCCAATGGATAGTATAGTACCGGTTTGTCCGTTCTCCAGCAGTGCGGATAGGTGTGCTCATATTTCTTAACATCAAATGCTTTGTTCTCTTCCTTAAGTTTGATGGCGATCAATACATCCGTTGGACGGAAATCTTTGTCCGCACGCTCTTCATTGGAATAATATTCTTCTTTTACAAAACGGCCAGCAAAATCGGTGATTTCTTTTACGAATTTACCGGTCTTGTCCACGGTTGGCACTTCTTTTCCGTTTTCATCAAGAACCATGATGGATGGAATACCATTCTCACGAGCTACCCTAAAGTCATCTGCACCATAGGTTGGTGAAGTATGCACGATACCAGTACCGTCTTCAGTGGTCACAAAGTCCCCTAAGATGACACGGAATGCTTTTTCCCTTAGCTCTTCAGAAGTCACATAAGGCATCAATTGATGATAGCGCAAGCCTTCGATTTCTGCTCCTTTAAATTCCTCTACGATTTCCCAAGGGATAACCTTATCACCAAATTTATAGTCTTGGAAGGAAACCTGCTGACCATCTGCTTTAAAGTGCTTTGATATCAGGTTTTTTGCCAAGATCACCGAAACAGCCGTTCCAGTGTATTGGTTGAAGGTTTTCACTTTGACATAGTCAATATTTTTACCCACTGTCAAGGCGCTGTTTCCAGGTAAGGTCCAAGGTGTGGTCGTCCAGGCCAAGAAAGCCACGTCCTCATCTTGGTTTTCCACCAAACGATCCATCATTGGGTGGATCTGTTGTTTATCCAAACGGAATTCAGCAACAATCGTAGTGTCCTTAACGTCCTTATAGGTTCCAGGTTGGTTCAATTCATGCGAACTCAATCCCGTTCCCGCAGCAGGAGAGTATGGTTGGATCGTATAGCCCTTATAAAGCAATCCTTTTTTGTAAAGATCCTTCAATAAGAACCATAGGGTCTCGATATATTCATTTTGGTAAGTGATATAAGGATGTTCCAGGTCTACCCAATAGCCCATTTTCTGGGTCAGGTCGTTCCATACATCCGTATATTTCATGACTTCCTTACGGCAGGCATCATTATAGTCCTTCACGGAAATTTTCTTACCGATATCTTCTTTAGTGATACCTAAAGTCTTTTCAACAGCTAATTCAATCGGCAAACCATGGGTATCCCAACCACCTTTACGTTTAACCTGATAACCTTTCAAAGTCTTATAACGGCAAAAAATATCCTTGATCGTCCTCGCCATAACATGGTGGATACCAGGCATTCCATTCGCTGATGGAGGTCCCTCGTAGAAAGTGTAGGGTTTGCTGGCTGGACGGTTGGAGATACTCTTCGCAAAGATGTCGTCAGTCTCCCAACGTTTCAATACTTCTTTGCCTATTTCTGAAAGATTTAACTGCTTATATTCCTTGTACATCACGTAATCTAATTCTGATTTTTAAAGGTGGCTAATTTAGTGAAAAATTTGCACAAATTATAGATAGCTGGGATTGGGGGATTTGAACCAGGATGGAATGGATGGGAGGATAGGCCAAGATTATGGAATGAACCAGGATGGAATGGATGGGAGGATAGGCCAAGATTATTTTTGAACCCCAGCAGGGGTGACATATTTGTAGAAATTGGATGTTTGAAAAGGCGAACCCAAAGGGTGGGTGAAATGTTTTTCAACAATTCCTCTTTATGGGTTTAAAACAAAAAAAAACAGGCTACTCATCTTACGATTCGCAATGATCAATATCCTCATAAAAAAAACAATAGATTCTTTGCTTCACTCTGAATCCCTCATTAGCACATTTTTATTCTGAACGATCAGTGAGGAATCTGTACGGTTTTCCCATCTACGACCCTGTCATTCTTTACCGAAGGTAAAGGACCTGTACGCCAATGCAAAAGATAATGTTTTGATTTTAGAGATATGTATGGGGAGATAATAGGATGAACCTCAGTATTCCCTATAAAACCTTAACTTAATGACATTGCCCAGCGTGGGTGACATATTTGTAGAATTTGAAGGTTAGAAAAGGCGAACCCAAAGGGTGGGTGAAATGTTTTTCAATAATTCCTCTTTATGGGTTTAAAACAAAAAACAGTTTGCTCATCTTACGATTCGCAATGACCAACATCCTCATAAAAAAAACAATAGATTCTTCGCTTCACTCTGAATCCCTCATTAGCACATTTTTATTCTGAACGATCAGTGAGGAATCTGTACGGTTTTCCAATCTACGACCCTGTCATTCTTTACCGAAGGTAAAGGACCTGTACGCCAATGCAAACTTTGAGGCAATACTTTTTATGTTGTTTTTTAATAATTATGGGATTGCAGTATTCCGAGATTCTTCCTTCGTCAGAATGACTGGAAGGCGGAAACCGCAGTTGCAGGACCTGTACGCCAATGCAAACTTTGAGGCAATACTTTTTATGTTGTTTTTTAATAATTATGGGATTGCAGTATTCCGAGATTCTTCCTTCGTCAGAATGACTGGAAGGCGGAAACCGCAGTTGCAGGACCTGTTCGCCAATGCAGCTTATGAGGCAATACTGTTTTTGTTGTTATTTAAATAAATATGGGTTTGCTGAATTCCGAGATTCTTCCTTCGTCAGGACGACTAGAAGGCGGAAACCGAAGGTTGTTGGTTGTTGATCCAAGAAAATTCTGTAGGTATTTTATTCCTTTAGGGCATCATAATGCTAAGTGGAAGAGGCATTAAAAAAGGCTTCGCCAAAATAGACAGTTTGAATAGTTTTGCTGCGCAGGCGTGTAAAAATTAAACAACAGATTTTTGGGTATTCTCGCTAGCGATATTTCAATACTGACTGTCGATGTACAAGGCGAAACCTTTTAACGGCAATATTTTTTATTTATGCAGAGAAGCTGCTTCCGCAACCACAAGTGCTTGTTGCGTTTGGATTATTGAATGTAAATCCGCGAGCATCTAGACCGTTTTTAAAGTCGATCTCCATTCCTGCTAAATATAGCCCATGAGCTTTGTTCATAAAGACACGCATGCCCTGAATGTTATATTCTGTATCGCCATCCTTGATTTGGTCGAATCCCAAAATGTAGCTCATCCCTGAACAACCTCCACCCTCTACGCCAATGCGCAATCCAAAATCAGCACCGATTTCTTGTTGGTCGATCAGTTTGTTTAGTTCGTTTAGTGCACCTTCGGTAAAAGTTACCGGAGCTACAGCTGTCAAATTATCTGAAGCCATATTAATTTCCTCTGAATTTACAGCTACAAAAATACATATTTTTCGCTTTCCTTTTAGTAAGCAACCTTATTATGACAATCGGCAAACAGAGACCAGAAGGGGAATGAAGGGCATATGGCAGTAGAAAAATTGCTTATTCATCGAATAGGGAGGCTCAGGAATACTATCGCTAACATGTGGTCGTTTTATGATTGGGAGGTTCAACAGTCCGTTATTCAATTGAGAAAAAACTTAACAAAATGGCAATCCTTAAAAATCATTGGAGAAATTTAGGTAATTATAAGCCCATTTCTTTGTAATTATCTATATTTGCAACAAATTTGAAATTTTAATACCCCCCAATAAAAAATATCAATATGGAAAGAGATCAATCCATTTTTAATCTAATTGCCGAGGAGCTAAAACGCCAAGAAGAAGGTATTGAGCTTATCGCTTCAGAAAACTTTGTGAGCAAGCAGGTTATGGAAGCCGCTGGTTCTGTTTTGACCAACAAATACGCAGAAGGACTTCCAGGAAAACGTTACTATGGAGGTTGTGAAGTTGTGGATAAAATTGAAACAATTGCCATCGACCGTGCAAAAGAATTGTTTGGCGCTGAATGGGTGAACGTACAGCCTCACTCTGGCGCACAAGCCAATGCTGCTGTTTTCCTTGCCATCTTAAAACCTGGCGATAAAATCCTAGGATTCGATCTTAGCCATGGTGGTCACTTGACTCATGGTTCTCCAGCAAACTTCTCTGGTAAACTTTATCAACCATTATTCTACGGTGTAAAAGAAGATACTGGTCTAATCGACTACGAACAATTAGAAGAAACTGCTCGTCGTGAAAAACCAAAAGTGATTATCTGTGGTGCGTCTGCATATTCTCGTGACTGGGATTATGCCCGTATCCGTAAGGTTGCTGACGAAATCGGTGCTCTAGTTGTCGCTGACGTTTCTCACCCTGCTGGTTTGATCGCTCGCGGTCTATTGAACGATCCAATCCCTCACTGTCATATCGTAACGACTACGACTCACAAGACACTTCGTGGTCCTCGTGGTGGTATGATCATGGTAGGTAAGGATTTCGAAAACCCATGGGGCATCAAAACGCCTAAAGGAGAAACACGTACGATCACCCAATTATTGGATCTAGCGGTATTCCCTGGAACGCAAGGTGGTCCTTTGGAACACACCATTGCTGCTAAAGCAATTGCTTACGGTGAAGCGCTTTCTGATGATTACTTGACATACATTAAACAAGTTAAAACAAATGCTGCTGCCTTAGCTCAGTTCTTTGTAGAAAGAGACTATAAAATTATCTCTGGAGGTACAGACAACCACTTAATGTTGGTAGACCTTAGAAACAAAGATATCTCTGGTAAAGATGCAGAAGCTGTTTTAGGCTTAGCAGGTATCACAACCAATAAAAACATGGTTCCTTTTGATTCTCGCTCACCATTCGTTACATCAGGTGTACGTTTCGGTACTGCAGCAATCACAACTCGTGGAATCAAAGAAAACGAAATCATTCAAATCGGTGAGTTGATCGACGAGGCATTGAACAATCGTTCAGACAATGCTGCGCTAGATCGTATCCACGGAAAAGTAAGAGAAATGATGGCTCAATTTCCTTTATATAAGTAATTGAGTAAAATATAACATTCAGATGGCTCTAAAGGATAACTTTGGAGCCATTTTTGTTATTAGGATTTAATGTGAAGAAATGTTAAAATACCAATCCATTTTTTGATTAATCGGAAATTTTAATTCTCTTTGAACTAATAACATTAAACAAATCGCTTATCGAAACACTACTACGCTTAAACTAAAATATTACAAAGACATAGAAAACTCTTACATCATTTGTGGAGGCATAATTATGAAACTATTGAATAAGAAAAGTGACCAGGAACTGGTACAAGCGTATGTTAAAGGCGAAGAAAGAGCCTTGCAAGTACTGTTAGAACGTTATAAAACGAAAATCTATACATCGATCTACCATCAGGTTAAAGATCAATACTTAGCTGAAGATATTTTCCAAGAGACTTTTATCAAAGTTATCAATACCCTAAAAGCTGGTCGTTACAATGATGAAGGTAAGTTCTTGCCTTGGGTCATGCGTATTGCCCATAACATGGTTATCGACCATTTCAGAAAAGAAAAAAGAGCACCTAACGTAGTCAATAACGATGGTTTCGATATCTTTGAAATCTTGCAGTTCTCGGACGATAGCGTGGAAATGAAAATGGTAAAAGATCAACGGGATGTGGATCTTAAGAAAATCATCCAATTGCTTCCTGACGACCAAAAAGAAGTGCTGATCATGCGTCTTTTCTGTGATATGAGTTTTAAAGATATCGCGGACATTACAGAGGTAAGTATCAATACGGCCTTGGGGAGAATGCGTTATGCATTGAGCAACTTGAGAAAGATGATCGAGGAAAACAATATGATGTTTCAATTAGGATAATATAAATAGGATCAAGATAAATTTCAAATAGGCCTGCAAAAATTGCAGGCCTATTTTTTGTCATCGCCTTCTGGGTTTTGACTAGGTTTTATTCGAGACACATTCCGAATTTCAGCAATGTGTCTCGAATAAGACTCGAATAAGGTTTAGAGAAATCCTTCAGATTTTTAAAGGTCGGAAGTTGATTTTTATTTAACTCTTGGGTAAGTTTTCTGTCACTTTGTCCTCTTTGTGTACATTTCGACTTGTTTTCGCGGTAATTTTTTCTTTCTTTGTGGTAAAAGATCTATTGGAATTAGATTTGATAGGATAATAGAAAAAAGAAAAATAAGATATTAAGATATGTACTGGATAATTTTTATCGGAATCATGGTAGTGAGCTGGATAGTTCAGTTTACTTTCAGAAATAAGTTCAAGAAATACTCGGAGATGCCACTGTCTTCAGGGCTTTCTGGAGCGGAGATAGCACAGAAGATGCTAAATGAGAATGGAATCAGTGATGTACAGGTTATTTCTGTGGAAGGACAATTGACAGACCACTACAACCCTGCACACAGAACGGTTAACTTAAGTCCTGATGTTTATCATGGACGTTCGGTTGCTGCTGCTGCCGTAGCTGCCCACGAATGTGGCCACGCGGTTCAACATGCAACAGCCTATTCTTGGTTGCAGTTCCGTTCTGCTATGGTGCCAATCGTAAGTGTTGCCTCAAAATTGACCACATGGGTGTTGATGATCGGGGTAATCATGATGGCATTCTCTGGTAATGTGTATGTGTTGGCTATCGGAGTTGCTGCGCTTGCATTGACGACTTTGTTCAGCTTTATCACTTTACCTGTAGAATTTGATGCTTCAAAACGTGCTTTGGCTTGGTTGGATGCTTCCAATATTACCCATAGCACTGAAGAACATGATGGTGCTAAAGATGCTTTGAAATGGGCTGCCATGACTTATGTGGTTGCTGCACTTTCAGCATTGGTTACTTTACTGTACTACGCATCTATCTTGTTCGGTAGAAGAGACTAAGGCTTATAAAACCTATACAAATAAGGCCCTGATTTTTCAATCAGGGCTTTCTTTGTTTTATGTCTTTTTTGAACGGAATTGCTGAGAAAAAATTGACAATAAAATAATTCCTGACAGTTAAACTTTTTTCATATATTTCAGTCAAAAGCTATAGTAAAACTTCCAAGAAGATTTACACTTAGAGACTAATTAATTGCTAATCATATGAAAAAGTTGCTGTTTACCATGCTGAGCATGTGTTTTATGTTTGCTGGCTATGCCCAGAATGATGTTCTGACCATTAAAGTGGATTCCGCTGGAAATACGGTCTGGAAAAAGGAAGCCGAAATTTTTGAGATTCCTACTTTAAAGTTGAATTCCAGCGGTAAATTAGTTTGGCAAAAGGTATATGAGACCGGCCTAAGTCCAGAAGAAGTTTTTATGCGTATTAATGCCAAAGGTTTTTTAATGGACCATTTCCGAAATGGGAATCAATTCTCAGGTCGACTGGTGAATGTGACTCCGAATCACGAGAATGCAAAAAAATATGTGAGCACTAGGACTCCAAAATTAGAATGGGCGGTGATTAATGCCGGTTTTCTTTTAGAAGTGAAAGATGGAAAGTATGTTGTAACCATTTCCAATATGATTCTCGAGCGAGTAGCCACTAAGCTCCATCAGGCAGATTTCTATCCCAAAGGAGAGCTATCCCCCATTGAAGGATTAGCTTATCATAGAGGAAAGATAGGTCCTATGTTTTTGAAGTCTTATGGTGTGATTATCGATGATACCTTTGATCAATTGTTCCGTGATATCTCCACTCAATTGAAGGACGCAAGGGCAATTGTGGAGTAGGGGGAAGTAGAGATTAGTCATTAGACAAAAGACAATAAGACAATAGAATAGGGAATTTAGAGCCAGGGTCCCTTCAGCTCCCCAAGTTAAGGCTTAGGGCGATGTCATTGAGTTTAGAAAAAAACAAAATTTAAATTCTTTGTTACTTTTGGAGCCCAAAAGTAACCAAACCGACGAAGGAGCTCACGGATACCAAAAACAACTCGAATCCGTAAAACCTTCGGCTCATTTAAGGTGGCTTTTCGTACATTCCAACGCGCATGAAAAGAATGCCTTGTTGTCGGGAATATCTTTCAATAGATCATCCCTTTTAATGGGATGATCTATTGAAAGCATTCCAAGGCCAATCCCATCGCACAGGCATCGGCATTCTTTCCATTTTTCCGCCACTGGAAATGAGCCAGGGGCTAAAGAACTTCCTCTGGAAGGATTGAAGTTTGTTGAGTGTACCCCAACAAGATTGTAACTTCAGCATAAAAAAACCTAACTTAATGATATTGGCTCAGGGATTCTGTGCTTAGGCATTTTTATTCTCTTTTTCCTTGAAAAATAAGGGATATTGAAGGCAAAATCTTAAATTAAAAAAGCAAAAAGCTATATTTGTAGGATTAAGTCAAATCAGGTTTATGCCTAAAGTTTTCAGTTTAATACTGTTAACGGAACAAAGTATTGATTTTTAGAAAGTTAAAAGATGTTTTCAAATCTACAGGATAAATTAGACAGGGCCTTTAAGGTATTAAAGGGGCAGGGTAATATTACAGAGATCAACGTTGCGGAAACCATGAAAGAAATTCGCAAGGCATTATTGGATGCCGATGTGAATTACAAGACTGCCAAAACGTTTACCGATGATGTAAAGCAAAAAGCTTTAGGTGAGAATGTATTGACCAGTATCTCTCCAGGTCAGTTGTTGACCAAGATCATGAACGATGAGCTTACGGAGTTGATGGGTGGTACGGTAACCGAGCTTGAAATTACGAAGAACCCGACTATTATCTTGATTGCTGGTTTGAACGGTGCTGGTAAGACGACCTTCTCTGGTAAGTTGGCCAACTTCCTGAAAGCATCTAAAGGCAAAAAACCTTTATTGGTAGCGGGTGACGTTTATCGTCCTGCGGCGATCGATCAATTGGAGGTGTTGGGACAACAAGTTGGAGTTCCGGTTTATGTTGATCGTGAATCAACAGATCCAATCGGAATCGCTGTTGCCGGTGTTGAAGAAGCGAAGCGCAATGGTCAAAACGTGGTTATCATCGATACCGCTGGTCGTTTGGCGATTGACGAAGCTTTGATGAAAGAGATTACCGCGGTGAAAGATGCTACTCAACCACATGAGATCTTGTTCGTTGTGGATTCCATGACGGGTCAAGATGCGGTGAACACAGCGAAAGCTTTCAACGACCGTTTAGATTTCACCGGTGTGGTATTGACCAAATTAGATGGTGATACCCGTGGTGGTGCTGCTCTTTCCATTAAATCAGTGGTAAACAAACCGATCAAGTTTATCGGTACCGGTGAGAAAATGGAAGCATTGGATGTTTTCCACCCTGATCGTATGGCTTCCCGTATCTTAGGTATGGGTGACGTGGTTTCCTTGGTAGAGCGTGCTCAACAACAATTTGACGAGAAACAAGCAGCGGAACTTCAGAAGAAAATCCGTAAGAATAAATTTGATTTCAACGACTTTAAATCGCAGATCCAACAGATCAAGAAAATGGGTAACATGAAGGATTTGATGGGCATGATTCCAGGTGTTGGAAAAGCAATTAAGGATGTTGAGATCGACGATGATGCATTCAAACCGATTGAAGCCATTATTGATTCCATGACTCCGTTTGAGCGTGAAAATCCAGATGCAATCGATCCTAAAAGAAGGAACAGGATTGCAAAAGGTTCTGGAACTAGCCTTGATGAAGTGAACAAACTGATGAAGCAGTTCTCGGATATGCGTAAAGTCATGAAGCAAATGTCTAACCCAGGTATGGCTGCCAAGATGATGCGTAATATGCCTAAGATGCCTGGAAAACCTTTCTAGGCTCTATAAAAGATATAGAAAGAGGTTGCGAAATTTTTCGCAACCTCTTTTTTTTGATGAGGTAGGGTGAGGGTGGGAACAGTTCCTGCACCTGAGGTCATCCCCATTTTGTCGTCCTGAGAGGTAAAAAATTGGGATAAATTTATTGGAATGTGATGACAGCATGTTGGCAATGAAAATAAATTAGCTCTTTTATTTATAATTATAGAACCCCCTTTGGGGTTCCATTATTTTAGCTGGCATGTCAGCTTAGCCTGGAAATCGCGCAAAAACGATGTTCGATTAATCGAACATCGTTTTTGCATTAACCCTATATTGTTTACCATCCATGCTAAAATAATTCATCCCCGCAGGGGAAGTATGGCGGATAAAAATATTCTTCAGATAAATAAAAATGAGCCTGAATGGCTAGAAACGCATTTCTATTAAACTTGGCACTGGTACGCAGGAAGGATCTCGGAAAGCAGAAAAAGTATTGCTTCACGGGTTGCATTGGCGAACAGGTCCTTTACCTTCGGTTTCCACCTTCCTGTCTTTCGGACGCAGGAAGGATCTCGGAATACAGCAAACCCATATTTATTTAAAATCAACAAAAAAGTATTGCTCCACGGGTTGCATTGGCGAACAGGTCCTTTACCTTCGGTTTCCACCTTCCTGTCTTTCTGACGAAGGAAGAATCTCGGAATACAGCAAACCCATATTTATTTAAAATCAACAAAAAAGTATTGCTCCACGGGTTGCATTGGCGAACAGGTCCTTTACCTTCGGTAAAGAATGACAGGGTCGTAGAGTGGAGACCCGTACAGATTCTTCACTAATCGTTCAGAATAAAAATGCGCTAGAGATGGATTCAGAGTGAAACGAAGAATCTATTTTTTTATTTTTTTTTGAATTTGGGGTCACTCCGAAATCCTGAGATGAGGAAATCATTTCAAATGAAGTATGGATGGTTCCGAGACCCTTCTGGCGTGCCCTCAGGGTGACACAGAAAGGGTATAGAAAAACATTTCACCCACGCTGTGGGTTGGCCCTTTCTAACCTTCAAATTCTACAAATATGCCAGTCCTGCTGGGGTGGGTTATAGAAATTGTACGCATGGAATTTTGAAAATCGACGTATTTCTTTAATCAGAAAATGATATAAATCCATGTTTGTATGGGGCGTGCGTATTCGATATGCCCCTACAGTATCGGGGAATTTCCAGCAACATTTGATCATAATCATGGTCTATCCTCGAATCTTTTAAATCCTGGTTCAAAACCAGATCTTGGTCCATCCTCTCATCCAATCCATCCTCTCATCCAATCCATCCTGGTTCAAACCACAAGACATAACCAATACCCCCAAACGTAAATTGATTGCTATAGTCCGACCATTTATCCGGAAAAAGGATCGATATTTTGAAAAATGGAGGGCCATTTTGTAAATTCGTGTACATTGATTGGCCAAGAAAGCTAAAATCCTATAAATCGCATTGAATTAATTGTTAATTTTGTAACATGGACGACCCCGGGCAGATATCGGAATATGGTAAGATACTTTTAATGGCTATCATTGGTATCGTATTGGTTTGTGCCACCATGTTCCTAGCTCGAATCTTGTCGCCGAAAAATCCTAATCCTATTAAATTAAGTACCTATGAATGTGGTGAGGAGACCACGGGAACTTCTTGGGTACAGTTTAATCCGCGATTTTATGTAATTGCCTTGGTATTCCTGTTGTTTGACGTGGAATTGATCTTTATTTTTCCATGGGCAACGGTATTCGGGAATGCAGAACTCAATGCCATTGATCCTCGATGGGGTTGGTTTACCTTGATTGAAATGGCGATATTCCTTGCTGTTCTGATCGTAGGATTGCTTTACGTATGGAAAAGTGGGGATATCAGTTGGATCAAGCCTAGGCATGTGAAACCGACCGTTGCGGTGGGGATTCCGGCTTCTGCGTATGAACAATTGAATGCACAACAATATGTTGTGAAGGATTACAAAGAACAGGAGATAGAGGAAGTCTTGGCAGAGAAAGCCGCTTCGCCGGTAAAAATGGGATTCAAGCCTAAGTTTAAGAAACCAAGTTCAGAATCATGAGTTTAGACCAACAATTGCAACAAAATAATGGGGTAATCATCGCTAAGATGGATGACCTCTTAAATTGGGCTAGGTTATCCTCGATGTGGCCTATCAGTTTTGGTATTGCTTGCTGTGCCATAGAGATGATGGGCGCGATGGCGGCGACTTATGATCTGGATAGGTTAGGGGTATTTCCAAGGCCTTCGCCTAGGCAATCTGATGTCATGATCATTGCCGGCACGGTGACATTCAAGATGGCAGACCGGATCAAGAAACTCTATGAGCAGATGCCTGACCCGAAATATGTCATCTCCATGGGTTCCTGTTCCAATTGTGGCGGACCGTATTGGCAGCATGGTTACCATGTGGTCAAAGGGGTTGATAAAATCATACCTGTGGATGTCTATGTGCAAGGTTGTCCTCCCAGACCTGAAGCACTGATCGGTGCATTTTTAGAATTACAGAAAAAAATAGAACAACAGTCTTTGCTGAAAGGGGATATTTTCCCAGTAGAAGTAGAGCAATAGAATAATTTATGGCAAAAGATTTTTATGGTGATTTGCGCCTAGGAATTTTAGGCGGTGGCCAATTAGGTCGTATGCTTATCCAAGAAGCAATAAACTTTAATGTAAACGTTCATGTATTGGATCCTGATCCAAATGCTCCTTGCAAGAAATTGTGCAATCAATTTGAGGTAGGTTCGCTAGCCGATTTTGATACCGTTTATAATTTCGGTAAGGATTTGGATATGGTAACGATTGAAATTGAGAAGGTGAATGTAGATGCCCTTGAAGCATTGGAAGAAGAGGGTGTTTTGGTATATCCTCAATCCAGGGTAATTAGGTTGATCCAGGATAAAGGTCTGCAGAAGCAGTTCTTTAAGCAAAATGATATCCCGACTTCGGCATTTCAATTTATTTCCAATAAAGAAGGTTTGGCAAACTGCCAGATTACATTACCTTATATCCAGAAATTGCGTAAAGACGGTTATGATGGCAAAGGTGTAAAGAAGATTAATTCGCAGGCTGATTTTGAGACGGCATTTGATGCGCCGAGTATCGTAGAGGAGCTGGTTCCTTTTGAAAAGGAAATCGCTGTGATGGTTGCCCGCAATGATAAGGGAGAAATGATGACTTTCCCAATGGTAGAAATGGAATTCAATCCTCAGGTGAACTTGGTGGAATTCCTGATCTCTCCATCTACCTATTCTTTTGATATACAGATGAAAGCGGAAAGCATTGCGATGAAAATCGCGAATGACCTTCAGATTGTCGGCGTTTTGGCAGTGGAGATGTTCCTGACTGCTGATGGAGATATTTTGGTCAATGAATTGGCCCCACGACCACATAATTCAGGCCATCAAACGATCGAAGGAAACTATACTTCGCAATTCGGTCAACATTTAAGGGCAATCTTTAACCTGCCGTTGGGCAATACCGCTTCAAGAGCGAATGCCATTATGGTCAATTTATTGGGTGAGCCAGGTTATGAAGGGTTGGCAAGGTATGAAGGTATTGAGGAGGCTTTGGGCATTGAGGGGGTATATGTACATTTGTACGGTAAGAAATATACAAAACCGTTCCGCAAGATGGGTCATGTGACGATCGTGAATCAAGATCGCGCAATCGCTATCGAAAATGCGAGAAAAGTTCAGGAATTGATCAAAGTAATAGCATAATTTTTTATTCAGATAATAATGGAAAACGCAAAAGTAGCTGTAATCATGGGAAGCAAGTCAGACTTGCCAGTGATGCAGGATGCCATTGAGGTTTTAAAATATTTAGGGGTATCGTATGAGGTGAGCATTGTTTCGGCGCACCGTACTCCAAAACGTATGTTTGATTTTGCTGAGCAGGCGGCAGGTCGTGGATTGAAGGTGATCATTGCTGGAGCAGGTGGTGCTGCGCACTTACCGGGCATGGTTGCATCGATTACGCATTTGCCAGTGATCGGTGTTCCGGTCAAGTCTTCTAACTCGATTGACGGCTGGGATTCCGTGCTTTCTATCTTACAGATGCCTAATGGTATTCCGGTGGCTACAGTGGCCTTAAATGCAGCGAAAAACGCGGGTATTCTTGCCGCTCAGATCTTGGCGACCAGTGATGAGCAATTAGGAGCTAAGATTTTGGACTTCAAGAAAGAACTGAAAGAAAAAGTAGAGGAAAATGCTGAAGAGGTAGAACGTTTGGTATTTTAGTCTTCTTTTGAAAGATAATAGAAAGGGCGGAAATTTATTTCCGCCCTTTTGTTGTTATTTGAATGTCTTTTGAACATAGTCGTAGCTCTTCTTGATGCTAGCGTATTTATCAGGTGAATAGATTTCATCCTGTTCTACGAAGGCATATTTCAATCCACTTTCGCTGGCGAACTGTGAAATAGAAATAAAGTCAATGCTACCGGAACCCACTTCGGCATACTTGATGCTTTTCATGGTTTCCATCAGGTCTAGGCTATCCCTTTTACCGGTCTTAGGATCAATTTTATTGATATCTAAAGGGGTGGAGAAAGCTCTATCCATGTCCTTGATATGCCATAATGGGAAACGCCCTGGATGTTTAGAGAAATAGGACTGTGGTGTAACACCAGCTTTGGTGATCCAGTACATATCCAATTCAAAATCCACGAGATCTTTTTCAGTGAATGCCAATAGGACATCTAGGCCGTTTGTTCCATTTCCGAATTCCTTAAATTCCCAGAAGTGGTTGTGATAGCCCATTTTGATACCTGCTTTTTTGGACATTTCGCCGGCTTTGTTCAGCTGTTCGGCCATGTACTGATAGTCAGATTGATTGAGTTGATTCAATTTGTGCATCGGCGGGACAGGAGCAATGATATATTCCTGGCCAAGGTTATGCGCAATTTCGATGTATTTCTCGATGTTTTCCTTGTCTGTACTATCTTTATCTAGGTATTTTCCTAGATCATAGTGTCCACTGTGTGTTTTTAGGTTATTGTCGTTCAGGATCTTTTTGAGCTCATCGACGGAAATTCCCCAGAATGCACCATTGTGCGGATCAGCGCCATAGGTTTCGACATGGGTATAGCCGACCTTAGCAACCGATTTTAAAACTTCTTGAGGGTTTTGTGCGAGAAGTTCGCGAAGAGTGAATAACTGTAAACCAATGTTTTTAAGTGGAGAGCCTGATTTTTTGTTCAAGCTATCACAAGAAATCAAATGAGGAGCAACAAGACCACCAACTAATCCCATGCTCGCAAGCTTTAGGAAACTTCTTCTTGATTGTGTCATGCAGAATGTTTTTATTAATTGAATATAGGTAAATTTTTAATAAAAAAAGGATTCTTAATTTTAAGAATCCTTTATAGAATATTCTTTTAAAAGATCGACTTAGATCGTCATGATATCTTTTTCTTTCAATTCGGCTAACTGGTCAACTTTTGCGATATACGTATCGGTCAATTTTTGTACTTCAGCTTCACCTACCTTGATTTCATCTTCAGAAGCACCGTCGTTTTTCAATTTCTTGATTTGCTCGTTGGAATCCTTACGGATGTTACGGATAGCAACACGACCTTTTTCAGTTTCTTCTTTAACTTTTTTCACTAAATCACGACGACGTTCTTCAGTAAGGGGAGGAACCGCTAGGCGGATGATTGAACCGTCATTTTGTGGGTTCAAACCTATGTTAGAGTCCATGATAGCCTTCTCGATAGTTGAAAGAAGGTTTTTTTCCCATGGTTGTACAACGATGGTTCTTGCATCTGGTGTGTTTATGTTGCTGACTTGCGATAAAGGCGTTGGCGTGCCGTAGTAATCAACATAAATTCCATCAAGCATACCAGGACTAGCTTTACCTGCACGAATCTTGGTTAATTCAGATTCAGTATGAGCTACAGCTTTCGTCATACCATCTTTGCAGTCGTCCAGTTGAAGTGAAATTAATTCGTTCATATCTTGATTATTATTTGCTTTTAATTATTAACTAACCACAGTTCCAACATGTTCACCGTTGGCAAGTTTCATGAGGTTGCCTGGTTTATTCATGTCGAAAACGATAATAGGTAGGTTGTTTTCTTGGCAAAGCGTAAATGCCGTCATATCCATTACATTCAATCCTTTTTCGTAGACATCAGTAAAGGAGATATGGTCGAATTTCTTCGCCGTAGGATCTTTCTCAGGGTCTGCAGTATAGATACCGTCTACACGAGTACCTTTAAGTACAGCGTCAGCATTGATTTCAATAGCACGTAAAGATGCCGCGGTATCGGTAGTGAAGTATGGGTTACCCGTACCAGCACCGAAGATAACGATACGACCTTTTTCCAAGTGACGTACAGCACGTCTGCGGATAAATGGTTCACAGATCTGTTCCATTTTGATCGCTGTCAATAGACGAGTTTTCATGCCTTCTTTTTCAAGGGCATCTTGTAATGCCATTGAATTGATCACGGTAGCTAACATTCCCATGTAATCTGCCTGTACACGGTCCATACCAGCTTTTTCAGCGCTAAGGCCACGATAGATGTTTCCTCCACCGATGACGATGGCGATTTCCATGCCTAAGCTATGAAGTTCCTGAATGTCTTGTGCGTATTGTTGAACACGATTAATGTCGATACCGTAGCTTTGCTCGCCCATTAAAGCTTCGCCACTAAGTTTAAGTAGGATGCGTTTGTATTTCATATTTGACTTTTTGGAGTAGTTCCAAAAGCCAAAGATATGACTTTTTGCTTGCGATTAATTAGATTTATTTCCTTTTTTTACCTTTTCGATGACCTGTGAATAAAATTCCTCGTAAATAGGGACGATTTTGCTGAGTTCAAAGTCCTTTGCTCGCTGTAGGGCATTCTCTTTAAATTCATTCAGACGTTGGCAGTCTTCCAAGATATAGATGGAGTTTTTAGCCATATCGTCAATATCACCGACGTCACTCAGGAACCCACTGAAACCCTCTTTGTTCAGTTCCGGTAATCCGCCTGTATTGGAGGAAACGACTGGAACCTTGCAGGCCATGGCTTCCAATGCTGCCAAACCAAAGCTCTCTGAACCTGAAGGCATCAAGAATAGGTCGGCAATGGAAAGGATCTCTTCGATAGCGTCTTGCTTGCCCAGAAAACGGATGCAATCCGTAATGTCTAATTCCCTTGCTAATTCTTCGGCATTTCTACGTTCTGGACCATCACCTACCATCAAAAGTTTACTAGGGACCTTTTGGGTTACTTTATGGAATATACGTACAACATCTTCAACGCGTTTTACTTTCCTGAAATTGGAGGTATGGACAATGATGCGTTCCTGGTTTGGTGCAATTGCTTTTTTAAAATGTTCGTGGTTCTTATTATGGAATCTTTGCAGATCGATAAAATTTGGAATGACCTTGATGTCATTTGTGATATCGAAATAATCCAAGGTTTGTTCCCTTAAATTTTCAGATACCGTAGTTACGCCATCGGATTTATTGATGGAGAAGGTAACAACTGGGCTAAAGCTCTTGTCCTTTCCGACCAAGGTGATATCTGTACCGTGGAGGGTAGTGACTACGGGTATATTGATGCCATAGGTTTCCAGAATCTGTTTTGCTAGGAAAGCCACGGAGGCATGAGGGATTGCATAATGCACATGTAAAAGATCCAAGCCTTCGAAACGAACCACATCAACCAGTTTACTGGCCAATGCTGTTTCATAAGGAGGGAAATCAAAAAGTGGATATTGGTTGATTGCTACTTCGTGATAGAATAAGTTCTCTGAGAAAAAATCTAGTCTTGCAGGTTGGCTATAGGTGATAAAATGAACCTGATGTCCGTTGTTTGCTAATGCTTTACCCAGTTCGGTTGCGACTACACCACTTCCCCCAAAAGTTGGATAACATACAATGCCTATCTTCATATTACTGTTTTTCGTTTCTTAAAGATAATAATGTCTCTATATAAGTGTTGCAAAATTTTTCACGCAAAGGGAAAAATTGTAATTTTATTACAAATGCATGTAAATAAAGAACAGTTAATACAGGAATTGGGTTTTAAAACTTCGCGTTCCGGTGGTAAGGGTGGTCAGAACGTCAATAAGGTGTCTTCTAAAGTGATGTTGAATTGGGATGTGGAGAATTCATCGGTTTTTGATGATGATCAGAAAGCTTTGATCAGGGAGCGATTGGCGAATAGGATTTCCAAGGAGGGCTTATTGCAGCTGGACTCCAGTATTGACCGTAGCCAACTCAAGAATAAGGAATTGGTGATAGAACGTTTTTTTAATCTATTGACAGATGCATTGAAGGTAGATGCCAAACGTCTGCCAACAAGGACCCCAAAATCTGTTATCCTGAATAGATTGGACCGCAAGAAAAAACAAGCTTCGAAAAAAGCCGATCGGCAATGGAGGTTTGAGGGGTAGGGAGAGTGATAAAATGGAAGGGTTTCCCAGTAGTGTCTGGATAAGGGGATGGACTAAGATCTGGTTTTGAACCAGGATTAAAGGGATGGGAGGATAGACCATGATCTGGTTTTGAACCAGGATTAAAGGGATGGGAGGATAGACCATGATTATGATCAAGTGTTGCTGAAAGGTCCCCGATACTGTAAGGGCGGATCGAATATGCCCTCCTTATACAAACATGAATTAAAATCATTTTCTGATTAAAGAAATACCACGATTTTCAATTTCATGCCTATAATTTCTACAATCCAATCCCACAGCGTGGGTGAAATCTTTATAGAAAATGGATGTTTGGAATGGCCAACCCCTAGCGGGGGTGAAATGTTTTTTTAACCAATCTACTTAAATAAAAAACAGTTCTTTCGCTGTGCTCAAGATGACAACGATCCTAAAAAAATCAAAAAATAGATTCTTCGTTTCACTCTGAATACCTCCTTAGTGCATTCCCAATTCTTCACTAAATGTTCACAATTTGAAGGTGCTTAGCTGACGGTATGATCTTGGTCCGTCCTCTCATCCCATTCATCCTGGTTCAAATACCTGATACATTTTCCTCAATAAATAAATGCTAATAAAATTAAACATGTTGATATACAGCTGGATAACTATTTATTTTGATGCATAACTAATTATTTAGTTGTATAACTAAATAATTAGTTATACATTAGTTTTATAATCGATTATAGGCAATATTGTCTTTTTAAATTTTCACAGAATAATGAACGAGTTAAAAGAACTAACAAAGGCGGAGGAGCAAATCATGCACAGTCTATGGGAAATGGGGGGTGGATTTGTGAAGGATATCATTGAAGTTTTACCAGAACCGAAGCCGGCTTATAATACAGTATCAACCATTGTGCGGATTCTCGAGACCAAGGGTTTTGTGGATCATGAGTCTTTTGGGAAGAGCCATCGCTATTTTCCAAAGATTGAAAAAGAAGAGTATAAGAAATTAATAACCGGAAAACTCTTACAAGGTTATTTTGAGAATTCTGCGAGTTCAATGCTTTCTTTCTTCTTGGAGGAGAAAAAGCTGGATGTGCAGGATTTGGATGAAATCATGAAACTTATTCAGAAGCATAAGAAATAAATTTGAAGCTATGACCTATCTACTGATATCAAATCTGTCTTTAGCACTGTTTTTCCTTATCTATCGATATGGATTGAGGAAGCTGACCTTCTTTACGATGAACCGCTGGTATTTATTGTGCAGTGTCTTGATTGCCTATATCATGCCTTTGTTTCTCTTTATTGAATTACAGGTTCCGGAAATCATGCAGATTACATTGCCGGTGTTGGACCTGACGGGGAATGCTGTGCAGGTAAGTCCAACTTCAGCTGAAGTGCAATCTCAACAACCGGGATGGTTGGCGGATAAATGGATGCAGTTGGGCTATTGGCTTGGGGTCCTCATTGCAGCAGGGTTGTTGATATCTCGTGTTTTACAGTTAGTTGTAAGTAGGTTGTCCGTTAGGAATATACATGGAAGTTATTCATTTTTTAACATCGTTAAGTTGAATGTTAAAAACGAGGATACAAAAATGATCCGAGCGCATGAGGATATCCATGTTAAACAAGGACATAGCTATGATATTATGTTTATGGAGATTATCCGGGTTTTCAACTGGTTTAATCCGCTATTAATCTGGATAAGGGATGAGCTGAAGTATCAGCATGAATTTATCGTTGATGAGCAATTTGCAGAAAATAAAGTTGCCTATGCGGAATTGCTGGTTGCTTATGCCATGAATGTTCATCCGAATCAACTGAGTCATGAGTTTTCCAATAATTCACTTTTAAAGGAAAGAATTAATATGATTTTTAAAGATAAATCGAATACAAGAAACAGACTGTTTTACCTGTCCGTATTGCCAATTGCAGCATTGATTATGGGTTTGGTGGTGAATTGCAAATCACCCAATAAGGATAAAACGGAAAGAACAGCTGTCGTTGAGGAGAACACAAATCCTCAGATATCTGCAGATTCGAATAATAATGCTGAGATGGATCAAGGCACAGTATCAAACGAGGTGCAGGGCAGTAGTTCTGGGCAGGAAAATGACCTGAAAAAAGAGTCCGAGGTCAATGCTGCAAACAAGGCGAATCCCCATGATGAACCTGGCAAAAAAGTTACTGGCAATTTTGGGGTATTTGATTTTGACCAAGTTGAAGTAAAACCAACCTATCCAGGAGGAATTGATAAATTTAGGCAGGAAGTTGGCCAGAACTTAGAATATCCACAGGAAGCTATAGATGCAGGTATTAGAGGGAAAATAGAACTTTCATTTGTAATAGGTAAAGATGGTGAGATAAAGGATGTTAAGGTTATTAAGGATTTAAATTATGGTACAGGGCAGGCTGCAGTAAATGCTTTAAAGGGCACCAAAAAATGGAGTCCAGGAATTGCTTATGGATTTCCAGCCGAGGTAAGATATATCCTTCCCCTTAGATTAGATCTTTCTCAGTTTTAAATTTGTCCTTCTAAATCTTCATTAAATAACATAAAAACAGATTTTCATTCAATTTTATGGCTTTGATTTTTAGGGCTTTCATAAAGTTCCTACTAGGAATTCTTTTGCTTGTACTTTTTTCATGTAAAACACAGGAATTTACCAAGACCGGCTACTTCACGGCTGAGGTTGATAAATATTTCAATGAGAAAGAAAAATTAAATGTATGGCTCTACCGTGCTTTTCAACCAAGTGATACAGGACACACGGGGCTGAGGAAAGATAGCTTTTATCCCCTTGATCGAAGAATGATGAAAATGGCTGGCATAGGCAAGAAAGGAGATAAGGTCTTATTTTCGGTAGTCCCAGAAACGAAACCTGAGTATAATATGATTGCCATCAAACATAAAAAGAGAAGGTTTGATAGGGCTGATTTTGTCAAGAAAGAATATTATAAGGCTCCTTATTATGAAAAGGATTATTCCTCGGAAGGGATGGAAATTAAGCATGTCTATATTCCATATGCGGAAAAAGAGGGGTTGAGCCTATTATTTTACGCACTAAAAGTGGAAGGGCGCACAAAGGATAAGCCAGTGAATAAATTTGAATACTTGGCGAAAATCAATGCCTTGGAACTGTTTGAGCAGAAAGATTATAAAACGACTTGGCAGATATTTGATTGTGAGGAGAGAGAAAGGATGGATTGGATCCTTAGTCCAAGAACGGATTTACTAAAGGATCGTGAAACGATATATTTAAAATTATTTGACATCTACGGTCCTAATAAGACGATATCTTTTTTCAAACTGATCCAAAAGGATGATGTAAAAGAGATTCAATTGAAATTATGCCCAAATGAGTATGTGCTGGAATATCATGATGAGAAGGGCATGATATTGGATAAAAGCGGTTTTAAGGTAGTTAATTAAAAAAGGTCCTTCTGGGTAGAAGGACCTTTGTTTTTTAGGAAAGGAACAGCTTTTCAAGTTCTAGAGGAGCGACATATTTGCCATCCTTATAAACTCTCATGTTTCCTCCGGATATTTCATCGATCAGGATAATCTGATTGTTGGTTTTATCATGACCGAATTCCAATTTGATATCGTATAGTTCAAGACCTTTTTTAGCAAGTTCATCCTTAACGATGCCACAGATTTTTTTGGTCAAGTCTTTTAATTCTTGGTATTGCTGATTGTTCAGCAGACCCAACATAGCCAAAGCATCTTCAGAAATAACAGGATCACCACGTTCATCATCCTTAATGGTTACTTCGACAAAGCTATCCAAAGCTTGGCCTTCTTCGCAGTAAGCAGCATATCTTCTAAGGAAGGAACCAACTGCTCTATAACGGCAGATGACCTCCAAACCTTTACCAAATACCTTAGCATCTTTTACGATCATCTGGACTTTCTCGATATCTGAAGAGATAAAGTGAGTAGGCACACCCAGTTTATTCAATACCTCGAAGAAATAGGTAGTCATTTTAAGGCCAGATCTTCCGGCACCTTCGATCGTTAGTCCCACTGTATTTGCTCCAGGATCAAAAACGCCGTTTTCACCGGTCACATCGTCTTTGAACTGTAATAGGATTTGGTTGTCGCCAAGACTGTAAACGTCTTTAGTTTTTCCTTGATAGATTTTTTCCATGATGGTTTCAGTTAATTGAGGCGAATTTATCAAAAAATGATAGAGATGCCTAAATTATCCTTAAAAAACGCTTATTTTTCCAATTTAAGAAGGCGCAATTCTCGCTGCAGTTCTTCAATTTTATCAATCAGGTTGTTGACCACTTCTATGCCCTGAACATTGAGTTCGAGTTCATAGTGCCAAGTGGAGAAACGTTCTACGTGCAGGACCTGTTCTTCTTCCAGAAACTCCTGTTCTTCTTGGATAATGATTTCAATAAGTCCATTATTATGTAGTTCCTGGATAAAGGTACGTTCGATATTATTGGTTTTGCAGATGTCGATTACTCTAAATAATGTCTTTTCCATGTCTTATTTCTTTAATGAATCCGCTAATTGTTCTACTATTTTCTTTTGCTCCTCAGTGAGGTCGGTCGGCAATTTCACCTGGATTTCTGCATATAGGTCGCCAAAGTCGCCATCTTTTTTATAGACAGGGAATCCTTTACCCTTAAGTCGGATCTTACCTCCGTTCTGGGTTCCTTCTTTAATCTTAACGTTGATTTTTCCGGTTAATGTATCGACAATGGTCTCGCCACCTAACAAGGCAGTTGGGAGGTCGACTTCAATGTTCGTATAGAGGTCGTTTCCTTTTCGTATGAACCTTGAATCAGGTCTGATGGAGAAAGTGATGAACAGGTCACCTTTAGGTCCACCATTGACACCGTCGCCACCTTGACCTTTAAGTTTAATTTTCTGTCCATCTTCCACTCCGGCAGGGACCGTGATACGGATGTTCTTGCCGTTGACCGTAAAGGTCTGTTTGTGGGTTTGAGAGGCTTGGAGCAGGGTTAGATCGACCGTAGTTTCATAGTCCTGTCCACGGTAGCTGCCCCGTTTTCCCGAAGACCTGCCACCACCAAATCTAGAACCAAATAGATCTTCGAAGAAATCAGAATATTCGCCAGTATCGTAATTGCCATTGTAATTATTGAAGTCAAAGCCTTCGAAAGGATTTTGGCCAGCTCCTGCAGAGCTTCCTCGGGATCCTCTAGAACGGGCATACTCTTGTTGGGCTTTTTCATATTCCTCGCCATGTTTCCAGTTTTCACCATATAGGTCGTATTTTTTTCTCTTCTCTGGATCGGTCAGAACCTCGTTGGCCTCGTTTATTTCCTGGAATCTTTTCTTTGCACTTTCGTCATTTGGATTTAAGTCAGGATGGTACTTTCGAGCCAGCTTTCGATAAGCCTTCTTGATATCATCTTGACTTGCGGATTTATCCAAACCTAATACACTGTAATAGTCTACAAACGCCATATTGATTATTGATTTAAAAAAAGAACAAGTAGAGTAGGGTTTTGTTTATTAATAGCCTTTCTCAAATTTACAATGTATATGTGTAAAAGTAAAGGGAGAAAAGGTAAACAAAGTAGGATGTGAAGTGTTAAAAGAGAAAAAGGAATTATTATGGATACCAATAGACTTTCAAAAGCGATGGAAACATCGTTGATTAAACAAATGACAAAAGAAAACCAAGCTTCCCAGATCTATTTGGCTTTGGGATGTTGGGCAGATACGAAAGGTTATGGCGGTGTTGCAAATTTCTTGTTTCGCCATGCTCAGGAAGAACGGAACCACATGATCAAGATCATGATGTATATTCTTGAAAGAGGAGGGACTCCAAAAGTTGAAGCCGTAGCTGAGCATACCAAACTGCCTAAATCCATGTCGGAATGTTTCAATATGGTTTTTCAGCATGAGGTAGATAATACCAATGCAATCTATGGATTGGTTAACCAGTCGATGGAGGAAAAGGATTGGGCGACATGGAACTTTGCGCAGTGGTTTGTAAAAGAACAGACGGAAGAAGAGAAATTAGCATTATCGCTGATCGATAAATTGAAGATTGCCGGTGGAGATCGTGCTACTGACGAATCGCTGTTTGAATTGGATAAATATTTGGGAAATGCTCCTGATGATGTGCCATTGGCTAGAGAATCGACAGCAGATAATCCGGAATAACGAAATTTGGCTGACAGAGCTGAAAATGAAAGGGCAGAATATATTCTGCCCTTTTCTATTTATTGATTAACTGATTGGAATCATGCCATTCCATTCTTGTTTTCTTGTGCTGCATGGAAATGCTATTGGATGCTTCGGTTCTTGCTTCATCCTTTTTCCTTTCTTCAATTTTCACAAAGGAATGGAAGTAGGGAATGAGAGCCATTAGAAACGGGCAGAGATATTTGACCAGTATTTTGAATAGCATGGTTTCTTTCAATTATTGAGGTCTTCTGGAATTGTAATAGTCCAAGTTTCCTGAAAGGACCAATGATTTCACGCGTTTATCTTCTGGGTACTTTCCAACGATAATATTGCTGAGCCCCTGTAGATCGGCATTCAGGGAGTCTATATGGTTATTGTTAAAAACTTCCAGCAACCCATCATTCAAGGTAACATCAAGTTTGTTGAAGCTGAGATTATCAAAGGTTATTTTCGATTTACCTGAGATTTGCATGCTAAAAGGATTGCTGAAATTTTGGCTTTCCCTGGAATAATTTCGAATTTTTGATGAGCTATTCTTGAGAACGGTAATTTTGTTGAGGCCTTTGGCAATACTATCCGTAGGGATGATCTCGATAGATCCTTTATAATGCTCTAGGGTCAAACCGTAGGACTCCTGAGGGTTTAAGGTAAGTTCAACCCTCGAATAAACTTTCTGGCTTAGGGTGACCTGTAAGGTATCGCCAATTCTTTTATGATCAAAATTGATAACTTGATTACTTTGCTTTACGGAAATTTGTGTTGTATCAGCATATACAACTGATAGGAAGGCACCTTTATCATATCCGATAATCTTAATGTTCTTAATGCCATCTAGGGATACTTTTTCCATTTTATCTGTATTGTCGAAGTTTTTGACAAAAGCTGAAACTATATCGCGGGGTTCATGGCTTAAGGGATCTGCAAAGACAACGCCTTGCAGCGGTTTTATGACTAAGCAGACCAACCATAGAATAGCAAGGGCAGTAAACAATAATATATTTGACTTTTTCATAATTAGTTCGATTTATAGAGTTCGATTAATTCTTCTTCCGTAATCTTCAACAGTTTGGCAGTCTGGAAGAATTTGGGAGCTTCTACCTGGATGAAATTTTCCTTCTTTTCCTTCAGGATGATCTGAATGGCATTTTCAGCTACAAATAGGCCTAATCCCCTTTTATTGAAAATAATTTCATCTTGCTGGAGCTTGTCATAAGCTCTCATGACGGTATTGGGGTTTACTTCCACAGAGGAGGCAAAGTCCCGGACAGAGAGGATCTTCTCTCCGACCTGCCATTCATCTTTAAGGATTTTCTCCATGACGATGTCGATGATCTGCAGGTATATGGGTTTATCTGATTGAAACTGCATCTAGACCTCCTTTTCCTTTAAAAAATAATAAAAACCGATATAGGTAATTAAGGCAGCAACAAAGGTCGGTACCCAGCTGTAGAAAGTATTATAGGATAGGTTGGAAATATTATAGGAATACCCTTCCCAAATATTTGAGCTAATAAAAACTCCTAAAGCTACTCCCGAGAGTAGAATGGCTGCTGAAATAACTAGGCTGTATTTCCTGAAATAGAGTGCAGCAAACAAGAAATAAGGATAGAAGAGGAAGAACAACAATGCCATCGGAGCAGATATGATCGTGAAGCTGCCGTTATAAAAGATGCTGTATTTTGATATTTCAGTGTAGAGTTTGCCCTGGCGGTCTAATGCTGCTATAACCTCGTCCCAATACTGTTGCCTGAAATATATTTCAATGATATAATTGAGGCCAAGGATAATGAGGTAATTATAGAAGAGAATGAATAGCCCGATCAATAGGTAAGCAGTTAGTTTCTGCCAGGAGTTCATCGGAATAGTGAAATCATAACTTTTATAGAATAGGTTGGAAATAAAGGTTAAATGAATGAAAGGCAACCCTACAATCAATGCAAAGCTCCATCTGATATTAGTGCTGTCCACAAGATTGATTAACATATTGTCATTGATTTCGCTTTTTGCCAATAGGAAGTAAGTAGAAATATCATTGCTGGCAAAGATCAACCCTACTAAATAGATAATAATCGCGATGACCGGAATTGAAATCAAAAAGTATCGATGAGACGCAAAAATGCAGTTGAGGTATTGAAATACTGTCTTCATAATTCAATTGGTTTAGGGTTGTTGGTAAAAGCATTAAAGAGGAATTCAATGTCCAATTTGGATTCGGATTCTGAATGGTTGTGCACTAAATAATAAGGTCCTGACAGTTCCTCTTGTACATACAACGCTTGTTCAGCATCTGCTGAGGATTTGCTGACCTTGAATTTTTTGGATAATTGATAGATGTTTTCATCTAAAACCAAGCTGCCACTTTTCATGATCATTAAATGATCAAATAATACATCTACATCACGGATTTGATGGGTTGCAATCAGGAAGATTCGGTCCTCATTGATAAACTTGCTGAGTAATTTTCTGAAGACTGCCTTAGAAGGGATATCCAATCCATTGGTTGGTTCGTCCATCAACAGGACCGAACTGTTGCAGGCTAATGCAAAAGAAAGATGGACCTTACGGTGCTGTCCTAATGAAAGTGCTCTAAGCCTATTGCTGATCGGGATATTAAACTCCTTGATACAGTCCAAGTACTGTTGATGGTCGTACTTGCTGTAGAACGCACCATACAGTTTTCCGAATTGTTCGATCCCAAGATCAGGTAATTTGCTGTAATCTGGGAGAAAATAAACCTCATTGAAATATTCGGCAATCCGTTCTGAACTGAAATGTCCTTTGAATTCGATGCTTCCATCCTTTGGTATCAACATGCCGACGATAAGCTTCAGTAAAGTGGTCTTGCCCTCACCGTTTAACCCCAATAAGCCATATATGCTTCCGGGTTTTAAAGTTGTGTTTATATTCCAAAGAATATTCTTGTTCGGTTTATAATAATACGATAATGATTTAACGGTTAACATAGCGTATTGTTTTAGTGTATTAATGTGGTAGTACACTACAAATATACAATCGTATTTATGATCTGCAAGAAAAAAGTGAAAATATTTTGAGTGATAAGGTTGTAGCGTAGAGGGGATTGCAGAAAAAATGGGCAGAATTCTTATTCTGCCCATTTTTATATTGTTTGCTCAAATTGCTTATTGTGCTGGAGCTGGCGTTTTATCTACCACTAATTTTTTGTCGCGGTTAGCGATTTCCCAAGCTGTATGGAAAACTAGTTTTTCGCGTTTAGCCATCATTGGGAAGTCGATTTTATCCACGGTATCATTTGGAGTATGATAGTCTGGGTGTAATCCTGAGAAGAAGAAAATCACTGGAATACCATGTTTGGCCAAGTTGTATTGATCAGAACGGTAATAGATGCGCATAGGATCCTTAGGGTCATCATACATGTAATCTAATTCCATTTGCGTGTAGTCTTTATTGGCTTTCTCATTGATGGCTTTCAATTCCGAACTCAACATATCTGATCCAATAGCATGGATGTAGTTGTGGTTTCCGTTCAAGTGCTTATCATCTATACGACCGATCATATCCATATTCAAACAGGTTACTGTGTTGCTCAATGGGAAGATCGGGTGCTGAGAGTAATAATTTGATCCTAATAGACCTTTCTCCTCCGCAGCAAATGCCATGAAAAGGATAGTCCTTCTAGGACCTTTGCCATCTTTTTTAGCTGCTGCGAAAGCTCTAGCCAATTCCATAACACCTACAGTTCCTGAACCGTTGTCATCTGCACCTGGGAAGAATGTGCCATCAGGAAGGATTCCGTCATGGTCATAGTGTCCAGAGATAATCACAACTTCATCTTTAAGGTCGGTTCCTTCGATTAAACCTAGTACGTTAGGGTCATGGAATTCCTCTTTCTTAACGCCCATGGTAGCATCTACTGATGCTTTAACATCAAATGAATTTGCTTTTCCTGTATTATTGATCGATTCTTTGACTTTTTCTACAGTAGTGTTTTTAGCTGCTAAGATTTGATTGGCAGTTTCCACAGTAATGTTTGCTACTGGGATATCCATGCTAGGTTGGTTGGTCTGGGTTTCATTAGATTTTAATGAAAAGCGACCTCCTGTCAAACGGTTTCCAAAACGGCTGATCATTTCTGCATTCTGAGAACTAACTGCCAAGATCATCTGTGGCTTAAGTTTGCTCAGTTCCTGGATTCTTTTGAAACGGCTTGTTGACCAATCAGAAGGTGTGGAAGTTCCAGAAATCAAAGAATTGCCGTCTTTGGTCGGTTCTCCTTCGTTGATGACCAATACCACTTTACCTGCAATATCCAAACCTTTAAGGTCATTGTATTTATCAGATTGGATACCGTAGCCTACGAAAACGATATCAGAAGCCTTAAAGTCTCTACTGTTGTTGTTGCCTTGGATAAATAGGTCCTTTCCATTTTCCAATGCTTTGTTGTTGATGCTGAATTTATCAACGATATAGGATGTTCTTTCCAATGCTACAGGTTGGAAATAAGAACCATTTACTGCTGGTGTTAAGCCTAATTCTTTGAATACATTTGCAATGTATTCAACAGTTTTTTTACCGCCTTCTTGCCCAGTTCCACGTCCTTCAAACTCGCGGGAAGCAAGAATGGTCAGGTGTTTTTTTGCCGACTCTTCGGTTAAGAGATCAGCATATTTCTTTTGATTTGCTTGTTGAGCTACCGAACAGCTGAAAAGCGACGGTATCAAAAAAGAAAGAATAAGTAATTTTTTCATTATCGATTTTAAATTGGTTATGCACAAGAAATTTTGTTCACACGGTTAGCATGACGGCCACCTTCGAAGTCTGTTGTCAAGAAGGTGCGAACAATACGTTTTGCTAGGTCAAGATCAATAAAACGAGCTGGAATACAAACGATATTTGCATCATTGTGTTGACGAGCTAGGGCTGAAATTTCCTCCAACCAGCAAATTGCAGCACGAATGCCTTGATGTTTGTTAGCTGTAATGGCAACTCCGTTTGCACTGCCACAGATCAAGATGCCTAACTCATTTTCTTTGCTCTCTACACTTGAAGATACAGGATGTGCAAAATCTGGATAGTCAACAGAATCTGCAGTAGCAGGACCGAAATCCTGAACAGTATAACCTAATTCATTTAAGAATGTGATTAATGCTGTTTTATATTCAAACCCAGCGTGATCACTGCCAATTGCGATTTTTTTAGACATGATGTATTATTTTGTATTATAAAATTCTTTTTCTGCAAGTTCCTTCGCCTTTTTAACATTCGCCGAAACCATGATGCTCAATTCGTATAAGATAAACATTGGAGCACTTACCGTCAATAACGTGATAACATCCGCTGTAGGGGTGATGATAGCTGCAATGACCAAGATGATCACAATGGCATATCTACGGCTAGCACGCATAAACTCTGGGGTCATGATTCCTATCTTAGATAAGATAAAGATCAGGATAGGAAGCAAGAAGATGATTCCACAACCTAGTGTTAAAGTCGCAATGGTCGATAGATAAGAGTCTATTGTAATCTGGTTCGTGATTTCATCACTTAATGATACGTTTGCAAGGAAGTTAACCGACAAAGGAACCACGATATAGTAGCCGAATAACGCGCCTATCACGAAGAGCACTGTGGCGTAGAACACAAAACCTCTAGCCGATTTTCTTTCAACATCGGTCAAAGCCGGTTTAATGAATAACCAGATTTCGAATAGCAGGTAAGGGAAACCCAATGCAACAGCCATCAATAGACAGGAGTTGATCTGAAGCATAAACTGACCCGCCAATTCCGTATTGATGATATTGAATGGAATCTTCTCTACACAGAAACCTTCCAGGTTCAAGGCCGCCCCAACCTTACACATCATTCTATAGGTCCAGAAGTCCAAGTTCTTCGGTCCCATGATGATCTGGTTGAAAACAAAATCGTAAAATGTAAATGAAAGGATCGCAAATACGGTAATAGCAATTACAGAACGGATGATGTGCCACCTTAGGATTTCCAAATGATCGAAGAAGGACATTTCAGCCTCGATGTTCTTTCCTTTATTCTTGATTGCCTCTATGAGTTTGATATTCTTGGACATGTAGTTTTAATGCGGTGATCTAATCGTAAGAAAACAAAAATACCATTCTTCTCTCGAAGAATGGCATGTTTTGTATATGTAAAGTAAATTTTATACAACCTCCTCATCAGGATACTCCGTAAGGTCGAAAGTTTCCATGAATTTAGTCGTGAAATTACCTGCCCTAAAGTTCGGGTCACGCATTAAACGAAGGTGAAGTGGGATGGTTGTTTTTACGCCTTCAATTACGAATTCACTTAACGCACGCTCCATCGTATTGATAGCCTCTTCACGAGTTTGGGCTACACAAATCAATTTGGCGATCATGGAATCGTAGTTAGGAGGGATAGTATATCCTGAATAAACATGCGTATCTACACGCACACCATGACCCCCAGGTGAATGGAAGTTGGTAATTTTACCTGGTGACGGACGGAAGTTGTTGAACGGATCTTCCGCATTGATACGACATTCGATTGCATGCATGGTTGGCTCGTAGCTCTTACCAGAGATCGGAATACCTGCTGCAACTTTAATCTGTTCTTTGATCAAGTCGAAGTTGATTACCTCTTCAGTAACTGGGTGCTCCACTTGGATACGTGTGTTCATTTCCATAAAGTAGAAGTTGCGGTGTTTGTCAACCAAGAACTCAATTGTTCCAGCACCTTCATATTTTACAGCTTTGGCACCTAAGATAGCAGCTTCACCCATTTTAGCACGCAATTCTGGCGTAATGAATGGAGAAGGAGCCTCTTCAACTAATTTTTGGTGTCTCCGTTGGATAGAACAGTCACGCTCAGAAAGGTGACATACTGTTCCATATTGGTCACCGATTACTTGGATTTCAATATGGCGAGGATCCTCAACATATTTCTCTAGGTAAAGACCGTCGTTTCCGAACGCTGCACCAGACTCTTGACGAGCAGAATCCCAAGCATTTTCAAAGTCTTCATCTTTCCAAATGATACGCATACCTCTACCACCACCACCGGCAGTAGCTTTAAGGATGACAGGGTAACCCATATCTTTTGCAATTTGCAAACCAGTTTTTACATCTGGCAACAAACCTTCAGAACCTGGGATAGTCGGAACACCAGCTTTCTTCATGGTCTCTTTAGCCGATGCTTTGTCTCCCATTTTTTCAATCTGTTCCGCTGTAGCACCGATGAATTTGATGCCGTACTCAGCACAGATAGCAGAAAATTTAGCGTTTTCGGATAAGAAACCATATCCAGGGTGGATTGCATCAGCATTTGTAAGTTCTGCTGCAGCAATGATATTTGGAATATTTAAATAGGAATCTTTACTAGCAGGAGGGCCGATACAAACAGCTTCATCCGCAAAGCGAACGTGTAAACTATCACGGTCAGCAGTTGAATAAACTGCAACACTTTGAATACCCATCTCTTTACAAGTACGGATAATTCGAAGTGCAATTTCACCTCTATTTGCAATTAATATTTTTTTGAACATAATACTCTTTGATGTAACACTTTATCTCTTAGCACAATAAAAAAAAGTTTCTGGAATTACTCCAAAAACTAACTAGGGTCTACTAAGAATAAAGGTTGGTCGTATTCTACAGGTTGAGCATCATTTACTAAAATCTTCACGATTTTACCTGATACTTCAGATTCGATTTCATTGAACAACTTCATTGCCTCAACGATACAGATAACCTTTCCAGGTGTAACATCATCACCTACATTCACAAATGATGCTTTGTCTGGTCCTGGAGAACGGTAAAATGTTCCGATAATTGGAGACTTAATAGTGATATATTTTGAGCTTTCATCAGCAGCAGGTGCCTGAGCTGCAGGAGCAGCAGCAACTGGTGCAGGAGCCGCAACTGGAGCAACTGCTTGAGCAACCTGAGGTGCCGGAAGTGTTGCCGTTACGTAAGTAGGCTCTTGATTAGTCTTTATCGTAATTTTAAAATCTTTCTCTTCGATCGATACTTCATTCACGCCCGATTTGGAAACGAATTTGATAAGATCTTGAATTTGTTTAATATCCATACTCATATGCTAGTAGGTTTGTTTAATAATTTTAAAAAATAAATAGCTATAAAGGTAATAATAAAATGCAGATTAATACGCCCATCTTAAATAAATAGAGCCCCATGTAAACCCGCCGCCAAATGCTGCTAAGATTAGGTTGTCTCCTTTTTTAAGCTGGCTTTCCCATTCCCATAAACACAATGGAATGGTGCCACTGGTAGTATTACCGTATTTTTGAATGTTTACCATTACTTTTTCCTCAGGTAGTCCAGCACGTTCTGCCGTTGCATCAATGATACGCTTGTTCGCCTGATGAGGAACTAACCAATTAACATCTTCCGAGGTCAATTTGTTTCTCTCCATCACTTCAACAGCTACATCAGCCATATTGGTCACGGCAAATTTAAATACTGTACGTCCTTCTTGGTAAGCGTAATGAAGGCCAGCGTCTACCGTTTCATGAGTCGCCGGGTTCAACGAACCACCGCCTTTAATGTTCAGGAACTGTCCGCCAGATCCGTCTGTTTTTAATACAGCGTCGATCAGGCCATTTCCTTCTTCATTTGGTTCCAGTAATACTGCTCCACATCCGTCTCCGAATAGGATACAGGTATTTCTGTCTTTATAATTGACTACTGATGACATCTTATCGCCACCAACAACCAATACTTTTTTGTGTTTTCCAGATTCAATGAATTGAGCTCCGGTGGTCAATCCGAATAGAAATCCCGAACAAGCTGCTTGAAGGTCAAAACCCCAAGCTTTTTTAGCTCCAATTTTGTCTGCCAAGATATTTGCTGTAGCAGGGAATAACATATCCGGCGTACTTGTACAGAAGATTATTAGGTCGATATCTTCAGCAGAAATCCCTCTTTTCTCCAATAGGCCATTTACTGCTGGCACGGCCAGGTCAGAAGTAGCTTTTGTTGGATCTTTTAATATTCTTCGCTCACGGATTCCTGTGCGGGTTACGATCCATTCGTCGTTAGTGTCTACCATTGTTTCCAACTCCTTGTTGGTCAGGATGTAGTCCGGAACGTAACCATGTACTGCAGTAATAGCTGCGTGAATTTTAGACATATGTTTTAGTTAAATGCAGATTTGATCCTCTCAATGAATTTTGAGGCGATCATATCTCTCGACAATAATACCATATTTTTTATAGCCTTCGGCGTTGAAATTCCGTGGCCAATGATTACAGGGGCATTTACCCCTAAAATTGGGCTGCCGCCATATTGCTCGTAATTGAACCTGTCAAAGAATTGGTCCTTGAAACCTTTCTTCAGAGTAACTACATAAAATGATTCAGCTAGCTTCAGTACTACATTTCCAGTGTAGCCATCACAAACAATTACATCGGCATGATCACTGAATAGATCACGGCCTTCTGCATTTCCAATAAAATTAATCTTGTTGTTTTCTTTTAAAAGAGGGTAGGTTGCGATGGTTAGGTTGTTTCCTTTTTCTTCTTCTTCACCAATATTTAGCAAGCCAACTTTTGGTGAGGATATGCCGTAAACATGTTCTGCATACAGGCTTCCAAGGATAGCAAATTGGTTCAGCATTTCCGGCTTACAGTCTGCATTGGCCCCTACGTCCAACAAGATACCAAAGCCATCCTTAAGCTTCGGTACATTGGTCGCAATGGCAGGACGCAATACGCCTGTAATGGTCTTTACGCTGAACATGGCACCTACCAGCATAGCGCCAGTGTTGCCTGCTGAAGAGAAAGAATCAATCTCTCCGTTTTTCAATAAGTCAAATCCCTTGGCTATAGAAGAGTTAGGCTTTTGGCTGATTGCTTTTGTGGGATGTTCGTGCATACCGATGTTCTCAGGTGCATGAACATAGTCAAATTTTGAGGGGTCAGATCCAGCTTCGGTAATAGCGTTTCTAATGGCTTCCTCATCACCAAATAGAACAATCCGTTGCGAATCGTCCAGCTGTTTTTGAGCTTCAATCGCTCCTTTGATATTAGAATCAGGAGCAAAATCCCCTCCCAACACGTCTAATCCAATCTTCATTCGTTATTATTTATATTATTCAATAATACGCAAAAAACATCCCAAGTGAAAGTTAATAATATAAAATATTATACTTTTTTGGGATGTTTTTAAGAAAGATGTCGTTAGACAGCAGCGGTGTTCTCAATAATTAATTTACCGTTGTAGTATAAGTTACCGTCTACTGTGTATGCGTGGTGAGGTCTGTGCACCGCGCCAGTTTCTTTACAAACAGTTAAGCTAGGTAATTCAGCTTTATAGTGTGTTCTTCTCTTGTCTCTTCTAGATTTAGAAGTTTTACGTTTTGGATGTGCCATCTCGTATCTTTTGTTTTAGTTATTTTTAATATTCTTCAATGCTTCCCAACGAGGGTCAATGTTTTCATTGTCCTCCTCAGACGAGCTTTCTTCTTCATTTTGTATCCTGTTCAACATCTCCGGGTCACATGCTATCCCTTCTCCGTTTTCATTACACTTAGGATAGGGAGGGACTGCCACATTGATGTATTCATACAGCAACGGAGCGATGTCCAATTCATAGTCGTTCTTGGATAAGGTGATCACTTCTTCCGTGTCCTCATTCCAATCTTCATCGCTGAATTTTACCAAAGCACGTTCCTTGATGTGAACTGGGGAATCAAAGGTCGATAGACAAACATCGCAAGTCAGTTTTATGGTGCCTTGAATGTCGAAATTAGCTATCAACATGTTCTCCTGTTTCTGCAAGTCGACAACCGCTTTTAGATTGCCTTCCTGTAGCAAGGAATGATCGTAACATGCAAAGAACTTCTCGTCGATTTCAAAGTCAAAACTGTGCTTACCTGTTGAAAGACCTGAAAATGGTATTCTGTATTTTTTTAGATACTTCACAATCTTGCATTTGAGCCTGCAAAAGTAACGATTAAATAAGTATAAATGAAATTTATTTTAAAAAATCGTCTAGGCTATTCGTAATAATTTTTTCCTAATTCAATTTTCGGACGGTCGTTCGCCATCCGCCATTTATTGGTGTCGCGCAATGAATACGCACAACCGCAATATTCCTGCATGTAAAACCTTTCTTTCTTGCTGATTTCCAACATTCTCGCCGAACCACCTTTCTTGCGCCAGTTGAAAGTCCAATATTCCATGTTCGGATATCGCGAAGCAGCTCTTACACCACAGTCGTTGATCTGGCTCATCGTTTTCCAACGTGAGATTCCCAATGAACTAGAGATCACATCAAAACCATTTTGGGCCGCATATTCCGCTGTTTTCTCAAAACGCATGTCAAAACACATCGTACAGCGAATGCCCCTTTCAGGTTCCTGTTCCATGCCTTTTGCCAACTCAAACCAATGATCAACATCGTAATCGGCATCAATGAATGGAATATTGTGCTTCTCAGCAAATCGGATATTCTCCTCCTTCCTTAGATCGTACTCCTTCCGTGGATGAATGTTAGGATTATAGAAATAGATCGTGAAATCTATATTTGAAGCAATCAATGCCTCCATTACCTCACCAGAACAGGGAGCACAGCAGGAGTGAAGCAAAAGCTTTTTCCCTTCGTTGGGCAATTCCAACTTCTCTCTTACAAATTCTTTGTTCTCCATTGCTTTATTATCTATTCTGCAATTTTACGGAAATACATCTATTTAACCAACTTTAACAATCTTAAAGCCCTGAGAGCTCGCCTTCAAACGATTATTTTATACATTTGTAATATAATTGATTATTTTATGAAACTGAAGTACTTATTCGCTCTCCTCGCCATCGCCACCCTCATTGGATTTTATTCCTGTGAAAAAGACGATGATGAACCACCCGCAAGCAACTCGATTTCAAGACTCTATATATCTTACTCTGATTTTAACGAAAACCCTGATTTAACGCAATTCAACAATGTTGTGCTATTGCCTAATTCAGATGATGAAGAAAATATGGGGCTTCGTGCCACTCCCTTTTTATCAAATGTGAAGGGGGGGAATACCATCTATTTCAATCCTAGTGCAAGACTCATTTTCCAATCATCAATTAATACAACGGTTACAGATACCTTCGTTTATAAGCTTAATATCGGTGAAACAGGAGCTTTGAGCAATGACAACAATAGAATTCGTCAAGGCTTGTTAAGAGATGTCCGAGGTTTAGTATTCCATCCAAGTCTGGATAAATTGTATGCCATTTCCAATGGTGGTGGAACACCGGCCTACTATGTATTCGACAGACCTAGAGGATTATCGGAATTCAGGAAACCTGGACAGACCTATCATTTCAAAAACGAAATTGTACCTTGGGATGTGACCATTGTCAAAAGTGGATTGGTGGTAAGTAAATCTGGTACGAACGGAGGAGTTGAAATTTACGACAATCTAGTTATCTCCCGAGATTCAATAGTCCAATCGGTCGAACCTTCCAAGATTCTGACGGTCTCAGATGCAGTTAATATCCGTGGAATGTCCGTTGATACAGTGAACAATATGCTAGCTCTGACAGATTTTGTACAGACTGGAACAGGAGCATCAGCCACTTACGAGGGAAGAATCCTGATCTTTGATGATTATGCGAAAATTAGTGCCGCAACTGGTGCCATTAGCCCAACACGTATCATTAAAGGGGTAAATACCAAGTTAAAACAACCAGTGGATGTAGAACTTGATTTCAGAAAGGACAGCAAATATATCTATGTTGCTGATCCAATTTCAAAAGCAGTTTATCGATTCTTAAAGACAGACAATGGAGATGTTGCGCCAAATGCAACTTATCAATATCAGCAACCTGGTAGAGCCGAAGCTTCGGTTCCAAGAGGAATATCCCTGGATGCTCGGAATTAAATAAGAAAAATATTGAATTTATATAGGAAGACGAGGTTAATTAATCTCGTCTTCTTCGATTAAGGTCAGCAGGGTTTCCACTTCAAATTTCTTTTCCGCATTATCAACATGCTCATAGGCTGCGATCAGGTTCCTCAAAACCCTTTTTATGATCGCGATATTATCGCAGGGAAGGGTATAGTTATCAGAAAGTGGTAGGTTCAATTGTCTCAAGAAAGCATAGATATCTTCTTCCCGCATGATCTGTCCACGGTTGAAAACATTGATGTAGAATTGGACCTTATCCTGATTCTCCCCGTCTACATAGGCCAAAACAAAATGTTTGGGAAGATTGACCCCATAGATTGGAATGTCTAGCTTCTGGGCCACCAATGCATAGATACAGGCCAAACTGATCGGATTTCCCTTTTTTGTTTCCAGCACCTTATGGATAAAGGAATTTTGCGGATCATGATAGTTAGAGGTGTTTCCAGAGAGACCAAATTCCCGGAAAAGGATATTGTTGAGCAGTTTCACTTTCTCCACCGGACTCATATCATACATCAGATGGTACCAAGCATTTCTGCGCAGTTCCGCCAGTTGGTAATAAACCTGTTCTTCATGAAGATTGGGATATTGATAGCGGTTGATGATCAGCAGGCCTTCCAAGAGGTCCTCGGAGTTGTTGAGTTTCCAAAGTTGAAGGTCATTCTTGACCTGGTCATATTGGATTTTATGAATGATGTTTTCAATCCTGCTTTGTGAAAGCGGGTCAAAAGAAGATTCCCACGAGTGTTCCAATAAAGGTATAACCTCAGGCCCACATGTGATTAGTTTGTGCTCTATCTCTTGAAAAATCTCCCGGTCGGGGTCATCCAAAAGATAGATGAGTGCCTTAATTTCTTTTTCATTCACAATGAAATTTACGAAATAAAAGGCAATCCCAAAAATCCTTCAGCAAATTGTTATTTTAATTGACCATCCAACATATTGATGATGGACTTGCCGTATTCCGCATTCTTCTCAGAGTGAGTCACTTGTATGATGGTCATGCCGTCATCGTTCAGTTGTTTGAACAGCTCCATGATTTCTTCACCTTGTTTCGAATTTAGGTTTCCCGTAGGCTCATCGGCCAACAACAATCTTGGCGATCCTGCCAATGCCCTCGCAATGCCCACCACTTGTTGCTGTCCACCTGAAAGTTGCGCCGGAAAAAGATCCTTCTTGCCCACGATGTTAAATCGATCCAACATATCGGATACAATGCTCTTCCGTTCTGAAGACGAAAGGTTCTTGTAGATCAATGGCGTTTCAATATTTTCATAAACAGTCAACTCATCAATCAAATGGTAAGATTGAAATACATATCCGATATGCGACTGAAACAATTGCGATCTCTTTTTCGCTTTCATGTTCAGCACATCTTCCCCCATAAAATTATAACTACCCTCATCTGGTTCATCCAGCATCCCAATAACATTCAATAAAGTCGACTTCCCAGACCCAGAAGGCCCCATAATGGAAACAAAATCCCCCTCGTTGATTTGCAGATTGATATCCTTTAAAATAAAGTTTTTGGCTCCACCAACATTGTACCACTTAAAAATGTGTTCTAATTTTATCATGTTTTTTTTATAGTATTTAGTATCAAGTATTTAGTATTTAGACTTTTCCTGCTCCACAGGATCGTCTTAATTCTTCCTATTCTTTCCAATCAGGTTAATATCTCAAATCTCACATCTCATATCCACTCAAGGGCACAGCCCTTGAGTTACTCATCCCTCAAGCTATCCACCGGATTGGCCTTTGCAGCCTTCAAAGATTGGAAACTCATCGTCAAGAAGGCAATAACAACAGTAGCCAGTGCCGGAATAACAAACATCCACCAAGATATTTCAATTTTATAGGCAAAATCATCTAACCACTTATTGGACGCCCACCAAGCGATTGGTGAAGCTATAAGAATGGAAATTAAGACCAGCTTGATATAATCTTTTGAAAGCAAGCCAACGATTCCAGAAATGGAACTTCCCAATACTTTACGGATCCCTATTTCTTTCGTTCGTTGAGCGGTAGAGATAGTCACCAAACCAATTAACCCGAGGCAACTCAATAAGATGGTAACCCCTGTAGAAAGGTTGATGATTTTAGAAAACTTATGGTCCGCCTCGTACAGTTGACGGATATTCTCATCGTAAAATTTATAGGCAAATGGAGCATTTGGATATATATTCTTCCATTCTTTTTCGATTGTCTCCAAAGAAGATTTCCAAGTTTTTGGATCAGCATGTAGTTTGACGGATATGTATTGAAGCTGACCTCTAAATTTAGTAGTCAACATAGCTACCCCTTCTTTTTCAGTATGAAAAGATTTGCTGGTATAGTTTGAGGTAATACCTGTAATCGTTCTGTCCTTACCATAGGCACTTACGGCTTTTCCAATCGCTTCTTCAGGACTTTTGAAGCCCATTTCTTCGATAGCTAATTCATTTAGGATGATTCCTGAACTGGTATCTGCCAATGTCATATTTCTTCCGGCAAGCAACTTAATCCCATAAACATCTAAATAGTCTTTGTCTACAAACTTGAAAGGCACATTCACTTTCACTACTCCAGTGTCCGCTGTGGAAGAAACAAAGTTCCCCCAATGGTTATTGGACAATGGTAAATGACCTAGGGCCACCCCAGCAACCTGACTATGTTTTAACAAAGCATCCTTAAATACATAAGGGTCGACATCAGCATTTTGATCGACCTTATAAGGTAATTGCATTGTAATCAATGCTTGATGGTTAAACCCAAGGTCTGAAGTCATGGTATGTTTCATTTGCATCCCCATGATAAAGGTGGAAACAACAAAGCCCTGTGCAATGACAAATTGAAATATGATCAATACCTTTCTGATGGAAATGCTTCCAACCGATAATTTTCCAATTCCTTTCATCTTGATGACCTCAGAGATCTGAACCTTGTTGATCAGGTAAGCAGGATAAAGGCTCGAAGCAATGCTAATGAAAATGACTAAGCCTATTATGAAGATACTTACTGGCAAAATATCTGAAAATGAATTCAGGTTTGCTGGTAAATAAGAGGCAAATGCTTTTTCGAATATTTTGGTTAAGGGCCAAGATAGAAATAGAGCGAACAGACTAATGAAAAATGTTTCCAGCAAAAATGATTTGGTGACATCAAAAGGTTGTTCGCCTAATGTTTTGCGGATGCCAATTTCCTTGGCTCGATAAGGTACTTGAGCTGTAGTCAGATTGATGTAGTTGATGGTCGCTAATAAGAGTAAAAATATTCCTATTCCGATGAATCCATAAACTACTTTAATATTCGAACTGTTCTGAAGGTTCTTGTCAAAATGTACATCGGCAAGAGGAGTTACACCAGCTCTGGCCTTGGTATTCATTTCAGCGAATTCCGTTTTGGTCATTTCATGGATTTTCTTGCTGACTTCATTTACAAAAGCATCCCTATTGTTTGGCGACTTTAATTTAACAAATAAAGTGATATCAGACATAAAGGAAACCCAAAGGTCTGAATTCCAATTTCTGTCCGATATCTTTACAAATTCCTTTGCCAAAAAGCTACTTGGACTTTCCAGATCTTTTACGACTCCAGAAACAGAAAAGAGTGTCGTGTCATACATTAATGTTTTTCCAACAACTTCTTTGGGATCCATATTTGGGAAATATTGATTCGCCCTACTGCTGGTTAGTATGACCTCATCTGGGTGCTGTAAAGCTTTATTGGGATTTCCAGCCAACCATTCATAAGGAACCATTTTGAAATAATCACTCGTAGTTTCAATGATGTTCTCTTGATCTTCAATTGTAAAACTCTCCTTGGAGTCCGAACTGTTCCTGATTTTTGGATAATACTTCCTATTGACCGGAACCGAAAGCTCTACACTCGAAAGGTTCTCTTTAATATATCTGGCTAATGGAGTTGGAACCCCATCAAACCGATCAGTAGAACCTACCTCATCGAAAACCCCATATACCTTGAATATTTTCTCCCCTTCAGCATGGTTCTTGTCAAAACTCAATTCGTAGTTCACCAGCCTAAAAACGATCCAACAGGCACTGATCCCAATGGCCAAGCCTATAATATTCAGGAAGGTAAATAACTTATTCTTCCATAATTTCCTAAAAATCAAATTCAAGTTCTTCATAATCTTATTAGTTGAAACTAAATCCCCAATTCAATCTTATTAAGGGATGGACATAGGTCTAAATACTAAATACTTAATACTAAATACTTTAAAAAAATCATTCATCCTTCAAACTGTCCACCGGATTTGCGCTTGCTGCCTTAAACGCCTGGCCTCCAATGGTCATAAATGAAATCATGAGGGTAATCAAGCCAGCAGCAAAGAATATCCACCATTCAATATGGATATGGTAAACAAAGTTGTTGAGCCATTTATCCATGGCCCAATACCCTAATGGAATAGCAATTATAAATGCCAAGACTACCAATTTTATGAAATCAGAAGTCAATAGAGCCACCAGTTTACTTACCGAAGCACCCAACACCTTTCTGATACCAATCTCTTTAACGCGTTGCTGTGCTGTATAGGCAGATATTGCAAAGAGACCGATACAAGCAATTACTATGGTGACTAAGGCAAAGAGTTGCATAATCTTGGTAGTTTGTTGCTCTTGTTTGTAAAGTGCAGCATAATCATCATCCAAGAAATGATAATTAAAGGTGGTATTAGGTAATATTTTGTTAAAGGCTACCTGTATATCCTGTAAAGCTTGAGTCGTATTGGCACCTGCATTTATCTTTACAAAAACATTCCCAAAATAGCTGTATTCAGGAAATAACGCTACTGATCGAACTTCTTCTTTCAATGAAGCAAAGTTGAAATTGTCTACCACTGCCTTCACAGGTCCCCTTCTTCCATTAATATTGACGGTCTTCCCGATTGCTTCCTCTGGAGTCCACCCAATTCTTTCTGCCGCCATTTTATTGATGATGATGGCTACAGATCGCGTAGCAGAAGTGTCCTTAGCTTTGATGATATCCGTTTCGTTCAATGGTTCCCCAGCGAGAATTGGAATTTCAAAAGTCGGCAAAAAGTCTCGTTCGATCGGCAATGCCGTAATATCCATGCTGAAGTTTGGATTCTTGCCTTCAGAGGTTTCCAAAGAATAACCACCCTGCACATTGACAGGCGAATCATAAGAGGCCGAAATACTTTTGATGGATCCGATGTTCTTAAGTTCATTTTTCAAGTTTTCCACCCCTGTAGATTGTAATACGTCTCCATCCAAAACAACAATCTGAGAACGGTTCAGGCCAGTATCCATGGTCTGGATAAATTGCATCTGCCTATAGGCAAACAAAGTACAGATCACTAAAAATATCGAAATGCAATATTGGAAGGTTATCAAAATCTTGGCAATTGAAAACTTTGTCTTACTCGACTTTAGTTGACCCTTGATGACGCTGATAGGTTTGAATTGTGCAATGACCCATGCTGGCCAACCTGATGCAATAAAATTCAATACAACGAAGAAGGTTAATATAGCAAAATAGAAAGATGGATTTGACCATAGTTCGAGTTTCATGGGAACACCTAAATATACGCTGAATACAGGTAATAATATCCAAGCAAGCAGAAGCCCCAACAGTAAAGCTATTCCAACCATCATTCCACCTTCCACAATAAATTGATTGAAAATTCCCTTTTTGTGAGCACCAATGACTTTTCGAACGGCGATCTCTTTAGCCCTCTCCGTAGCATGGGCTAGGGATAGATTGGTAAAGTTTACCGCCGAGATCAGTAGGAGGGCAGCTGCTAAGAAGCCGAAGATATACAGGTACAATAGGTTTCCTGAACCAGCTGCTTTGGAATGTAAGTGCACTGTTTCTATGTTTTCAAGATTGATCTTAATGGTATAACCCGCATCATATTGCTCTTTCAGTTGATGCTTCATAAAGGCATCTACCTTTTCCTGTAATGCCTGCTGATTGACATTCGCTTTCAACAAAACAAAAGTGATGTCATTTGCTGATCCCCATTGAGGTTCTTGTTGGTATCTCTTCAAGCCTTTGTTTGATAGCAAAGCAGAAAACTTGATTTCGGTATAGGTTGGTAAATCCTCGATGACCGCTGTTATGGTCCAAGGTGATTTATCGATCATAATCGTTTTACCAATAGCATTTTCATTCGAAAAATACTTCTTAGCCAACGATTCAGTCAATACAATATCATTCGGATTCGATAGTGCAACATTTACATTTCCTGAAAGGACCTTATAATCTAAGACTTTTAAAAAATCCTCATCCACATATTTTAGACCAGACTCTTTAATTGATTCCGAGCCATTTTCGATCAAGGCAGCATTATTGTAAGTATACATCCTGACGGCTTTCTCGATTTCAGGAAATTCCTTTGCAAAGACCGGAGCTACAGCCGTAGGAGTAACCCTCCAATAGGTGAAATCCGCATCCTCCGGAGCTTTCACGGAAGAAGTAACCAGCGAAACCCGATCCGAATTGGATAGATATCGATCATAACTCAACTCATGGTAAACATAGGCCAACAACAATAAAAAACAGGTTATCCCCAATGCTAAACTGGCAATATTGATAATCGAAAAACCCTTGTTTTTGCGAATGTTCCGAAGAGCTATCTTTAAATTATTCATGTTAATATTGGTAATGTGTTTCCCTTCGAGTTAATGCCTAATTGCATTGAGCTATTTACCCGCTGAATTAAAATACAATACATTTGCCATTAATGTAAAGTGTTGAAAAACAGATTAATGCAATTGTTTAGGGTGTTTAACATGTTCGATATCGAACGCTTTTTGTTCGGTACTGAACGGTCGGGAGGATAATAGAGAGCAGACACAAGTCAACAGAACTCTCGGCTGGGTTATTGCGAGAGAATCAACAGATTAGAAATTAGAGGGATTCAGAGTAAAACGAAGAATCTAATTTTCAGACATAAGACACAAGACAATAGACAAAAGAAATTTCTGGCGGGCTAATGCCGGGAATTTAAAGTTTTGAAATTAGAGGGATTCAGAGTACAAAGAAGAATCTGTTTTATATTTTTTTATGGATAGGGGTCATTTCGAAATCGTAAGATGAGAAAACTATTTTTTATAGATAAATACCAATAAAAGGAATAAGTTGAAAAATATTTCAATCCTGCTAGGGGTTTTATTTTGTCTTATTTTTCGGTTAAACCTTCATTTTGAGGTCTATCCGAATTAGGTTGGATCTTTCATAACCTATATTTTAATGTTATGAACATTTATGATTGCATTAGCGAACAGTTCCTTGACCGAAGGTCAAGGATGACAGGGTCGTTAGGTATGGGGAAGTCAAACCCCATCCTGGGGTATTCCCAGATCTTGGTCTATCCTCCCATCCCTTTCCATCCTGGTTCAAATCCAAAATCTTGGCCCATCCTCCCATCCCTTTCATCCAGGTTCAAACTCTAACCCCTGTTAATAATTCCATCCCCATTAAAAGCCATCGGTCTAAATACTAAATACTTAATACTAAATACTTAAAAAAAATCACTCATCCTTCAAGCTATTGACAGGATTGATCCTTCCAATTCTAAGAGCATGATAACAAATGGTGCAGAAAGCAATAAACAGGCTTATACCACCAGCTGCTAAAAACACCCATGGCTTAATATCAATTCTATAGCTAAAATCTTTCAACCAATTGTTCATTGCCCACCATGCAATTGGTGAAGCGATGATAATTGCAATAAAAACCAGTTTTATAAAATCTGTAGAAAGCAATTTGATAATCCCTGGAAGGCTTGCACCTAATACTTTTCGGATACCGATTTCTTTTGTCCGCTGTTGAGTGACAAATGCTGCCAAGCCAAACAATCCCAAGCAGGCAATAAAAATGGCGAATACAGCAAAGGTTGAAACGATCGCTTGAGTGCGTTGTACATCGGCATATAGTTTTTCAAAACCTTCATCTAAGAAAGAATATTGAATTTTCTGATTAGGTGAGAAGCTGCTCCATACTTTATTGATTTCAGCAAGGGTCTGTTCAAGGTTGTTGGTATTTAGCTTAATGGAAATCATATTAGGGCTACCACCAATCATCAAAGCCAATGGTTTTACCGCCTCGCCTTTCATATCGCCAAAAATAAAATCTTCAACCACCCCGATGATGGTAAAGGTTGCGAAATTCCGGATCTTGGCTCCGATGGGATTTTTTATGCCGAGTTCCTTAACCATACTTTGGTTGACGACGACTGTTGCAGAGTCGGTTGGCATCTCCATATTAAAATTCCTGCCTTCAATCAGTTTGATACCAAATGTCTTTAGGTAATCTACATCGACCACCCAATTTTGCCCGCCAATTCCTACATCCTCATTCTGCCTGCCATCGATCCAATAGGCATTGCCATTCCGTCTTACCCCATCCATCATGACCGGTAAATAATCACCAACCGAAACCGAGGATACAGTCGAAATACCTTTCAGTTCCTCTTTCATCGCTTTTTGCTTTCCATCCAAAGTTCCTGTCCCGCGTAAAACCAAGACCTGTTCCTTATTAAAACCTAAATCTTTGTGGAGAATATATTTTACCTGTTGATTGATGATTAATGTTCCTATGATCAGGATTATTGATGTAGAAAATTGAAAGACCACCAATCCATTTCTAAACCAGTTGTTCCCAGATTTTAGATTGAGTTTTCCTTTGAGAACGGCAATTGGTTTAAAGGAAGAAAGATATAGGGCAGGATAAACACCCGAAATGATGCCTATAAAACATCCAAAGAATAAGAGTGAAGGAATATAAACTAAATTCTTCCATGGGAAAGTCAAAGATTTGCCAGCTATGCCATTAAAATAAGGCAATAAAAGATAAGCAATGGCGATGGCAATCAATATCGAAATTAGGGAATATAATAACGATTCAGTAATAAACTGCCAAATCAGTGAACTGCGGTCAGAACCAATCGTTTTTCTTACACCAACCTCCTTAGCACGCGTATTTGCATTGGCAGTGGAAAGATTGATGAAATTGATGATGGCAATAATCAATATTAAAGCTGCTATTCCGGCAAAGATGTAGACCAATTGGGCATCACCTCGATTCTGGTTTTCAATCTTGTTATTTTGGATCCCTTTTGAATGCAAGTGAATATCTTTCAACGGCTGTAAGGTCATTTTCGCAGACTTCCATATTTCTTCATTGACCGCCATTCCGGCCTGTACTACGGCAGGTCGATAATGATCATCAATATAGGATCTGGTTAGTTTTTTCTCTAGTTGAGTAATATCAGTTCCATCCTTTACTTTGAAATAGGTCGAATAATTGGAGGCTAACCAGTTCTGTTTCTCCCCAGGGTAAGGTTCATGACCACTTAAGGTCATAAAGAAATCAAAGCCGTAAAAGTTCGAGTTGGTTGGGATATCATCGATTACAGCGGTTATGCTATAGCCCTTAGATTTATCATTGTTTAGATAAATAATCTTTCCAATAGGATCTCCTTTGAATAACTTCTCAGCCTTACTTTTGGTAATGACAATCGTATTGGGATTATCCAAAGCATGATTTAAGGTGCCAAAAACCGTTTCCATCGGAAACATGTCCATTATGCCTTGATCGACAAAACAAAACCCTTCCTCGCTAAACAGTTCCGGATTTTCATTCGTAGCAACCTGATTACTGCCTGCACCAAAAAGCGGATTCGATAATACGCGACCAAAAGCTGTAATTTCAGGGAACTCCTCCTTCAATTCAGGCCCAGCTGGAGCCGGCATAGAAACGCCCTTCTGTACCACATTATCCCTTGTAATTACTCCTACAACCCTGAATATCTGATTAGAGTCCTTATAGAATTTATCATAACTCAATTCATGCTGTATATAAAGCACAATCAATAAGCAAATAGCCATGCTAAATGCAAATCCCCCAATCTTGATTATGGAATAAAACCTCTGATTCTTGAGGTTCCTCCAAGCGATTTTTATATTGTTTTGAAACATTTTTTTCTTAGTATTTAGTAGCTAGTATTTAGTATTAAGACTCGCATGTATCAATTATATTTACGTTTTAGAAATTTTAAGTTCAGTTTTATAGACTCCATAGGTCAAAATACTAAATACTTAATACTAAATACTTTAAAAAGAATTACTCATCCCTCAAGCTATCCACAATATTCGCATTCGCGGCTCTAAAGGCTTGCCAAGCGATGGTAGACCAAGCAATGATAACGGCTAGACCTGCTGCTAGGGCAAACATCCACCATTGGATATTGATGCGGTAGGCATAGGTCTGTAACCAGTTATTCATAATCCACCATGCTAATGGTGCTGCCATTAAAAAGGCGATGAGGACTAATCTTATAAAGTCTTTAGAAAGGAGTATAATGATACTGGATACCGAAGACCCTAAGACCTTACGGATACCAATCTCCTTCACCCTTGTATTAATAGTTAATAAAGCTAGAGCAAATAACCCTAGGCAAGAAATAACAATGGCTATACTCGTTCCGCTGATGACAATTTTTGAAAAGGTCCGCTCCGATTGATACAGGTTCTGGGTATTTTCGTCCAAATAAGATGGATCTACTTTGGCTTTTGGATTTACTTTTTTCCAAATCGCATTTACCTTATCCAAAGTTTCAGCAAGCTGTTGCGTTTCGACACGGACAAAGATATATTCCACAGTGAAAACATTTGGATTCACTGAAATGGTTAAGGGTTCGACTTGGGCCCTAAGATCTTGGAAATTGAAATCATCCATGATCCCAATCACGATACTTTTACCGTTCAGGTCTATTTCCTTTCCCAATACTTTGTCCGCACCACCAAATTGTGCCGCCATCTGTTTGTTGATAACTACAGCATTCGTATCGGTACCGAAGGAACGGTCAAAATCCCTACCTCCCAATAATTTGATGCCTAATGTATTTAGGTAATCATAGTCAACACGTATGAAATTGGTTTGGATCTCTTTGTTTTCATGTTCAAAACCGAAAATGCTCCTTTGCAAAGTGCCGTCACGCCCCTTGCCAATATTAACATCCGCTGCAGTGACATTCTTTACCCAGGTTTGCTGGCTTAACTCAGCACGCATCCTTTGCACCATATCTTCTTTATTGACTCCAGCACCAATTGGAATACTGATGACTTCTGTCTTATTAAATCCTAATGGCTTATTCGAGATATAGTTCAATTGGGTGCTGATTACAATGGTGGCAATGATCAATATAATGGCGATCACAAATTGCAATACTGTTAATGAACTTCTAAGACTTGATGTTTTTATTTTATTGGATCCCTTTAGGGATTGGATAATATTTGTCCGTGCTGCTTTAAAGGCCGGTAATCCTCCAGCAAGAAGAGAAATTAGCAGGAATGCCACTAGGAAGATAACGAGGTTCTTGATATTAAATAGATCTGTTATTTTCAATTGGTAATTCATGTTGGCATTGAACTGCGGTAATATCAAATAGGCAATGAGAAGCCCTACAAACATTGAAATAATACATAAGATAAAAGATTCTAGGGTCAACTGCTTTACAATATCCCAAGTTGTTCCTCCTAATGTCTTGCGAGTGCCAATTTCCCTATTTCTACTGATAGCATTAGCTAAGGAGAGATTGATGAAATTGGACGATGCAATAAACATAATTAAGCCCGAGATCAACAATAATATCCAAGGATAATTAGATGATAAAGAGGCTGAAGGACCAAAATCATTTAAGTGTACTTTGGCTAACGGCAATAAGTGGAAACTGAAATAACTGCCATTAACATCTGCTTTTCCGCCATCACGTTTCAACCGGTCTATATCATTTTTAAAGAATTGTTCTGTAAATGCTTTGGTTTCCTTGCCGAAAGTCGCATCGTTGACTTCAGCTTTCATTTTTACATAAACCTCATGGTCTGAGTTGTCCCAGACTTGCGTCTGTTCAAGGTAACCAGGTCTGTTTTCAAATCTATAGAGGGAATTAAAACGAAGGCTCGAATTGCTAGGAATATCTTTCAGGACTGCGCCAATGGTAGCCGCCTTCCAAACCCCATTTAAATTAACCTCAATCTGTTTTCCAACTACATCTGTGTTGTCAAACAGATTCTTTGCCATATTCTCCGTCAAGACCATATTGTCGAGCCCAGAAAGGACATTCTTATTACCTGATATAAAAGGAAAATCGAAAATCTTGAAAAAATCTTCATCCACAAATCTATTGGTTGAAGTAAATTCTTTATCACCATTTTTCAGTACCAATTTACTATTGGCATAGCGCGTAATACTTTCAATACTTGGAATATCCTTTTTCAACTGTGGCGCTAAAGGTGAAGGCATCGAAGAATCCTCTCTTTTTCCAGTTTCCGGTTCTGAACTTTTATAAAGTAGCGCAATTCTTTCCCCATTGGGATGGAAATTATCAAACGATAATTCAAACATCGCAGTCAAAAACAAAACCGTTGATGCCGCAATAGCAATGGCCAAACCTATAATGTGAATAGCACTTAAGGATTTGGTCTTTAATATCGATCTCCAAGCTGTTTTAAGCATTTTAGTAGTATTGAGATTTGAGTGTTGAAATATGGTAAAGCAAATTCCATATCAATTTTTTTCGTATTTAACAGCAATTCAATTCATTTGCCATAAATGTAATACATTGATTATCTGTTATTTGTGTATATGTTTAAAGATTGATATGTTCATTATCGGACGATTTGTTGTTCGCAAATGAACGTAATGGTTTTGAACCAGGATGAATGGGATGGGAGGATAGACCAAGATCTGGATTTGAACCAGGATGGAAAGGATAAGAGGATGGGCCAAGATGTGGATTGGAACCAGGATGGAAAGGATAAGAGGATGGGCCAAGATGTGGATTTGAACCAGGATGGAGAGGATGGGAGGATGGGCCAAGATTTGGATTTGAACCTGGATTTCAATTTTCTTATTTCAGCACCCTGTAGGGGTGAAATTATTTTAGCAAAGATTTTTTAGATGTACTACCCCTTTAGGGGTTAAATAGGTATTAGGTCAATAAACTACCGGTAATCCATAATTGAACCCCTAAAGGGGTAATTCTTGAATTCCATCATTTTCTAAAATAATTAAACCCCTAATGGGGTTTTCCAAGGTGTTAAAAAAATAATGCGCATACCACCCTGTAGGGGTGAAATTATTTTAGCAATGATTTTTCAGATGCACTACCCCTTTAGGGGTTAAATTGGCAATTGAACGATAAAATATCAACATTCAAAAGTTAACCCCTTTTGTGTCCTTCCAATTCTGAACGATAAGTGAAGAATCTGTATGGATCCCCTCCAAACGACTTGTCATCCTTGACCGAAGGTCAAGGAACTGTTCGCCAATGCTATCATTAATGTTAATAAAATAATAATATAAACAATGAAAGATCCAAGCTAATTCGGATAGACCTCAATATGAAGGTTTAACTGAAAAATAAGACAAAATAAACCCCCCAACAGGGGGTGGAATCTTTGTAGAAAATGATGTGTTATTTGGGAGAACCCCTAGCGGGGGTGAAATATTTTTCTATACCCTTTTTGTGTCATCCTGATGGCTCCGCCGAAGGATCTCGGAACTTTCCAAACTTCATTTGAAATAGTTTCCTCACCTTACGATTACGGAATGAAAACAATCCTTAAAAAAATAAAGAAATAGATTCTTCGCTTTGCTCTGAATCCCTCTAATTCCTGATCTATTGTCTTATGTCTTAAGTCTTAACCCCTTTCCACTCTCTCAAATCTCATATCTCACATCTCATGTCCATTCAAGGGCAAAGCCATTGAATTACTCATCCCTCAAGCTATCCACAGGATTTGCTTTGGCGGCGAAGTAGGTCCTTGAGCTCAGCACCAGTGTAGCAACTGCCGAAAGGCCAATTCCTGCGATCACAAAAATCCACCATGAGAGTTCGGTTTTATAGACAAAATCGTTGAGCCATTCATGCATAAAATACCAGGCAATGGGAAATGCAATAACAGAAGCGATAATAACAAGAAGCATTAGGTTTTTCAATAGTAAGAATATTATCTGGCTGACCGAAGCCCCTAGAACTTTACGGATGCCGATTTCTTTTACACGCTGGTTGGTGATGAATACAGCCAAACCAAACAATCCCAATGAAGCAATGCTGATGGAAAGCCATACCGCCCAACTCAACAGCTTTGATAGGTTCTGTTCGGTTTTATAGAAATTGGCAATAATATCATCGACGAATTTATAGTCAAATGTTTCCTCAGGGTAGAGGCTTTTAAACTTGCTTTCGATTTTACTAATCGCATTTTTCCAAGTTTCAGGGTGGTTTTTATCCAAAGCCACATGCATCATATAACCCGAATTGCTGCTCCAGTACATCGTAGGTCTTACGGCTTCGCGTGCTGAAGAAATATTAAAATCCTTCATTACTCCAACAATGGTTGTTTGACCATTATTGAATGTTTTGCCAATGGCGTCCTCAGGATTTTTCAGACCAAGAAGTTCCAACATCTTGACATTGATAATACTTTCTGAAACAGAATCAAGGACTCGGACGTTTCTACCAGTTATTAGCGGAATATTATAAACCTTAATAAAGTTCTCATCCCCATTTCTAGCATCGAAGGTGACCATTTTCTTGTCCGAAGTGTTTTGGTCATACGCCATTCCTGAGCTCATGTAACCATTGAATGCCGGCGATTGATTGCCAAAACTAACCGCATTTACTTCAGCTAAATTTTCCAATTCAGTCTTTAGGACCTTTCCCTTTTGTTCACGGTCGAAGTTTGGAACGAAAAAAGTCACTACAGCATCCTTATTGAAACCCATATCCATATTAACAGCATAATGGATCTGCTTGGATACCACCAAAACGGCAATCAAAAAGACTTGCGCCAAAACAAATTGGAAAATGGTCAATCCTTTTCTTACCCAGGCGCTTCTACTCAGATTACTGTTTTTTGTGGCTTGATTTTTCAAGGCCATAATAGGAGAGTATCCCGTTAGTACCCATGCCGGATAAAAACCCGCGATACAGGTAATAACCAGCAGTTGAAGAACCAAAAATCCTATGATTTCCAAAACTGGAATGGACGAAACGGTAAATCCTTTAGGAAGAAATCCTGCGAAGGCCTGAGTCAGGATAGGAATTAATATTACGGATAATATCGTAGCAAATCCTGCAACTAAAAATGTCTCCAATAGAAATTGTTTTACCAGATTTGACTTCTTTCCACCCAATGTTTTCCTGATTCCAATCTCTTTAGCACGCTCTGTAGATTGAGCCGTAGAGAGATTGATAAAATTAATAGCTCCTAAAGTCAGTAGGAAGACCGCTAACAAGATTAAGTTTCTTAAGGTGGATTCTTTTACAGCATTGTAATTGAATTTAATGTCAAAATGGACATCCTTTAAAGGTTGAAGGATAAAATTATCCTTCCATTCATAATCATTTTGCTCTTTGTTCTTACTTAAGATCCCAGCAATTACCTTTTCAATATTTTTAGGCGAAGTTCCAGGTTTTAATAAGAGAATACACTGATTGCCACCATTATAATTACTCCATTGATCCCAAGATTTTATCACTTTCAAGGAAGCATTGTTTTCAACCGTAGAAACTGAAATTATTCCATCATACTTGAAATCAGAATTCTCTTTCATATCAGCTATGACAGCTCCAACAGTCAATTGTATGCTATCAGCAAATAAGATATTTTTCCCTACCACGTCACTAGCATTAGCCTTTGGGAATAGAATCTCGGCCTTACTTTGGGTAAGAACAATAGTATTAGGCTCTTTTAGGGAGTTGATATCTCCCGCTAAAGAAGCATGTGGAAATATGCTGAAGTATTTTTCATTGCTAAAGGTCAAACCTTCTTCATTTGGAAATACCTTTTCTTCCTGACCAGCTTCCTTTTCGATTTTCAACTTTGCAGTCCCTAATTCCAAATTCGGTACAACTGCCTCCACACCCGTCAATTCTGTTTGCATGGCCCGTATCAATGGAACCAATACCGCGTCGCCTTTATAACCCCCATCACTTACAACCTTATATACACGGTCTCCATGTGGCAAATGCTTGTCAAAACTAAAGTCATAGCGCACCATCAAAAAAATGATCAGGGTCGCACAGATCCCAATGGCCAAACTGATTACACTAATAGAGGTTACCAGTAAATTTTTCTTTAAAAATCTCCAAGCCGTTTTAAAATGATTTCTTAACATTTTGGTCAATATTTAATTTAATGTCTTCTTTTAACTCCTTAGTAGCCCGCCTGAAATTTCTTTTGTCTATTGTCTTGTGTCTTATGTCTATCCTACTCATCCCTCAAGCTATCCACCGGATTTGCAAGTGCAGCTTTTATAGATTGGAAACTAATAGTTGCCAGAGAAATAAAGATGGCTGCAGCTCCAGCGATCACAAAATAGTACCATTCCATATGGATGCGGTATTCAAAATCCTGAAGCCAGTTGTTCATTGCCCACCAAGCAATTGGTGAAGCGATTAAGATGGATATTAACACCAGTTTGATAAAATCCATGGATAGGAGAGAAGTGATCTGAGGAACCGAAGCACCTAACACCTTTCTTACGGCAATTTCCTTCATTCTAGTTTCCGCCATATAGGCAATCAAGGCAAGAAGCCCCAAACAGGAAATAAAGATGGTCAAGCCAGCAAAGAGCATGGCAATTGTACCAATAGCCTGAGCTTCCTTGAACTTGTTTTCAAATACCTTATCAATAAAGTGATAAGAGAATGGATACTCAGGATTGTATTTCTTAAATATGCCTTCTATGGTTTTTATATTGTCACTAGTTGAATGTGCTGGATTAAGCCGATAATGAACAACACTAAAATAAGATGATGGACCTAAAATTACTGTTGGTTCAGTTTTGCCAAATGGAGATGCCATCACGAAATCTTTGATTACCCCGACAACTGTCAGCCTCCTGCCATCACCATTGATAATGCTTCCTACCGGGTTCTTTAACTTCAATACCTGAGCGGCAGCCTCATTAATAAGTACAGCGTTGCTATCTGTAGGAAATTTGTATGCGTCAATATCTCGCCCATTGATCAAGGTAAAGCCTAAGGTTTTTATACCATCAGCATCAGAACTGAAACGGTTAAAATTTATTCTTTTATCTTCATCTAGGGATGCATCAGAGTAAAATCCCCAGCCGGAACTATAACGATCAGTAACTGGAGATAGGTTTTTGGAAACTGAAACCACTGCATTGCTACTGAGAAGGTCATTTTTTATGCTTTTGAAGTTCTTCTCAATATTTCCTTCAATTTCAGTATAAACCAAACCATTTTCTTGGTATCCACGATCTCTTTCTTTGCTATGGTTGATCTGTTGATAAACAACTACGGTTGCAATAATCAAGATGATGGCTAGGGTAAATTGAACGATAACTAAAACCGAGCGCATACTTACACCTTTAGTGGTTGCCTTAAACTTCCCTTTCAACGTACTGATTGGTTTAAACGCTGAAAGAAAAAATGCAGGATAGGCACCAGCTAATAAGCCTGTAAATAAAGCAAAACCTAATAAAAACAACCAGGTTGAGGCTGTTAAAAATGAAATTGAGATATTCTTAGAAACTAACTCATTAAAGTAAGGAAGAGCAATTATTATGATGATAATCGAAAGTACAGCTGCGAGAAGACTGATGAGGATACTTTCTGTCAAAAACTGAAGTATTAAACTTTTTTTGTCTGCTCCAATAACTTTTCTTACGCCAACTTCCTTGGCCCTTCTTTCTGATTTTGCCGTACTTAAGTTCATAAAATTAATACATGCAACTAATAGGATAAAACCACCTATCCACGCAAACAGATTAACTAGGTCAATCCTCCCTGTTTTGAATTCGCCACCTTTCCCATTATTATATAAAAACTGATCCTTATAGGGAAATGCGAAAATATCTACGGTACTTCTATTAACTGATGTATTGTTGTCACCATTGATATGGTCCCTTGTAAAACTCTTTATCTTATTGTTGAAATCAGAAAGTGATATTCCATTTTTCAATAAGATATAAGTGAAAATAGAATTGTTAGACCAATTCTCATCATAATAATTGATGCTTTTGGGATATTCCCAAGAAATTAAGCCTTCAAAATCAAAACTTGAATTCGAGGGAATATCCGCGATAACCGCTTGTACTCTGACTTGGTCCACAGAATCAATTTTTATGATCTTGCCAATTGGATCTTCATTACCAAACAGGTCTTTGGCTTTCTTGGCTGTTAAGACGATGGATTTTAGGTCATTCAGTAAATTGCTCTTTTCTCCAGCTATAATAGGAAAACTGAACATATTAAAGAACCCAGGGTCTACAAATGATAGATTGGTTTTTAATTTTTTATCTTGATAGCTGGTCAAAAAGTAATTCTGATCGCTATATCTAGAATACGATTCAATATCCGGAAATTCTTCTTTCATGGAAGGACCAAGGATCTTTGGGGTGTAAACCCAAGCATATTTTGATCCTTGATTCTCATCCCTATTACTCATGATATACAAACGGTCACTTTTCTCATGATACCGATCCATGGTCAGCATATTCTGCAACCAAAGCAAAATCATTAATGCACCAGCCATCCCAATCGCCAATCCGATGATATTTATTGCCGTAAATCCCTTATTCCTTAAGAGATTTCTCCACGCTATTTTGATATAGTTCTTAAGCATAACTTCCTTATTTAATGGTTAGCAATAGATGCACTGGCTCCCCGAAGAATCCCTCTAATTAATAACTCGTTTTTCCCCAGCAATAATCCGCCAGAATTTCTATTGTCTTATGTCTTGTGCCTTATGTCTATTGTCTACAGCCATGCAGCCTTTCCACTCTCTCAAATCTCATATCTCAAATCTCACATCTCATATCTATTCAAAGGCAAAGCCCTTGAATTACTCATCCCTCAAGCTATCCACCGGATTAGCAATTGCAGCTTTAATCGACTGATAACTCACGGTCAAGATGGTGATCAGCAAAGCCAGTACGGCTGTAAATGCAAAGATTTCCCAGCTGATATTGATTCTATAAGTATAGGAATTGAGGTATTTATTCATGGCCCAATAGGCGATAGGGAAGGCGATCAGACAGGCGATTCCTACCAATAAAATAAACTCCTTAGACAATAATCTAGTTACCGAGAATACCGAAGCTCCGAGGACTTTACGGACCCCGATTTCCTTGGTTCGGCTTTCTGCCATATAGGCTGCTAGTCCAAATAAACCAAGACAAGAGATAATGATGGTTAAGCCTGCAAAAAGAGCTGCCAGTTTTCCGGTTTTTTGAGTTTCCTTAAATTTCAAGGCATAGGCCTCGTCTACAAATTTGTAGTCAAAAGGAAAGTCAGGATTGTATTTTTTGAAGATAGTCTCTGCTTTTTTCAGGGCATCTATGGTAGTCAAGCTTGGGTTGAAGCGGATATGGATATTGTTCATCCAGCCACTAGCTCCTTCAATAACCAATGGTTTGACAGGTTCAAATGGAGACTCTTGGATGAAATCTTTAATCACGCCGATGATATGGAATTTCCTTCCTCCATCATCGAAAATTTTGCCGATGGGGTCTTGGAAGCCCATGACTTTTGCTCCGGATTCATTGATAATGGCAGCCATCGAATCGGTCGGGAATTTGGTCAGATCAAAATCGCGACCTGCTATTAGGGTAAAGCCCATGGTTTCAACAACTCTATCATCACCTGTTTGGCGATTGAAATCGATAATGCTATTGGGGTCTTTTCCTTCCCAAGTGAAGCCATTCCAGCCGCTCCAACGTTCTGTTAATGGAGACATTAATCGACTAACTGATTGCGCCACATTCTGGTCTAATAGTTCCTGCTTGATCAGTTGCACATTCTTAGTGATCTCACCGACCTCTGGAACATAGATCAGGTTTTCTTTTTCAAATCCAAAGTCGCGATCCTGGGCATGTTTGATTTGCTTTTGGATCACTACGGTACTCACGATCAATATCAAGGCTATACTAAATTGGGTAACAACAAGTACTTTCCTGGGGTTGATTTTTTGCTGTATGCTGTGCAAACGTCCCTTTAACACCTTGACCGGATTAAAGGAAGACAGAAAGAATGCAGGGTAAATGCCGGCTAGAAAGCCAGTGAACAAAACAAAACCAACAAATAGGATCCAAAACCTGAAATCCTGAAATGGCATCTTGAATTTCATGCCCACCAAATCATTAAAGGCCGGTAGAACCAAGATGACAAGTATAAAGGCAATCAGACCTGAAAAACAAGCCAGTAATAATGATTCTGAAAGAAATTGAAACACCAAACTCTTTTTTTGCGCTCCAACTACCTTTCGGATTCCAACCTCCTTCGCCCTCTTTTCACTTTGGGCTGTACTGAGGTTCATAAAGTTTATACAGGCAATCAACAGGATTAAAGCAGCGATAAGGGTAAATGTTTTCACCATTTCTATCCTTCCACCAATTACTTTTCCGTTCTCGTATTTATTGTAAAGGTATCTATCAGCAAAGGCGGTCAGAAAACTGACTGTCTTTACATCGGAGTGCCTTGGAATCAAGTCTTTGATTTGTTCTTGGATTTTAGGAAGATGCTTTTTATCATTTATTTCTACGTATAGATCCACGGAACTATTTCCCCATTGGCTATCTGAAAACCCTAGTTTTTCCATTAAGGTCCAAGGAACATAATATTCATATCCTTGGAATATAGAATTGGATTCTGTTTCCTTTATGACTCCAGTAACTGCTAGCACATTGGTACTATCCAGTCTGATCGTTTTCCCCATTACATCTGTAGTTCCAAAGAGATTGTTGGCAAGTTTCTCAGATAAGACAATGCTATTCGGGGCTTTTAACAGTGTATTTCTATTCCCGCTCAATAAGGGTAATTCAAACATGTTCAAAAAGGCTGAATCTACAAACACACCGATTCCTGCCGGAACTTTTTTATCGCCAATTGTAAATAAAAAACCTCTGGTTCCACTTAACCTAGAAACATTCACTACTTCTGGAATTTCCTCCTTTACCACGGCTGCCATTGGTTTTGGAGTAGAAAACCAAGTTGCGGAATCCTGATCTGTTGCTTCTTTAGAACCAACAGTATAGAGATTTTCGATTTTTGGGAAATTCTTGTTGAATCCAAATTGAAAATTGACCCATAATAAAATCAGCATGGCTGCTGCCATACCAATGGCTAATCCAACAATATTAATTGCCGTAAAACCCCGGTTCTTCTTAAGATTACGAAAGGCTATCTTGAAATAGTTTTTTAGCATATCAGATCAGGTAATTGATTTGTTTAATGAACTGCGGAAGGTTTGAAGCCTTACGCAAGACAACAATTACCTTATTTCCACTTGCAAGTGGTTTTATTCTTATAATGGTTTCCTTTTTGCATAATCTGCTCAGTTCCATTTCCGAACGTTCGATTCCAGCAACGACTTGCTTCTTAATTGAAAACTCTTTCGTCTCAGCAGCATACCAAACCCCATCTGCAGGGATGTTTTTATTAAATCCATATTGCAGGTTTAACATCAACAAAACCATCAAGCTTGATAGGCAACAGATGCCCCAAACTGAGTTTTTTCCCTTTAATCCTTTAACCTTCTTCAGAAGCGTAAAGGTTTTATTTAAATATTGACTTTGCATGGCCTTTGATTAGTGATAAGGTTATGAAACCATAATTTTTTCAACCCATAAATCAATATCCAATTCATTTGCCAAAAATGTAAATAATTCATTATCAATTGATTGTTATTTATTCAAGTATGGTAGTTGTCCGTTATCGGACGGTTGTTTGTTCGGTAATGGACGGCTTACAATAGTATTTAGTAGAGAGTATTTAGTATTAAGACCTTGAACCAGGATTAGGTTACATATTATCGCTTGAAAGTCCCCCATACTGTAGGCCTAGATGAATTTATGGTTGAAAGGCAATCAGCCAATAATCTTGTTCTATCCTCTCATCCCTTTAATCCTGGTTAATACACAGATCTTGGTCCATCCTCCCATCCCATCCATCCTGGTTCAAAATCCCCCAAAAATCCTTTCACAAAAAAAGCCGGCCTTTTGGGCCGGCAGTTATATCAAAAGTTTAACAAAGTCTAAATACTAAATACTTTCTACTAAATACTACCCTTACAATGCCGTCGTAGTTTCCAATATCACTTGACCATCCAGCATTCGGATCACTCGGTCTGAAAATTTTGCATCATGCTCTGAGTGGGTAACCATAACGATTGTTGTTCCGCTTTCGTTGAGTTCGGTCAACAACTGCATGACTTCATTACCATTGCTGGAGTCTAAGTTACCAGTGGGCTCATCGGCAAGGATCAGTTTGGGATTATTGACTACTGCGCGGGCAACGGCCACACGCTGTTGCTGACCACCGGAAAGCTGTTGTGGAAAGTGATTACGACGGTGCATAATCTGTACTTTCTCCAGTACCTCTTCCACGCGTTTCTTACGTTCTGCAGGAGGGACATTGGTGTAGACCAATGGAAGTTCCACGTTTTCAAAAACTGTCAATTCATCGATCAGGTTGAAACTTTGGAAGACAAATCCAATATTGTGCTTACGCAAATCCGAGCGTTTGTTTTCCTTGAAGTGTGCCACTTCAATATTGTTGAAAAGATAACTGCCTTCATCCAAATCATCCAAAAGACCGATAATGTTCAAAAGGGTAGACTTTCCACATCCCGAAGGTCCCATCACTGCAACAAATTCACCTTCCTTAACATGGATATTCACATTGTTCAAGGCAACGGTCTCTACCTCCTCGGTACGGTAGAATTTTTGAAGATTGGTTATTTTTATCATGAGTTTCTTTGTTTAAAATAAATAAATTTCAGTTTTATAATAGGTTAATGTTATTCGTTCCTCAATGTTTTCGTAGGGTTGCTCGTTGCTGCCCGCAAGGCTTGGGTACTGATGGTAAATAAGGCTATGACTAAGGCTAGACCTGCAACCATCAAAAATATCATCCAAGGCATATCCATGTGATAATTGTATCCCTTTAGCCAATCTTGCATAAACCACCAAGCGATGGGATAGGCTATCAAACATGAAATCCCAACTAAAATAATAAATTCAGTATTCAACATTCTTACCAAGCGTCCTACAGATGCACCCAATACTTTACGGATACTGACTTCACGAGCTCTTTGTTCTGCTGAAAATGCCGCTAATCCCAATAATCCTAGGCAGGAAATAATGATGGCCAAAATAGAGAATAGACTAGCCAATTTTTGCAGCATCATTTCTGAAGAAAAATAGTTGTTAAAATCATCATCCAAAAAGCTGTAATTGAATGGGAATTCTGGGTTATACTTCTTCACGATCCCTTCAATTTCTTTCAGCACCTTTGGAAAGTCCACCCCCGGTTTCGTTTTGATATTTAATATTCCCGCTTCTACACCATAGGCTTGTCCTAAAGCTAAAGGTGCCAATACCAAAGGCTCTGCTTCATCATAAATACTGTTGTAAACATAATTTTTTACAACACCCGCTACAGTTAATGCTTCCCCTTGAAACTTGATCAACTTCCCAGCTACCATGCCATCGGGTTGAATCAGTTTCGCCATGCTTTCATTGATTAATACCGAACTGCTATCGCCTAATAGGTTAGGTCTGAACGTTCTTCCATCCATGATTTTCATGCTCAAGGCATCTACGAAATCCTCATCTACAAAGGAGAAGCCAATCAAGATCGAAGACTTTGGATCTTTACCATCCCATTCGAATGAGGAGGTATTGGACCCGACCTGTAGAACACTTCCACGGCTCAAACCTACCACCTCCACATTACCGGTGGCTTTCAATTCCTGCTTGATTACAGGGATGTGTTTGGACATATCCCCTAAAATATTCGTCATAATAACCTGGCTTCGGTCAAAACCTAAGTCCCGGTTCTTGGCAAACTGGATCTGTAGGTATATAACAGAGGTACATATCATTAAGATAATGGCTGCTGTAAATTGGGTAATGACCAATCCTTTTCGGATAAGATTGCTGCTTCCAGCTTTTCTCTTGCCACCCTTCAATGTGGTCAATGGATCAAAAGAAGAAAGGAAAAAGGCTGGATAACTTCCGGATATAATTCCAACCACTAAAATAATGGCGCTAATAAATCCAATTTGCTGCCAATTGCCAAAATCAATCGCAAGCTCTTTGTTGACCATGGTATTAAATGTCGGTAGACCTAATTTGACCATTCCGATAGCCAAAATGCCGGCAACAAATGCGAAAACAATGGATTCTCCCAAGAATTGCATGATTAAGGAGCCTTTCTTGGCACCAACAATCTTACGCATGCTAACTTCTTTTGCTCTTTTCTCAGACCTTGCAGTCGAGAGGTTCATGAAATTGATACAGGCAATTAATAAGACCAACCAAGCGATAGAAGTAAATAATCGAACGTTTTTTATTCTTCCATCCTTTTCAATGCCTTGTTCAAATCGATCGTACATGCGCCATCTTTCCATCGGGTAAAGGAAATTCTCCGAATTGGCTTCTTTATCATTGTTGATCTCGGCTATGTAATTCTTAACCTTCGCATTCACTGCATTTAGATCTGCATTTGGCTCTAATTGAACAATGGTCTGAATGCTGTTGTTTCCCCAGAAATCATATCCTAATTCTTTATTGGCTTCCATGATTTTGAAATTCAGGAGCCAATCATATCGGTAATTCGTATTTTTTGGAAAATCCTTCGTAACAGCTGATACGGTATAAACTTGATTGTTGTCGAACTTTATCGTCTTTCCAACAGGGTTATCATCATTGAAGAAGCGTTTGGCGGTGGATTCACTCAAAATTATGCTGCTTGGGTTATCTAAGGCTGTTTTTGCGTTTCCTGCCAAGAATTCCGGATTGAGGATACTGAGGATTTCTGGATCCACATAATTTCCAGATTGATAGATCTGTTTGTCCCCAACTGTAAATAGTTTAGTAGTTCCCCAGTCAATCCTGCCTGAATTGAGAATCCCTGGGATATCCTTTTTTAGGGCTTTGGCAAATGGACCTGGTGTAGCGCCAAAAACATTGATGTTTCCATCATAGGTCTGCTTTGACTTGGCTACATAGATGTCCTTTTTGTTGCTGAAATAATCATTGTAGGAGAGCTCGTCTTGAACCCAAAGAAAAATCAATGCTGTTACTGTTATTCCCAATGCTAAACCAAAAATATTCAAAAAGCTATATCCCTTGGTTTTCCAGAGGTTTCTAAAGGCAGATTTAATAAAATTTTTGATCATAATCTATTTTTGGTTGTTTTGTCTTTATGCCGAATTACTGTGAGGCTTTCCTAGCCATCACAGCGCTTCGACATGCCTTTATTTATTATTTATTCATTTGGATTTTTATCTTCAATAACCGTCGACCTCGAATTAGCAGATCAATGACGACGGTTAATAGGCAAACACCTTATTGCTTTATATTTAATTCTTGTATTTTATCATAAGTTTCATAACTCGAAACCACCACTTTATCACCAGGTTTCAATCCATTTAGCACTTCGTAATATTCAGGATTCTGCCTTCCTAATTGTAAATCAGTACGGTAAGCTGTTTTTCCATCCTTATCCAGTTTGAATATCCAGTTTCCAGCGGTCTGTTGGTAGAACCCTCCCTTAGCTAATAATATCGCCTTGGTTTCATCGCTTAAGGCTAAGCGGATGGTTAAGGTCTGACCTCGGCGTATGCCTTCCGGCCTTTCACCGATAAATTCCATATCCACTTGGAACCTTCCGTCTTTGACTTGCGTGTACACTTTTTTGATCCTGAGCTCATATGTTTTATTACCTATGCTGAATTGTCCCTTCAGGTCGGGGAAGATGCGGTTGATATAGTGCTCATCAATTTCTGCACGGACCTTGAAGCCGGTCAATACATCGATCTGGCCTAGTCGTTCACCGGGGTTCTTGTTTTGTCCCACTTCTGCATCAAATGACGTCAATTGTCCGTCCACAGGAGCACGGAGGATCAAATCTCCAACTTTCTTGCGCATCAGATCCAAAGCCTGTTGGGTACTTTGATATGTCTTGCGATCTTGATTCAATTTTTGGTTGTTGGAAATTTCATCCTGTTTCAAGATCTGCTTGGTCAATTCTACCCTTTCCTTTTGGTAGTTATATTCGTTCAGCGATTTCTGATATTCCTGAGAACCGATTGCTTTCTCTTCCAAAAGTTTTTTGTTCAATTCATATATACGTTTTGATTCCTTGTATGCCTGCTCTACATCGGCCATTTGGTTCTTGTTGGAAATGGAAGCTTGTTGCGCATTGGTCTGCGCAATCTGGGCCTGGGTCAAAAGATTCAAGACCTGCGTTTCATTCTGAACCAAACTCAACTCCATATCTGTATTGGAAAGTCGCATAATGGGATCCCCTTTATGTAAATGCGCTCCATCTTCTACATATTTTTCTTCAACGCGACCACCAACTGAAGCATCTAGATAGATACTGCTGATAGGAAGTACGGTACCATTTATAGGAATGAATTCTTGAAATGTATCTTCTTTAACTTCAAAGATGGAAATACGCTCTGCATCCACATTCAACTTGCTGTTTCCACTGGTATAGTAATAACTTGCGCCGATCAGCGCAACAATACCCGCAATTCCAGCTACAGTTAGTATCCTTTTGCTATTCCACTTCTTTTGTTCAATTGGTCTGTCCATGTAATTCTATGTTCAAATTTGCAATATGCATATACAAGGTTGTGCCAAAGTTTTAAAATCATGTAAATCAATGTTTTAAATAAAATATGCTGGATTTGACTGTTCGAAAGCGAACAGTAATTGTGCGATGCTGAACAATAAAAAAGCAGGCTAATTAATGCTAGGTCTGATTTGGGATTTCAAGCACTTAATTAAAAAGCTTGAAAAAGTTGGGGCTTAGTTTTCTACTGCAGATTATTCTTCAATTAATTGGTTTCATTCGACCCTTGTTCGAGGCAGCTTCGAGAAAAAATTGAACCTCATGCAGTGCATTTTGCGAAAATTCCGAATGTGTCCCGAATAAGGTCAAGTTATAACCTACTTTGGAACTCTACTTTTTGTAAAATTTGATTGAAGTGTTGAAGTTCTTCATTAAAACGAGTTTATTGTTCGGTTTCAGTGTTCATAAGCGAACACTTTCATGTTCGGCTTCGAACAGCTAATGCTTTCTTTAATTATTAATTTACTGATAAACAAGGTTTTAATTATTTGGCACAGCCTGTGGAATGCAGTGGGAAATAAGTTTTTAGATGAAAAGAAATTATCTATATGTAATCATATTTGTTTGTTGTTTAGTTAGCACGGCAAAAGGACAGAGTAGCTCTCTGTCCTTGGCCGATTGCATTCAGCAAGCGATACAGAACAATCCTACCCTTAAAAGAAATGAATTGGTTATCGATCGTGCAGATCTGCAGTACAAACAGGCCAAGTATGACCGTTTGCCATCATTGAATGCCAATATCGGTCATGACATTTCTCAAGGTAGGTCCATCGATCCGACTACCAATCAATATATAGATCAGAACAATAGCTCAGGGCGACAGTCCCTGAGCTTAAATGTTCCCATCTTCAATGGTTTCTATATTATCCATAATATCCGAATGCGATCCAATGCACTTGATGCGGGCAAACTGGAATATGAAGGCTTTGTCAATGAACTGAAATTGGACGTTATTGAAGCTTATGTCAAAGTGTTGACTGCACAAGACATGTTGATCCAGACTGAAGGACAATTGGCAGTGACCAAAGAACAATTAAATAGGAATGAAATCTTGAATAGGGAAGGTGCTACCAATCCGGGGGACCTATTTGATATCAAAGGCCAATATAGCAGTGACCTGAATACAGTTGAATTAACTAAACAAACCTTGAACAATGCCCGGGTGGAACTGGCTGGTTTGATGAATGTAGATGTCAATACACTAGGAACTTTAGAGGAAATCGATATTCCAACGGAAATTCAGGCCAAAAGTTCAGAGGAATTATTTCAGCAATCCTTAAATATCCTGCCTCAGTATAAGGCCTTGGATTGGAGGATCAAAGAAATGGAAGAAGTCATCAAGGTGGCAAAATCTAATTATTGGCCGAGTCTTTCTTTAAGCGGTGGAATGAGCTCCAATTACAGTAAAGAAGGTGGAGCAATCTTTAACCAGATCAAGAATAACCTGAGTAAAGGTGTGGGATTGACTTTGTCCATTCCAATCTTTAACCAGTTCAAGAATAGAACCCAGGTCCGTTTGGCCCAGGTGTCTTTGGATGATGCGAATTTTAGTAGGGATATCATGCGTAATGATCTACGCATGAAGACCGCCCAAGCGGTTTTCGATTTGAACATTACACAAAAGAATGTGCTGAATCTGCGTGACCAAGAAGTTAGCTATGCGGAGTCCTTTCGGATTGCCACGGTTCATTTTGAGGCAGGCAATAGCAACTCGGTTATTTATTTAACAGCGAAGAATAAATTAGATGCTACGCGCAGTCAATTGATCATCAGGCAATATGAATGGTTGATGCAAAAATATGTGAATGATTATTATGCAGGTTCTTTGAATTTATAATTAACTTAGCTTTAAATGAAAAAAGCGACCATTCTAGTTGTTGATGATGATCAAGATTTATTAACCGCCACACGAATATTATTAAGGCCTAACGTCAAAGAAGTACTGGTAGAACATAATCCGGAAAGGTTAATGAATCTCCTGGAAAAGAATCCAGTTGATATTGTCATGCTGGATATGAACTACAAGAGTGCCATCAATACAGGCAATGAAGGTTTGTTCTGGTTGTCTAAGATCAAGACCCATTTTCCAAAAGTCAATGTGGTGATGATCACCGCTTACGGTGCGGTTGACCTTGCCGTGAAATCGTTGAAGCAGGGTGCTTCTGATTTTATTGTCAAACCTTGGCAGAATGAACAATTGCTCAATACCCTGACCAGTATTTACGAAGAAAACAAACCCAACCAAAAGGAAAAGCAGATCGTCAGTCCTCGTGAACATCATGGGATCATTGGGAATTCTCCCATTATGGAAGACCTGCAGTTTAAGTTGGACAAAGTTTCCCCTACTGAGGCTAATATCTTGATCTTAGGGGAAAACGGTACAGGTAAGGATCTGATCGCGAATGCCATCCATCAACGTTCCTTACGGTCAAAAAAGGCATTTGTAAAGGTGGACGTGGGTTCCCTGACGGAAACCCTTTTTGAATCTGAACTTTTTGGTTATAAGAAAGGTGCATTTACGGATGCTCGGGAGGATCGTAAAGGTCGCTTTGAACATGCGGATTCCGGAACTTTGTTTCTGGATGAAATTGGTAACATCAGTCTACAACAACAGGCAAAATTGTTAAGTGTACTTCAGAACAGAGCGGTGGTTCCTTTAGGTTCCAGTCAAACGATTCCAGTGGATATCCGATTGATCTCGGCTACGAATGTTCCCCTAAAAGTCCTAGCTGATGAGAGTAGGTTTAGGAAGGATTTGGTGTATCGGATCAATACCTTGGAAATCCAGGTTCCCGCATTAAGGGAACGTGTTGGTGATATCCCGCTTCTGGCTGAGCATTTTCTGAAATTCTATAACGAAAAGTATCATAAGAACATAGGTGGATTGGAAGCCGATGCCATTAATAAACTAAAAGGCTACCATTTCCCAGGGAATGTTCGCGAATTGCAATACAGTATAGAACGCGCTGTGATCATGTCCGATCAGCAGAGTATCCGTGCTGAAGACATCTTGTTCTCTCCCATTGAACAACAGTTGCCCGATAAACCGATTGTCGACGATTTCTCATCCCATAATTTGGAGGAAATGGAGCGAAAGGCCATTAAGTCTGCCATTGAGCGCTATAATGGAAATATCAGCAAGGCGGCCAAGGAATTGGGACTGACCCGTGCTGCACTATACCGTCGATTGGAAAAATATAATCTTTAATAATGACCAAACTGGCTATAGCAGATTTTTTTAAGATGCTGTTCCTTATGGCTTTGGCTGTAGGTATAGCATTTTTGATATTTAAGGGTTTTTATCTCTATGCCGGTTTAGGTTTTTTCTTTTTGTTGATCCTTTCCTACAGGATGTTCTCCAAACATCGATTTCTGTTGAGACAGATGGTTGAATTTTCGGAAGCGGTAAAATATCGTGATTTTACCAGGAGATTTGTGGTGAAAAGGGAGAAATCTGTTGAAGGACAGTTGTATGCTGCATTTAATCAGATCAACGATGTCTATAAGAATATCAGTATCGATCAGGCCCTGCAACATCAGTACCTGAATAAGGTGATCAATATGCTGGATACCGCCATCATCTTTTACCATGCGGAATCGGGGAAGGTAATCTGGTTGAATGAAGCTTTTAAGGACCTTTTTCAAGTTCCACATCTGGGGAATATTTCGGGGATGGAAAAACGACATCCTGAACTTTATATCAAGACCATGCAGTTGCAGGTCGGCAAGCATCAGATGGAAACTGCTCATTCCAGTAAAGGCAAGATCAAGCTATTGATGCAAAGCTCTGGCTTTGAAACACAGGATGGTTCCTTTCGCATTATCGTCTATCAGAATATCAACGAAGCCATTGACGAAACAGAAACTAGGGCATGGCATAAACTGTTGCGGGTATTGACCCATGAGATCATGAATTCCATCGGTCCGATCAGCTCCTTGGCGGAAACCTTGCATGACCGTCTGGAACATTGGGAAGGTGAGCAGGACATCGAAGACCTGAAACTTGGGATTTTTACGATCAAGCGAAGAAGTGAAGGACTGTTGCAGTTTGCGAAAAGCTATAGACTGATCAATAAGGTTGACCAGCCTCAGTTTTCGGAAATCCAGGTCGTACAGCTTTTTGAAAACATTTATCAATTATTGGAGCCTACCTTGATCCAAAAGAACATAGATGTGGATATTATCATCAAGAATACCCGGATGATACTCCGGGCAGATGTAAATCTTTTGGAACAGGTCATCATCAACCTGTTGTTGAATGCTATCGAAGCGGTGAAGGGTGAGGAAGAACCTTATATCAGTTTGTCAGCAATTGAAACCAAGGACCATATCCAATTAAAGATCCAGGACAATGGAGCTGGGATGTCTCCCGAGATCCAGGAACAGATCTTTACGCCATTCTTTACGACCAAAAAGACAGGGACCGGAGTTGGCTTGACCCTCAGTAAGCAGATCATGTTAATGCATGGTGGCAATATCTCTGTGGACAGCGTTGAAGGGGAGGGAAGTACATTTACCTTGCAATTCTAAAGCAATTTGTATTTTTGTGCCGCAATGCGGTATTACTTCGACTATATCTTTCATTTTTTGGTTTCCAATAGCAGACATGGTACACATTCTCCATTTGTGTATGCACTGACTGAAAAGGTAATCTATAATCCCAGCTATAAAGGCCAAAATTTTGTTGAATTTCCGGAAGGTTTCAATCCAAATTATTTTCCATTGTTAAAGAAGATATGGAGTTTTTGGGAGGTCAATACCTTGAGCAAAGACCTGCAGGATAAGGATGCACAATCCTATTGGATCGATGGGAAAGAGGACTCCGAAGTCATCTTGTCGTTAATTGATGCCGGGAAAATCATAGTTTTCCATGAACCTTATAAGCAAAAAAGGCAATGGAAAAAATTGATTGCCGATCAACGGGTGACCGTGTCCATCAATTTATTTCATTTTGGCATCCTATTGAAAAGGGAGGGTCAAAGAAAACAAGATTTTCTCTTACGATATCTATAACATCCTTCCTGAAAAAAGGCAAAGCAGTTTCCAGATTCGGTTATTATTTTATCCCATTAAAAAGCCTCACTGATGCTGAGGTAAAATCCAGACTGTCTTTTTTCACCAGGTCTTTGTTCACCATAAGCATAATCAAAACGGATACTGCTGTTGTGTTCTAGGCTGAAGAAATAGCGCAATCCGCCACCAAAGGATGGGATAAGACGCATGTCATGTTGCTTGGAGAAGGTGCTACCCGTACCTAGGAATGCATTGATGCCTATGCGGGGGATGAAGCGGTATCTAAGTTCTGCTTGAGCAGTTAGGTAATTCTTGTCCTTATACCGACCCAGATAATAACCGCGCATGGTCATATCCCCACCAAGTTCACGCATGACATAGAAAGGCACATTTTTTCCGTAAGTTCCACGGTACAGCCCTTGAGCAGCGACGGTGAGTTTTTTGTTGATGGGATAGAAGCCGCGTACATCCAGTTCAAGCTGGTTTCCCGTGAAATTGTCCTTTCCAAAGAAATTGGGAGCATAGCTATATTTTACCCTGCTATAAAATCCATTGGTAGAATATGTGGTGTTGTTACGGGTGTCATACAGGGCAGAAACGCCAAGGGCGAGGTATTGTCCGCCATCTTTACCATAAACCTCTGGGGATTCGAAGATGCCACCGGCTTCCATGTCATTGAATTCGAAGTGTTCGTAATTTAAATTGACACCGGCATAAAAATTAGGGGCGAATCTTTTTTCACCATCCAGTTTGATGCGGTAGAGTTTTTGGTCTAAATAATCCTCATCAGCTTTCCAGGTATCATTACCAAGGCCGTAGAAATTGAAAGGCCAATCTCTGAATCGCATTTCCGTGAGGATATGGTAGTCGTTGTTTTTAGTCCAGATATCGGAAGTCAGTTTGATGTTCTTTTGTTTTTTGGTCGTCAGGGTACCGATTAGGGTTACGTTAGAGGTCCTGCTATCGAGGTTTTCCTTATCGATATAGAAATTATAGGTACTTGCGATCCCGTATTCGAAGCCCGTTTCTTGGGCATAACCGATGGCAGGCAGGACGACAAAGCTGCCTGAGCGGGAAGAATCTTTTTTGGAGGAGACGAACTTTTGCATCAATTTTTGGATGATTCCGGATTTTTCTTGAGCGTTTCCAAGCTCAGGGAAGATGCAAAGGTTAATAAAGAGCAATACTACGAGCGAATAATTTTTCAAAGCAATTCCATTTATTTGTGCAAATATAGGGTATCCTTTGAAATGGAATATGAAAATTATTTACTTGCATATCAATGATATGGTTTTCAGGAGTAAAAAAAATGACCAAATATTTTTGATATGTTCATGGAGTAGCTATCTTTGCATCATCAAATCGGGAAAATCAGTACCGAAATGAGATTGTTCTTTAAGTAGAAAAAAAATTAAAAATAAAACTTGCGAATATCAGATAAATATTAGATTTTTGCACTCGCTATCCAAAGATAGCCGTTCTTTAAAACAGAAAGTTTTATTAAATAAAGCACGCCTCCTTAGCTCAGCTGGTAGAGCAACTGACTTGTAATCAGTAGGTCATTGGTTCGATTCCGATAGGAGGCTCAAAAACAACGCAAGTTGTAGGTCTGGAGGGGTTCCAGAGCGGTCAAATGGGACGGACTGTAAATCCGTTGCTTCGGCTTCGAAGGTTCGAATCCTTCTCCCTCCACCAAAAAGTTTTCATTCTTCCGGTTGTGAAAGGCAGGAGTTCCTGAGTGTAAAACTGAAAAGCGGAAGTAGCTCAGTTGGTAGAGCGATAGCCTTCCAAGCTATAGGTCGCGAGTTCGAACCTCGTCTTCCGCTCAATTTATAAAACAAATCTAAGTCTCTGTCTTCTTAACAATTTATTTTTGAAAGGGTAGAGGCTTATATCTGTAAATAAGCTTTTTGAAAGCCGAAGTAGCTCAGGGGTAGAGCACTTCCTTGGTAAGGAAGAGGTCGTGGGTTCAAATCCCATCTTTGGCTCGAATACATAAGTTTTGTAACTTTGTAAGATTAATTAAAAGAAATATTTTATAATTACTAATTCGCATAAACATGGCAAAAGAGAAATTTGACCGTAGTAAACCGCACTTAAACATTGGTACTATCGGTCACGTTGACCACGGTAAAACAACTACAACAGCTGCTATCACTAAAGTTTTAGCTGATAAAGGTTTTTCAGAGGCTCGTTCATTTGATTCAATTGACTCTGCTCCTGAAGAGAAAGAGCGTGGTATCACAATTAACACTTCACACGTAGAATACCAAACAGCTAACCGTCACTATGCACACGTTGACTGTCCAGGTCACGCCGATTACGTTAAGAACATGGTAACTGGTGCTGCACAGATGGATGGAGCTATCATCGTAGTTGCTGCTACAGATGGTCCTATGCCTCAAACTCGCGAGCACATCCTATTAGCTCGTCAGGTAGGTGTTCCTGCGTTAGTAGTTTTCTTGAACAAAGTTGACTTAGTTGATGACGCTGAGTTATTAGACTTAGTTGAGATGGAAGTTCGTGAATTATTATCATTCTACGAATTCCCAGGTGACGATGTTCCAGTAATCAAAGGTTCTGCATTAGGTGCATTGAACGGAGAGACTCAATGGGTTGATTCAATCATGGAATTGATGGATGCTGTAGATAACTACATTCCAATCCCTCCACGTTTGACAGATCTTCCTTTCTTGATGCCTATTGAAGACGTATTCTCGATCACAGGTCGTGGTACAGTTGCAACAGGTCGTATCGAAAGAGGTGTAATCAACTCTGGTGATCCAGTTGAGATCTTAGGTATGGGTGCTGAAAACTTGAAATCTACAGTAACAGGTGTTGAGATGTTCCGTAAGATCTTAGATTACGGTGAGGCTGGTGATAACGTAGGTTTATTGTTACGTGGTATTGAGAAAACTGATATCCGTCGTGGTATGGTTATCTGTAAACCAGGTTCAGTAACTCCACACACAGACTTCAAAGCTGAGGTTTACGTATTGTCGAAAGCAGAAGGTGGTCGTCACACTCCGTTCTTCAACAAATACCGTCCTCAATTCTATTTCCGTACAACTGACGTAACTGGAGAGATCACTCTAGAAGAAGGTACTGAGATGGTTATGCCAGGTGATAACGTAACAATCACTGTTAAGTTGATCAACGCTATCGCTATGGAAAAAGGTCTACGTTTCGCTATCCGTGAAGGTGGTAGAACAGTAGGTGCTGGTCAGGTAACTGAAATCATTAAATAGTCCTTAGGGATTATCAAAATAAAAGATAAGCTAATTGGCTCCGGCTAATTAGCTTATTTTTTCTAATTATTCATTTTGGTTGAAGCTCAAATACTTAGCGAAGTAGGGGAGTTCCAGGGCAAAATAAGAATAGATTGACCAGAAAAAAATCTTGCGGAAATCGCAAATAAATTGAAATAATATTTGCTGCAATGGGGTCTAAAGCCTATATTTGCATCATCAAAAAAATCTACACGGGCATAGTTCAATGGTAGAATAGAGGTCTCCAAAACCTTCGATCTGGGTTCGAATCCTAGTGCCCGTGCTAATAAAAATAGAAACTTAAAAAATGGCAAAAGTACTTGATTTTATTAAGGACTCTTATACAGAGGTTACTGAGAAAGTGACTTGGCCTACATGGGCGCAACTACAAAGTCATGCGGTTATTGTACTTGTTGCATCTGTTATTATTGCGTTGGTAATTTTCATAATGGATAAAGCATCAAGCAATGTAATGGAACTGCTGTACAATACAGCGTCTTAATTTTCTAATCCAACAGTATTATGGCAGATCAAAGTTTAAAGTGGTACGTTGTGCGTGCTGTTAGCGGAAAAGAGAAAAAGGTTAAGCAATACCTTGAAGCTGAAATTAACCGCTTAGGCATACAACATTTGGTGACCCAAGTATTAATCCCGATGGAGAAATACTACCAAATGCGCGATGGCAAGAAAGTTGCCAAAGAACGTAACTACTACCCTGGGTATGTTTTGATCGAAGCGGCTTTGGACGGTGAGATCGAACACGCAATCAAAAACGTAAATAGTGTAATTGGATTCTTAGGTGATAAAGCAGGTAATGCTATCCCGCTTCGTCCAGCTGAAGTTAACCGTATTTTAGGTAAGGTTGACGAAATGGCTGAACAAGGTGAATCAATCAGCGTTCCTTATTACGTTGGTGAGACCGTAAAAGTAAACGACGGTCCTTTCAACGGATTTACAGGTGAAATCGAAGAGGTACACGAAGACAAGAAGAAATTAACCGTAATGGTAAAAGTATTCGGTCGTAAAACTCCACTCGAGCTGAACTATATGCAGGTTGAAAAAGAGTAAGCTCTTTTAGACAGTAGACAAAAGACATTAGACATAAGAAGCCCTATCCAAATGGATAGGGCTTTTTTTGTTTGAACCAGGATGGAAGGGATGGGAGGATAGACCAAGATCATGGAATGTACCAGGATGGAAAGGATGGGAGGAAGTACCAAGATCATGGAATGAACTAGGATGGAAGGGATGGGAGGATAGACCAAGATCATGGAATGAATCAGGATGGAATGGATTGGAGGAAGGACCAAGATCATGGAATGAACCAGGATGGAATGGATGAGAGGAAGGACCAAGATCATAATAAATTTTTAATTGTACAGATTCTTCACTATACGTTCAGAATTGGAAGTATCTTGAGATAGAAAAACATTTCACCCCCCCGCTAGGGCCTTTCTTCATACATCAATCCTTCCGAAGGAAGCCCTTTAGCCCGCGGCTCATTTCCAATGGCGGCAAAATGGAAAGAATGCCGTTGCCATGTGCGATGGCATTGGCCTTGGATGCTTTCAAGAAATTCTCCCATCTAAGGGGAGAATTTCGAAGAACGGCATCCTCGACATCAAGGCATTCTTTTCATGTGCGGATGATTGTGCGAAAAGCCATCTTAAATGAGCCGAAGCCTTTTGGTTACTTTTGGGCTCCAAAAGTAAGGAAGGATTGCTCTGATCCGTTTGATAACCGTCAAGATCCGGCACAAGACTCAAGTCCGATTCAATTTTGTATATTTAGGAATTGAATTACCTAAATTAATGATGTCGAAGTCACCATCTATTCCTTCTTTCCCAGCGGAACCTAAGAAATTGCGCGTCCGTGCTATTGATATCATGCGCGGCCTGACCCTTTTTCTGATGTTGTTTGTCAATGATCTTTTTATGCCGGGAGTGCCGAAATGGCTTTTGCATACGGAAGCGGAGATCGATGGCATGGGACTGGCTGATTGGGTATTCCCAGGTTTCCTATTTATGGTGGGTATGGCTATTCCCTATGCCGTCGCAGCAAGACGGAAAATTGGAGAGCCTACTTGGCAGATCTGGTTCCATATCATCAGTAGGTCGATTAGCCTGATCATCATTGGTCTGTTGGTGGTTAATTCCAGCAGCTTGAACCCGCAAATGACCGGTATGAACAAGCTGTTATGGCTTGGGCTGGTCTATATCTGTATCTTTTTGATCTGGAACAACTATCCGAAGGATAGAAATAAGAACCTATTTGTCGGGCTGAAATTGTTGGGGATTGTAGGGCTACTTGGTTTGGCCTATGTATTCCGGGCTGGAACTCCTGAATCTCCAGCTTGGTTTGAGAAGAGTTGGTGGGGCATTTTGGGACAGATCGGATGGGGTTATCTGGTAGCAGGTTCGGTCTATCTTCTCCTTAGGGATAAACTATGGGCAGCATTTTTGGCCATTGTCTTTTTCCTTTTCCTGAATGTAGCCTCCTTGAGCGGTTGGATTCCGCAAATGTTCTCTTTCCAGGAGTTCTTTGACGTTGTCCTGCATGGCAATGTGCCGATGATTGTCCTTTCCGGAATGGCAGCAACCCTTATTGTTAAAAAATATGCTGTGGATTGGAAGAAACTGGCCATTTATTTAGCTATGTACGGCCTTATTAGCTTGATTGCTGGCTTGATATTCCACCAATGGTTCATCGTATCCAAGATTCAAGCGACTCCTTCCTGGGGCCTGCTTTGCAATGGCATCAGTATCCTGCTATTTGTTTTGGTCTATTATTTTATTGATGTAAGGGGCAATAGTCGCTATAGTCGACTTTTTGAATTGGCAGGGCAAAATTCACTAACTACCTATTTGGCTCCAGACCTGATCTATTTCTTGGTTTGGGGATTCGGAATTCCCTTGTTTTTCTATAAACAAGCTGATCACATGTGGTTAGCTGTATTAGGCTCCTTATTATGGGCTTATGCCATGCTTTGGTTTGGTATCTTATTGAACCGTTTTGGAATAAAACTTAAACTATAATATCATATTACCATGAAAAGAAATCACACGAACAAGCTGATCCTAATGGCTCTGATTATGTTGTTTGCAGTTCCATTTACCTTGGTTGCCCAGGGTAAGAAGCCTGTAATCATCGCTTATGTTACTTCGGGGCAAGGTCCGCTGCCTGATCCTAACCTGATCAGCCATATCAATTATGCCTTTGGCCATGTAAACGAGACCTTCAATGGTGTAAAAGTGGACAATCCAACTCGACTGAAGGAGATCGTGACCTTAAAGAAGAAGCATCCTGACCTGAAGATCCTGTTGTCGATCGGTGGCTGGACCTCGGGACGTTTCAGTGAAATGGCGGCAGACAAGAACAATAGATTGGGCTTTGCGAAAGATTGCCAAAAGATCGTAAAGGAATTTGATCTTGATGGGATCGATATCGATTGGGAATATCCGACCAGTGATGAAGCCGGGATCTCATCTTCCCCAGACGACACCAAGAACTTTACGCTGTTGATGAATGATATCCGCAAGGCTATCGGACCGAAAAAACTATTGACCTTGGCGACGATTGCAGATGGAAAGTATATTGATTTTAGAGCCATCGATAAGGATATTGATTTTGTAAATATCATGATGTATGATGTTTCGAAACCTCCTTTGCAGCATAACAGTTTGTATAAATCGGATCTGGCAGGTCGTATTACCTTAGTTGAAGCCCTGCAGGCCCATATTGATGCCGGCGTTCCAAAAAACAAATTGGTGATGGGTATTCCATTCTATGGAAGGGGAGATAAAGTACAGGTCAGTGATTTTGTGATGTTCCGCAACATACCGAAGTTGACCCAGTTTGAAGAGAGATGGGATGATCAATCGAAAGTACCTTATCTAGTGGACAGCACCGGAAAGTTGGTCCTGACCTTTGAAAATGAGAAATCCATCAGGGAAAAAGCTGCATATATAAAATCCCAAGGTATCCTTGGAGCCATGTATTGGGAATTTAAGGGTGATGATGATCAGTTGACCTTGAGCAGGGCGCTGTATGAAGGCCTGAAATAGGATGTACAAACAATTGTTGCTGTAAACTGTTGATAATAAGTAGTTATAGACACAATTTCTGTAAACCTTATAAAAAATAAGCTTATGATTATTCAAGATTTTAAACCCAAATATTTGGGACTTGCATTGGTTTTTCTGTGCCTGAGCTCAGGAAATCATGTTTTTGCACAAGATAATGAGACCGCTTATTTTTCTGACGTTACAGAAGGCAGCATTTCCTTGGATCCCAAAACACATGCTTTGGATGTAGCTTTGGTCGATGTGAATGGAGATGGTGCATTGGATGCCATATTTGCACTGGAAATGTTGCCCAACCGTCTTTATATCAATGATGGCAATGGCAACTTTACCTGGATGAAGGATGTCTTTGCCAATGAGAACAATGATACAGAGCATGTGCGTGTGGCTGATATGGACAATGATGGTTTTGCAGATGTCATTTTTGTCGCAGAGGACAATAAGACCCATGAATACTATCTAGGGAATGGGGATGGAACCTTCCGGAATGTTTCGGATCGCCTGTTGGGAAAGAGTGAAGGGAATGGCTTGGATATAGGTGATGTCAATGGAGATGGATTGCCCGATGTGGTCATCGGCAATACGGGAGAAGGAGCAAGGACCTTTGTTTGGTTAAATGATCCAAATAAACCGGGGTTTTTGGTTGATTCTCCTCCTGGAAGTATCCCTGACAACATGGATGAGGTGCAATCGGTCAAGTTATTTGATGCCGATGGAGATGGTGACCTGGATATGGTACTGGCAACGGAGGCTCCGCCAAGCCGTCTGTATTTCAATGACGGGAAGGGAAAGTTTACGGAGCAGGAGGGCGCATTGCAAACCTCCGAACCATTGCACAGTAGGGAGGTCATCGTTTTTGATGCCGATAAGGATGGGAAGAACGATATTTTCTTTGCGAACCTGACCAGCAATGGGGGTAAGAAAGAGCGGAACCCAACGGGACGCTTGTTTATGAATAAAGGCGATGGGAAATTTGTCGATGAGACGGATGCAAGGATTCCCGCCTATGATTTTTCAACTTATGCCTGTAATGTGATCGACTTTGATCGCGACGGGGATCTAGATATTATATTAAGTGCCTTGAAGATTCCGCCATTTGAGGCGATGCAGGTTCAGGCCTTGAAGAATGATGGTTCGGGCAAGTTCAGTTTTGCCACGGAGGAGGCTATTCCGAAGGTGACTGTGGAGCGAGCTTGGGGGATCGATGTGGGGGATGTGAATGGGGATAAGATTCCGGACCTGATGATCGGGGCTTGGGGCGACCAAGTGCGCTTATTACTAGGTAAATAAAAAAAGAAAAAATACTTTTTTATTATCAGATATTTAGTTATCTTTGCACCTCGTTTGGTTGCAAAACTATGTTTTGTTGCCATCGAGAATTAAATGTTACGTTATTGCTTCCAACTTACTAACAAACATTTAACAAATTAAATCACAGAAAAAATGGCAAAAGAAGTCAGTGCGTTAGTAAAATTACAAGTGAAGGGCGGAGCTGCGAATCCATCTCCACCGGTAGGACCTGCATTAGGTGCTAAAGGTGTGAACATTATGGATTTCTGTAAGCAATTTAACGCTCGTACGCAAGACAAACCAGGTCAAGTATTACCTGTTGTGATCACTGTATATGCCGACAAATCTTTTGATTTTATCATTAAAACTCCACCGGTAGCTGTTCAGTTAAAAGATGCAGCGAAGCTTAAGAGCGGATCGGGAGAGCCTAACCGTAAGAAAGTTGCTTCCATTTCATGGGATCAAGTAAAACAGATTGCGGAAGATAAGATGCCAGATTTGAATGCATTTACTGTAGAATCAGCTATGAGAATGGTTGCTGGTACAGCGCGTAGTATGGGTATCACTGTATCAGGTGATGCTCCTTGGAAAAATTAATTAACGAAATCAGTTTAAGAAAGTGGCTAGATTAACAAAAAATCAAAAAGCGGCACTATCCAAAATTGAAGCTGGTAAAGCATACTCTTTGAAAGAAGCTGCGGCTTTAGTAAAAGAGATCACCAACACCAAATTTGATGCTTCTGTGGATATCGACGTTCGTTTGGGCGTAGATCCTCGTAAAGCAAATCAAATGGTTCGTGGTATTGCAACATTGCCACACGGTACTGGTAAGACGGTACGTGTATTAGTTTTATGTACTCCTGACAAGGAGGAAGAAGCTAAGGCGGCAGGTGCAGACTACGTAGGTCTTGATGACTATATCAGCAAAATCGAAGGTGGTTGGACTGACGTTGACATTATCATCACAATGCCTAGTGTTATGGCGAAAGTAGGTAAATTGGGTCGTATTTTAGGTCCAAGAAACTTAATGCCTAACCCTAAAACAGGAACAGTAACTCCAGAAGTTGGAAAAGCTGTGACTGAGGTAAAAGCTGGTAAGATCGACTTCAAGGTTGACAAAACAGGTATCATCCACACTTCAGTTGGTAAAGTGTCTTTCGACGCAGATAAAATCTATGACAACGCATTAGAAGTGTTACAAACAATTTCACGTTTGAAACCGTCTGCAGCAAAAGGAACGTACTTCAAGAGTATTCACATTTCTTCAACTATGAGTCCTAGTATTCATATTGAAACTAAATCAGTAGCAGGAATTTAATCATGAGAAAAGAACTTAAACATGAAATTGTTGAAGCTTTAGCAGAACAGATTAAATCTTACGGTAATTTTTATATTGCTGACACTGCTAATCTGACTGTAGAAAAGGTGAATAATATTCGTCGTAAATGTTTCGAGCAGGGAATCGAGATTAAGGTTGTGAAAAACACCTTGATTAAGAAAGCGTTGTTAGAGGCGGGTGTAGATTCAGAAGAGATCTTTGGCGTATTAAAAGGAGCTTCAACCCTTATGTTTTCCGAAACAGGGAATGCTCCAGCGAAATTGATCAAACAATTACGTAAAGAAGGTGACAAGCCGGTATTAAAAGCAGCATACATTCAAGAGACTGCTTTTGTAGGCGACAACCAACTTGACGCATTAGTGACCCTTAAATCTAAGGAAGAACTTATTGCAGACGTTATTGCTTTACTTCAATCTCCTGCGAAGAATGTTATTTCTGCGCTTCAATCAGGCGGAAATACAATTTCAGGCTTAGTAAAAGCTTTAGAAGAAAGAGGCTAACGAACCCTCAGTTTAATAACAAACGTTCGTTAAATTTTAATTAACAATTTTTTTAAAAGAACATTCAAAAATTCAAAATAAAATGGCAGATTTAAAACAACTTGCTGAACAGTTAGTTAACTTAACAGTAAAAGAAGTTAAAGAATTAGCTGATATCTTAAAAGACGAATACGGTATTGAGCCTGCTGCTGCTGCTGTAGCTGTTGCTGCTGCTCCTGGTGCTGGTGACGGTGCTGCTGCTGCTGAAGAGAAAACATCTTTCGATGTAATCTTGAAAGAAGCTGGTGGCCAGAAATTAGCTGTCGTAAAATTAGTTAAAGATTTAGCTGGTTTAGGTTTGAAAGAAGCAAAAGACTTAGTTGACGGTGCACCTAAAGAATTAAAAACTGGTGTTTCTAAAGACGAAGCTGAAGCTTTGAAAAAACAATTAGAAGAAGCTGGAGCTGTTGTTGAGATTAAGTAATCTCGCATAAGGCACCAAAAACTTAGACTCTGATAGTCCAAATCTATCAGAGTCTATTCCTGTTTATAAATATAGTGTATGGATCAAGCCCCTGCTGATGCTTGATCGGAAGACGGAATCAGCAGATGTTAGCTCAGTTTTTTAAAACTAAATTCTTATTCCCTTGGCAAATAATAATATTCAAAAAGAAAGAGTAAATTTTGCGACAAGTAAGAAGGTGATTGATTATCCGGATTTCTTGGACGTACAATTAGAGTCTTTCAAGGAGTTTTTTCAATTAGAGACTACTTCTGACAACCGCCATCAGGAAGGGCTTTACAAGGTTTTCGCAGAAAACTTCCCTATTTCTGATTCAAGAAACATCTTTGTGCTAGAGTTTTTGGATTATTTCATTGATCCACCGCGTTACGATATCCAAGAGTGTATTGAACGTGGATTGACTTATAGCGTACCTTTAAAGGCTAAATTGAAGTTGTCTTGTAATGATGAAGAACACGAAGATTTCGAAACCATTGTACAAGACGTGTACTTAGGAACTATTCCGTACATGACTCCAAAAGGTACATTCGTAATCAATGGAGCTGAACGTGTTATCGTTTCTCAATTGCACCGTTCCCCTGGTGTGTTCTTTGGTCAAAGTAGACATACCAATGGTACTAAACTTTATTCTGCTAGGGTTATTCCTTTTAAAGGTTCTTGGATCGAATTTGCAACAGACGTGAACAACGTGATGTATGCCTATATCGATCGTAAGAAAAAATTCCCAGTTACTACCTTGTTACGTGCAATCGGTTTCGATTCGGATAAGGAAATCTTAGAACTTTTCGACCTTGCAGATGAAGTAAAAGTTAGTAAATCTGGATTGAAGAAATACGTTGGTCGTCGTTTAGCGGCTAGGGTATTGAACAAATGGACAGAAGATTTCGTGGACGAAGATACAGGTGAAGTAGTATCGATCGACCGTAACGAGATCATCCTTGAACGTGAAACCATATTAGAAGAAGACCACATTGACCTGATCATCGACGCTGGAGTGAAATCCATTATCCTGACCAAGGAAGATGAGTCAAACAATGCGGACTATTCGATTATATATAACACTTTACAAAAAGATACTTCCAACTCAGAGAAAGAAGCGGTAGAGCATATCTATCGTCAATTGCGTAACGCAGAACCACCTGATGAGGAAACTGCACGTGGTATCATTGACCGTTTGTTCTTCTCGGATAAACGATACGATTTAGGTGATGTGGGTAGATACCGTATCAACCGTAAATTGAAACTTGATACACCGTCGGATACAAAAGTATTGACCCGTGAAGATATCATCGCTATCGTGAAGTACTTGATCAACTTGATCAACTCGAAAGCAGAGGTGGATGATATCGACCACTTATCTAACCGTCGTGTTCGTACGGTAGGTGAGCAATTATATGCGCAATTCGGTGTAGGTCTAGCTCGTATGGCTCGTACTATCCGTGAGCGTATGAACATTCGTGATAACGAGGTGTTTACGCCTACTGACTTGATTAATGCTCGTACATTGTCATCAGTGATCAATTCTTTCTTCGGAACGAACCAGTTATCACAGTTCATGGATCAAACCAACCCATTGGCTGAGATTACGCACAAACGTCGTCTGTCAGCATTAGGTCCAGGTGGTCTTTCAAGAGAGCGTGCCGGTTTCGAGGTACGTGACGTTCACTATACGCACTACGGTCGTTTGTGTACTATTGAAACTCCAGAGGGTCCAAACATTGGTTTGATTTCATCATTGTCAGTTCACGCGAAAATCAATAACCTAGGATTTATCGAAACTCCATACCGTATCGTTTCTGATGGTAAGGTGGTAGTTGATAAGCCAGTTGTTTATTTATCTGCTGAAGATGAAGACGATAAGACAATTGCGCAAGCAAATGCTCTATATGATGATAAAGGTAATTTCTTAGATGCTAAAGTAAAAGCTAGATATGAGGGTGACTTCCCGATTATTGAGCCTGAGAAATTAGACTATATGGACGTTTCTCCGAACCAGATTACATCAATCGCGGCTTCATTGATTCCTTTCTTGGAGCATGATGATGCCAACCGTGCATTGATGGGTTCCAACATGCAACGTCAAGCAGTTCCTTTGTTACGTCCGCAAGCACCGGTTGTAGGTACTGGATTGGAAGCTCGTGTAGCGAAAGATTCCCGTACGTTGATCAACGCTGAAGGAAACGGAACAGTAGAATATGTAGATGCACAAGAAATTCACATCCGTTACGATAGAAACGACAACGATCGTTTGGTATCATTCGATGATGATGTGAAAGCATATAGATTGACCAAGTTCAAGAAAACCAACCAAAATACCTGTATCAACTTGAAACCGATCGTTACGAAAGGACAAAGAGTTGAAAAAGGTCAGGTATTATGTGAAGGCTATGCAACCGAAGATGGTGAATTGGCATTAGGTAGAAACTTGAAAGTGGCATTCATGCCTTGGCAAGGATACAACTTTGAGGATGCGATCGTAATCTCTGAGCGTGTAGTATCACAGGATTTATTCACTTCATTACACATTGAAGAATTCGAACTTGAAGTTCGTGATACTAAACGTGGTGAAGAGGAATTGACAGCTGATATTCCAAACGTTTCAGAAGAAGCTACGAAAGACCTTGATGAAAACGGTATTATCCGTGTTGGTGCTGAGGTTGGCGAAGGTGATATCTTAATTGGTAAGATCACTCCTAAAGGAGAATCTGATCCTTCACCAGAAGAGAAGTTATTACGTGCGATCTTTGGTGACAAAGCTGGTGACGTGAAGGATGCTTCATTGAAAACTCCACCATCAATCAAAGGTGTGGTTATCGATACGAAGTTATTCTCTCGTGCGAAGAAAATGTCTAAAGAAGTTGAGCGTAAAGCTTTAGAGAAACTAGAAGTTGCTCACGATAGAAACATCAAGATTCTTAAAGATCGTTTGGTTGAGAAATTATTTACGATCGTAAATGGTAAGACCTCTCAAGGTATTTACAATGTTTACAAAGAGTTATTGGTAGCTAAGGGCGCTAAGTTTACTCAAAAGATCCTTACTGATCTTGACTATAACAACGTTAATCCTACAGGATGGACTACTGATGATGACAAGAATGACATGATCAAACTTGCATTGCACAACTACAACATTAAAGTTAATGAGGAGTTAGGTGCATTCAAGCGTGAGAAATTTGCAATCTCTGTCGGTGATGAGCTTCCTTCGGGTATCGTTCAGATGGCGAAGGTATATGTTGCCAAAAAACGTAAGCTGAAAGTAGGAGATAAGATGGCGGGACGTCACGGTAACAAAGGTATTGTTGCACGTATTGTACGTGATGAGGACATGCCTTTCTTAGAAGACGGAACACCAGTTGATATCGTGTTGAACCCACTAGGGGTACCTTCGCGTATGAACCTTGGACAGATCTATGAAACTGTATTAGGCTGGGCAGGACAAAAATTAGGTGTTAAATTCGCTACTCCGATCTTTGACGGTGCAGAAATGGACCAAGTAGAAGAGTGGGTTGAGAAAGCAGGATTACCTAAGTCAGGTCGTACTTACCTATACAATGGATTGACAGGTGATCGTTTTGACCAACCTACAACAGTTGGAGTAATCTACATGTTGAAATTAGGACACATGGTTGATGATAAGATGCACGCACGTTCAATTGGACCATACTCGTTGATTACTCAACAACCATTAGGTGGTAAGGCACAGTTCGGTGGTCAGCGTTTCGGTGAGATGGAGGTTTGGGCGTTAGAGGCATTCGGTGCATCCAACATCCTACAAGAGATCTTGACCGTTAAATCTGATGATGTTGTAGGTCGTGCGAAAACTTACGAGGCAATCGTAAAAGGAAACAACCTGCCAACTCCATCGGTACCAGAATCGTTCAACGTATTGGTACACGAGCTACGCGGATTAGGTTTAGATATCACATTAGATTAATCAAGCAAATTGAGCTTAAGAAGGTGCATAACCTTCTTAAGCTTTCACATACAGCTTTAACTTTTTACTAAGTATGTCTTACAAAAAAGATAACAAAATCAAAAGTAACTTTACATCGATTACGATCAGCTTAGCTTCTCCAGAAACTATTTTGGAGCGTTCAAGTGGTGAGGTTACTAAACCAGAAACTATCAACTACCGTACTTATAAACCAGAACGTGATGGTCTATTCTGTGAGCGTATTTTCGGTCCAGTAAAAGACTACGAATGTCACTGTGGTAAGTACAAGCGTATCCGTTATAAAGGGATCGTTTGTGACCGTTGTGGTGTTGAAGTTACAGAGAAGAAAGTACGTCGTGAGCGTATGGGACACATCAACTTGGTGGTTCCGGTTGCTCATATCTGGTACTTCCGTTCTCTACCTAACAAAATTGGTTATTTATTAGGCCTTCCAACGAAGAAGTTGGATATGATCATCTACTACGAAAGATACGTGGTTATCCAAGCTGGTATCAAAGAAGAAGATGGTATTTCATACATGGATTTCTTGACAGAAGAGGAATATCTAGATATCTTGGATACCCTTCCAAAAGAAAACCAATACCTGGATGACAACGATCCTCAGAAATTCATCGCTAAGATGGGTGCAGAGGCATTGGAAGATTTGTTGAAACGTCTAGACTTAGACCAATTATCATACGATCTTCGTCACCAAGCAGCGAACGAAACTTCCCAGCAACGTAAGAACGAGGCGTTGAAACGTCTTCACGTTGTTGAGGCTTTCCGTGGTGCTAATGATCATATCGAAAACCGTCCGGAATGGATGATCGTTAAGATCGTACCTATTATTCCACCAGAGTTACGTCCTTTAGTTCCTTTGGATGGTGGTCGTTTTGCGACTTCAGACTTAAATGACCTTTACCGTCGTGTAATTATCCGTAACAACCGTTTGAAGCGTTTGATCGAGATCAAAGCTCCAGAGGTAATCTTACGTAACGAGAAACGTATGCTTCAAGAAGCTGTTGACTCGTTATTCGATAACTCACGTAAGGTAAATGCTGTTAAGACTGAAGGTAACCGTGCTTTAAAATCTTTATCGGATATCCTTAAAGGTAAGCAAGGTCGTTTCCGTCAGAACTTATTAGGTAAGCGTGTTGACTACTCGGCTCGTTCGGTAATCGTCGTTGGTCCTCACTTGAAATTACATGAGTGTGGTCTTCCTAAAGATATGGCTGCTGAGCTTTACAAACCGTTTATCATCCGTAAGATGATCGAAAGAGGAATCGTAAAGACAGTTAAGTCAGCGAAGAAAATTGTAGATCGCAAAGATCCAGTAGTATGGGATATCCTTGAGAACGTATTGAAAGGTCACCCAGTATTACTAAACCGTGCACCTACGCTTCACCGTTTGGGTATTCAGGCTTTCCAACCAACCTTAGTTGAGGGTAAAGCGATCCAATTACACCCATTAGTGTGTACAGCGTTCAACGCCGATTTCGACGGTGACCAGATGGCAGTTCACTTACCATTAGGTAATGCTGCAATTTTGGAAGCCCAAATCTTGATGTTGGCAGCACACAACATTCTTAACCCTGCAAACGGTTCACCAGTTACAGTACCATCTCAAGACATGGTATTGGGTCTTTACTATATTACCAAAGGCCGTAAGACTGATGACAAGCTTGTGATGAAAGGTGAAGGAAGTACTTTCTATTCCGCAGAAGAGGTAATCATTGCCTTGAACGAAGCAAAAGTAGATCTTCACTCCTTTATCAAGGTTAAAGCTCGCGTTAAGACCAAAGAAGGAGAGTTCAAAGATCAAATCATTGAAACGACTGTAGGTCGTGTGATCTTCAACCAAATCGTTCCAGAAGAGGTAGGATACATCAATGAACTATTGACTAAGAAGTCACTTCGTAATGTCATTGGAGAGATCGTGAAGAACACGGGTATGGCTCGTGCAGCGAAATTCTTGGATGACATGAAAGAGTTAGGATTCCAAACAGCATTCAAAGGTGGTCTATCGTTCAACCTTCAAGATTTGAACATCCCTGCTGCGAAAGCTGATTTGATCACTCAAGCTACAAACGAAGTTGAAGAAGTAATGAACAACTATAACATGGGTTTCATTACGAACAACGAACGTTATAACCAAATCATCGATATCTGGACACGTATCAACAACAAGTTGACAGCGCACGTTATGGATATCCTTTCGAACGACAACCAAGGTTTCAACTCAGTATACATGATGTTGGATTCAGGAGCTCGTGGATCGAAAGAGCAGATCCGTCAGTTATGCGGTATGCGTGGTTTGATGGCGAAACCTCAGAAATCTGGTACTTCAGGTGGTGAGATTATTGAAAACCCGATCCTTTCAAACTTCAAAGAAGGTTTGTCGGTATTGGAGTACTTTATCTCTACCCACGGTGCTCGTAAAGGTCTTGCCGATACAGCGTTGAAAACAGCCGATGCGGGTTACTTAACCCGTCGTTTACATGATGTTGCTCAGGATATGATTGTTGTTGAGCAAGACTGTAACGGTTTACGCGGTATCTATACTACAGCGCTTAAGGATAATGATGATATCGTTGAACCATTGTACGACCGTATTTTAGGACGTACGCCATTGAACGATGTTGTTCATCCTGAGACAAACGAATTGATCGTTGCTGCAAATGATGATATCACTGAAGAAGTTGCTGAGGCAATCGAGAATGCAGGAATTGAAGGAGTTGAAATCCGTTCTGTATTAACTTGTGAGTCTAAGCGTGGAGTTTGTGCATGTTGTTACGGACGTAACTTAGCGTCAGGTAAACGTGTTCAATTGGGTGAAGCTGTCGGTGTAATTGCTGCTCAGTCAATCGGTGAGCCAGGTACACAGTTGACACTTCGTACATTCCACGTCGGTGGTACGGCATCTAACATTGCTGCTGAATCTTCGATCATTGCTAAATACGATGGTAAAATCGAATTTGAGAACGTTCGTACAGTAGAAAAAGAAGGTGAATTTGGTCCTTACCAAGTTGTATTGGGTCGTTCAGGAGAGATTAAAGTTGTAAATGACGATAAGAAAGTCCTTTACCAACAAATTATCCCTTACGGATCGAACCTATACGTGAAAGAAGGAGAGAAAGTGGAAAAAGGAACCAAGTTGGTAGACTGGGATCCATACAACGCTGTAATTATCTCTGAATTTGCTGGTAAGGTAGAATTTGATGCTATTATCGAAGGTATTACTTACCGTGAGGAATCTGATGAGCAAACTGGACACAAAGAGAAAGTGATCATCGAGACTCGTGATAAGACTAAAAACCCGACGATCAAAGTATTGGATAACAAAGGCGAAATCATTCGTTCATACAACATTCCAGTAGGAGCCCACGTTTCGGTATCTGATGGCCAAAAAGTGAAAGAAGGTGCGATTTTAGTTAAGATCCCTCGTTCTACAGGTAAGACCCGAGATATTACGGGTGGTCTTCCTCGTGTAACGGAGTTGTTCGAGGCTCGTAATCCTTCAAACCCAGCGGTTGTTACTGAAATCGACGGTGTTGTAACTTTAGGTGGTGTTAAACGTGGTAACCGTGAGATTTCGATCGAGTCCCGTGACGGACAAGTGAAGAAATACCTAGTTCCACTTTCTAAACACATCTTGGTACAGGATAATGACTTTATCAAAGCGGGTATGCCACTTTCAGACGGTCAGATTTCCCCTTCGGATATCTTATCGATCAAAGGTCCTTCTGCAGTACAGGAATACATTGTAAATGGTATCCAAGAGGTTTACCGTCTACAAGGTGTGAAAATCAACGATAAGCACTTCGAAACCATCGTTCACCAAATGATGCAGAAAGTGAATATCGAAGATCCAGGAGATACTCGTTTCTTAGAAAAAGAAGCTGTAAACAAATGGGATTTCATGGAAGAAAACGATTCACTTTACGACAAGAAAGTGGTTGTAGATGCTGGTGATTCTAAATCATTGCGTCCAGGACAGATCGTAAACCTTCGTAAATTGCGTGAAGAAAACTCTAGCTTGAAACGTCAAGACTTGAAATTAGTGGAAGTGCGTGATGCTATTCCTGCTACTTCTAGTCCATTGTTGCAAGGTATTACCAGAGCTTCATTAGGTACGAAGTCATTTATCTCTGCTGCTTCCTTCCAGGAAACTACCAAAGTATTGAACGAAGCTGCTATCGCAGGTAAACGTGATAACTTGTTAGGATTGAAAGAAAACGTAATTGTTGGTCACTTAATCCCTTCAGGAACAGGTTTACGTCAATACAGCAACATCATCGTTGGTTCTCGTGAAGAATACGATCAGTTGTTGGCTTCTAAAGAAGAAGATTAATATCGAAAGATTTAGGAATTAACCTTCCTAAAGGATATATAAAAAGCTCGGCTCCTGTAGCCGAGCTTTTTTGTTTTTGGGAGAATTAAAGATTTTTATTAACAATTTCATATTATATTTGTTCCTCTGATTATGACTGACATCGCATCTATCGACTTTATCATCACTCAACTTGTATGGGATTGGAATGACTTGTTGAAAGCCGTATTATCACTTTGTGCCGGATTTGTATTGGGATTCGAGCGCGAGTGGAAGGATAAATCAGCTGGTTTCAAGACCATTTCAATTATCTGTTTGGGGAGTACCTTGTTTTCCTTGCTATCCTTTAAATTGGGTGCTGGAGAATCGGAGGATGCCACTCGGATAGCCTCGTACGTGGTTTCAGGTATTGGTTTCCTAGGTGCTGGGGTGATCTTCAAAGATGGGGTGAATGTAAATGGATTGACTACAGCCAGTATTATCTGGATGTCAGCAGCCATTGGAATGGCAATCGGTTTTGGAGTCTATGTCATCGCGGCCATTTTCTTGCTTGCTTGTTTTGCCATTATTGTTTCGGGACCCTTATTGAATAAATATGTAATCCACAATATCGTGCGCTTGGTAAGTGTCAGTATGAAAAGGGAGGACCTGGATGCCAAGGATCAATTGTTGACAGCTATCAGACCGCTTTCTAAGCATGTGAAAATAAAAAAGCAGACCATGTCTGCCGATTTATTGACTATTGAACTTGAGGTGCTGATCGATAAAAGAAATATCCGCAAGTTTGAAAGATCTATTCTTGAAAACAAACAATTGGTTGAGATTAGCCTATAACAGATCAACCCCCTCTTTTTGCCCAATTCAATAGGTTTCTGCAGTTTTCAGCAATCTGTCCGAATTCATACTTCCCATTGACTTTTACGAACAGTTTCGAGCCAAGTCCCACAGCACTGACTCCGGCTTCAAACCATTTGTTGATACTTTCCGATGAGCAGTCTACGCCACCCGTTGGCATAAACCGTAAATTTGGAAAGATAGGTTTGATGCTTTTCAGAAACCCAGGACCTAAGGTGTCGCCGGGGAATAGTTTCACGAAAGTGCAGCCAGCCATTTGGGCATCGGCAATTTCGGTAGGAGTCATGCAGCCCGGAATCCAAAGGATGTTATTCTTCTTGGCAGAACTCGCAACACATTCCGAAAAAATAGGACTCACCAAAAAGTCTGCTCCCAGTTCAATAAAACGGTCTGCATCATCCGCATGCATGATGGTTCCTATCCCCAGTTTCAGATCGGGGAAGTGCTCTTCCTTATAGTTACGCAAGGCCTTGAAATTCTGTTCCGCTTCCGCACCTCGGTTTACAAATTCAAAAACCCTAATACCGCCTTCATAGCAGCTTTGTAGGGCCTGAATGCAGGTATTGACGTCATCATCATAAAAAACAGGTAAGACTGGATTTCGAATGATTTCTTTGATAATTTCTTCTTTCATCTTAGTTGGCTTTTCCATTTCCAAAATCTCCTTCTACAAATAATTTTTGATAACCAGCTCCAGTTGCGAAGTCTATGGTTTCCTGTGCAGGCATGCCTTGCCTTAGGGCATGGATCAGCCCCGCCATAAACGCATCACCACTACCGATCCTATCGATTACAGCTTCTGTTTCAAAAGTGGCTGAAATGCTGTCCTCGTTTCTGTTATGGTAGGTGCCATAAAACAGATTATGTTTTGGATGGTCCATGAACCTGAACGTATTGGCGATATGTTTCGCTTTGGGGAAAGCCTCAAAAATATGCTTTGCAGAGATTTGGGAACTGTTGAAATAAATTTCTTTGGTTGTCTGGCGATTTAGTCCTATTTCCACAGGGCTATTCAACATGTTTTGTGCCGCCCAGATATTCCCCATGATGACATCACAATAAGCGACCAAGTCTGGCATGACTTCCAGTGGCTCTTTGCCATATTTCCAGAGTTTGCTCCGGAAATTGAGGTCCACAGATATCGTGATCCCTCTTTGATCGGCCTCCTTCAGTACCGTTTCCATCAGGATTGCCATGTCTTCGGAAAGTGCCGGTGTCAATGCTGACCAATGGAACCAATCCACATCTTGAAACAACAGGTCAAAATCGATGTCCTCAGGTTTTAACAGACTGAAACTTGAATACTTTCTATCGTATACCACCTCGCCACTGCTCAGTCCATTTGCCGAAAGGAGGATATAGCTGCCGATGCGATCGCCTATTCGGATAGCCTTGGAACAATCCACACCTAAATGCTGAATGCTTTCCAGCAGCTCCTTTGCAAGGGTATTCTCAGGAAAGGCCGAATAGAACTGGACCTGATCCCCCATTTGGGCCAAACCAACAGCAACATTGGCTTCTGAACCACCTGGGAAAATTTTTAAACGATTATTTCCACCCTCAAAAATCGACTCACTGAGGCTTTGAAGGCGATACAATACTTCTCCGAATGTTAATATCTGTGGCATAGGTCAAACTGAACAACAATATAATAGTTTTTGATGGATTGTTGCAGCGATTTTACGAAAACGTTTAAGTAATAATCCTGTTTTCCATGTCGATTTTTCCCTTTAATTTCTGTATTATTGGATAATAATCAACTATAAACTATGACTATTCTAGATAAATTCTCCCTTAAAGATAAAGTTATCGTTATTACAGGAGGCACCGGAATTTTGGGCAAATCCTTCGTGAAGGCATTAGCTGAAGCCGGCGCTAAAATCTGTATTATCGGGAGAAACCAGGAAAAAATCAATGAACGTATCAGCATGGCCAATGACCTCGGGGCAGAAGCCATAGGTATTGTAGCAGATGTGATGGATGAGCAGTCGGTCAAGGATGCCAAACAACAGATCGTGAACCGTTATGGTAGCATCGATGGCCTGATCAATGCCGTGGGAGGAAACATCCCAGGGGCAACGATCGCTGATGATCAAAACATATTTGACAATAAAATCCAGGATACCATAAAAGCAATCGAGCTAAATCTTTATGGAACCATTATTCCGACCTTGATTTTTGGGGAACTTATTGCTAACAAGGGCAAGGGTTCCATTATCAATATTTCTTCCTTGGCAGCATCAAGACCCTTGACCCGTGTGCTGGGCTATACCGTAGCCAAGCATGCCATTGATGGCTTCACCAAATGGATGTCCACTGAATTGGCTTTACGTTATGGTGACAAGGTGCGTGTCAATGCTATTGCACCGGGAGTTTTCTTAACGGAGCAAAACAAGACCTTATTGACCAATCCAGATGGCAGTTATACCGATAGGGCTCAGAAGTTTATCAATGGGACACCATATCGAAGATTGGGTGACCCGTCTGAATTGGAAGGAACCTTAGTTTATCTCTTGAGCGATGCTTCAGCATTTGTTTCTGGCGAGATCATTTTTGTCGATGGTGGCTTTAACTCTTGGTGTGGCGTATAACATGGAAAACAAAAAATTCTTAGAACAAACTTGGCGATGGTACGGACCTAATGATCCGGTATCATTGCAAGATGTGAAGCAAGCTGGGGCTACTGGCATAGTTTCGGCTTTGCATCATATCCCACATGGTGAAGTATGGCCGTTGGAGGACATACAGGAAAGGAAAAAGATAATTGAAGAAGCAGGATTGTCATGGTCGGTTGTAGAATCCGTTCCTGTACACGAAGCTATCAAAACAAGATCTGCCGAGGCTGACCAATATATTGAGCGTTATAAGCAATCGTTGCAGAATTTAGCAGCTTGTGGTATCAAGACGATCTGCTATAATTTTATGCCAGTTCTGGATTGGACTAGGACCCAGTTGGACCTGATCATGAAGGATGGTTCCAAAGCGCTCTATTTTGATTGGATCGACCTTGCTATCTTTGATATTTATATCCTAAAGAGAGAAGCAGCTGCGCAGGACTATTCCCAAGAAATTCAACAGCTAGCTGAGGAGAAGTACAACAAGATGTCTGCGGAAGAGAAAACAGATCTTCAATTCAATATCCTGATGGGCATTCCAGGTGAAGGTGATATTACCTTGGAATCTCTACAAAATAGCATCAATATCTATAAAAGTATTGGAAGGGAAGGATTAAAACAGAACTTGCTTTATTTCTTGGGGGCCATTGCTGACACCTGTGAGGTCAATGGAATCAAGATGACTATTCACCCTGACGACCCTCCGTATGCAATCTTAGGGCTTCCTAGGGTGGTTAGCAACGAAGAAGATTTAGTGTACATTATTTCAGAACAGCCTAGGGAATTCAACGGAATCTGTTTCTGTACCGGTTCTTTAGGCGCTGGTCCAAAAAACAACCTTCCTCAGATCTTGGACAAAGTGAAACATCGTGTTCATTTTGCGCATCTGCGAAATGTAAAACGTGATGCCATTGGAAGCTTCTATGAGGCAGACCATTTGGATGGGGATGTGGATATGTATGCCATCGTAAAGGGCTTGAGTGAAGAAAACCAACGCAGAGCATTGGCCATTCCATTTAGACCTGACCATGGGCATCAAATGCTCGATGATATCAATAAAGTGACCAATCCTGGTTATTCTGCCATTGGAAGACTTCGTGGTCTGGCTGAATTGAGGGGTTTGGAATTAGGAATTTTGAGATCTTAACCAAGGATCTACCAACATAAACAACAAATTATGGATACGAGTAAACCTACGAAATATAGGTGGACGGTTTGTGCACTGATATTTTTCGCAACGACCATCAATTACCTGGATCGGCAAGTCCTTTCCTTAACCTGGAAAGATTTTATTGCCCCAGAATTCCATTGGACCAACAATGACTATGGTAATGTTGCGGCCATATTCTCTATTGTCTATGCCATTTCCATGTTGTTATCTGGTCGTTTTATCGACAAGCTAGGAACAAAAAAAGGCTATTTATGGGCAATTGCGATCTGGTCGGTAGGCGCTATCCTGCATGCTTTCTGTGGCATGATCACATCAGGTGTTCTCGCGGGCGAATGGTTGGTCAGTTTTGGTCAGGCCAAGGAAATTATTGCCGGTATTGAAGATGTAACCAAGGTGGTTAATATTTCTGTCACCGTCTTTATTTTTGCACGTATCATCTTGGCGTTGGGAGAGGGTGGAAACTTTCCGGCAGCCATGAAAGCCTGTGTAGAATACTTTCCAAAGAAGGACAGGGCATTTTCTACTTCAATCTTTAACTCAGGAACGACCATTGGAGCACTTTTAGCGCCATTGATTATTCCCGTGATTGCAGCCAAATACGGTTGGGAAATGTCGTTCATTATTATTGGGGCCTTAGGTTTCATCTGGATGGGATTTTGGCAGTTTATGTACAAGAAGCCAGAAGAAAACCCGCATGTGAATGCAGCTGAACTCGCCTATATCAAGCAGGATGTGGATCATGGAGAGGTTGCTGAGGCCGATAAAACGGTGAAAGCAAAAGTCTCCATCCGTGAATGCTTAAAATTCAAACAGACCTGGGCCTTGATCTTCGGGAAGTTCCTGACCGATGGGGTATGGTGGTTTCTCTTGTTTTGGTTCCCAGCCTATTTAAGTTCAGTATATGATATTAAATCCTCGGATATAGAGGGGCAGGTTGCTATATTTGTTCTTTATGCCATTACTATGTTATCCATCATCGGTGGCTGGTTACCGACCTATTTTGTAGAAAAGAAAGGTATGGAGGTTTATGCAGGTCGAATGAGAGCCATGCTGATCTTTGCGTTCTTCCCTTTGTTGATCCTCTTTGCACAGCCTTTGGGTGAATATTCGTATTGGTTTCCGGTTATCCTGATCGGTATAAGTGCAGCGGCGCACCAATCATGGTCTGCCAATATATTCTCGGCCGTAGGTGATATGTTTCCAAAGAAGGCGATTGCGACAGTGACCGGTATAAGTGGTCTTGCTGGTGGGGTTGGCTCTTTCTTGATCAATAAAGTTTCGGGTGTCCTGTTTGACTACGCCGAACAAACCAATATGAAAGTGTTTGGATTTGAAGGAATTGAATCTGGATACTTTATCATCTTTGCCGTGTGTTCGATAGCCTACCTTTTGGCTTGGACCATCATGAGAATATTGGTTCCAAAAATGAAACTAATTCATCTATCATAATTGCCTTTTTCGATTGACCTTATTCAAATGAAACTGCTATAATTATCTGCGAAATTCAATGGTTCAGTGCCGTTGTTTTAGAAGTATTTCAACAGGTCCATAACTATGATCTTGGTCCATTCTCTCATCCATTTAATCCTGGTTCATACGGAGGAATGGAAAGGGGGTGCATCTTAAAATAGTTTAGAATGCCATGATCAATATGATAAGATACCACTAATTCTTTTTGAACAAACCTGGCAAGGCTGGTTTTTTACCTGCTTTGATGGCTTTGATAAAAGGTAAAAATTCATTCTTATACCAAGGGATATTTTCCCGAAAACGATCTGTCAATCGACCTTCCATGGTATCATAGATTTTCAGGGCTTCTTTTTCTTTACCTTGATGAATGAGGTTATGGATGAATATCTGACTAATGGAATACAGATCATTGAACAATAAAAAATCGTTTATCGGATCCATGGATTCAAATATTTTGATATACGAAGAAAAGGACTTAGCGAAGAAAGGTTTAGGAAACTCTTTATTGATTCTGTCCAAATAACTTGTTCCCAGACCATCGAGGTATTGCAAGAAATGCTCGGTTGATGTAGCGATTCTTTTTCCAGAAGATTTTAACGGAAGAACCCATAATCCTAAAAAGTTGAGATTCTTTTCGACTTCATCATTGTCAATAAGTTCGAAAGGATTGGTTTTAAACTGAGCGTCTTCCAAGTTCTTGCTCAGCGACTTCTCCTGCCATTCCAAAAGCAATCCATGCTGTACATATTGGATGGCGAAAATAGAACTTAAATCTACATCTAAGCTTATTTCCGTGAAGAGACGATTTGTTCTATTACCATCTGATACATCTTTGTACCATACCCAATTGCATTTATCCGATGGTTGTTCAACCTTTTCCTCCAAGAATGTCCATGAACTTTTTTCCATCTTCTCCTTGACCATGCTTGAAATCATCTCGATATGCTGAGGTAATTCCAGGGCAGCCTTTTTTTCCTTGAGGTAGCTAGCGTATATTTTTTCGATAGATTTTTTGGGGTCCATCAAAAAGCTGAGCTTGGCTCTTTCATCAGGATCTGTCAGCCCGGACAATTCATCTGAAAGTCTAGGGACTTCAAAATCTGTCTCCTTCTTCTTGATCTTTAGTAAATCATGTTGGCTGAGGAGTTCATGTAGCTTGATCAAATCAGGATTATTGATCCACTGCTCAAAATCTTTTGTAAAACCTTCCTCTGCACCAATATCTGCTTCTAGATAGGCATTGACGAAAGCAAGATAAAAATTATGCATCAGCTGCTTGTTGCCTTGTTTTTCCGATAGTTCAATCATTTCAGTGATCAAATGTGGAATGGGAATATGGGCCACTTCTTCGGGAGCTTCTTTCCATTGTCCATTGTCCAGCAATCTTTTCCAGGCATCAGAACCATACTCAGGGAAAAAATTGCCGTCTTCCTGATAGACAACATCAGCCTCCTCATTGTTGACATCACCGAGGAGCCAGTCGGAATCTTCTAGGTTTTTGAAATAATCGGGGTTCTTTTTATAGTCAGGATGTTGATCAATGGGAAGCTTCTTGATAAATCCAATTTTTTCCAAATACGGGAAACAACGTAAAACAGTATAGCTCGTATCAAATCGATTTTGGAATTGATAGAGATTGAAAATGATTTTACGTTGTTCCGCGACAGGAAGAGCAGATCTTTCCAGAAGGTGAACTGCATCTTCAACCAAATTTTCTATAGCATGATATGACATAATAGCGCAGTATTTGTATGAATTAAAGATGCAAAAGATTATCCTCTTGATCTTTAACAAAACATATGCAGACTATTTACATATTATCTACATTTATTGAGAAACAACAGTTTCCTGCACTTTTTTATCTACAAAAATCTTGTTTAGGAGTATTTGCTTGATGGATGTCGGTTCTACATTTTCATCCAATCCATCAAAATCACCAATTAAAATAGGGTAGTATTCAGGGTCTACATCTACAATGCCATGTGAACCTTTCACCAATGATGCATCTAATGGAGTAATATCCAGAACAGCTGCAAAACCTATTTTCTTTAAGATGAGTTTGCCGATTGCCCTAGACTTCGAGGTCATAAACATTTCCACCGGATCGTAACCCGGTTTCTTGTGTATATCTACCATTCTGGCATAGTCCGGTGCAACAGCATCATCTTCCCAGAAGTAATAGGTAAACCAAGCATTAGGATTTGCTAGCAGCACCAAATCTCCAGAACGCTCATGGTCGATTTTATAGGCCTTCTGTTCCTCCTTGTCCAACACCTTGGCTACACCAGCGACCTTGGACAACAAGGTTTTAAGTTTATCTCGGGTTTCCGGAGTTTTGGTATATACATGTGCAATCTGGTGATCAGAAACCGCAAATGCCTCTGAAGCTCCAGCATCCAATAGTTCCAAACCTCTTTCAATCCGGATATCGATCAGGCCTTCTTTACGTAGGATCCTGTTGATATGGATAGGTTGATCGACTGGTCCAATGCCGTATTCCGATAAAAGGACAACTTCCACATTTCTTTTTTGGAAGAAGGTCGTAAGTTTTTCAACCAGTTGATCGATTTGTTTCAATTCCGCTGCGACACTTTCTCCTTTTGGACCGTATTTCTGTAAGCAATAATCCAAATGTGGAAGATATATCAGATTTAGGGTCGGTTGATGTTTCTCCTCCACATACATGGCCGAATCGGCTATCCAATTGGAAGAGGTGATATTGGCATTGGGCCCCCAGAAGTTAAATAGAGGAAATTTTCCGAATTTTTCTGTCAATTCATCGCGAAGGCTGCTGGGGTAAGCATAGCAATCCGGCATCTTTCTGCCATCGGCCAAGTAATTTGGTCTCGGTGTGGCCGAGAAATCTGCATCATTGTACATGTTGTACCACCAGAACATCTGTGCACAGGTAAAGGCAGGATTCTGTTTCTTTCCGGTCACCCAGATGTTTTCGCCTTGGACCAATTTGTTGGATTGTTTCCAGAATTTAATTTCAGAATCGGTATGGTCATACCATCCGTTGCCAACGATTCCATGTTCATTCGGAGCGACCCCAGTTAAATAGGTAGTCTGTGCAGAGGTGGTCAATGCTGGCAAAACCGGTTTGATCTTACGCAATTTATTCTCTTTTATGAATTTCTCAATGAACGGGGTATGTTCTCCAATTACGGAACTTGAAAGCCCAACAATATCTATTACAGCAATTCTCTTCATATTTAATTCCTTAATTTATTCAATAACCAATTCAATTCCCTTGCGATCGACTCTTCAATAGGAGCCTGCAAGGATTTTGGCAATACGCCCCAGGTATATGTCTCTACCTCGATATGATTTGTTCTTTGCTTTTCCTTATGCAGGTCAATGACCTTTAAGATATCGCCTTGGGTAGAATCCAGCTCACCATAACTTTCCAAAAAGATAGGGACATGAAAATGGCTTCTCCATTCCACATGATTTGCATCATTGCTGTCATTTAATGCATCAGGAAGGTCCTTATATTTGATCAGGTTTCCCTCGCTATCTTTTGCAATGACCTGATGCAAATAGATCGGTTCATTAAATTCTTTCAGCTTGTTTTTTTGGATTGCCCTTTTATCTGGATCCTCAGCAAGCGCTACTTTTAAGGCCGAACTGACTTGGAATTTGCCAATTTTGATGTTCAGTTTTTCCAATTCATCCATGCTCTGTTGATGATCTTCATATTCCAGTGCAAAATGGCAGACATCATAGCATAGGCAGATATATCTGTTGATGATTGCCTTGGCTTGATCATCATCCAGTTTATATTTTTCCTTAAAATACTCGGTAGCCATTGGGATCAACTCTTGGCTGTACCAAGCGATAAATTCCCTTGAGTCTTCCAACATACCATCCGGTTCAGGTTCAATATCAAGGTGCATATAAACAGAGCTGTTCACCTCTTTTTGGTACAGGTGCTCAGCAACCAAGAGAATATGTTTTGTACAGATATCCCGCTTTTGTTGCCATTCCGCGGTGTGCTGCTCATGCCAAAAACGGTAGGATAGAGGAGAAGTGGAGATTCCACCTTCCTGGCCCTCCGGTAATAATTGCGCTAAGATGTCGAAAAGGTTCTTGGTATATTCATAGCGTTCTGTGCTTGTCCAATCCGGTGCATGCACTTTGTCCTTGACCTCTTTGATATGGAAATCACCATAAGGGAAACCATTCATAGTGAAGACGTAGATATGGTTCTGTTTCAACCAATCCTGAAAATCTTTTAAAGCTTGCGGCTGACTTAGTTCTTTGGCTGCTTGAGCGGAAAGTCGCAATCCCAATCCAAAGTCCTGTTCGGCTGAAACGGCCGCTTTTATCTTCGGTAGATTGTTTTTTAGCTCTTGAAAATGGTCTTTCCAGGCTTCGCCAGGATGGATATTGCTACAATAAGAAAGATGTGAATTAGCTAGCTTCATAGAAAGGGTTTTGATTTTTGCTAAAGTTCTTTAGGAAATCGATAGCTTGGATAATCAGGTCATAATCTAATTGGTGGTAATCTTTTCCTTTTCCCATTTTTTCCAAAAGGACCACGGTCAATTTTCCGCCAAGATGCTCTTGAAAATCAAGCAAACCTGATAGTAAAATAAACCTCGCCTCTTCGGAATCTAGGATGGAGTGATAAATCGGAAGTCCAAGATTGCGGATCAAGCTGACCACTCGAGTAGCCTCTTCTTCTGAAATATTGCCGATTAAATAAGAATATAAAACGTCCATGGCGATTCCAATGGCAACAGCTTCGCCATGCAACACTTGGAAGTCGGTCATCTGTTCCAATTTATGGGCACTCCAATGGCCAAAATCCAATGGTCTTGAAGAACCTAATTCGAATGGATCTCCATTACGGATATGTTCTAGGTGCTTATCGGCACAACGATAGATCAGATCTTCCATTTCTTCGGAATTCCTTTCCTTGATCTTGCTGGCATTTTTTTCTATCCATTCATAGAAAGATAAATCCTTGATCAGGGCCACTTTTATAGCCTCGGATACCCCCGCAACCCAAGATCTTTCGTCTAGAGTTTGCAAGAATTCATAATCATTGAAAACAGCCTTTGCTGGTGTAAAAGTTCCTAAAAAGTTCTTTTTCCCTTTATAGTTTACGGAGTTTTTAACACCAACTCCGGAGTCATTTTGAGATAGGACCGTAGTTGGAATACGGATATGTTTGATCCCACGGTGTGAGATCGCAGCGGCATAGCCAACAAGGTCCAAAATAGCTCCACCGCCAATGCCGATCACATAGGAATGTCTATCTATACCGTATTGGTCCACTGCCTGGATAATGGCGTCTAAGCAGCTTGTGTCATTCTTGCAGATTTCACCACCGGGAATGACCAAAGGTTCACTCGCCAGGAAAAAATCTTCCATTTCCATAAAATAGATAAAGATCTGTTCTGTCAGACCGGGATGTTTATCCATAAATCCAGCATCAATGACAAACAGGATCTTCTGTTTGAAACCGGGATTGCTGTTCTTGGCTAGAAAGTCCTTTAATAGGTTATTTCCTAAAGTGAAAAGACCTTTGGTGAAAAAGATGTTATATTGATATTCAATAGTGAATTTTTGTTCTAATACACGTTCCATTCTTAATAGGGTTTAGGTTACGGCAAATTTCTTGGCTAAGAAGATCGAAACCGGTAATATGGCACATACGGCCAATGCTAACAACCAATGGCCAGAAATGGCAATCCAGCTGGCATTCATTAATATCAGTGCGAGCACTCCAAATTTCACGGCTTTCCTGACATCCTGTGGCTGTAAGGTTTTCAAGGCCTTGGAAACCGGCGAACCGATCATAAGACTGAAAAGCAAGATAAAGACCAATGCCAGGTAATTTTTGCTGCTATAGGTGAAATAAAGGAGTGTTAAGATAACAATAGAATATAGACCAATGGATACCAGTAAGGCAGTTTTATTGCTGCCATATACTTCTCCACGGCTTATGTTTGTTACTGAAGCGATATAGATAATCGGAATGATGGCAATGTACCAGTAGCTCAATGAATCTGGTAAAACGGCCATTCCCAATAATAGGTTCAATCCTCTACAGCCTCCCATGACGATTGGGCCAGCTAAAAAATGATGTTTTGCTTGGCCATTGTACAGTAGGCACATCAGGACGATGGCCAATGAAATATAGAATGCCGCCATATTCACCTGAAAGGCTAAAAAGCATCCAATTGCAAAGGCTAATGTACCCAAGATACTGGCAGCGGATTTTTTGATCCTGCCCGAAGGAATAGGTCGTTCCGGACGCTCCACTTTATCCAGTGCAGCATCAAACACATCATTGAAGACTATGCCCCCAGTATATAAACACATACTGGAAATGGTAATCCAGATCAATGGATTGACCTGTGGCAAATCTTGTTGCAGAAACAAGCAGGCTAAAGCGACACCAGCTAAAACATCAGATATGGCTGTTAAAACATTGGACGGCCTGATGATTTGGATCCATGGTTTCAACATACGCAATGGTATTAAGAAATAATAATAGAATCCTTATTTAACCTAGGTTGTTGACCACCACGAAGGATTGTATTACCTTCAAATTTTTCATTCGGATCTGCAAATAATGTCTTGTCCAAAGTGCTAAGGTCAAGATGCTTGCTGACTTGGAAGGCATCCAATGCATTCTGATAGGTCACCTTTTCCACATCTTCTTTGGAAACACCATATTGGAGCATCAGGGCAGCAGTTTTGGGCACAGCCAAGGGGTCTGAAATTCCCCAATCTGCTGCTGAATTGACCATGATCCTTTCCGAGCCGTATTCCTTTACGATTTCCACCATGCGTTCATTTCCCATCTTGGTAAATGGATAAATGGTAAAGCCGGCGTAAAAACCACGGTCCAATACTTCTTTTACCGTTTCTTCGGAGTTATGGTCAATGATTACCGTTTGAGGATCGAGGCCATGTTCAATGGCAATATCCATACTTCGTGTCGTACCACGAGTTTTATCGCGGTGTGGGGTATGAACCTGAACGGGAAGTCCAGCTTCTTTAGCAAGCTCAAGTTGAGCTCTATAATATTTATCTTCAGCAGGAGTCTGGTCATCGAAACCAATTTCTCCAATGCCGAGAACTCCTTCCTTGTAAATGAAATGAGGAAGTAATTCCATGACTTGTTCTGCTAAAGCTTCATTGTTAGCTTCTCTAGAATTAAGCCCAATGGTACAGAAGTGTCTTATACCAAATTGGGAAGCTCTAAATCTTTCCCAACCAATCAGGCTACTATAATAATCTTTAAAGGTATCTATTCCAGTTCTAGGCTGTCCAACCCAAAAAGCGGGTTCGATCAGTAATAGGACGCCCGCATCAAACAGCGCTTGGTAATCATCCGTCGTTCGTGAAACCATATGAATATGTGGGTCCACAAATTTCATCCCTTTAATTAATTCAAAGTCTAGCGGCATTGGTTTCCCCATGCTTGCTAGGTCTCTATTTAATTCTGTGCACATTCCTGTCTGTTTTTAATTTTTCTCTAATAATTCTGGGCTATTGTTTTGCTGCTTCAAGATTTCTTTAGCGCGAGGAGGTAAGTGATCCTTCGCCAAAACCCATAACATGGGATGTATCTCTCGATTGGCAGAATCGCGTTCATAAATATAGTCGACAATGGAGTTTGCAAGATGGATATTGTTGCGGTCGTACAGACCGTAGATCTTCTTGATGTCCTTGCCGGTAAAAAAGCTTTTTAAAATCATTTGGTTCCAGGCCTCTTCATTTAAATAGGTAGCAGGAAACTTATTCTGCTCCATGATAGCGCCTTGCACCAGCCCAATATTATTCCGAATACCCTCTTGGCAACGGTCGATCCAGATTCTTGGGAACTGGAAGATGTTCAAAGCCGAATACAGGGCTTCTAGCTCCTGCATGTCTGCATAGTTGAACAACTTCTCGATAAAGGTAAAATAGGGTTCTTGTTGATCTTCGATCAAACCCAATAGGTAAACTCTCGCAAGTCTAAGTACGGTCCAATGGTCAACAATCAGCGGATTGCTATCCTCTTGGACCATACTTACTGTTTTATCCTTGCTGGTATTTAATTTCCTGCTCAATGAGGAAAATATCCTTACAAAACTTGTAGAATAATTATCTGCAATATTTCTTTCACACTCCTCTAAATAGCTTTTCTCCTCTGCGGTCAGCAGTTCGAATAAGGTATTTCTCACTTGTTCTTTCCATTCCATATTGCGGTTTATATTATAATTACTTTAAAATTTTTATCTGCATGTCTTTGTACTCTACTTTCATTGGTGGACCAACATGCACTTGAACACCAATCAATCCTTTTTCCTTGCGGTTTTCAGGATCATTGTCAATCACCTCGGCGATTACCTTTCCATTGATAAAATGTGTTAATTTATTGCCTTCAGCAACGATTTCCAGATCATTCCAATCATTGGGTTTTACTATGGTCTTTAATTCTTCATCGGTAGCTACTGAATCGATTACCTTCATATTTGTCCAGGCATTGCCTTTCGACTCGCCTTTATTTCCATCTGCAGGGTTCAATATTTCAGTTCGCTGACCACGGTATGCTAAGGTTGTTCGCTTTCGTTCCTCATAGTTTTGACCAGTGTAATTATTCTTTCCATCAATGTCTGCCTGATAACCTCGTAGGGCATTGGGCACCTCTGTGAAACGATCGCTTCTGTAATTTACACCACTATTTCCATTTTCGGAAATTTTAAATTTAGTTTTCAGCGAAAAGTCAGCAACATCACCACCGTTCCAGATCAAAAATGTATTGTTTTTCAATGGTTCTTGATCCTCACGGATCTCGCCTGAAAGGATCCCGTTTTCCATTTTCCAATAGGTCGTGTCACCTTCCCAACCGGATAGGGAATTGGGCTCAAACATCGCGATATAACCGTCTTCTAATCCTATGGTATCCGTAACTGCACTGTCCTGTTTATTGTTTTGTTCTGCATTGCTTCCGTTGCAAGAACCTAGTAAAATAGTAGCACTGAGGCAGATACAGCTATATTTGAATATTTTTTTCATAATGGATTTCTCTAATGCTTATTTGTTCTTCCACTCTACATGGGTATCTTCCCATTTTCTGTTTTTTGCAGAGTTGATAACCGCTTCGCAGACCTTCTGTGTTTCCAGGGCATCCCTAAAAGTTGGGTGGCATTCTTCGCCTGTTTCCAAGGTTTGTAAAAAATCTGCTACTTGGTGTACGAAGGAATGCTCGTATCCCAAAGATAGACCCGGAACCCACCATTTATCCATGTAAGGTTGGTCACCATCTGTAACATGGATTGAGCGCCATCCTTTGACGATGGAATCATCAGCATTGTTGAAATATTCCAGTCGGTTCATATCATGTAGATCCCATTTCAAGGAACCCTTTTCACCATTGATCTCAAAGGTAAATAAGGCTTTGTGACCACGGGCATAGCGCGTCGATTCAAACAGACCTAAAGACTCATTATCAAAATGACAATGGAATATACAGGCATCATCGATCTTGACATCTTCCATTTTACCGGTCTCTTCATGCATACGCTGTTTCACGAAGATTTCAGTCATGGCCGATACATCCTTGATACCTCCATTGATCCACATCGCTAAATCAATACAGTGTGCCAATAGGTCACCGGTAACTCCAGAACCTGCAGCATCTGCATCCATTCTCCAAAATGCGGCACCTCCCTGTGGAAGGTTCTCGTTGATGGTCCAATCCTGAAGGAAGTTACTGCGATAGTGGAAGATCTTGCCCAGTTTGCCGCTGTCGACGATCTGTTTAGCCAATGTAACGGCAGGTAAACGGCGGTAATTGTACCAAATGGTGTTTTTCACCTTATTAGATTCAACGGCTTCTACCATTTTCTCGCCTTCTTCCAAAGTTCTGGAAAGCGGTTTTTCGCAGAGCACCATTTTACCGGCTGCCGCTGCAGCAACAGCGATTTCCATATGCATGTTGTTTGGGGTACAGATGTCTACCGCATCGATATCATCCCTAGCGATCAGTTTCTTCCAGTCGGTCTCGTAGGACTCATAGCCCCACTGCTCCGCAAAGGCTTTCACTTTGTCTTCACTGCGTGAACATACAGCCTTTAGGACAGGTGTATATTCCAGATCAGGAAAGAAATTAGGTACGCGTTTATATCCATTAGAATGGGTTCTTCCCATGAATCCACATCCTATTAATCCAATTCTTAATTCTTTTTTGCTCATGATTTTTTCTTTTGAAGATTACTCGGACCATCCATTTACCTCGCGAACCTCGATCAAGGTTTTCAAGATCGAATCCCAGGTTTCTTGTTTGTGCATGACCTCATTTGGGAACATACATCCATCCCAACAGATATGGTTGAAGGCTTTGGTCGGATTGCCATTTTCATCCTTCATCCAGAAGCCAGCATCCTTAGCGATATCCAAACGACCGTTAGGGTCTGTCGGTAAACAGTGTCTTCCGGTTTTATCGTGTGATCCTGATCCAAATACGGTTCCATCATTTTGGGCAACGTGGAAGTCTATGGTCCAAGGGCGTAGTTTTGAAGTCAGGAACTTAAGTCCTCGTTCCAATTCTTCACGGTCATCCCATTGGAAATCAGGTTTTAAGATGCGGTCTTCAGGTGCGTTATAGCCCAATAGATAAAGGAAAGTGTGGGACATATCTGCCTGGAAGCCCATATTATCACGATCTACCATCTCTAGGGTTTCCAGCATGGTTTTCCAGCTTTGCATACCACCCCAGCAGATTTCACCTTCAGCCGCTAAACGCTCGCCATATTCTGCCGCAGCATCGCAAGCCCTACGGAAAGTGTCTGCAATTAATTTGGTGTTTTCCGTAGGGTTCTTCGCCCATTCCTCTACACTGCTCGCTGAGTCCACACGGATTACATTATTGGTTCGGATTCCTTCTTTTCTTAGTTTATATCCAAACTCAGCAGCTTTTCTTACCACTTCTACAAAGCGGTCTCTGTCTGCTTGTGAGCCCATTGCTGAACCACCATCGGGAGGCCAGATAGGGGCAACTAGCGTACCTATAGCTAGGCCATAGGTTCCTCCAATCTTGTCTACCACTGATTTTATATGGTCGTCCGAAGTGTCCAACTTAACATGTGGATCAAATAATCCTAAGTCAACACCATCGAATTTTACGCCGTTTACTTCTGCTTTTGCTGTTTTTTCCAATAACTCATCCAAAGAAATGATGGGTTCATGGTCTCCTTTTCCAACAATGCCTGGCCATGTAGCATTGTGTAATTTTGGGAAATTGTTCTTGCTCATAACTACGTTTATTTATTCATTAATTAACCTTTTACTACCAAATCCGGATTGTCTGGACCGAAATGCTTTAACATCACGATCGGATCTGTTGTAGAATGGTTCTGAATGGTTACTCCTCTTTTTGCCGCTTCTTCAGATACAAAGTATTCATCAAAAGTCAGTTGTCCATAACGGATCAAGGCTGGTGTTTCGATGGTCCAATCATTCATCTTGCCATATCCCTGCATCATGATCAATCCATAGGCTGCTCCATCTGTAATGGTTACGGTTTGTCCAGGGAATACCGTTAATTCTTTGGCACTGAAAGCGGTTGATTTATAGCATACCCATTTCTCTGAATAGCCTAGGCTTTCCATTTCTTTTTCATCCTTCACTGGAAGTGGAGCCATAAATCTATTTTTCATCATGTCCGGGTCAACGTTCAGATCCCAGTCAATGATATCCATCAAGGCGTCATAATCGCCTTTCATGTTTTCAGGTACACCTTTCCATAATAACTCTTCAGGGATGATCGCTTCATTCACCAAGGATTGGTACATCGCAAAAACATCTGAAGCCTTTTGCGGTTCATAGGTACATAAGCTACCTGGAGCATGCAATAAGCCAGGAGGAACATCCCATCCGGTACCCGGTTCCAAGCGGTATGCTTGAGAATAATTGGTGATCTTATTGTCACCTTTGGCAAAGTTCTCCAGACATTCTTTGATAGTCTCTTTCGGAGTTCCAGGAGCAATTCCCATAAAGGTATATGGGAAATCACCGCCATGGTTGTTCAACTGTGGTGGGAAATAATACGCCTCTGGTTTTCCTTGTTGTTCGATCAGCGCCGCTTTTTCATCATTGTGGTGGATGTGGTGGGGTAGTGGTCCCATGTTGTCAAAGAACTTGGAATACATAGGCCAGCTTTGATATTCATCCCAAAGACGGTCACCAATTAATTTTCCTTTTAAATGGTCAACGCAGTCAGCTAATAATACCTGTTCTGTTTTACCATTTTCTTCATATACTACAAAACTCAATCCTTCAAATTCACCCGTCAAAGGACCGTTCTTAGCAGGAGTAGTCGATGAAAACCAACGTTCATCAATACCACCACGTTCACCGCCTAATACATAGTAATCATCGGGGTGAAGTTTTATCCTTCTGCCTGGTACACAAAAAGATCTCGGCACCCAGTTAGGTGCTAATCTCAATATTCCTTTGCCTTGTTCGAATGCCTTTTCAATGATTTCCATTCTAATTATTTTTATAGGTTTATATACTTGTTTACAAATTCCGTAATGGAGTCGGGGTTATTCAATATACTGATTTCTAAGTTATATTTCCGCTTTTCTCCAGGTTTCAATTGGATTAATTCCCCTCGTTCGCGCATCAGTTTCTGTCCGAGTGGAGGGTTGGTGCCAGGTTCCAGACCTGTTACATATTCACCTCTGCCCCAATGTTGCCAATTGGTCAACCAAGGCAGCTGCTTCTTATTGAAGCTTAATTTTAAGGCAAAGCCTAATTTTTCATTGAAGATTCCACAGTCTACTTGGCCTTGCTCATTACTATCCACATCTATCAATGCTGCTTCTTCCCCTGAACCACTGTGGTCCTCCCTTGGTTCTTGACAGGTTCGGAAGTCTTGTCCTTCTTTAAAAATCTTGTTGTCTGCGCCGGTTTCGCGAGATTGCCAAGCTCCTTTCCAGAGCAGTTTGGTTCCCGCATCAATGAAAGGCCACCCAAAGTTGAAATGGTATAAAATCATATGGGAAGAATAGATATTACCGATATTCTGTATCTCATCATCCAAATAAATGGTTGGATGACCTAGATTGCATCGTATTGTGCGCGTAATCTCGATGTTATCTCCTAGGGGATGGCCTTGAAATATTTTTCCAGTAATGGACATTTCGTAATCGCCGTTGGCTAGATCGGGCTGCTTGATGGATATGAGTTCTGCAGGGCTGTTGCTGAATTGATCATGCAAGCCGCGTTGTCCATGTTCATCTTGTTCCGGTCCTCCAACATGGGTGACTCCACAGGTCGTCAGTAATCCACCTCCAAAGGTTCTTAACCAATCGATTCCCTGGTCTGAGAAGGGTTGCGGAGCAGTGACCCCCAAGCGACTTAGCCAACTCAAGTTAAACTGATTGAACGAAGCGTCCGCTATATCCATACCGCGGTCGATGACTACCTTGAATCGTAGTCCTGCCCCTGTATTGATCCAAGCTATACGTGTTCCTTTCCCCCTTCCATTATCCAAAATGGAAGTTTCTATGCCTCCAACTTGGGCCACATGGGAGACTTTGTTCAACCAGTCTTGCTTTGAGTTTTCCAATGCCTTACTTATTTTTTGTTATAAACTTCACTTTTTTCATTACCACCGGACATCAGGTAGGCCATGATATCTTTAACTTCATCAGGACTCATTACATTCAATGTTCCTGGAGGCATGATCGAGACCTCGGAACGGTTCATGGATTTAACTGTGTTTTTCGCAATGGTCTTGGTCACTTGAGGAGCGTATGGATTCTGTGAAATCACATAATTGTGTTCATCCTCACTCATCAAACGGCCTAATACATTCGTTCCATCTTTCAGATTGAATACTTTGGATTCATACTGATCAGAAATCACCTTACTAGGTTCGATGATCGCCTCTAACATATCGCGTTTAGAAAAACGGGTGCCTAATTGGGTTAAATCAGGACCTACGGAACCCCCTTCACCTTTGATGGTATGGCAGGAACCACACTTAACAGCAAGGAACAGTTCTCTTCCGCGGTTGAAATTGCGGACACCGGTGTTTTCATCCACAACTTTCAGTGCCGAATCAATTTCCCATGCTCTACCTGGACCCTTCGGACCCTCTACTTTCTCAGCCAATCTATTTCCTTGAGCATTGATCAAAGAGTCTCCTGACATCTTACCGTACATGGCAAGTTGGTCTTGCGGTACGTTTTTCAATGCCATTTTACGTGCATTGTCAATAAAACCGATGTAACTGTTACCGCCTTTATAGCCGAATGCTTTGTAGAACCAATTGAAATATTGCTCACGTAGCTCCGGGGTCCAACCCACACTGGTATTGCTCAATGCAGTAACCATGAAGATCTGTTGTGCAGGTGGAATATTGGCCAACATATCAGCAATGTCCAATCCATACTGTGGATTTCTCAGGATTAAATCCGAAGAGTTCATAAAGCTGGTTTGGGTGGTGTCATCTTTTGCATTGGCTAGAATGTCAAGTGTCTTCTTAACTGCCGGTTCACTGTTTAGGGCAAGTAAGATTTTGGACAGTTCCCTATTGGTATAGTTGGATTTGGCAGGGTAGAAAGGTTCTAACCTTTGGGCCAAAGCAGCTGCATCAGCATCATTGACCTTACCCATGCGGGCAATGACAATCTCGTAAACCCTTAGCAGGTTTTCCAACATCTTAGGTGTAATCTTTTCTACTGGAATAGTAGCCAGTTTTTTCATGATCTGAGGCTGAAGGGAAGGATCAGCAACATGAGCCATCGCTACCATCGCTTCAGTCAATCGAACCACGTTGCGTTCTGCAAAAACTTTGTCTTTCCAGGTCTCAAACGGTTGGTGTTCTACTGCTAAACGTGCAGCATAACGGATGAATCTATCCTCATGACCTAAATATTCCCAAACTTTATCAACAGTTCCTGCCGCAGATGGTCTGTGGTATTGCTCAATCTCTCTACGCAATTTCACCAATTCATTAGGCTCAGCTTTTTTGACCTCATTATTGATCTTATCACGATCTTTATGGTATACACGGTATAAGTCAGATTCCAAACGTCTACCACCCGTAAGGAAGTAAAGACTTCCATCTGGACCAATGGTTCCATCGGTCAAAGGTAGTGGAGATCCTGAGATAAATTCTTCCGCTTTCGCTGTATAGCTAGCTCCATTTGGTTGTAATTGGATGGCATAGATGATACCGAAACTCCAATCAAATGCGAACAGGCTGTTTCTATATTTATCAGGAAACTTAGCTTGGCTAGGGTTGATGAAGTTAGTAGGAGATCCTTGACCAATATTTAAAGTCGCAGGAAGGTTGTCTAAGAATCTTTCATCCCATTTCGCATCACCTTTTCTCCAACCATATTCACCACCACTAGGAACATGTAAAATCCTTGTCGGACGGTACCAAGGCATACCGAAATCCCATTCCATATCAGAGTCGTAGGTAAATAACTCACCTTCATTATTGAAGGCTAAGTCAAATCCATTACGCATTCCAGATGCAATTAGATCCCAAGATTTACCTTCTGAATCTGTTTTTGCAATCCATCCACCATTCAGGTGAGAATCCGCATCGTGTCCATGGGTATCTAAGATATAAGGAATCAAATTATCCACTTTATCATTAGGTAAAGAACGATAATTGTCCATTTTAGGGATTTTAGTAAAGTTACCGGCAATAACATAGATCATAGAATCTGGTCCTAACACAATGCTGTGCGGTCCATGTTCACCCTCTCCCTCTAATTCCATCAACTGTGTGATTTTATCTAATTTATCATCATTGTTGGTGTCTTGAAGTCTGTATAGACCAGAGCCTTTAGAAAGGTTCTCATTAGGACGGTGGTTGATCATAACATATAAGCTGTTATATGCCCATAGCAAACCTTGCGCAAAGCCCATCCCTACTTTATTGCTAGTCGTATCTTTAGGGTCACGGCCTTCGATAGGGAAGTCTAATGCTTCAATTTTCGGCTTAACAGTCGAATCTGAACCAAGAGGAGGCAATTCAACGCGGAATAGACCACCAAATTGATCCGATGTTATCATGCGACCTTTGTCATCAAAAGTCATGGAAACCCAAGATCCTTTTTTGTCATCAGAAGGACTATAGATATGCTCGATTTCAAAGCCATCGGGCAATGTTATTTTATCCGTTTTTGGATTAGGTTCTTTTACCTCCTCCTTTTCCTTCTCTTGTTTACAAGCCCCTGCGAATATGAACAGGAACAAGGCAAACAAATACAATTGTGCTCTTTTCGTTTTTATCATTTGGTTTTTATGTTGATATAGTTTATAACAGCTTAAAAATACCTACCAGCCCTCATTCTGCTTAATACCATTGATCTGAACCTCACGCTGAGGGATCGGATATAATAGTTTGAACGGTTGGATATTATATGAAGCACTGCTTAGTCGAGTCAATCTTTTCTTTTCCTCGGCACCATGAGCAGTCATCACTTCAATGGCTTTTCCAGTTCTTAGAAGTTGATACCACCTATGGTTTTCAAAGGCAACTTCAACTCTTATTTCATTTGCAATGGCCGTTCTCAAAGCATCTTTGGCCAGTCCTGACAAAGGTTTCAATCCGGCTCTTTTTCTCACGATATTCAGGTTTGCCAAAGGATCTCCTGATCCAACCTCGTTCTGCGCCTCTGCCAACATCAATAGAACATGGGCATAGCGATAGATTGGCCAGTTTTCATTCGATCTTCCATCCTCGATATAAGGCGCATGATAGTATTTCTTGATAAATGGCATACTACCTCCAAAAGCCTTCGACTCTTGAAATGCTGCATTTGAAGGGTCGTTGAACATTTGAATAGACTTGTCTCTACGCGCATCTCCTTGTTCATAGGCATTGTATATGCTCGGTGTAGGAATGTTGCTTCCGCCTAAGTTTCCGGAGAAACCGACCAATTGCATCTTTGCATTCCTTGGGCCGAACATGAAAATGAAGTTACTGTTTTCACCTTCTACTGATTGATCAAACTGTACTTCAAAAACTGACTCTGCATTATTCTTTGAATTAGGACTAAAACAGGATGCGTAATCTGGCATCAATGAATAGCCTAATTTGGTTACTTCTTGAAAATTGGTTACTGCCTCAGCATATTGCTTTCTTGTTAGGTAGACCTCACCCAATAGCGTATAGGCTGCTCCTTTGGTCGCTCTTCCTACGCTTCCTTTGTCATAGCTTGGAAGTAAGTTTGCAATGGCATCCTTAGCATCTTGGATAATGACTGCATAAATTTCGTCTACTGTACCTTTTTTGCCATCCGAGAATGCATCCGAAGGATTTGCAACCTCTTTCGTCAGCAAAGGAACTTCACCAAAAAGTCTTACTAAATGAAAGTACGAAAATGCTCTCAAAAACTTGGCCTCTCCCAGGTATTGTAACTTTAATTTTTCATCCGAGAACTGTACTTGATCAATCCTGCTGATGATGGCGTTGGATTGTTGAATCGCAACATACAGGTTTACCCAAGTGGTATTCACGTAGTTATTGGAAGAGGTGATCAAGAATTCATCAATTTCTTCCCGCTGCTGCACGCCACGGTCCGTTTCATCATATTGATAATTGGTATTGTCCGATCTCATCTCTGTCATTGCATTGAAATCACTCGTATAGAGTACCTGCAATCTGCTGTATGCACCATTTACTGCCCGAAGGATCTGTCCTTCGTTTTCATAATAGTTCTCTCCACTGGAAAAGGTATAGGGCTTTACATCCAATAATTTATTGCAGGAGCTCATGCTCAATAACCCTAGACCTAATAGAATATATCTTAGTTTCATAATCCTTGTCTTAAAAATTGAAATTCAACCCTAATGTGTAAATCTTTGGAACAGGGTAAGCCGAATAGTCGATCCCTGGTACCAATGGACTTATATCCCCTCTGTTTATGTTAGTTCCTTCTGGGTTTCCATCATAATTGGTAAATAAGAATGGATTCTGAAGGTTAGCATAAATCCTAAGGTTGTTTAACACTCCACCAATGCTCTTAGGGAGGGAGTAGCCTATTGTAATGTTCTTGATCCATAGGTAATCTGTCTTTTGGACAAATAGGGAATGGGTATCACGATACATTACACGGCCTCTACCAGTACCGTTGGTTGTTGGTACCAGACCACTACCTGGATTAGATTCTGATCTCCAACGATCAGCAACCTCCTTACGCACATTAAATACCCCGTCGATGTTGTCCGTATAGAACCTGGTTGCATGCAACATTTCTTGTCCCATGGAACCCACCATCATCACTCGGAAATCAAATGCTTTATAAGTCAAGGTATTGGTCATACCAAAGTTGAAGTCAGGATAAGGATTACCGATTACCGCAAAGTCATCGTTCGGTGTAATCTGGCCATCTCCGTTCACATCCTTCATTTTTAAGTTCCCTGGGATAGCTCCTGGGAATGCTGGATTATTGTCTACATCTGCTTGATTTTGATAAATTCCTTCCACTACATAACCGATGATCATACCTACCGGTTGACCAATCTCGGTGATATTGGTAAAGTTTCCTTCCGAACTCTGTCCTGAGAAGATAGGGTCTGTACTACGGCCAAGGGCAATGACTTTGTTGCGGTTGAATGAAATATTGAAGTCGGTATTCCAGGTAAAGTTTTCACGGGCAATATTTGCTGAACTGATTGAGAACTCGAAACCTTTATTTTCGACATCACCACGATTTTCTACGACGGAGCCGAATCCTGATGAGTTAGGAATTGGGGTATTCAATAATAGATCTAAGGTGTTACGTTTATAATAGTTGGCGGTTAAAGTCAAACGGTTATTCCATGTAGTGAAATCCAAACCAATGTTCAACTCCTTCATCCTTTCCCAACCTAGGAAGCTGTTTCCAAGACTGTTCATAACACGACCTGGTGCCAATCCGCCTCCAAAAATATAGTTGGAAGCACCGATGCTGCTTAATGAAGCATAATTGGCAATATTGAAGTTACCTGAACGTCCATAAGAAGCCCTCAGTTTTAACTCATCAATCCACTCTTTATCTTTCAGGAAAGCTTCTTCGGATAATCGCCAACCGACTGCAACCGATGGGAAAGAACCCCAGCGATTGTCCTTACCAAATCTTGAGGAGCCATCCGCACGGAAAGACCCTGTCAAGATATATCGATCTAGGTAGGAGTAGTTAACCCTAGCTAAATAGGATATCAATCCCCAGTCTTCAATTCCTGTGCCTCCGGTTATTCTTGCTGCAGCATTCAAGGTCTGAATGTCGTCATCTGGGAATTGGGCACCGTTGAAGTTGGCATTCTTGTTCTTTTGCATTTGGATGGAATAACCTGCCAATGCAGAAATCGAATGTCCGTTATCTGAAGAGTAATCGTAGTTTAAGGTGTTTTCATTTGCCCAGTTGATGTATTGGCCTCTTCCATAACTTCCGCTAGGAATAGATGCACCAGGGGCATTTTGATTAGGTAGAGTGGAAGGTCTAAAGGTCTCGCCACTTTCATCTTGATAGTCTACGTTGAAGGTAGTCTTGAACTTTAGGTTGTCCAAAAAGCTATATTCTGCATAGGTACTCATCAATAGCTTTAACTTGGAGCTCTTGTTGGTCCGCTCATTTAAGAACATCACAGGATTGGGGTTCCCAAAAGTTCCAGCAGATTGAATATACGGAACATAGGAGCCATCATCGTTATATATTTTGGCGACAGGAGTCGTGATCTCAAAGAATTCATCCCGTCCTTGTCCATTGATTCCACCTTCAATGTAGGATAGGGTAGGGTTGATGTTCATCCCTAATTTTAATTTCTTTGCAAAATTCCCTTCCACATTCGCACGGATGGAGAAACGGTCAAAGCCCGAGTTCAACATCACGCCCTTCTGGTTCAAATATCCTGCAGACACAAAAGAACGAATGCTTTCATTACCACCAGAGAAATTCACGTTGATATCCGACATCGGAGCGATTCGGGTAACTGCATCATACCAATCCACACCTTCACCCAATGCAGCAGGGTTTCTATATTCTTCAGGGATATCATTTATTGTGGGTTCCCTTCCTTCTTCAAACCTGATTTTATCTTCGATGGCCTCTTTCCTGAATTGTGCAAATTCTTCAGCATTCATCAGGTTAGGTCTACCTTTCTGAGGGACTTGTTGTAAGCCGGAACTTGCCGCTACATCGATTCTCATCTTACCATCCGTACCACGTTTGGTATTGATCAAGATTACCCCATTAGAGCCTCTAGAACCATAAATTGCCGTGGCAGAAGCATCCTTCAATACGGTCATCGACTCAATATCGTTGGGGTTGATGGTTGCCAAAGGATTTCCCCTTTCACTGGATGATCCAGGAACTGGAAATCCATCAATAACATAGAGTGGCTGGCTACCAGCACCAATTGCCCCAATTCCCCTGATCTGAATCCTTGGTCCACCACCTGGAGTACCATTGGAATTACTGACCTGTACTCCCGAAAGTTGTCCGGTTAATGCTTGGTCAGGACTAGCGATAGCCTGTCCTTTTACATTTTTCATAGACACAGCGGCAATCGATCCAGTAACGTCTTTTTTCTGCTGACTACCATAACCAACGACTACCACTTCGGTAATGTCCTCACTGCTACTGTCCAATGCAATGTTTTGTGTACCAGCAGCATTGACAACGATTTCCTTCGAAGTGAAACCAATATTGTCAAAGGTCAGGGTTTGGCCTTTGTTCAATTCGATTTCATAATTTCCGTTTTCATCGGTTGCAGTCGCCGAGTTCGTGCCTTTTACGCGAACAGAAACACCAGCAATAGGAACCCCATTGGCATCACTAACCGTTCCTGTGACCTTGATTTTCTCTTGGCCAAACAAGTTTAAGTTGCTGATGCCCGTGTTATGTTCCACGGAGATGTTGTGTGTTTCTTTATTCATAGTAGAATAATTGTTGACCTCGGAATAGCCGGCCTGCGATAGAATCAAAGCAGGAAAGATCAACGATAATTGCAGGAATCTTTTCTTGGGTTCATTTCCGAATGTGAACCCTAAAACCCTCCTAAATGTTACGATAGGCGCAATTGATCGATGGTTTTTAGTTTTGTTTAATTGGTCATATTGCATACCTTTGCAAAGTTAAATGGTTAAACAATAAAGAGTTTCGACCCTCTTGGTTAGTTTAAAAAGACCATTGATATTGAACCGATAGTGCGGGAACACTGTCGGTTTTTTTATTGGTCTTTTTCAATGTTATTGTTCAATAACAGATCATCCTTTTTCTAAGTAATACATGTTTTCGTTTTTCATTTGGTTTATTGGCAGTCTAGGTTGAAGAGCTACCGGAATTAGTTATTAGTTATAGGTTGCCAATACTTTGGCTGTAATCCAAATATAGCTATCCACTTTAGGTTGAGCATCCTGCACCGTCCTGTAGAATGGTTTTGAATGAGGATTGGAGGGGAGAAAAGGAGGGGAGATTTGAGAGGTGTTTTAGTCGTGTCACCCTGATGCAAGAAGGGTCTCGGAGTACGATTTTGACTTGAGTTCCATAAAGTTCCGAGATGTTTCGTGCCTCAACATGACACACCGATGGGTTGTATTTTAGTCGTGTCACCCTGATGCAAGAAGGGTCTCGGAGTACGGTTTTGACTTGAGTTCCATAAAGTTCCGAGATCTTTCGTGCCTCAACATGACAAAATAAAAGAAACTCACAAAAACACTTTTTCACTCACTAATCAGGAATTGGTTTAGGATCTAGTGTAATTCTTCTGCTTCATCGTTAAGAAACTTCCATTCTGGATTAAAATCATTTATTAATGCTTCCTTTTTCGCTCTGGTCCATCCCTTAATTTCTTTTTCTTTATTAATAGCCGCACGTATATTCACGAAAATCTCATAAAACAAGAGGTGTTTTATCTTATATTTTTTTGTAAAACTATTCATTCCATAATTTTGAAACTCATGTTGATATAATCGATATCTCAAATTATTGGTAACTCCAGTGTAAAGGACAGTCCTTGATAGATTTGGAATTATATAGACAAAATATAATTTTTTGATTGGCTTCATGTCAATAAGGTAGGGGTTCTGTATTACTTAGAACTTTACTTTTTATTAATTAATCCCCCCACCTGATAGGACAGGATAGTCTTTCCCTGACCCATTCCTATCTTTAATCAATCCCGCTTTTCTTCCAAAACTTATCCACTTAATAAAACTATTGCATAAAAAGGATGAAAATGGAAAGGTAATTTCCGAAATTGAAGTACCTAAAATATTATACCTGATTAAATCATAACGAATGGGGACCCTAAGGATAGTATGCTGTATTTGTCTAGGCTTGTTGTTAAACCTTGCAGCTTCGTATGCAAGCATACAGCCTAAATATCTGCGTACAGAATATAAGATCAATCCCTATGTAGAAGAAAGTAAACCGCGATTGAGTTGGGAGCTTGAAGGCAAGGGATTCAACCAATCTCAATTAGCTTATCAGGTTATGGTAGCCAGTTCGGAAGCCTTGCTTAGAAAGAACCAAGCAGACCTTTGGGACAGCAAAAAGGTAAATGGCAACCAAACCAATCAGATTGAATATGCTGGAAAGTTACTTCAGTCGGGACAACGGGTTTATTGGAAGGTCCGCTCCTGGGATGAAAAGGATAGAGTTGGCAAATGGTCGGAAATCCAATATTGGGAATTGGCGAAACCTAACCCACAGGATTGGAAAGCAAAGTGGATCGGGGTTGATTTAAACCACTTAGCTCCTAAAGGAGAATATCATTTACCACCTTCGCCATATTTACGAAAAGAGGTCTCTCTAAAGAAGAAAATTAAATCCGCGCGATTATACATTAGCTCCCTTGGACTCCATAATTTTTATGTCAATGGAGAAAAGATAGGGCGCGATTATTTTGCATCAGGTTGGACTGACTATAATAAGCGTGTATATTACAATGTATATGATGTCACAGATCAATTGAGCGATGGGAACAATGTGTTTGGCGCCATATTATCCAGTGGCTGGTATGCCGGTTATTTAGGCTATGCCTTGTTGGTCGGTTCCCCGCAGGTAAACCAGTTCTATGGAAAATTCCCTCTTTTGAAGGCACAGATCGATGTAACCTACGAGGATGGGAGCAAAGAGCATATTGCCTCCGATTCAAGTTGGAAATACAGTACTGGTGCCATACTGGAATCAGATTTCTTGGAAGGTGAAAAGCATGATGCCAGAAAGGAACCACAGGGATGGAATAGGGTTGGTTTCGATGCAAGTGCGTGGACCGATATCCAAGAGTTTCCAGACCAAGAAGGGCAGGAACTTGAAATCTATCCAAGTAATCCAGTTCGGGTATTGCAGGAGTTATCCGCCAAGTCCATTAAGAAAATTGCTGATGGTCAATATATCGTGGATTTTGGCCAAAACTTCGCTGGTAATATCCGGTTAAAGATCAATGGCAGCAAAGGAGATTCCCTGGTCTTTCGATATGGAGAAATGCTGTTTCCTGATGGTAAGCTGATGACGGATAACCTGCGAAAAGCAAGAGCTACGGATACATACATCCTAAACGGGTCAAAGAATGAGGAGTGGAGTCCTAGCTTCACCTTTCATGGCTTCCAGTTCGTGGAAGTTACCGGATTGGAAGTGGAACCTAGCCTTGATTTCTTGACAGGCTTGGTGATGAGTTCGGATCTCGACCAGGTAGGAAGTTTTGAATCCGACAATCCCATGCTAAATCAGCTTTACAGTAATATCCTTTGGACCCAGAAAGCTAATTATCTAGATATACCGACCGACTGTCCGCAAAGGGATGAAAGGTTGGGCTGGACGGGCGATGCCCAAGTATATATGCGTTCGGCGATCTTCAATGCCGATGTTGCGCCATTCCACAAGAAATGGATCAAAGACCTGAATGATTCCCAATGGCCGAATGGTGCCTATCCCATCTATGCCCCTATGCCAGTTAATGCAGAAGGGGTAGCTGCAATCAGAGCATCCGATTCTTTCTCACCGGGCTGGTCTGAGGCGGGGATTATCTGCACGTATGAATATTTTAAAGCCTATAATGACCTTCGCATTGTTCGGGAGTCACTTCCATTTATGAGGAAATTTATGGCTTTCCTAAAGTCCAGGACGAAAGGCAATGTGTTGCAGGAAGGAGCTTTTGAAGATGTAAACCCAAAAGGTGGATTTGGAGATTGGTTGTCGGTAGGAGAAAAGACAAGTCCTAATCTATTGGCCACAACCTACTATTTCTACTGCAATAAATTGATGGCTGAGATGTGTCGTGCAATTGGAGATATGCAACTAGCTACGGATTATGAAAAAGAGTCTTTTGCCGTTAAGATGGGGTTCAAACAACATTATATGGACGAACATGGAAAACTGAAAACCAATTCCGCGTTCTATGGAAAGGGTGAAGGCTATGTGGAAGGTCAAAACGGCTTTTCTGGCCATACCCAAACCGCCTATGCCAATGCATTGTATTCAGGAATATTGGATGAGCAGGATGAAGCCTTGGCAGGTAAATATCTCCGAGAGCTTTTGGAAGCCAATGGCAATAAGTTGAGTACCGGTTTCTTGGGTTTCAAACCGCTTTTGCCAGCATTGACTGCTTCTGGTTCAACTGATAAGGCTTACATGCTCTTACAAAGTACTGAATACCCATCCTTAGGCTACGAGGTGGTAAATGGAGCGACTTCCATTTGGGAACGTTGGGATAGCTATAGCAAGGAAAAGGGATTTATCCATAATGCAGCCATGAATTCCTTCTCGCATTATGCTTTCGGTTCGGTAAATGAATGGATGTTTGAGCATATACTGGGCATAAAGTTGAAAGAAAATGGTTTCCAGGAGGTCTATATACAGCCTGAAATTGGTGATTTTGGAATCAATGAGGTAGCGGGATCCTATCGTTCCATAGCTGGCAACATCAAAAGTGCATGGAGCAGATCGGAAAAGGAAGTCATACAGGAAATCCAGATTCCAGTCAATGTGGTCGCTTATTGCAGTATAAATACGGAGGATCTAAAGGATGTAAAAATAAATGGAGAACCCATTGATCGAAACAACCTCGTACGTTCCTTAAAGAAACTAGATGGGAAAATCTTGGTCGAACTTGGCTCGGGTAAGTATACAATCAGAACAGCTCTTTAATCAAAATAGATTTATGAAACAGGTAGCTTTTAAAATGAAACTTCTGCCGGGCAATGAAGCGGAATATCTTCGTCGGCATCAGGAGATATGGCCGAAATTGGCAAAACTCTTAAAAGAGAATGGAATCTCTGATTATTCCATTTTTTTAGATCCGGAGACCTTGGATCTCTTTGCGGTGCAGACCTTGGCTGAGGGATTTGTAGAACAAAAATTAAAGGCAGATCCCATTATGAAGGAATGGTGGGCCTATATGAAGGATCTGATGGAAACCAATGCAGATTATTCACCAAAAACTTTTCCCTTAAAACAAGTATTTTACTTACCTTAGGATGTATACAAAGTAAACCTATATTGTAATACATATCTTATGACTTCCAAGGTAACTGATTTCTTAAAGACCATCCAGATTAGTGACTTTTCTGCTACCCCAAAATACAAGCAGCTAGCCAGTGCTATTATCGATGCGGTCAAGAACGGTGCATTGGAAAAAGAGGATATGCTACCCTCCATCAATGAACTTTCGGTGTATGTGGATATTTCCCGGGATACCGTGGAAAAAGCATATAAGTTCCTTAAAAATGCGGAAGTCATCGCCTCCATTCCGGGTAAAGGATATTACATTGCGACCACAGATGTCAAACAGAGACAGAAGATCGCGATCCTCCTTAATAAGCTCAGTGCCCATAAAAAGTTGGTTTATGATTCCTTTGCAAGAGAATTGGAAGATGATGCCGCCCTCGATCTTTTTGTATATAACTCAGATATCACCTATCTGCGGACCCTTTTAGGTGGATTGACGAAGACCTATGATTATTATGTGCTCTTCCCTCACTTTAAGGAAGGAAGGGATCAAGCTCCTGATATTATCAATAAATTGATTCCACCTGAAAAGTTGATCCTATTGGGTAAGTATATAGATGATATACAAGGGGATTTTGCAGCGGTATATGAGAATTATGAGAAGGATATCTATGGGGCATTGGAAGAGGCCCTTCCTTCCCTGAGTAAGTACCATACCCTGAACCTGATCTTTCCGGACAATAGTGACTATCCCAAAGCGATTATCAAGGGATTCTATAAATTTGCCCAGCAATATGCGTTCAACCATTCTCTAGTCAGTGAATTGGAGAAGGAAAAAATAGAATTGGGTAGCTGTTATATCAATATCGCAGAAGATGACCTGGTTAAGCTATTGGACAAGATCATTAAAAAGAACCTCAAGATAGGGCAGGATGTAGGCGTAATCTCCTACAATGAAACCCCTTTAAAGAAATTTATCCTCAATGGGATCACCACGATTTCCACTGATTTTGAAATGATGGGTAAGATGGCGGCAGAGCTTATCAAGAACAAATCGAAAGATCATGTAGAAGTTCCTTTTTACCTGAAGCAAAGGTCATCAATTTAATGAGTTAATAAATTTAGTAAGTAAGGATCATCAAAAATCGTTTCCGTTCATAAACAATTTGTTCTGTAATCTGTTCAATATCAGGTTACAAAAGCAATAACCTTATGAAAATCGTAAAGACTGTTATTTTTACCCTATTCGGCTTGGCCTTTATCTTCTTTGGAACAGCCAAGTTCATCAATATCATTCCGACACCTGAATTGACAGAGGCACAATTATCCATTACAGCAGCATTAGTGAAATTGAAATGGCTTATCCCCTTGGTCGGTACGATGGAGATTATCGGAGGTCTTTTGGTCGCTATCCCCAAAACTCGGGCATTAGGGGCTATAATCCTGTTGCCTATCTTGATAGGAGTATTCCTTCATCATGCTACCTTAGATCCTTCAGGAGCGCCGATGGCTGCCGTATTGGGATTGATTGATATTTGGATCATAGTCGACAACTGGAAGAGATACCTGCCTATGATAAAATAGCACCTTCCGGATCCCTTTTCCATTCCTTCGTTTGAACCAGGATTAAAGGGATGGGAGGATAGACCAAGATTTAAACTGCATCAAACAAATAATTGACCGATGGTTCTTTAGCACATTTCCAATTCTGAACGAGGAGTGAAGAATCTGTACGGTTCTTATAAAAATGGCCTGTCATCTTCAATCGAAGATTGAAGAACTGTACACCAATGCTATCATTTTTGATTATCAGTATTTATAATTCCGAGATGTTTCGTTCCTCAACATGACAGGCTGAGGGAATTAAAGGGTATAGCTCTGAGATGTTTCGTTCCTCAACATGACAAAAAAAGCTAAAAAGATAGCCGCTTTCCACTCTCTCACATCTCATATCTCACATCTCAAATCCAAAAACAAAAAAAGCGAGCATCGCTCGCTTTTTTTGTTTTTCCTATTTCACTGGATATTCCTTAAAAATTCCTTCTACCACTTTCGGTAAATTGTTGATTGATTTTTCAGGGGTTTGAATTTCACCTGATCCTCTCGCTTGCCATAACACCGAATTTGATTTTCGGTCCAAGGCTTCGATGATCAAGTGGGAGTAGCGGACTTTTTCTTTTCCTACCGGATAAGATCTTCCGCCCCAGCCGTAGCCCCACCAAGGACTGAAGCCCCAAGGACCACCCCAGCCCCAGCCTGTATTCCCGTACACCATTCTGCTTTTGTTGTTCACAATCGTGATATATCGGAACAGGATGTCTGGATTTTCTTTGCTGTAGCGCATTCCTCTAGCCTCTAATTCACGGTTTGCAGTCGACAGAATATTATTTCTGGCGATATCGTTCGTAAAGTAGTTCTTGGAAAGGGAATCTACAGGAGGTAACCAACCATATGTTTTATATTGTGCGAAGTCCAAAGTCTGGACTCTCGTGGTATTATATTTATAGGAGCTACAGGAGCCTAAAATGAAGACTACCCCAAGTAGCATGATTGACCAAAACTTTTTCATAAATCTCAATTTATTTTATTAGACGTGTTTTACCTTAAAAAGTTTAACCCCCAAACGAATATTTTGCAACCAATGGCATGGACCTGCCTGGGCCAAATGCTTTAGGGCTAACGCGCAGAATAGGAGGGGCTTGGAATCTTTTGAATTCTGCATTGCAAAGCAGTTTATAGATCCTGTTTACCAAGCTTTCCTCGAAGCCTAAATTGATCACATCTTCCTTGGATTTTTCCATTTCGATCAATTGGAAAAGGACAGCATCCAAAAGATCATAATCAGGTAGGGAATCCGAATCCTTTTGATCAGGTCTTAACTCTGCCGATGGCGGTTTAACGATTGTATTGATAGGGATAATTTCCCGTTCACGGTTTATGTATTTTGCCAGCTCGTATGCCTGTGTTTTATAAACATCGCCAATGACACTGATTGAACCAGCCATGTCGCCATATAAGGTGCCATACCCAACAGCAGCTTCACTTTTGTTGGAGGTGTTCAAAAGGATGTTTCCAAATTTATTGGAAATCGCCATCAGCAAGGTGCCACGGGTTCTCGCCTGAATGTTTTCTTCGGTGGTGTCTTTCTCACGGCCAGTAAAGGTTTCTTCAAGAGTAGACTCAAAGGCAGCTGCAATATCTTTAATCGGAATAATCTGATGTTGGCATCCGGTATTCTCCACCAGGTCCAAGGCATCTTTTAGCGAGTGGTCCGTAGAATAAACCGAAGGCATCAGGATCGAAAGAACATTTTCAGGACCTAAGGCTTCGCAGGCTAATGCAGCAACCAATGCCGAATCCAGACCTCCTGAAAGCCCAAGTATCGCAGACTTAAACCCTGATTTTTGAAAATAATCTCTTAGTCCCAAGATCAAGGCATCATGGATCAAAGATATTTCCGAGGTTTTGCGTGGATTATACTCCACAGTCGATTTCAGTTCATTGTTGATCAATTCCACAAACTGTAGGTCTTCCTCAAAAGCCTTTAATTCCAAAATTACCTCAGCTTTTTTGTTCAATGCCAAGGAACGACCATCAAAAATGATATCCGTCTGGGCACCGATTTGATTCACATAGATTAAAGGAGCGCTTGCTTTAATCACATTGCGTTTCAATACATTTTTTCGGCTTTCAAAATGGGTATATGAAAACGGTGAGGCAGCAATATTGATGATCAGGTCGGGGTTCTCTTTGGACAACTCCAACATGATGTCGCCAACATAAGAATTCGGTCCATCATCATCCCATAGATCTTCACAGATAGTCAACGCAATGGTTTTCTCTTTGAATTTGATGCAGCTTACCTGTGCATTAGGTTCAAAATAGCGGTACTCATCAAAAACATCGTAATCTGGGAGCAAGCTCTTTTTGGTAATTTGCTTAACTTGTCCTTGTTCGATCAAAACAGCGGCATTGTAAAGGGATTTTCCTTCTCCGTCTTGATTCGGAACTGGAGCGCCAATGATACAGGCGATGTCCTGACAGTGTTCAGCAATGTTCTCTATGCTATGATAGCATTGCTGTAAAAAGGCAGTGTTTCGCAAAAGGTCCTTAGCAGGATAGCCTCCATTAGCCAATTCTGCAAATACGATCAGTTCAGCGCCTTCATTCTTTGCTTTCAGGATGCTGTCGATAATTTTTTGATTGTTCTTTTCGAAATTTCCTATATGGTAGTTGAGCTGTGATAAAGCAATCTTCATGTGTTGACTTTTATTGTAAAAATAGTAATTTAATTTAGTTATCGCCTAAAGCCTTTACGCCATAAAATAACAAATACCAGAAAATTTCAGGACGAATTTAGAAGTCACTCTTTTCTTTTGACCTTATTCGAGACACATTCGGAATTTTTGCAAAATGAATTGAAAACTTTGAAAGGATTTCCCGAATGTGTCTCGAATGAGTCTCGAATGAAACCCAAATTTCTATCTAGGTTTTTAGGTGGAGATCCAACAGAAAAAGGCAACCTTTCGATTGCCTTTTTGTAAATATTATTTGATTTTTTGCGCTTAGTTTGCGTTTCTGATATCCGTTACTTCAATAGTAAAGATCAGTGGTGAATCCGCAGGGATATTTTCTTGTGCTTGGTTATCATAACACAAAGGAGAAGGAGCGATAAATCTCACTTTATTTCCTTTTAATAATCCATGAGGTAAAACACCAGAATAACCTGATGAAGCTTTAGGGTAGAACATCACCATCCAAGAAGTGATTAATCTGTTGATGGTCATTTGAGTAGCGGTTGTTTTTTCTTCAAAAACTTTTCCATCCATTAATTCACCTTTATATTTTACGTTTGCAATTACTGGTACCCAACCATTTCCTGCAGAAACATATTCGAATGCAGCACTATCAACTGTTGTAGGCAATACTTCGTACCAAATACCATAAGCTGAATCTATGTTATCACCGAAATGCTCTCTTGCATAAGCTTCAATAAGTGGAGCCTGTTTTTTCAAAGTTGAATCGATTCTTCTTTGATTTGCTTCATAATCAAAATCATTAGTTTCCGTCTTCATACAAGAAGAAACACTTACCACAGCCAAAAGAGCAACTAAGAATAATTTTAAGTTTTTCATATTTGTTTTTAGTATCATTAATAATGCTTCTGATAACGCATGAATTTTTTAATACGCTACAGTTGCGGGTATAAATTTATAAAATATTTAATAGTTGCTTAATACTTAAGTAATTAAATTTTTTGAATTTCATGGAAAAATCGGTGTCTAAGATAATGGTAGTAGGGAAAACAGCCCTGTTTTTGCTGCCCATTAAAATACTTGCCAAGGGGTGATATTTTCCAGTCCTTTTGGATTTTAATTCGCTCGCGTAGACCTCTCCGTCGAATCTCACGGTATCTACGGATTCTGCGTCAAACTCTACGGCATAATATCCTGAATTGAGCTTTTCGATCACTTGTGGGTCTTTAAAGGTCTCTCCTAGCATCTTTTTGCAATAGGAACACCAATCAGTATGAAAGAAAATCAATACGGGTTTGGGCCTAACCGTCAAAGAATCACTCAATTGCTCAAAGGAAAGCCAGTTGACGGCAGGTTCGTTCCGCTCTTGAGCTTGGAGCGAACCTGCCGTCAATAGGATGGCTATGGATATGAATTGTAACAACTTCATTAGTGAAAATGTCCTACCTTGATACCGAAGGTAACTGTCCTTGGTCTTGATGGTCCATAGATATAATTGGAGTCACGCAAAGCGCCTTTGTCAAAATCTTTTTGGAAAGCATTGAAGACGTTTTGCATTCCACCGAACACTTCAATGCTGAAGTCTTTCTTCAGGGAGAAAGTGTAACCTAAACGGAAGTTTGCTTCCACAAAATTTGGAGAGTTTTTCAAGATCATCTCTTCGCCTTCCAAGACATGCGGCACGATCATACTACCGGTGTAAACACCAGTAATGTCAACGTTAAATGGTTCCAATGGTTTCCAGTTGGCATTAAAGTAACCGTAAACGTTTGGTGTACGAACAAACTTTTTGCTGCTTATATTCTCTGCAGGAGTTTTACCTTCATACAAGAGCTGCTCATCGGTATATTCAGAGCGTTGAACCGTTCCGCCCATCTGGAAACTATATTTTGAAGATGGAGCAATATTCAATTCCACGTTGGAACCATATACCTTTGCTCCAGATCCATTGCGCATTTCCTGGATGATCAAGTTTTCATCTTGGGAGGTCATGATATTGGTGAATGGATTTTGGAGATCGGTATAGAAACCTTCCAATAGTAAACTGGTCTGTACAGAACCAAAGTTTTTGGTAATGTTAAATGAACCTGTATAGGCATTGGAATATTCGGTCTTTAGGTTTTCGCCGATCAATACGAACACTTGTTGCCCTCCGATGGAAGTGACGTGCATATCCTCGTTGAAAGCTTGTGGAGCACGGAATCCTCGGGCATATCCACCCCTGAATTGCAGGTAATCTGTAATGTCATATAGTAAGGTAAACCTAGGGCTGAATGTGCCAAAGTTTTGGGCAGAATTTCTATTGTATCCGGCCAATTTATAGTTTCCATCCACATAAGTGTAATCATAACGGGCACCAATCAAGGTTTTAAGGTTCTCGAGGATATTCCACTCGTACTGCGCATAAGAACCCACTCCATGGGTCTTTTGATCGATCAGTCGGTCGTATCCAGGGATATTGTCCTTAGTTCTATTGTTGTTGTATTCCACCCCAGCTGTTATGACATCGCGTTCGAAGGTATAGGTATATTGCGCTCCTACAACCATGGCAAAATCATCGGTATCACCGTATGCATTGGAAGCCAATACGCTGTCTTGAGCAGTTCTGCCACCTCCTAGACCACCATAGAAGCTTTCTCTATCGGTGATCTGGCCGGAGCCATAGATGGACAGTTTATGTTTGTAATCTTTAGAATACTGATCATAGGTCAAACCTCCGATGAAGGTGTTAGTCCTTAACTGTTCAGTTACATCGGTAAAGTGTGGAGCTTTGTCCAGATTGTCACCACCTCTTCGGAATTCATTCAAGGCACTTAAGTCTAAAGTAATCTTATTGAATTCAGAAGGCTTATAGAAGGCTTTTGTACCAAAAGTGATGTTCTTCAATTTGGTCATTTCCGAAAAACCGTCGCCATTTGCGTCATAGGCTTGACGGTTACGGTGCATTCCGTAGAAAGTAGCACCTGCTTTAAGATCATTGTCTACATAGGAGGTGTTGAAATCAATGGTGTTGTCCCAAGCTTGTCCATCGATGATGGAGTTGGTCGATTTAATCTGCCAATCGTTTTCAACAGGGTCTTTGGTAATGATATTGATCGTTCCGGCAATGGCATTTGCACCAAATAGGGCAGAACCACCTGAACGTACCACCTCGATGCGGTCTATCATGGATGTTGGAATCTGGTCCAAGCCATACACACTGTTTAAGGCTGAGAAAACAGAGCGCGAGTTGATCAAGATCTGTGAATATGCCCCTTCCATTCCATTTAATCGCACTTGGGTAAAGCCACAGTTTTGGCAATTGTTTTCCACCCGAACCCCAGGTTGGTAGTTCAAGGTTTCAGACATGGCCACAGACTGTGTTGCGGTAAATAGTTTAGGACTCAATACATTCACGATTACCGGCGCCTTTTTTCTTTCCATACCGTAACGGGAAGCACTGACCACCACTTCGTTCAGGTTTAAGTTGTCTTCATGCAGGACGATGTTCAATCCTGATTCGTTTGCACTGAACTGTTTTTTAGCATTTTGGTAGCCTACCGCCCTTACGGAAAGGCTTTTGCTGTTTTGGCCTTTGGTATCCAGTTCGAAATATCCTAGGCTATCGGTTGAAGTTCCCACTTTGGTGCCATCCAATAGAATGGTTGCATTTGGGACAGCTTGTTGTTTGTCATTGATTACGCGACCTGAAATTTGGGCATAGACTGCCTGATTGCCTAGGCCAAGGCATATAATGATCAGGAAATTCCTGAGTAGAAATAATTTCATATATAATTTTAACTGTTCAATTACACTTGAATCCCTGAAAGAACAGGTATCCAAATAGGGTAGGGCATCATTCGCGCCACTACGTAAATTAATGAATTGCGAACCTGATTGAGCAGTATAATCCCATAGCATATAGGATTGGAGCCAATAGGTTCAAAAAGAAAAATATTGATTAAGCTAAAATTGAAGGGGGGCCACGTCCAGCACGGATATCGTGGATTTGGAAAACAATATTAAAGGTCTTGAATCCGAATTTATAGACATTGAATTCAGGTAAGATCGGTGCTTCAAATACAAATGGGGACCAATGTAAGTAAGAACCTTGGTAGACAATATCCAAGAATCGGATTTCAGCATCGGAATGGTGATGGTGGTGATTCTTTTCGCCAAGGTTATAGGGGTGGATGTGCGTGACGATCTCCCCGGTTGAGGTGACCTCTTTGTGCATGAAGACCACGCCAGAGACGATGATGCCACACATCCATACAAGAAGGAAATGGGCAACGAATTGGCGGTATGAGGTTAGTCTATGCATACACTGGTCAAATATCTGCTAAAATTAGCAATTAAATTGCTAAGATCAGTGTTTAAACGATTTTATTGTGTTCATCTGGGAACACAAGCAATGGTTTGTGGTTTCTTGCTTCCTCACGTTCCATTAAGGCGTAAGAAATAATGATTACGATATCGCCAACCTGTACCAGGCGGGCAGCAGCTCCGTTCAAGCAGATTGTTCCAGTACCGCGTTCACCTGGAATGACGTAGGTTTCAAGCCTTGCGCCATTATTATTGTTGACAATCTGTACTTTTTCATTGGCAATAATATCCGCAGCATCCATTAGGTCTTGATCAATGGTTATGCTTCCCACATAATTCAATTCAGCTTGCGTAACGCGAGCTCTATGAATTTTTGATTTCATTACTTCTATCATCATGATGCAAAGTTACTCTTTTAATATAAAACAGCTTAAAAATTATTCTAACGGGAAAGTAATATGTTGTCGATCAAACGTACCTTTTCTACCCATGCAGCGATCAGTGCAACGTAGTCTTTGCCTGATTCGATATTGTCGACAGGGGCCAAGGTGCTGGTTTCACATATACTTAGGTATTCCAATTCCACAGCAGGGTTGGAGGCAATAATTGTTTTTGCTCCATCCAATAGTTCAGCAATGGACTTCTGCTCCAGGTTGTCCTGGATAAAGCGAAGGGCAGTAATTATAGTTAGGGCATTTTCTTTACCTTCTTCAGAAAGGCGTGCATTTCTAGAACTCAATGCCAAACCTGCCTCACTTCTGATAATAGGGCAGATCAGGAGTTTGATGTCCAGGTTTTTGATGTCAATCATGCGTTGGATGACCATGACCTGTTGGAAGTCTTTTTGGCCGAAGCAAGCTTGGTTCGGTTTTACCAGATCAAATAGCTTAAAAACGATCTGTGTAACACCTTGGAAGTGCCCAGGGCGGTGTTCACCTTCCCAGATTTGATCTAGGTTTCCTAGGTCGATATGCCATTCTGGGTCGTTTTCAGGGTACATCTCCTCAACGGTCGGCATAAAGAGGATATCACAGCCTACCGCCTCCAATAGGGCGATATCATTTTCAATAGGGCGTGGGTATTTCTCCAGGTCCTTAGGGTCATTAAATTGAGTTGGATTGACAAAAATGCTACATACCGTGATGTCGGTAAGGGGTTTGGCATAGTTGATCAAGGAGAGGTGACCTTCATGCAGCGCACCCATGGTTGGTACCAGGGTGATGACTTGATTTTGTTGGCGGATTCCAGCAAGTTCATGTTGGAGTTCCTGTTTAGTGCGAAAAATTTTCACGGTCAAAAATTAGAAATAAGGTGCAAAAATGGGGAATAAAGTTTAAATTATAAAATGATGATTTTTAATCAATTGTAAAATTGATAAATTAATTGTATCTTTGTAGACCGATTTTACTATTCAATAATATAAAAAACAGTTGGAGATGGCAAAAACGAAAATCTTGTTTATAACCCATGAAATGTCGCCTTTCCTTGAACTAAGTAAAATTTCTGAAATAACACGCCAGTTACCACATGCTATGCAAGAAAAAGGGTTCGAAATCCGAATTCTGATGCCGCGTTTTGGTAATATTAATGAGCGCAGAAATCGTCTTCATGAAGTGATAAGGTTGTCGGGAATGAACATAGTGGTGGACAATAATGATAATCCGCTAATTATTAAGGTAGCATCATTGCCAGCGGCAAGGATGCAGGTGTACTTCTTGGACAATGAAGAGTACTTTCAGCGGAAAAAAGTTTTTCGTGATGAGCATGGTAAGGGCTTTGCAGACAATAATGAGCGTTCATTATTCTTCTGTAAAGGCGCTTTGGAAACCGTTAAGAAACTAGGATGGTCGCCAGATGTGGTTCACTGTCATGGATGGTTTACCGCGATGGTACCTGCTTACTTGAAAACAGTTTATCAGGATGATCCTACATTCAAAGATTCCAAAGTGTTCTTCTCCTTGTACAATGAAGAATTCGGAAACGATTCTTTAGGAAGCAAGTATGCTGAGATGGCTGCGCAGTCAGACATTGATGCGAGCAAATTGAAGGATTATGGGTCTGGCAGTTATGTTGATATCTATAAAGGTGCTCTATCCTTTACAGACGTTGTCGTGAAAGCCGACGCAGACATCAATCCGGAAATTCTTTCTTACATCCAAGAAAATAACATCCGTACCTTCGAACCATCGTCAGATGAGGACTATGAAGCCTTTTCTGAACTATATGATGAGTTCGTAAACGAAGAAGTTTCAGCCTAAGCTGAGGATAAAAAGAGACCAAAAAAGGGCAGAGATCAATTCTCTGCCCTTTTTTGGTTTTTGATTTTGAACCATGATATGGCGAGCGAAGCCGAGCCATATCATGGTTCAATAATATTCCTTATCTTCGTTACATGAAAATTAAAGTAGGATTTGGCTTTGATGTCCATCAGATGAAGGCGGGACATCCATTTGTTGTTGGCGGTGTTACCTTAGATCATCATACGGGGGCTTTTGGGCATTCGGATGCGGATGTTTTGGCGCATGCGATCTGCGATGCGATTTTGGGTGCTGCGAATCTGGAAGATATCGGATACCATTTTCCGAATACGGATGATCGCTGGAAGGGAGCCAATAGTTTGGACCTGTTGAGACATTGTATCAAGTTGATCAAGGATAAGGGCTTTGAGTTGGGAAATATTGATGGGATGCTTTGTTTAGAGGCACCAAAGATCAAACCTTATATTCCGCAGATGAAAGCGAATATTGCGGAGGCTGCCGGAATTTCTGTTGAAGATGTTTCCATTAAAGCGACGACAAATGAGCAGATGGGCTTTATAGGTAGGGAAGAAGGTGTGGTAGCATATGCAGTCTGTTTGTTGGAGAAAACAAATTATTGATTAAATCGTCTAAAGTAATTGATGGCAATAACAGTTGCCGTCAAAGCTAAAAGACTTCCAAGATAAAATGGTGCGCTCGGTAGATATATCGGGCCATTTTTTTTGGTGAAATAGGAGAATAAGGTTGTCATGAGTAAAGGTCCGATGATGGCCGTCAGACTGATAATACTGGCCAAACCGCCTTGAATCTGTCCTTGTTCGTTGGCTGGGGTATGATTGGAGATGGAACTCTGCATGGCAGGTCCAGCGATTCCGGCAAATACATAAAAAATACTGGAGACAAATAGGGCTAAGGTTCCTCCCGCCAATCCAAAACCAAGTAAGGAAATACAATTCAGCAATAGCCCAAAAATTATACTCTTTGGTATGCCAATCTTAGGGATGATGACTCGGATCAGTCCAGCTTGCACAATGGTAAGTAGGACGCCAATGATCCCTAAGGAATAGCCCACCATCCGTTCATCCCAGTGGAACTTTTCCATGGTAAAGTAGGACCATGTACTCTGCACGGCATGTGCGGCAATATTGATCAAGAAAATACAGATGACCAAGGGCATGATCACGGGGTATTTTCTGATATGGCGGAAGCTTCCTACCGGATTAGCATTGATCCAGCGGAAATTCCTGCGGTGTTCTTTAGGCAATGATTCGGGAACCACAAAATAACCATATAGGAAATTGAGAAAGGTAAGCCCTGCAGCGGCAAAGAATGGGTATCGAGGGCCATAATGCCCTAAAACTCCACCGATTACTGGTCCGATTATAAATCCAAGACCAAAGGCGGCACCGAGCAGGCCAAAATTCTGAGCTTTATTTTCCTTGGTTGAGACATCGGCAATATAGGCTGCTGCCACGGTATGGCTTGCTCCGGTGATTCCAGCGACCAATCTTCCGACGAAGAGCCAGAAAATACTGGGTGCAAAGCCTATCAGGAGGTAGTTGATGGTAAATCCAAAAAGGGAGCAGAGCAGGACAGGTCTTCGCCCATAATGGTCACTTAAATTCCCAAGGATGGCTGCGAAGAAGAACTGGGTAAAAGCATAGCAGAAAGTCAACCAGCCCCCATAAGCAGAAGCTTGGCTGAGGTTGCCGTGGATCAGTTCCTTGATCAGGGCAGGCATTACAGGGATAATAATTCCTAAACCAATGGAGTCTAAAACTACAGTAATAAATATAAAAAGTAACCCGGCTTGAGATTTTATTTTCGGCATATGCTACTCTAAATATACTGTTTTTTTTGCCCCTGAAAATGGAATCAGGAAAGAAATTTGGAGCTTAGACCACATTTTTTGGAACTATAAGGGTCAAGATTTATTTACATCGGGAAAAATATGGTATTTTTGTTGTTGCCAAATGAGATTTGGCACACTTACTGTTTATAGGGAAATGGACTTAAAGTAGTAAGGATAAGTTCGTTGTTTCATTAATTTATCAAATGAAGAGAGAATCAAAAAGTAGTAAACTTACAGAAGAGGATGTAAAACGATATACAGGGGTCTTTTGGAAGGTATTGTTGGGTTTGGTGGCTTTTGCGTGTTTATTCCTCCTGAGTGTTAGAATTGGTATTTTTGGTAAGTTGCCTACCTTCAAGGATCTTGAAAATCCAAAAAGTAATTTAGCTTCAGAAATTTTGACCGATGACAATAGGGTCTTAGGAACCTATTTCGTTCACAACCGTTCAAACGTAAAATATACCGAATTGGCTCCATCCTTGGTTCAAGCCTTGATCTCGACAGAGGACAAGCGTTTTTATGAACACTCTGGAATCGACTATTCACGTACCATGTCAACTGTACTGTTGACCTTGGCTGGGAACAAGCAAGGTGGTAGTACCATTACACAGCAGTTGGCCCTGAATCTTTTCGCTGAGAAAAGGGAAAAGAACTCCTTAAAACGGATCATGCAGAAATTCCAGGAATGGATTACCTCCGTTCGTTTGGAAAGAAACTATACCAAGGAAGAGATTGTGATGATGTATTTCAACACGGTTGATTTCGGAGCGTACAATACTTTTGGGATAAAATCAGCAGCAAGGACTTTCTTTAATTCCACCCCGGACAAATTAACACCGGATCAATCAGCGCTATTGGTCGGAATGTTGAAGGGACCTGGTTATTATTCTCCGGTTCGTTACCCAGAAAGAGCGATTGCGAGAAGAAATTTGGTGCTTCAGAACATGAGGGACCAGAACTATATCACCAATGAAGAATTCGATAAGTATAAAGCGCAGCCTTTGGGCTTGAAATTGACGATATCGAATTATGGTGAAGGATTGGCGCCTTATTTCCGTGCGGTATTAAAAGAAGAGATCAAGAAAGAATTCCAGCGTTTGGCGATTACCAAACCTGATGGAACCCCATACGACCTAGATCGTGATGGATTAAAAGTATATACGCCAATCAACTACAAGATGCAACAATATGCAGAAGAAGCTCAAAAAGAGTGGATGCGTCGTTTGCAGAATGAATTTGACAAGCAATGGAGAAGAAGGAATGCCTTTACTGGAAAGAATGCCAATCTATTGGTAACGGGAATGAAACGTTCAGACCGTTATAGAGTCTTGAAAGCGGAGGGGCTATCGGAGGATCAGATCAAGAAAGATTTTGAGAAGAAAGTTCCGATGAACCTGTTTACCTGGAAGGGTGCTGTGGATACGGTAATGTCTCCGATGGACTCCATCAAGTACACCAAGTTGTTCTTGCGTAATGCGATGATATCCATGGAACCTCAAACGGGATATATCCGTGCATGGGTTGGTGGTGTTGATTTTGAGCATTTCAAATATGACCAAGTAAAATTAGGTACCCGTCAGGTAGGTTCGACTGCGAAACCATTTGTCTATGCATACGCCATCGATAATGGATATGGACCATGTGTTTCGGTTCCGAACCATATGCGTACCTATGGCGATTGGACTCCAAGAGGAACAACCCAGGGTGGTGATCCTATTACCTTGAAAAATGCGATCAAATATTCCCAAAACTTTGCATCAGCTTATCTGATCAGTGAAGTTGGGGCAGCCAATGTTGCAGACCTGACCAAACGTATGGGTGTGAACTCGAATATTCCGAGCAACCTATCCATAGCATTGGGATCCTATGATGCATCATTATTTGATATGGTTGGAGCGTATTCTGCATTTGTAAACCAAGGAACTTGGGTAGAGCCGACGATGATCTTGAGAATTGAAGATAAAAACGGTTCTCCTATCTATGAAAAGGCACCTAAAGTATTGAAAGCCTTGAACAGTGAGACAGCTTATGCGATGGTAGATATGCTGAAAGGTGTTGTGGACGGGGGTACTGGTTCCCGATTGAGATGGGACCCTAACTTTGGTGGATTGAAAAATCCAATTGGAGGAAAAACAGGTACAACCAACGATAACTCTGATGCCTGGTTTATCGGTATTACACCGGAACTGGTTACTGGGGTTTGGACGGGTGCGGAGGATCGCGGAATCAGCTTTAGTAGTATGCAATATGGACAAGGTGCCGCTGCAGCGATGCCAGTGTTTGGTCTGTATATGAATAAGGTGTACAAGGATAAGGACCTGAATTATACGCAGGAGGATTTTCCTCAGCCGCCTGGAGGAATCACGAGGTTCGAGATGAACTGTTCCAACTTCTCGCAATTCTATGGAAATGATCCTTCGAAGAGCGATTCACAAATATTGGAAGACGATAGGTTAGGATTTTAACCGTTTCTTTAATAAATTAGACCAGACCTTTATTCTTCAGAAATAAAGGTCTGTTTTTTTTGCTACGATGGAATTTGACTATAAGAAAGAATTGACCAAGATTCCCCATAAACCTGGGGTTTATCAGTATTTTGATAAGGATGATACGCTGATCTATGTAGGGAAGGCGAAGAACCTGCGGAATAGGGTTGGCTCTTATTTTGTCAACGAAAACCAACTCAACAGCAAAACTAGGGTATTGGTCCGGAAGATCAGACGGATTGCCTTTACCATTGTCGATACCGAAATTGATGCCTGGTTATTGGAAAATAACCTGATCAAAAAGCATCAGCCTCGATATAACGTCATGCTCAAGGATGACAAGACCTATCCTTGGATCGTCATCAAGAACGAACCCTTTCCGAGAATATTCTGGACCCGTAAGTACATCAAGGACGGTTCCAAATATTACGGCCCCTATGCTTCTGTAGGGATGATGCATATCATCCTGGACATGATCAGGGAGTTATTCCCATTGCGAACCTGTAACCTGAGCCTGACCCAGGAGAATATTTCGAAAGGGAAGTTTAAGGTCTGTTTGGAATATCAGTTAGGCAACTGTTTAGGTCCTTGTGAAGGGTATCAATCGGAGGCTAGCTATGATGAGAACCTTTCTGACATCAAGGATATCCTGAATGGTAAGATCGCGGTAGTGACCAATCGGATCAAGGAACAGATGAACGAAGCCGTTCAGCAAATGGATTTTGAGGGGGCGCATAAACTGAAGGTCAAGTTGGATAAGCTATCCAACTATCAAAGTAAGTCCACCGTAGTTAGTTCTTCCATTACGAATGTTGACGTATTCAGTATAGCATCTGAAGATAATTATGCCTTTGTAAACTTCCTGAAGGTAGTAAACGGCGTCGTGATCCAGACCCAGACCGTCGAATTGAAAAAACGGTTGGATGAAACCAATGAGGAATTACTGGCCATTGCCATTCCGCAGTTGAGATCGCGATTCAGAAGCCATTCCAGGGAGATCATCGTTCCTTTTGAATTGGATATTGAAGGCAATGAGGATATCAAGTTCCATGTGCCTAAGCTAGGTGATAAAAAGAAATTATTGGAGCTTTCGCAAAAGAACGTGGCCTACTTTAAGAAGGAGCGCCTATTGCAATATGAGAAGCTCAACCCCGAGGTGAAGACGGACAGGATCTTGAAGCAAATGCAAAAGGACCTTCGCTTGCCGCAATTGCCAAAACATATAGAATGTTTTGATAACTCGAATATACAGGGAAACTATCCTGTTTCAGCGGTCGTGGTTTTCAAGGATTCCAAACCTTCGAAAAAAGACTATAGGCATTTCAATGTAAAGACAGTTGAAGGACCGAATGATTTTGCGACGATGGAGGAGGCTGTTTTTAGGCGGTATAGAAGGCTATTGGATGAAGACCAGACGTTGCCTCAACTGATCATCATTGATGGTGGTAAAGGGCAATTAGGGGCTGCTTTGAAGAGTTTGAAGTTGTTGGGGATAGAAAAGCAGGTCACTGTAATCGGTATTGCCAAACGATTGGAAGAACTCTATTATCCGGGAGATCAGTATCCATTATATCTAGATAAAAAATCGGAAACCTTAAAGATCATTCAGCACCTGCGGGATGAAGCGCATCGATTCGGTATCACCTTCCACAGAAACCAGCGGAGTCGGAAAACCTTTGTTTCGGAGCTGGACAATATTCCAGGTATTGGTAAGGTGACGGTCGAGAAGCTATTGAAGACTTTTAAATCGGTGAAGAAGGTTCGGGAAGCTTCAGAAGAAGAATTAAAAAAAGTGCTTAATCTAAAACAGATGCAAGCACTTAAAACGTATTTTGCTGAAAAGAGCTAGATTTTTACATAAATCCTAATTCCAGTTTAGCTTCTTCAGACATCATGTCTTTCGTCCAAGGCGGATCGAAGGTAAGTTCAACGACAGCCTCTTCGATACCCTCGATTGCAGCAACTTTTTGTTGCACCTCATCCATGATCTGTCCGGCCACAGGACATGCAGGAGCAGTCAATGTCATGACGATTTTCGCTTTTTTATTTTCCTTGGTAATGATTTCATAGATCAATCCTAGGTCCAATATGTTAGCGGGTTTTAATTCGGGGTCGTAAATTGTAGCAAGGGCTTCTTGAATTTGAGGAGCAAGGCCCAACCTATCCATGATGATTATATTCATATCTTAATTTTTTGAATCAGCCAGAACCTCTGCATAGATTCTTTCAAGTTCATCCATTACAATGGGTTGGCTGTATTTATCTAAATATTCTTTTTGGCAGTTTGCTTTGATTTCCAGGATCTTCTCTTTGGGGAGTGCTATCCATTCTGCCAATGTCTGAACCATATTGATATGGTTGTGGGGGTCAAACAATAACCCGGTATACAAAGGTACAACCATTTCATTTAAAATGCCAATACTACTGGCAATGACTGGGGTACCGAGCGCATAAGCTTCCAGAACGGCTAAGGGCATGGATTCGTAGCATACCGATGGTACGATGACAGCGGAGGCAGATGCGATTTGATTGCTCAAGGTCTGTTTGTCCTGGAAACCCATGTACTGCATGTTTGAGCTATGGCTACAGATCAATTCCACCTCTTTCTGTAAAGGCCCAGTTCCATAGATCTTAATCTGATGATCGGTTGCTTTCCAAGCGTGTAATAAAGGAATTATGCCCTTTTCTTCCGATAATCGACCAACATAGATAAAATAATCAGATGGGTACTCCTTGTTCACGTTTGCCACTTTTACGAAGTTTGGTCTGACGGTGAATTTATCCATTGGAACATTGAACTTGGACTTTGCAAAGATGGATTTGGAAAATTCAGAGAGTACGATGTAGCGGTCTATTGCCTTAAAGGCGCCTCTTTTTCTATGGATCCAATAGGTGAAAGCTGTCCAGAAGGTTTTGATAAGGGAGTTTTCCAATACTTTCTTCTTAACGGCATCCCATGGGAAGTCTGCATTGATGGACTTTAAGTAAATGTTTCCATCATAAAACAAGGTTGCCGAAGGGCAGATCAACCTGAAATTATGCAGGGTCATGACCATCGGAATTTTCATTTTTTTGATATGAAGGATAAACAGAGGACCTAAAGCATAATGCATATTGTGGATATGAACAATATCCGGTTTGAAGGTTTCGATGCGTTCCTTGATTTTTTTTACCTCGGGCCAATTTATGGGGTAAAGCAGGTATTGTAGGTATCCTTTTGCCCCTTTGACATTGCGTACGGTATAAAGATCTACTTCATGGTTCTTTCTTAAAGCTTCCATTTCTTGACCCATGACAAAATCCTCGCCGCCTATATGTTGGTATTGATTGTGAATGATGAGTATGCGCATGAGTAGATCCTTAAAAGTTCCCTGCAATTTACATGTTAAAAGGCTAAAATCAAATCCTAAGGCTTCAGCTATTCCGTCTCAAATTGTTATCTTCGTCCTAATTTTACAAGATTATGTTCGAACAGCATCCCTATGGCAAGTTGATTGCTGGATATATTCAAAATGCTGAGTTTCCAAAACAACCTGCCGACTTATATGATCCAATAGCTTATATCCTTTCCTTGGCTGGCAAGCGCATCCGACCGATGTTGGTCCTGATGGGAGCAAAGTTGTTTGGTAAGGAAAATTTGGAGGAGGTCCTTCCTGCAAGTATCGCCATTGAATATTTCCATAATTTCTCGTTGATACATGATGATATTATGGATCGGGCACCTTTGAGAAGGGGCAAGGAGACGGTTCATCAGAAATGGAACGATAATGTTGCGATCCTATCTGGAGATGCCTTATTGGTGAAAGCCTACCAAGAATTGGGAAAAAGTCCTGCTGACCGTATCCCAAGCTTATTGCATGTGTTCAGTAAGATCGCTTTGGAAGTATGCGAAGGGCAGCAGTTGGATATGGATTTCGAGAAAATGGCAGATGTTTCCGAGGATGATTATCTGAATATGATCCGTTTGAAAACATCGGTTTTACTTGGTGGAGCACTGCAAATGGGAGCGATATTGGCGCATGCTGATAAGCAACAGCAACAATTGATCTATGATTTTGGAGTGAACCTAGGGATAGCCTTTCAGCTTCAAGATGATTACCTAGATGTTTACGGAGATCCAAAGACTTTTGGAAAGCAGGTAGGCGGTGATATCCTATGCAACAAGAAGACGTATTTACGGATAAAGACAGAGCATTTGATTGATGATTCCGCTAGGGCTGAGTTTGTGGAACTGATCAATTCGGAGGATATAAAAGATACAGAGAAAGTAAGCCGAATGAAAAATCTATATGCGAGATTTAATATCGACAGGCATGCTGAGGAAATTAAGTTGCGATTTATGGATCTGGCTTACAATAAATTGGAAGAAATTGCCGTTCCTGAATCGCAGAAGGTGGAATTGAAGAATTTAGCAGATACTTTGATGCACCGTACACGCTAATTATGAAAATTGCCAAGATTTTTATAATTTGGTGAAAACAGAAAACGAATTAATAGAGCTAAGGACATTAATGGAGCCACTAAAAATCACCATATTTCAAGCATACCTTTTTTGGGAGAATGTAGATAAGAACCTTCAGAATTTAGGTTTAAGGTTGTCTTCATTGCGTGAGAAAACGGATCTGATTATATTGCCAGAGATGTTCAATACAGGCTTTACCACGAATGTGGAAAAATGTGCAGAGACCATGAATGGCAAGACCATGCATTGGTTGTATGAGACAGCGAAGAAGTTTGAATGTGTAGTTGCAGGTACCTTAATCATTGAGGAAGACAGTAAGTATTTCAATCGATTTGTGTGGATGTCGCCAGATGGCAGCTTTGTACATTATGATAAGAGGCATTTATTTTCAATGGCAGGCGAGGATAAAGTCTTCACTGCGGGACAATCGCGTATTATCTTCCAGTTGAAAGGTTGGAGGATCTGTCCGATGATCTGTTATGACCTTCGGTTTCCGACTTGGTCGAGGAATCAGAATGGGGCATATGATCTGATGGTCTATACGGCGAGTTGGCCAGACAAGCGATCATCGCATTGGCGAGCCTTGATACCGGCACGTGCAATTGAAAATCAGGCATTTGTAATCGGTGTGAACCGAGTAGGCCATGATGGGAAAGAAGTATATTATTCAGGTGGATCGATGTGTATCTCGCCGAATGGGGATGTAGTTTACTATAAGCCAGAGGATGAAGACCTGTATACCTTTACCCTGAACCCTAAAGATCTGGAGGAAAGTAGAGAGCAATTTCCTTTCCTGAAGGACCAAGACCAATTTAAATTCTTATAGTTCTTAGGAACGGATAAGAGTTAGGCCAATTTGAAATTCAATTTATTTCTGATTCAGTGGATCAAGAGGGTTTATCAATCCTTATACGGTCTTTCTAAGACTGCTTGTTGGATGATGGCTTGACGTAGGTTAAAGTGCTGAGGCTCTAAGTCTATGACTTCCATTGGTTTTCTTTCGGATTTCAATTTCTCTTCTTTGAGTCTTTTTTCAGCAGCCAATCTTTTCTGTTCTATTTTTCTTTGCCTTGCTATTTCCACTTCATCGTAAGATGGAATCTCGCTATAGGTTTCTACCTGTTTGGGTTTTTGGAACACGACAGGTTTTGGGGCCGGTTTAGTGGTCTGTACGGGGGCAGGGGCTGGTTTAGTTTGTTGAAATGGATTTTGGTTTGGAAGCTTCTTTTTGAGCTCTTCCAATCTTTTTTTAGCTTTTTCTTGCTCTTCTTGGTAGCCTTGGTAAATCTTGTAGATTACACTTCCGATAACGATAAGAATGATTAAAATAGGATTATCCATATCTATAAAAATAGCTAAATTTTTCATTGAAATTATTTAACATAGATAAATAATTTGCATTTACAGCAATTAATCATTTAATTGCATCAACAACTTTATTACCAAATTAACCTGATATGATCACAAATGAGACTTATTATGCCAATGAATTCTATTCATTCTTAACGGGGAGAGTTTCGACAGCAATCGGCAGACGGTTGCAAAGGAACTTTAAGGATAGTGGACTTCATATTACAGCGGAGCAATGGAGCGTCCTTTATTTCCTATGGGAATCGGAGGGATTGAGCCAACAGGAGATTGCCAAGCTGACCTTTCGCGACAAGCCCAGTGTATCGCGTTTGATTTCCAATCTAGAAAAACAGAAGTTATTGGTGCGGGTGAGCAGTTCTGGGGACAAACGGGCAAACCAGATCTATCTAACGGCACAGGGCCATAAAATCAAGGATAAGTGTATGCAACAAGCAGAAAAAACTATCTCTGAAGCTATGGCGGGTGTTGATAGAAACTCTATGAAACAGGCCCAACAGCTTTTAGAGATAGTTTTTAATAACTTGAAGTAAGATTGGCTTAATCAAATACTTCCGGAGCGAAGTCGCTGCGGTTGTTTACCAATTTACCTGTATTCTTAAAGTATATATCTTGGAAGCTTAGGGTATTCTGACTATCGACCTTGCGGAAGAATTTGTCGGCATTGACCTCATCGAGGCTATTGAAACCACAGGCTTCCATGATTTCTACGGTAGCACGTAATGTGTTACGGTGGAACTGTGCTACACGCACATATTTATCTTCTACGTCCAATCCTTTGTAAAGGTGTGGCTGTTGAGTTGCAACACCTACCGGACATACGTCTTCATTACATTTCAGGGCTTGGATACAGCCTAATGCGAACATCATTCCACGTGCGCTATAGCATGCATCTGCACCTAAAGCGATCACTTTCAGGATATCAAACCCCGTAACGATTCTACTTGAAACGATGATCTTGATATGTTTCTTTAATCCGAAGTTGATCAAGGTCGTAGTTACGAAAGCCAAGGCATCGTAAAGCGGCATACCCAAGTTGTCCGTGAATTCCAAAGGAGCAGCACCGGTACCACCTTCTGATCCATCGATAGAGATGAAGTCAGGCATGATCTGGGTTTCTTGCATCGCCTGGCAGATTTCGATGAACTCTTGTTTATCACCGATACAAAGTTTGAACCCTACAGGTTTGTAATCAGAAAGTTCACGCAGCTTTTGGACGAAGTTCATCATCTCTACTGGAGTTTTGAATGAACTGTGTGCCGGAGGAGACATAACATCGGTACCCGGAACAACGTGACGGATTGCAGCAACCTCAGGGGTGTTTTTTGCAGCCGGAAGGATACCTCCATGACCAGGCTTAGCACCTTGAGATAGTTTCAATTCGATCATTTTCACATAAGGGCGTGTCGATTTTTCACGGAACAGGTTTGGTTCAAAGTAACCATTTTCATCCCTACAGCCGAAGTAACCGGTACCCACTTGCCAAATCAGGTCACCACCATTGATATGGTATTGTGAAATACCACCTTCACCGGTATTGTGGGCAAAGTTTTGCAAAGCAGCACCTTTATTTAACGCAGTAATCGCAGTGCGGCTCAATGCACCGTAACTCATTGCGGAGATGTTGAACACACTTAAGCTATAAGGTTGCTTACAGGCAGCATTACCTACTGTAGTACGCAAATTATGATCCTCGATATGAACAGGGAAGATACTGTGGGCAGCCCATTCGTTTCCTACAGCCTGCGGGTCGCTTTGCATACCGAAGGCAACCGTTTCACGTTGGTTTTTCGCACGTTGATAAACGATTGAACGCTGACGTCTGTTGAAAGGTCTACCATCTGTATCAGACTCCCAGAAGTACTGTCTTAATTCTGGGCGGATGGACTCCAAGAAATAACGGAAGTATCCAACCACGGGATAGTTTCTTAAGATCGCATGTTTCGTTTGGAAACTGTGATATAGGGCGATGATTAAGAGCGGGAATGGAATCAGTAACAACCAAAACCATTTTGGAGTAAAGATGACACCAAAAGAGATAATTATTAGGTTTACTAAAATAATGATCCCTAGGATGAGTTTTCTTACCTGCATGATGAAATTATTATGCTAAACTTATTATAATTTATTACCACAGTCTAGGTTCCGCCATAAATGTGCCATAAACGGAACGAGAACCCTATAACCGGTTATTTGCATGCAAAATTAGCAAGTTCAGAGGGTATTATGAAAAAATTAGTAAGAAGTTTAAAGATTTATTGAATTGTTAATTTTCTGAATTATTCTCTCTTGTTTTAATAATAAGGTCCGATATTTTTTGGTAAATAAGTTGCCAATCAGGATGGGGGCTAAGAAAGTTGAAATGCGTAACCATGGTTGTTTTGTCATTTCTTGCTGCAGGTCCTGTCTGAACCTGTCTAGGTTCGTGATTTTGCACTTTTTCTGCCGTTGCCTGGATGATCGGGCGGATGAGATCGAAGGGTAAATTATGCTCTTTGAGCAGATCAAAGGAAAGCTGGAAAAGAGCGTTGCTGAAGTTATTGGCAAAAACAGCGGAGACATGCAGGGCAAGTCTCTGTTGTGAATTGCAAGCGAATGTATTATCTGAAATCTCTCTGGCTAGTTGCAAGAGTACTTGATCGGATTTTTCATTGTTTCCTTCAATGCCGATGGGGGTATGGTTCAGGGCTAATTCCTTGTGCTTAGAAAAACTTTGAACAGGGTAGATCACTCCGTGGTTTTTAAAGTCCTTGAGGACTTCAACATCAGTGGCACCAGAGCAATGGGCAATGATGCCTTCCAGATCATTCGGAAGGTTTTGAGCAAGCTCAGCGATTGCTGAATCAGAAACGGCCAAAAGATAGAGGTCGGCCTTTGGATCCAGTTGAGCTAAGTTATCGATGGCTTGAGCGGATAAAACATTAGCCAATGCATTGGCATTGGCTAATGTTCTAGAATATACTTGAGCAACATGATGTCCAGCATCAGTGAATGCTTTCCCTAGGTGGGTCGCAATATTTCCACTGCCGATGAGGACGATATTCATTATGCTGCTTGTTTAGCTTCTTTAATTTTATTGTCTTTTAACCTACGATAAATGGCCATCCCAAAACCAATGGTCATGACGATAGTACCACACCAGAAGAAGTTGATATAAGGGAATTTGATGGCTTTGAATACCACCCATTTCTTTTCAGGAAGAGGTTTTTGGTAAGCCATTAATTCCAGTTTGTTCTTCTCCGGCATAATCTTCGTAAATCTGAATCTTAGGCCTTGTTCTGGGACATCTTTATAGAAATCGAAGGTATTGCCACCTTTGATCAAAAAGATTGGTTCTACTGGGAATTCTTTGCCATCTGAAGCAATGACCTTGATCTTTAATCCAACCAAAATGTCATCATCAGCTTTTGGCATGTTTTCCAATTTAGCATCCTTGTTGATACCTTGGATTACATAGAATCCATTTCTATAACGAAGGGTATCACCAACATTGACCTCATAGGTTGCAGGTTCTTCATACTCTTCAAAACCAGCGCTTCCTTCCTGAGCATCCTGTTCAGCTGGTTTCTGGGAATCAGAAGCTGCTGCGGTGATAACCGTATAGATGTCATGGGTAAGGAAATGTTTAGTTCCTGGAGTTCCGATCAATCCACCCATTTGCGGGTTGTTCTGCGCAAAAGGCTTTAAGACAAAGGAGTTTTTGATGTTTCCAGTCTCTTCGTCTATTTCATCGTATTTGATTTTGTAAAAAACGTTCGGTTTGGCAACAGAGTCACCGATGTAAGTGATCTTGTATTTTCCCATATCTACAGGTTCACCTTCTGTTAAGAAAAGGTTGTCTCCTGGTTTTTCAACTTGGTCAAATCCTGCTACGGCGATATAGTTACTGCTGTTTACAGAAACCACTTCGTTGGTAGCTGCAGCGATCAAAGCTCCAATCAGCAAAAGACCAAAACCAATATGGGATACAGCTGATCCTGCCAGTCGCCATTTACCTTTGAACGAATCACCCAATACCCTTAAGTTCACCAAGATTGCGAACACCGAAGTAAAGGTGATCAGGATGAACATGATGTTGGTGTAAATGTTTGTGAAGTAAACGATAGCTGCTGAAATGACCAAAGCGAAGATAAAGGATGCCAAAGTAGCTGCCCAGAACTTCTTGCTATCGGTACGTTTGTATTTTAGGAATTGTGTAAATGCAGTTAATAGCATAACGACAACTGCAAATGCACCTTGCCATTTGTTATAGTGAGGAATTGGGTCTACCGGAGGGGCTACCTTTGTTCCAAACAAAGCATTGAATACGGGAATGGAGGTCGTTGCGATCATCTGAACACAGGCAACGGTTAGGACCAATGCACCAATGAATAACCAAAATTCGCGTGAATATATTTCTTCTTCTTTCTTGGTGCTTGGCATTTCTTTTCTTCTTGCAACCAATAACACGATCATAATGATCAGGAAAATCAGGTTGAAGATGATAAGCTGCCCGGACATCCCTAAACTGGTGAAGGAGTGTACCGATGTTTCGCCCAAGATGCCGCTACGTGTCAGATACGAAGCATAGATTACAAGGACAAAGCTGATCATTGCCAAGAATACGGCAGTGAAGTAAGCATGTCCGGTATTTTTATAAGCTACCATGACGTGAACGGCAGCAATCAAGGTCAACCAAGGAATGATCGATACGTTTTCAACAGGGTCCCAAGCCCAGAAGCCACCAAAGTTCAGTGCTTCATATGCCCAGAAAGATCCCATGATGATACCTGCGCCCAGGATCATTACTGCGAATAATGCCCAAGGCAATCCTGGATTGATCCATTCTTTATAGCGTTTTTGCCAAAGTCCAGCAGCTGCGTAAGCAAAAGGAACGATCATAGATGCAAAGCCTAAGAATAAGGTAGGAGGGTGGATAACCATCCAATAGTTCTGTAACAATGGGTTTAATCCACGGCCATCCTTGATCATGCTTAGGTAATTCGGATCCTTTAAGATAGGCCAGTTCATGGCATCCCTAAGCAAAATAAATGGTGAACTACCAATGCGGGAACCGAAGACCTCTACACCTAAAAGCATGGACGCCAAGAAAAGTTGACATAGCATAACGAAGGTCATTACCGGGCTTTCCCAGCTTTTCGCCTTGAATACTAGGATTGATCCCATGACCACTTGCCAGAACATCCATAACCAGAAACTTCCCTCTTGTCCTTCCCAGAATGATGAAATGATATAATGGGTAGGCAGGGTCATCGACGAATGCGCGTAGGCATAGTGATATACGAAAAGGTGATTGTAAATGATATAAAAAAGGGTGGCACCAATGACAACGATTGACAGGGCATTTAGCCAAAAGCCAATACGCCCTAATTGTTTCCAAGATTTTTCTTCAGGGTATTTGGTTGCAAAGAAATAGGAAATGAAGGATAATAATGCTGCTCCAAAAGAAAGGACTACGAAAAACTGTCCAATTTGACCTGGAAGTAGATTTTCTCCAACGTAATTTACGTCCATAGAATATTGAGGTATTGAATTGTTAATTGACTGATGCTGTTGCTGGGGTAGATGATGTTTCAATCACCTCCATTTGATCCTGATTGTATTTCGAAGGACATTTCATCAAAATCTTGCTGGCATGGAAAACATTACCTTCCATTTTACCGGTCAAAACAATTTGTTCAGATCGCTCGATATCCTGAGGTTTAGAACCATTGAATACTACCTGACACTCTGTACTGTCATTGTCAAACATGTAAAAAGAGAAATGGTTTGCATCCTTCACAGGATCATAATGCAGATCTTTTTGTTTATTCAAAACACCTACTACATAGATCTCTGTCTTCTTTTCCCTCGCCTCAGTAAATGTTGAATATGTACTAGAATCGGTATAGATCACAAGTATCATCGCAATAGCTATAGCTATAATTACAATTAAAATGATCGAACTTTTCTTCATCTCTATATGAATATAATATTAACCAACTGCAAAATTACGAAATAGTAGTGCAAGGAATGAATTTAGCAATGAAATTGGGTTATTTAGAATGTTTCTATTTAAGTTACATTATTTTTTGTAAGTATCTTAAATGTAAGTACTTGCGGATGTGTTGGGAGTATTAGATTCTTGATTTCCAGTAAAATCTAATTTCAGGCTTTTGTAATAAAAGTGATTCAAATAAGAAAGCTCAGTCAAATTAATGTTTTTGAATGAGCTTTCTTATATTCTTTTATCCTTATTTATTAAGCTTCAGCTTGTTCTGGGTTAAATTTTTCTCCTGAGAATCTGGTGACTAACATCGCGGCGACGGTGTCACCTGTTGCATTCAGGACGGTAGCTAATGGGTCCACCAAAGCGCCGATGATCAAAATAGATGGTACTGCTTCATTTGGTATTCCATAGATGGAGATCATTAGCATTTCTCCGATAAATCCTCCATTGGGAATCCCACCAGCAACCATAGATACCAAGACGGTGATGCCTACTGCGGTAATCAAAGTGGTTGGCTCAAAGAAATTCCATCCTAAGATGGAGAAAGCAACATAGATCTTTAGGATAGATGAAATGGCGGATCCGTTTTTGTAAAGGGTGTTTCCCAAAGGTACCACGATACTAGATATTTCTTTTGGAATCCCAATCCTGTTGGAAGCAATCAAGTTTGCAGGCAAAGTTGCCAAGCTACTACAGGTACTGATGGCTGTTAATGATGGTGAAATATTATGTTTCCAATAAGACTTTACGCCCGATGTACCTTTTGCAACAAAGGCATAAAGGCTGAAAAATACGATAAAAAATACGACTCCAAATCCATAGTAGAACCCTAATGGCTTGGCATAGAATCCAAAGAGCTCAGGGCCTAAAGTCTTTACCTGATAGGCGAAATATGCGCCTAAACCAACAGGTCCAGCTTTCATGACCAAGATCAAAAGGTTTTCCATGACCTTGTTTCCGGCATTCAGAAAGGCAGTGAACTGTTTTCCCATCTCACCAGATTTGCGGGTTGCCGTCCCGACCAAAAGGGCAAAGATGACAAAGGCCAAAATGTTTTTTCGGGAAAGCAGGTTGGCAAACTCATCAACACTCAAAAAACGTACAATTCGGTCGCCCCATGTTTCATCGGCATTGGTGGAAAGGGCTTCATTGACTGCCGAACCATCAGAAATGGCAGTGACAGGAAATGCCCAAAGACCTGCGATGGTCGCTATGGCTGCGATGATAATCGTTCCGATAAATACCGCTGTCATAACCCCAATGGTCTTTCCAAGTTTGTTACTGTCCTCAATATTGGCAATGGAAGATGAGATGGCAAAGAATAGGAGTGGGATTACGGAAACAAAGAGTAAGTTTAAGAAAATATCACCTATGGGTTTAAGGATATCAACTGCCTGAGGGAAGAATATTCCGATTAGACTACCAATAGTAATACCTATTAGAAGTAAGATGATACTTCCGTAATTTTTTAGGATTTCTTTCATTTAAGTAATTTGCTCAAGCTAAAATAGTTGTTTTTATTTTAGATTTGCCAAAAATATATAATGGAATTCGTTAAAACAGCAGATGGCTCAAAAACTTTGTACCATGAGGAGGTGGGAGAGCATTACCATTCTAAACACGGCGCACATCAAGAAAGTGTCCATGTATTTTTGAATACAGGGTTACGCTATTGGTTGGAGAAGGAATCAAGTGGTTCGGCTTCTGTCTTGGAAATTGGATTCGGGACGGGTTTAAATTTCTTGATGACTGCAGATTATTGCCATCAGCATCAGATTTCCCTTGATTATGTTGGCATTGAGGCTTTCCCTTTGAGCCAAGAATTGATTCAGCAGTCTGATTATGGGCAATATATTGCTGACATCGTTTGGGAGAATTTTATTGAAAAATATCCAAATGCGATCAATTCAAAAACCAACCTTTTAGATGCTGTGCAGGTTCAAGTTGCTCATCAGAAAGTAATGGATTTTGATAGTAATGAACTTTTTGATGTTGTCTATTTTGATGCATTTGCAGAAATCCATCAGCCAGAAATGTGGACGCCTGAAACTTTAGCTCATGTTTGTCAGTTTCTAAAACCGGGAGGTGTCTTTGTGACTTATGCCATTACGGGCAACTTAAAACGAGCGATGAAAGCGTTGGGTTTTAGTATTGAAAAAGCGCCTGGTGCTCCCGGAAAACGTGAAATGTTGAGAGCAACCAAGCTATAAGATTTCTTATTTTTTAGGGATTCTGCCCAGAGGCCTTCGGTTTTGTCCTTCAGCCTTGGTCAGGTTGTCTCCAAGATCTCTACGGGCTTCATCAGCAATTTCGAGTAATTTCTCTAATACCTCTGGATTCTGTTCGATGACATTGTACCTTTCTCCAGGATCGCGACGGAGGTCGTATAATTCCATGGTTTTTATTTCTAGTTCTTTGTAATTGCCACCAAAGCCATCATTTCCGGGAAGAATGCCTTCGTAAGATCTGGATTTATGAGGTAAGACCAGCTTCCAATTCTCAAAACGGACAGCCTCCAGGTCATTCTGGTTGTAATAATAGTACATGGATTTCCGTGAAGCTTCTGCCTTAGGATCTTTGATCTGCGCTAAGAAGCTAATTCCATCAATCTGATTGGGATTGTCTTTATAATTTACGATCTCAGCAACCGTAGCAAAAATATCCATGCTACAGGTTAGGTTGTTGTTGATCTGACCTTCCTTAATCATGTTTGGCCAATAGATGATGCAAGGAACACGCTGCCCGCCTTCCCAACTGGCTCCTTTGCCTTCTCTAAACCCTCCTGATGAACCATTATGGTTCCCGAAGTTAAGCCAAGGACCATTATCACTCGTGAAGATAACAATCGTATTGTCGCTCAGTCCATTTGATTTTAAGGTTTGGAAAATCTGACCCATGGAATCATCTATTTCGTGCATGACATCACCAAATAACCCTTGGTCCGAAGTTCCTCGGAATTTTTTCGAAGCAGCAATGGGCACATGGGTCATGCTATGGGCTAAATACAAAAAGAACGGATTGTCTTTATTGGCCTTGATAAAGTCTAGAGCCTGTTTAGTGTAATTTTCTGTCAATACTGCTTGATCTTCGAGGTTGTTGATTTTCAACACCGTATCTGGAATACTTTGTCCAGTTTTTATCTTCAATAAAGGTAATACAGGGTATTTTGAAACATAGGTATCAGGTTTTGCTGGCTTACCATCAAAGCCTACTGGCCACATATCGTTGGAGTAGGGGATTCCATAGTAGGCATCAAAGCCTTGTTTGGTAGGAAGAAATTCAGGTTCACTTCCAAGGTGCCATTTGCCGATGATCTGTGTGCTGTAGCCTTTGCTCTTGAGCATTTCCGCCATCGTGATCTCATCTGGGTTCAAGCCTACTCCAGTAGAAGGCATAAATGCTCCACTGATCCCCATTCGATTAGGATAGTTGCCCGTCAATAATGCTGACCTAGAAGCTGAACAGACCGCTTGAGGAACAAGGAAATTGGTGAAACGGATCCCATTGTTTGCCATCCTGTCCAATACTGTTGTATGATATCCCAATGCTCCGGTAACTCCAAGGTCACCATATCCAAGGTCATCCATAAAGACGAGGATAATATTGGGCTTAGTCTGATTTTTTTGTGCAAAGGCAGTGTTAAAGAGGATGCTTATTACGAGCATCAATGGAATTCGACAAATCATAGGGCTTAGGTCTTTTAACTAATATAAGCAAAAAAAGGTCGCTGAGATAAATCCCAGCGACCTTTTTTTGTGTTAAATTTTCTTAGTGTCCTTCGTTACCATCAGCACCGTGAGCATGTCCATGAGATAATTCTTCAGGAGTAGCTTCGCGAGTGTCTAAGATTTCGATATCGAAGTTTAATTTTTTACCAGCCATTGGGTGGTTCAAGTCAGCAACAACTGCATCTGGAGTTACTTCTACAACAACAGCACGGAATTGGTTTCCTTGGTTGTCTTGCAATGGAAGAACTTCACCAACTGGAGGAAGTCCAGTTTCTTTGAACATATCAGCAGGTAATTGTGCAATTGCACGATCATCGCGTTCGCCATAAGCATCAACAGCTTCTAACTCGAATGATTTTTTGTCACCAGCAGCTAAACCAGCGATGTTTTCTTCGAATTTAGGAAGCATCATGCCTACACCATATAAAAATGTTAAAGGATTCTCAGTCGTTGTTTGCTCTACAAATGTTTTTTCACCGTTATCTTCAATTGTGTGAAGAACGTAATTCAATGTTACTACATTGTTGTTTTCTACTGCCATTCTGATTAGATTGTGGGAATCTATCCCTGTTTATTATTTATTAATTCTATAATATCCTTAATTGACGATTGTGGAAGGCTGCAGGTTTTCTTCTGACAAAGGTATGCTTTGTCTTCCACTGTGTTTTTATGCTCTAACAAAGGAAGACTGCTTTTTGTTCCCCCTAAAGTGATTTTATTGGGGATGTAATATTGATCTAATTCCTTTCGCCAAGCCTGTCCTTGATCTCCCGTGATTGCGATCTCCCAAACTCCCAAGTGGAGTTCTAAGAGTTGGATTGCCCAATTTGAATAGGCCGAACCATAGGATTTAATATGAGGAAAAACGTTAGCAAAAACTCGATCTGCAATTTCCGTGTACCTACTATTATCAAATAATACGCCGAGTTTGAACAATGAACGCACTATTGTTGAAGAGGATGCCGGAATTACATTGTCCATAATCTCACTTTTTCTTGCGATCAGAACTTCAGCGTCCTTACTGCTGTAATAAAATACAGTTTCATTCTCGTCAAAAAACTGGGATATCGCTATTTCTAGGTAAGATTTTGCACGCTCAAGCCACATTTCCTTAAAGGTTGCCTCGTATAAAGCTATATAAGCTTCAATGGTAAATGCATAATCATCTAGAAATCCTAAAATTGTTCTGTTGTGGTCTGACGGCTGATGAAGAAGTCTGCCATTTTGGCAACAATGCTCTTCGATAAAGTTTGCAATCCCTTCTGCTAATTCTAAAAAATGTGAATTACCAAAGGTCCTATAGGAGTCAATTAACCCTTTCATGAACAAGGCATTCCAGGTAGTTAACTGTTTATGGTCCAATCCTGGTCTAATCCTCTTGCTTCTATATTGAAGGAGTTTTGCTTTTATTTCTTTTAGGTGTTCCTGCCATTCATCCTCACTGTAACCCGCTTCCTCGATGAGTTGATTATCCTCGGGGTTCACAAAAGGAATGTTGATTTGTTCTTCAGTCCAATTTCCACTCTTTTTGATGTTGAAGTAGTTTCTTGCGAGGTCAGCATCTTCACCCAAAATATTAAATTCTGCATAGTCGAAAGTATAGAATTTACCTTCTACACCTTCTGAATCAGCATCCAGTGCAGAATAGAAACCTCCATTTGGGTCCAACATTTCGCGTTCAGCCCAAGCTATGGTTTCTTCAACAATGTTTTTATATAATATTTGGGGTCTGTTTTGATAAGCTTCACTATAGAGACTCAATAACTGACCATTATCATAGAGCATTTTTTCAAAATGGGGAACATGCCATTTCCCATCCACAGAATAGCGGGCAAAACCACCCCCAACCTGATCATATATGCCCCCATTTGCCATTTTTTCTAATGTAAAATGAACATGGTCTACAACCCCTTGATCATGGTTCAAGAAGCCATAACGTAAGAAAAAGACCCAGTTATTGGGGAGAGGAAATTTAGGAGCACGATTATAACCACCGTTTTTACCATCAAATTGCTCCTTCCACGGTTCTACGACTTGGAGGATATCACTTAGGGTGTATTGTTCAGGAATGTTCTGTATGGGTAGCTTTTCAGCTTGTTGGATGCCTTGGGTTAGTTTTTCAGCATAATCTATGGCGACTTCCGGTTTTTCCTCCCACATTTGCGCAATCTGAAGCAGAATCTGTTGCCAATCATTAGGCTTAAAATAAGTTCCGCCATAAATTGGTCTACCGTCTGGGAGACAGATACAGTTCAGGGGCCAACCACCAGAATTAGTCATTAATTGAACCGCTATCATATAGATCTGATCAATGTCGGGACGTTCTTCTCGATCCACCTTAATGCAAACAAAAAACTTATTCATGGTTTGCGCGACGGCCTCATTTTCGAAGCTCTCGCGTTCCATTACATGGCACCAGTGACAAGCCGAATAGCCAATGCTAACGATGATTAACTTGTTCTCTTCTTTTGCCTTATTTAATGCTTCTTCACCCCATGGAAACCAATGAACAGGATTATGTTCATGTTGCTTTAAATATGGGGAACTTTCACCTTGTAGTTTGTTTGCCATAACATACGAAGGTAAAAACTATTATTTTAATAATCCTATTAGGTTGGCAGTTCCTCCTCCTAACATTTCAAAGGTCAGATCACCCTCAAGCTGTAAAATTGATACATTGGACGTAGCCAGCTCAATCTCAGAATGGCTCAAATAATTGGTCAGGTTAGAAAGCCCTGGGTTATGACCAAATATCAACAAGGTATCATATTCTTCCGGAACGCTATTGATCACTTTTAGGATATCCATAAAATGGGCCTCATAAATATCTCTCGTCTGATGGATGGATTCTTGAGGGTAACCAAGCACTTCACAGAATAATTCTGCTGTTTGGATGGCACGATTTGCAGAGGATGAGATGACAAGGGTCTTTTCATCTATTTTAAGAGAGTCTTTTAGCTTTTGAGCAATCCTTTCCGCTCTTTCTCTGCCCTTTTTTTGTAGGTCTCTATAAAAATCATCTTTTGAAAAAGAGTGTTCTTCAGCTTTGGCGTGCCTGATAAGATATAATGTTTTCATGTTTTGAATACCTAGTTAAAACACCAAGATAAAGAAATAATAATTAACAAATCGTTCTGAAATTGTTAAGTATTACTTCTAAACTCTGTAATTCTCAATGAATTGTATGCTGCCTTTAAGCTTTTCAACAGAAAATGGCCTTAAGCTTTTCTCAGAATTATCTTGCAGTTTTTTCCAAAGCACTTCATCATTGTCCAAACGCAAAATTTGCTCAGCGAATTTATCTGTCGTATTGGCGTCGAGGATATTGATACCATCCTGAAGATTCATTCCCTCAGCCCCAATCTTGTTGGTGATTACTGGTAAATAATATTCAAAGGCTTGGCCTATTTTTCCTTTTACACCTGCGCCATAACGAAGTGGAGCGATCATGTACTTCGTGTTGAGGTAAAAAGGTTCTATATCTTCAACGAAACCATGGAAAACAACATTTTTTAAGGTTTTCTTTTCTTCATCAATATGTTCATCTAAGTCTCCTACTACATGTAATTTTATTGCGGGATTGACTTTCCAAACCTCAGGCATGATTTCATCAATCAGGTAATTTACAGCATCGATATTTGGGGTATGTTTAGAGCCAACAAAAAGGATTCCTGAACGGTCTTGAAAGCGCGGTATTTCTTCCTTCTTGATCCTTGGGTAATGGATATTTGAAATTACATGAAGTTTTTTGTTATCACAGAGTTTACCCATATAAACCTTTTCCTGTTCAGATATAGGAATGACTATATCAGCCTTTTCTGCAGCTTCCAATTCGTACTGATAGAATTTTTTATATAATTTTTGGAGTTCTTTATTGTTTTCCTCAAACTCTAATGCCCTTTTAAACCTCAAATGATGGATGTCTACCATATCAAAGATTACTTTTGAATCTGGAATGAACTTTTGGGCAGTTTTGTAATATTTATTAAAACTGATTGCGGTATGAAACCATACGATCGGCTGATGGAAAACACTTCTTTTTAAAAATTGGACCACATCATTTTTAGCATGATGCTCATAAACCACGCAAATCCCTAACTTTTGGTAAAACTCATTTGAATCATTCTCATATTTGTTCTGTGTTGTAATCAAGTTGACTTGATAGCCCAGTTCACAAAATTCCTTCATGATCTCTGTAAACCGTATCTCTCCTGAATTATTGTCAACTTTAGGCATTTGGTCGTGAAAGAAAATTATCTGTTTGTTGTTATTGATTTCCAACTTTCTTTCTTCGACGGTATTAGACTTTATTTTATCAAGATATTTTCCCCAGCGAGAATAAAATATTTCCTTGTTTTTCTTAAAGATCATTTCTTTTTGAAGCGCTTTCTCTTGACTTTTATTCTTATAGGTCAGTCCGTCAAAATGAATCACTTTTGAAAAAGGGCTGAAGTATATTTTCTTCCCTTGGTCATATCTTATTCGAAAACAAAGGTCCGTTTCTTCAAAATATGCAGGTTTATAAACAGGGTCTAATAGATTGAGATTTCCTAGATCATCCGTTTTCCTGAAGAGTAGACTGCATCCTGAGGCATAATCCACCTCATACACATAATTTACTTCTGGGAAATAGGCAGGAACATTATTGACTTGATGGATTCTGTCCGCACTTAAAAAAAGCGAACCAGCTTCCTGAAGGGAACCATCGGTATTCAAGATCATAGATCCCACTGCTCCAGCATCCTCCTTCGTGTTGAATACATTGACCAATTCATCTAAAAAACCTTTATGCACGAGGGTATCATTGTTTAATAAATAGATGAAATCGCCTTTTGCTGTCCTAATACCTTTATTTACACTCTCCAAAAAACCTAAATTGGTATCATTGGTTATTTGAACTGTGTTTTCAATATCCGAAAAATCGATGGCATCCTTGCTGCAATCATTGATTAAAAGGAGTTCGAAGCTATTCTCGGGTAAATTTGAATGTATGGATTTTATGCAGGCTCTAGTGGTCGCTTCCATGTTATAATATGGAATGATTATAGAAACTAAGGGCTGTTTTGTTTCAGGAAAAACAAGGGTTTCTTTAACTAAATCAGGCTCTTGAACATTTATTGTAAAGTCATTGATTGTATTCTTTAGTCGTTTCTTTTTTTCGAAATATAATCTGATCTGCTTAGATAAACCCATTTAAGTATTGTAAAGTATTTTATAATAGCTATCAAAAATCTAACCGTAAGTAAATTTTAGACGAAATTTATAATAAAAATGCTACAGAACTAGTCGATTTTAAATGCTAAACCATCAAATTCCTGTGAATATTTTTTATGTTTGATGATGATCCCAGAACAACCTGCAAATGTTTGTTTCGACGTCGAACGTTTAAAATATAGAAACGTTGGACTTTTTCACTTTTGCCTTCAATTGGGAAATGCCTTAATTGATATCGCTGATTCCGACCCTACCCTAAAACTGTATTTTTATGCTCCCCAAAACAGCCAAATCTTGAAGGGAGCCCCTAACTACATAAACAGCAAGCCGATCCATAAGTATATCCAGTCTTTCCAGGTTGATCTAAATGTTTGGCATGGCAGCAACCAAATGACCGACTATCTACCAAGGAACAAAAAGATAGCCAAGGTCCTGACAATCCATGATCTGAATTTTTTACGAGAAAAACCTAAGGATAAGCAAAGGAAATACCTTGCCAAGGTTCAATCCAATGTCGATCAATCCGATGAAATTGTCTGCATTTCAGAATATGTGAAACAGGAAGTTATGGAGTATATAAATATGCGGAATAAACCTTGTTCCGTAATTTACAATGGCAATAATATTAACCCAGCAGTTAGCCCAACAGCAGTCAACTTTCCACTTTTGGACTTATCGGTTCCATATTTGTTTTTCATAGGGGCAATTTTGCCGAAAAAAAACATCGAAAGCTTAGTCTATCTGTTGGTGAAGAATGATTTTAACTTAGTCATAGCGGGAGAGATCTTCGACAAAACCTATCAAAAGAAAATCCTTGAATTGGGTAAGGAACTGGGAGTGATGGATAGGATTTATTTTATTGGAGCAATAAGTGAGGGAGAAAAAGTTTACCTTTTAAAGAATTGTAGATATTTTTGCTTCCCTTCAAAAACGGAAGGCTTTGGATTGCCTGTCGTGGAGGCGATGAGTTTTGGCAAGGACATCATTTTATCAAACTCCACCAGTCTTCCAGAGATTGGAGGAAATGTAGTACGATATCTTGATTCCTTTGAAAAGGATTATTTAATTGAATACGGAAAGGAATTATGTTCTTTCCAGTTTTCAAAGGAAATGGAACTTGCAGTAGTGGAAAGAAGTAAAATGTTTAGCTGGAAAAAAGCAGCTGAAGCCTATTGGGAAATTTATAAAGAATTAGCTTAAATGAGTCAAGTAAATTTTGGAGAAGGAAAAACTATTTTATTGGCAATGCCAGATTGGTTCCTATACCACTCCGTGAAACAGCAATTGGAATTATTTGGGTTTCGCGTCATTGGTATTCCTTTTACTGGAAAATTTAAGTATAAAAACCTTACTGATAGAACCATTAACTTCTTGAGGAAGGTCTTTTTCAATGACAGGAAATACAAGCCCTATTTAAAATACCGTGATACTGGCCAAGGGATAACCAAAGCCGTAGAAGAATTGAACGAGGTCGTTGATTACTGCCTGATGTTTCGAGCAGATTATTACCCTTTGGATATCGTTAAGAAGATCAAGGAAAAAAGTAAGGTCTTGGTTGGTTACCAATGGGATGGATTAGATCGCTTTCCAGGGATAAAAGATTTAATTCCCGAGTTCGACCGATTTTTCGTCTTTGACCCTTCAGATCTGGATTTTCCATCCGTGCAATCTGCCAGCAATTTTTACCTCAATAGCAATAATCCCCATGTTGAAAAGGATATCGATGTTTATTATTTAGGGAATTATGTGCGGTCTAGGATTAATAAACTTGAAAAATTAAGTGACTATCTGAAAAACATCCATTCTAATTCCGTGATCAAGGTCCATTCTGATAAAGAGAAGATTCAAAAGAAATATGGCGATAGATCTTTTGAATTGACAAAGAATTATGTCTCTTATGAGGAAAACCTAGATTTAGTGAACAGGTCTAGGATTATGGTTGATCTATTGCACGATGTACACAAAGGTTTGTCCTTTAGGGTTTTCGAGGCAATCGGGAATGATAAAAAACTAATACTAGACAATCCAGAAATAAAAAAATATGAATTCTATAATCCTTCAAACTTTTTCCTTCTACAGGGGGACAATTTTGACGGTTTAAAAGAATTTATCAATTCTCCATACGAGCCATTACCAGAAGACATCAAACACAAATACTCCTTTGAAAACTGGATCAGATATGTCCTGGATATTGCGCCCTACCAAAAAATCGATCTTCCGAAAAGCTAAACTAATTGATGATACAGCCCCATGATTTGCTGGGCAATGATTTCATCATTAAACCGCTGGGCATATTCTCGCCCTTTTACGGCCATGTTGCTTGCTAATTCGGGATCAGATAGGATCAATTGAATGCTTTTTCGTATTTCTGCAACATTTTCAGGATCAATATAGTTCGAGAAAGGTCCTGCTGCTTCTGGAAATACGCCTGAATTGGTCGTTATAACTGGAGTGCCTGAGTAGAGCGCCTCAATGATTGGAATGCCGAATCCTTCAAATTTGGAAGGATAGATGAAAATATTAGCCATGGCGTAAATCGTGGCCAATTCATCCATACTCAAGCCTTTCATAAAAACAACTTGCTTCTCCATCCCTTTTGAAGCGATATATTCCTTTATGCTCTGCGTGTAAGGGGTTTCTTTCCCAATTATTACCAATGGAATATCCAATACTTCAATGGCCTTTACAATTTGAAATGCATTTTTTCTGGGTTCAATAGAACCAACATTCAATACAAAATCTCTTGGGAGGTTATATTTTAATCGAATTCTTTCTTTTTCCTCCTCAGTCTTTTCAGTTTTAAATGCAGGATGGCTCACCTGGTAGATCACCGATATTTTATCTTCGGGAACCTGGTAGTATGACATCAGGTCCTGTTTAGTCTGTTCACTGATGGCTATGATTCGATCGGCATTTTCAACGGCATATTTCGCCTTTTTATCATAAATCCATCTATCCACTGCGCGGTATAATTCCGGATATCGTAAAAAGATTAAATCATGAATGGTTACGACTGATTTAATTCCTGCCTTTTGCAGTCCAATGGGGATTTCACCAGATAATCCATGGTAGATTTCAACCTTATCCCGCTTTAGATCAGAAATAATGTTCCAATTTCTCCATACCATGGGAAGCATTTTCGAAATCTTGGAAGTAGGTAATTGAATTTTTTTATCAGCCAATTGGTTGGACGTTAGGTTATCCCCAAGTTTTGGCGTGTATTTAATATAATTATTCTCAGGATAGTGTTTTTCAAGTATCCTGATTAAATCCCTGCTGTAATTACCAAGGCCAGTATAGTTTAGGAAATATCTTTTGGCGTCAAATCCTATTGTCAACATTCAGAATTTCTTTTTCAGGTAATTAATTTCGTGAATTTAATTAAAATAAGTGTTTTTTTATCCTCTCGACAAGCATTTCGCTACTTACTAAATCAATTGCCTCTACGCTATCACAAAGACAGGATTTATTGCCATAAACAGAATTCGGTCTATTGGGATGTTCCACCTGAACACAATCTTCCATCGACTGACCATATCCCAAAAATCCAGCATAAGGATGAGTTGCTCCCCAAACTGATACACAAGGAATACCCATTAGGGAAGCCATGTGCATGCCTGAGCTGTCCATGCTGACCATCAGATCAAGATGGGCAATGATATCCAACTCCTGACTTAAATTATATTTTCCTACAACAGAATGCACATTGGGGAACTGTTTTTCCCAGTTCTCCGTAATCTCTTTCTCTTTTGCTCCACCTCCAAAAAGCACAACCTGAACCCCTAGATCTGATAAGGTATGGATTACCTCCGTCATTTTTTCTGTTGGAAGAACTTTATAGGGATGTTGAGCAAAAGCCGATATGCCAACTTTTTTTGCATTTGAAGCCAGAATTGGCATCATTCCCTGAGGAATCAGTCGATGTTGCTTTTCCAATTGATGGTTCAATTGTAGGGTATATCCCAATTTCCTGAAAACATCGGCGTATCGCTCTGTAGTCAGTTTCAAAGGCTTAAAAACCTTGTCCTTGGTACGTGTTAAAGCTTTCTTTTCTGGCCTGCCTTTATCTAGGATTTGAACCTGATGCCCTGCAGTCCGAAAAAGGACGTCCAAAAACCTTGACCTGATGTTATTATGCAGGTCAGCAATCTGTTTTGCCTTGTACTTTTTCAGTTCCTTGAATAGCTTTATTAAACCAGATATTCCATTATGATTTCTCTTGGGTTCGATAGGGTGAAAGATCAAGCGCGGTATTCCATCGAAAAAAGCAGAAAAAAACGGACGTGAAACCATAATGATTTCAGTGTCCGTATGTTGTTCTTGGAATTCCCTTAATACCGAAGCAACCATGGCGACATCACCCATTGCAGAAAATCTAGTGACCAAGATTCGCTTCATCTCAGGAAATTATTTTTGAGCCCCGTAAAGTACAGGATTTAAGTTCGGGTCGTTGTACATCTTCATTTGCTTGTACACCTTCATGAATTTTTTTCCAGCTTCAATGTCTGCAAGCAATTCATCAATACTCTGGGAAAGATCCTTGCGTTGCTCCAACAGCACTGTTAACTTTTGCTGACAAGCATCTTGATGTGCCTTAGAAACATCGGTACGTAAGGTTTCCTGTTCCATATGGTAGATCTTCAGTGCTAAGATCGATAATCTGTCAATTGCCCATGCTGGACTTTCCGAATTGATCTTCGCATCAGCTAGCGCAACCACATCCGCAAATTTCTGAAGATAATAACTGTCGATAAATTCAACGGTATCCGTGCGCTCCTGATTTTGCCTGTCGATTCTTCTCTTCCAATACAGACCTTCACGCGGATCAATATTAGGATTACGGATTACATCCTCCATATGCCATTGCGCCGTATCAATCCAACATTTCAAATACAATAAATGCTCTAAAGTCTCGCGACCATAGGGATTCTCGATCGGCTGATCAATCTTATCATAAACATGGTAATCTTCAATTACCTTCTGAAAAATTTTGTTTGCTGCTGAAGATATCATGTACAAATATAGTAGTTAGTATTTAGTATTTAGTATTTAGAACCGGTTTATCGACCTTTAATTTGTAGTAGTTAGTAATTAGTATTTAGTATTTAGAACTGGTATAACGGACTTTAATTCGTAGTATTTAGTAATTAGTATTTTGTGGACCCCCTAAATAGGATTGACCGTTTTTATACTTATCACATTTTCATCAAATGTCTATTATTTGAGCCGAAAAGCTAATATAATAGGAAAGGAAATTTCCCTTTTTGAAAAAAACAACTTCAGCATTTCAAGACCATTAAGGTCTAAATACTAAATACTAAATACTCTATCTCAAGATTACCCCTGGGAACAGCCCAAATATCACTACAAGGATGGTCAAAACAACCCCAATAACCAACATAACGGAGATGTTGTTGTCTTTAGCTATGATTACTTCCTCTTTATTGGTTTTAAGGAAGGAATACAAAGGGATTTTGAAGTAATAAAACAGGGAGATTACGGAAGTCAGGGCGCCGATAATCAAGAGCCACAAGAAGATAAGGTCACCCCCAGATTGGTAGATTTCAAAAATACTGGTGAAGACCAATAGTTTTCCAACAAAGCCTGCCGTTGGAGGTATTCCGATCAACGATATACCTACTATGGAGAAACAGGTAAATATTAATGGTAGTTTCTTTCCTTGACCGATATAAGCCTGTAGATTGCTGCTGCCCAGCTTCTGTTCCAGGACGTCGATGAATGCAAAACTTGCCAAATTCATCAGCACATATATGAAAATATAGAAGAAAAGAATATCCTGTTGGCCATTTACATAGCCGATAATGGCCATCAAAAGGAAACCGGTATGCCCGATGGAGGAATAAGCCATCAATCGTTTCATATCGGTCTGCCTTAAGGCGATCAAGTTACCAAAGAGCATCGTGATGATTGCCACAATGGAAACAAACATAAAGGTCAGTTCACTAAAATAAAATGGGGTACTGATCCAGGCCGCTGCCAATCTGCTCATCAAGACAATGGCTGCGATCTTGGGTACTGTAGACAGAAATGCCGTTACTGGGGTAGGAGCGCCCTCATAAACATCCGGTGCCCATAAGTGAAAAGGAACAAAACTCAATTTGAAACCAATCCCTGTAAATACAAAGAGGATGGCAATGCTACTCATCACCTCAGGCGCAGCAATCAAACCTTGAATATGCCTAGGACTGGCAAAATTCAAATCCCCTGTAAAGCCATAAATCAATGAAAGCCCATATAACATCACTGCAGAACAAGCCGATCCAAATAAAGCATATTTCATTGCAGCCTCAGATTGTTTCTTGTTTTCCGAGAAATATCCAACCATGATATAGGAACTGATGGATACCATCTCAATGGCAATAAAAGCCATCAACCAATGGGTCGTCATGGAAAACAGGTTCATGCCTATCCCTGCCGCCAAAAGAATGCTGTAGATATCGCCCTTTCTTTTTTTGAATTCCTTATGTGCAAAATGCTGTTGAAGGAAAACGGCTGAGACCAATAAACCTAAGGCAATAAATGCCCTGGCATAAAAAGAAGTCTTATCGAGGGTCAACATACCATAGAACCCAAAATTCGCATAATCATATTGGGTCAAAAGAATGGCAAAAGAGGAAATGATCGTTAAGATGCTGATAAAAAACGAAGACTGCTTCCAGTATTTATCAAATACTAGCGTACAGGCTATACTGAGCAGAAATCCAATGGACATACTCAGTTCTACTTTGAACAAAGGTATCGATCGAATGATCTGATCTATATGGTCTGAAACCTGCAATGCAAACTCGTTCATCTATCTTAACCCTACAAATAAGCTGTTACCAAATCCAATAAACTCAATACAGAGTTGTTCAATACTCCAAATACTAGGGAAGGCATGACTCCCAAGATTAAAGCCAATGCCAAGGTTGGGAATAGAATGATCTGCTCCCTGTTGTTTAAATCTTTTAATTCTGCTGCCCATTCTTCACCGCCTTTCAAACGGGTCTGTCCGAAAAACATGCGCTGCAAGGTCCATAAAAAATAGACCGCACTCATGAGGATACCTAAGGACCCAAATATCGCCATCCAACGTGGAATACCTGTTTGCATGCTTTCCGCGTTGAATGTTCCGATGATCACAAAAGCCTCTCCAATAAATGCGGAAAACCCGGGAAGGCCTAATGAAGCAAAGAAAGCAATGGCAACATAGGCCGTATATTTTGGCATGATGCTCGCCAATCCTCTAAAATTATAGATATATCGATCGTGAACCCGGTCATATAGAACACCAACCAAAAAGAATAATGCTGCTGACAAGAAACCGTGGCTCAACATCTGGAACATTGCCCCTGAAACACCTTCTGCTGTCAAGGATGAAATACCCAATAGTACAAAACCCATGTGGGATACTGAAGAATAAGCAATCAATCGCTTTAGATCGGTTTGAGCCAAAGCATTCAATGCACCATAAATAATGGATACCACAGCTATCAACCCTAACCACCAGTTCGCATCGGCCATCGCATCAGGGAAGATTCCCATACAGATACGGATGATCCCATAGCCACCAATCTTTAGTAGGATACCCGCTAGAATAATAGAAACAGGGGTAGGGGCCTCTACGTGCGCATCTGGTAGCCAGGTATGTAATGGAACAATTGGAATCTTGATCGCAAATGCAATGAAAAGTACGATAAACCCTATCATTCTGGCCGGAATACCTAATATCTCATTGGCATTTCCTAAAAAGTCAAAGAATGAGCCTGGAATATAATTCTCCGGGTTCATCATATACAACATATTGAAAGTATGTGCTCCGGTTTGTGGATTTTGAACTGAAAAATAAAGTCCAACAATCACCAAAAGCATAAATACCGACCCAAATAGGGTGTATATAAAGAATTTAATAGCAGCATATTCCCTTCGTGCTCCTCCCCAAATACCGATCAAAAAGTATAAGGGTAGCAACATGACTTCATAAAATACATAGAACAGGAAGAAATCCAAAGCACAGAATATGCCCATTACTGCTGTATTCAATAGCATTAACAGCGCAAAATAACCCTTTTTACTCTTTTCCATATTCCAAGAGGCACCTACCGCCATTAACATGACAAAGGCACTCAAAAGCAATAATGGTAAGGAGAAGCCATCGACTCCAAGAAAATAATCGATCTCTAATTTACCTATGGAGCCCAGGTCCAACCTGATCCAAGGAAGCTGCTCCACATATTGATAGGAAGCAACATCATTAAATCCACCTGTCGAACCTTGAAAGTTAGCATATAAATATCCTGCCAATCCAAATTGGATCAATGTAACCACTAAGGATAGATATTTGTAGCTCTGTCCCATCCGGTTTGGAAGTAACAGAATGCCTACAACAGCAATCAAAGGCAGAAATATAAGTAAGGATAATGCACCCATCTTATTTTATTATCAAATAAATTATTCCAATTAATAATACCGTAAAGGCAAAACCCAAATAGTTTTGAAGCCTCCCGTTTTGCACCCATCTCAATAGATGGCCAATATAATAGGTCGTTCCCCCAATGCTATTCACCAGACCATCGACCAGATATTTGTCTAACCAGGCACTGAAATTTGCCAATCCTCTTGTAACTGTGGCAAGGCTATTCACCAAACCATCCACAATATACTTGTCAAACCAATATAATCCGTTGCTCAAACGCAAGGTGCTGTTTACAAAAAGCTTTTGGTAAACCTCATTGAGATAGCCTTGGTTTAAGGAGAATGCAATCCAAGGATTGCCTGCTTGCAAAGGATATTTATTCATTACATACCAATTCCAACCTATTGCCCAAGAAATTGCAGAACCAAGGGTCAGGACAATGGGTAATATCAAATGCAAGGAATGTATTTCAGTAAATGGATATTGCACATTAAAACCGCCTAAAATAAAGGAATGGTGATAGGCGAGCGGATTCCATGAAAAAACCACAAACAAGGAACAGATTCCTAAAAAGATCATCGGTCCGAGCATGCTATTGCTGGCTTCATGAATGTGAGTATGCTCAAGTTTGATCCTGAATTCGCCAAAAAAGACCTTAAAGATCAATCTTCCTATATAAAAAGCCGTTAAGATACTGACCAAGGTCAAACTTATGGGTATCAATAAACATAAAGCGCCATGATGTATTGCCCATTCATAGGTGGAGATCAGGATGGCATCCTTAGATAAAAATCCAGATGTCAATGGAAAGCCTGCCAATGCCAACGAGGCTATGCTCATCAGGATAAATGTTTTCGGCATCCATTTCCTCAATCCGCCCATGTTATTTATGTCCTGAGGGTCAATATCAAGATTGTTCTTTTCTTTTAGATGCGCCATTTCATGGATTACGGCTCCAGCGGAAAGGAATAGTAAACATTTGAAAAAGGCATGGGTCGCTAAATGGAACATGGCTGCATCCCATGCGCCAACTCCAACCGCCACCACCATAAAACCTAATTGAGAGATCGTGGAGAATGCCAAAATCCTCTTGATATCGCGCTGGCCTAGGGCAAAGATAGCGGCAATAAATGCCGTAATAGAGCCAATAATGGCGATAAACAGTAAGGCTGTTTCATTGAATAATGGAAATACGGTACAGATCAGGAATACCCCAGCAGCTACCATGGTCGCAGCATGGATCAGCGAAGATACTGCTGTTGGTCCTTCCATCGCATCCGGCAGCCATACATGCAAAGGGAATTGTGCAGATTTAGCCATCGCCCCTACAAAGAAACAGATCCCTGTAAAGGTCATCCAGCCTTCCGAAGCTTGTGCCGTTTCATAGAATAGCCCTTCTTTTCCAAAAAGCTCTACCAAGTTCAGGCTTCCATACATACTATAAACGGATGCTATCCCTAATAAAAAGCCCAAATCTCCAATCCGGTTGATGATAAACGCCTTTTTGTTGGCTTGAACCGCGGACTCCTTGGTAAACCAAAATCCAATCAAGAGATAGGACGCAAATCCAACCAGCTCCCAGAAGATATACATCATAAACAGGTTGTTGGAAATGCTCAGGCCTAACATCGCAAAGCAGAAAAGGCTTAGGTACATCCAATACCGATGGATTCCCGGATCGCCTTTCATATAGGCTCTCGAATAGATATGAACAGGTAATGCAATCACACAAACGATCAATTGCATCAAAACACTGAGGTTATTTAGCAATACCCCAATTTGGAAGCTGTTCTTACCGATGGTAAACCAAGCGTAATTAGCGGCTATAGGTTCGCTATACCAGACTTCAGAAAACACGAATATGAAGTTCAAAAGGGTACTTAATATGATAGCGACCAAAGAGATGTTGCCAGATTGGTCTCTTTTGCCAAGTATTGCTTGGATCAAGAATGCAACAAAGGGGAGAAGTACAACCAGTATACTTCCTAAGACAGGTGATATGTTCAGTAAATCGCCCATCAGTCTCTTAAATCAGTTATGTTATCAGGGTTAATGCTCTTATAATTCCTATACAGGTTTAAGATAATGGCTAGTCCAACCGCCACCGCTGCTGCGGCCAGTACAATAGCAAACAGCGCAAAGATCTGTCCGCCATAGTTCACCTTATCATATCGGCCAAATGCCACCAGATTTAAGATGGCGGCGTTTATGATAAATTCAATCCCAACAAGGATCATGATGGCATTTCTCTTTGCGACAACGGCATAAAGACCTATGCAGAAAAGGCAGGCAGATACGACCAAAAAATGGGTTAATGTAATCATTTCGTATCCTCCTTTCTGGAAAGGTGTGCTGCACCGATCAAGGCTGCCAATAAGAATATGGAAATGACCTCAAATGGTAAAAGATATTGGGTCATAAATTTTAATCCCAATTGATTGATATTATTGTCGGTGGATTTGATAACATTCCCACTTCTAATGTTTTCGGTTATCCATTTCGGTGTGTTTTCTTGCCATTCTATGATCCCATAAATCATTACAGCAAGAAATCCAATGCTTAACAGCAGGGTTTGCCAGTTCGGAAGGGAAAGGAATTTACTGGAGGTATTCTGTAAATCAGCCAATAGCTCTTTATTGGAAAGCATAAAGGCAAAGATCATCAGGATCAGGACACCACCTACATAGACCATGATTTGGGTAATGGCTACAAAGTCTGCCAATGCGAAAATAAATAATCCCGCCATCCCGAATAGCACTACAAAGAACAGGAACAATGCTCGTGCAGTATTTTTTAAACTGACTACCAACAAGGCTGAACCAATGGTCAATGCGGCAAATGCATAAAATATGGCTAACTCCATTATTTATTCTTCGCTGCCTCCTTCTCAGCTTGAAACTTGGTCCATTCCTCTTTACGTTTCTTGATTTCCTCATCCGTCATGTCCGCAAAGGAATAAGTCAAATCCGCAAGATTGGTCGTTACTCGATCGTAATTATCGGTCATGGTAATACATTCCGTCGGGCAGACTACTGTACAGAGTCCACAGTACATGCATTTTGCCATGTCAATATCAAACTCGGCAGCATAAAGCCTCTTTACAGAACCATCAGAGGTTTTCCCTATGGCTTCAGGTGATTTAATGGCTTCAATCGTAATGCAATCTACTGGGCATGCTTTTGCGCAAAGATCGCAGACGATACAATCGTCAATCACTACATCCAATTGGTACCTGGCTACTTCAGGAATAGGCATTTTTACCTTTGGATATTGAACGGTCGTTACACCGGACTGCTCTTCAAAGTAATTATCCTGTTTGATATCTAGGGAACGACGTGATTTCCGGGCACTGAACAGGTGTCTCACCGTTAGGGTAAGTCCTTTGATTGCTGTTGCCAGCCCTTGTATGGTCGTTTTTAAGATCAACTATAGCATGATTAATATTCTCCAAAGCCCTGAAATGGCCATGCATACAAAAGCTAGGGGAATAAGGATTTTCCAACATAAAGTCATCAACTGGTCAGCACGGAAACGAGGTAAGGTCCAACGGATCCAAATCTGAACAGCCACAATAAATAGCGATTTGGCTAATGTCCAAAACACACCCCAAACTGGGCCTGTAGTCCAATCAGCCAATCTGGCCGCACCAATATTCGGTAGGGGACTGTTCCAGCCTCCTAAGAATATCACAACACCCAACATGGCTACCAAAAACATCATGGCGTATTCCGCCAAGAATAAAAAAGCAAACCTGATACCACCGTATTCGGTATGGAATCCACCAATCAACTCACTCTCAGCTTCGGGAATATCAAATGGCGCCCGGTTACATTCTGCCAAGGATGCGATAAAGAATATGGCATAACTGACTATGAGATGGGGAGCCTGAAAAATATTCCAGGACAAGATTCCACCAATATCATTCACCTTCCAAAATCCAAGAAAATAAAGGTCTTGATCTGCCCAGACTCCTTGATTAAGTGCGATTTCATTTAAATTTAAGGTCTGCGTAATCATCACCGCAGAGATTAAGGAAAGACCAACCGGTAATTCGTACGAAATCATCTGCGCAATCGCTCGGATAGAACCTAATAAAGAGTATTTGTTATTAGATCCCCAACCAGCCATCAAGATGCCAATGGCATCAATGGATACGACAGCCATAATAAAGAATAAACCCGTGTGGGTATTGGATGGTAATAGGTCAGGTCCCCAAGGAACAACACTATAACCAATGAAAACCGCAACAAAAATAATGATCGGAGCTACAGCAAACAAAATCTTATCAGAGGCACTCGGGGAGATAAATTCCTTTTGAAGTAATTTTAGGATATCTGCAATGGTCTGCAATAAACCAAATTTACCTGTTTCCATCGGACCTAATCGATCCTGAACAAATCCTGCAATCTTACGCTCCGCATAAACTGCAAAAAGCGTAAATAAAGCAATAAACAAAAATATTGCAACAGGTGTTAGGATATTCAAGATTAAGCTGTCCAATCTTCTTTTTAGATTAATTCTTAATTAGCTACAAACATAAGGAAATAGGAGCAAATAAGCCATAACTAAAATCATTTAGAACAGCGATTTGCCTTATTTTGTAAGCTATTTTTTAAAGTTTTGACAATATTAAAAATCTTGCATGGTATTTGCCTTATGCTTTTGGAATTTGTTGTGGTACTAAATCTGTTTCCCTGATCTATCCATTTTATAAAATGGCCAAAAAACAGAATATGATATGGAAAACAGGTAATTTTAAAAAATATTTTAAACCTTTTGACAAATTTTGCGTATTTATATTAGAGTTTAAACAATGATATCTATGAAAAAATCAATTTTTAGTGTGTTAGCTGTAGTAACAATTTTATTTTCAAGTTGTGCTGGCGCTAAGAAAACGACTGAAAACCAATCCCCAGACTTTGCTGAAATCACTGGCAACAAATGGCGCTTGATCGAATTAAATGGAAAAGAAGTGCCTGAAAAACTGAATGGCAAAGAGCCTTTCTTAGTTTTTATGAGTGAAGAGTCTCGTTATTCGGCCTCAGGTGGCTGTAATACCATGTCTGGTGAATATGTATTTGCTGGAACCAATAGGATATCTTTCAAACCTGGTATTTCTACCATGATGGCATGTGAAGATATGGAAACAGATAAATTGTTGGCTGAAGTATTCAAAACGACCAATAACTATACATTAGCTGATGGTATCTTATCCTTAAATGTAGGCCGCAGGATGCCATTAGCAAAATTTGCTAAGGTAGATGCAGAAAATAGCTTGGTAGGTACTTGGGAATTGGACTATATCGCAAATTCTTCAAAACCTTTCAATGAATTGTATCCGGATAAAAAACCGACTCTTGTTTTTGATTCCTCATCAAACAAAGTGTCTGGTAATGCTGGCTGTAACACATTCAACAGTTCTGTAACAATTAATGGAAAGAACATTAAGTTCGGTCCGATGGCGACAACTAGAATGGCCTGTCCAGGCGAAGGTGAACCTCTGTTCCTTCAATCAATTGAAAAGGTAAATGTTCAAAGTGTCAATGGAGACCAACTTACCTTAATCGTTGGTGATATTGCAACCATGAGATTCAAGAAAATCAAATAAGATCATTCAATTATCTAGATAAAAAGGGAGATGTTTATAGCAAACATCTCCCTTTTGTATTTTAAAGCAAGTTCTTATTCTTATTCGTTCAGGATTATCCCTCTTCCACCCATAGCCCATCTGACTTGATAATGTCTATCAATTCATCCAAAGCTTTTGCAGAAGATACATTACGTTTTACAACTTCTTTCCCACGGTACAAGGTAATCTTATCTGGTCCTGCACCGACATAACCATAGTCAGCATCGGCCATTTCACCCGGACCATTCACAATACATCCCATGATACCGATTTTCAAACCTTTTAAATGATTGGTTCTACTGCGGATCATTTGGGTAGTTTCTTGAAGGTCAAATAGGGTTCTTCCGCAGCTAGGGCAGGAGATATATTCAGTTTTGGATATTCTGGAGCGCGTAGCCTGAAGGATACCAAATGAGATGGAGGCTATTTTATCTGTTGCGGTAGCTTCTGAGTCCAACCAGATCCCAGAACCTAAACCATCTATCAATAAGGCGCCAAAATCAGTTGCCGCATAGAGTTGGATTTTTGAAATTGGCTCTTCCGGATTCATGATGTCTCCAATGGGGCCCGAAAATTCAGCAGCAGCATAGCTTCTTTTGATGATGACCGGACAATCAATCCCGATTTCCTGCAGGTTTGCAAAGAATTGCCTTTGGTCTGCCATCCCATGCAAGTGGTCTGTTTCCAGTATAAAGACAATTGTCTTGTCCATCTGCAGATTGGCAAAGGCTTCTGTTTCCAAAAGATCATTGCTGACATAGATTAAATTCATGGCAGGATCTTTCAATTCCGCTCGGTTGAATTCCTCTAAGGTATAAATGGGATGGATATTCGTTTTATTCTTAAGCTCTTTCCAAGTTTTGTAATTGTAGAGTTGCTTTAGGTTTCCCGGCATCGTAAATGATGGTAAGGAATCCCCAAAATATACAAAATCGACCGACTGATCACCCATGTGGTATTTATCCAGCAAGGCATCATACTTGTACCCTACATCAGATAGAATAAATGGATCTTTTAGGTTCTTTTGAGAAAGATCCACGACAATCCTTGGTACTAATGATCCGCCAATAAAAGCATTGATTTCCTGTGAAATATAAGGCTTAGTTTCTTGCACAGGAGTGATTTGGATGATCTCTCGCTCTTGAGTTTCAGCAAGGTCCGTTACGCGTTTACTATATCTATTTACTAGAGCAATGGCCACTGGAGCTTCCTTTTCTGGTTCCTCTGTCAAGGATACACGGACGGTATCTCCCAAGCCATCTTCCAATAAAGTACCGATGCCTACTGCCGACTTGATACGACCATCTTCTCCGTCACCTGCTTCAGTCACACCCAAATGCAATGGATAGTTCATGTTTTCGGCTACCATCTTTTCAACCAATAAACGGTAGGCCTGGACCATCACCATAGGATTGGATGATTTCATCGAAACACAAAGGTTATAGTAATTAAGATCCTCACAGATTCGGATGAATTCCAATGCTGACTCCACCATTCCTTCCGGCGTATCGCCATATCGGCTCATGATGCGGTCAGAAAGTGAACCATGGTTGGTGCCGATACGCATGGCGGTACCATATTCCTTACAGATCTTTACCAAAGGCGAAAATTTCTTGTGGATTCGATCTAATTCTGCCTGATAGGCAGCATCGGTATAATCGATCTGGTCAAACTTCTTTTTGTCAGCGTAATTTCCTGGATTTACCCTTACTTTTTCTACGATCCTTGCAGCAACTTCAGCCGCATTGGGCGTAAAATGGATATCGGCAACCAAGGGAACATGGTACCCTCTTGCCCGTAATTCCTTCTTGATGTTTGCTAGGTTTTCTGCCTCTTTGATACTCGGTGCAGTAATACGAACATACTCACAACCCGCATCCACCATCTTAATGGTCTGTTCTACTGAGCCCATCGTGTCCATCGTATCGACCGTCGTCATACTTTGTATCCGAATTGGGTTATTGCCTCCCATTGGGATATCGCCAATCTGCACCTCTCGGGTATAGAATCTTGAATAGGCTGTTTTGCTGTTGCAATAACCGCCGGCTAGCGTTGTCAAAGGCTTACTTTCCATATCAAGGCAAAGTTAGCTAATTTCGGGTTTAATAGCGTAAGATAGACAATGAATTTGCAGCACCCGCAATCTTGATGTCGTACTTGTTGGATTCTTGGTCATAGTTTTTGCTCTTGCGAACATCATCCAAAACCACATCCACATCTTCGTATTTGTTGTTGGAGAATAAAGCATCCGTTTCAACACGACAGGCAGCTCCTTTTGGTAGATACAAGATCACTTTGGAAGCAGCGGTATTGATCTCAATATCACAAGTACCAGAAGCTGGTTTTGGTAAGTATAAGTTCAGTGAACTTGCACCAGAATTTACTTCCAATTTGCCAAGTTTCATTTGTTTGAAATCTCCTGTGATTGCAGCTGCTCCCACATTGAATTCCAAATCCCATACAGGCTTACTGCTAAGGCCAACCTCAATCAAGCTATTGTTGTACTTGTTGTTCTTCATTTTGCTGGTCAACTCCATTTTCACCTCTTTATCGCCCTTGGTCTGCAAGTTCAATGAGGCAGTTGGTTGTGCCGTCTTCGCACTGAGGACTAGACTTGAGTCTGTTCCCGGAGCGAAATTATACTTTGCTGCACCGCCATTGATGGTCAGTTTAGCAGATTCTGTTTCTGAGCCGATAGGATGGGAGACAACTTGGGTAAATGGTCCCTTCACGTCATCGCCGGTGGATACATCAATATTGCCGATATGGTCATACATGCTTTCCTTGCTGGTTACCCCTTTGAAGAAAATAAAACCACATAATAGGATGTTGGTTGCAATAACGATGTATTTTCCATAAGTCCTTCCCTGCAAGAGTAAACTGACACCAATAGACACAAGGATCAATGGCCATAAACTGATTATGGAGAAGAAATTAAAATCTATTACTTTCAAGTTGTGTAGCAAGAATACCAATCCTGCGAATACCAACCATATACCTGTTGCAATTTTATTGTTCATTGTTTCTTAGCTTTGTTGACCAAAACTACTACGATATTACAAATTTAATAACGGAAAATAGGCTTGACGCTTCATTTTTTCGGTAAATCAATTAGTTTTGTCGGTGAAAAGATTCATCGAGAATTTGTATCTTGAACTTATCCAAAACATTTTTGCCGAGGATTCGTTAGAATTAGTGATTTAAAACAAAATATATAATAAAACCAACGTATGATATTTTATTATTTTGGTGAATATCTCTTGTTACTGAAGAAGGTTTTTCGAAAACCTGAGAAAATGAAGATTTACCTAAAGGAGGTCTTCCATGAAATGACAGAGATAGGAGTGGGGTCGTTGGGCTTAATTGTGATCATTTCTACCTTTATTGGTGCGGTAATGACGATGCAGATCGCCTTCCAGTTGGTTTCTGACTTGATTCCAACCTCGGTAATCGGACAGATCAACCGTGACTCCAATATCCTGGAACTTGGACCTACCATTTCTGCCCTCGTATTGATGGGTAAAGTAGGGTCTTCCATCTCCTCCCAAATTGGTTCTATGCGTGTGACCGAACAGATTGATGCCCTGGAGATCATGGGTATCAATGCCGCAGGCTATCTGATCCTCCCGAAGATTATTGCCGGAGTGATCATGGTACCGGCTCTAGTTATTGTCGCTATCGCTTGTGCCTTGGTCGGCGGTCTTCTAGGTGGTGCCCTTTCTGGTGCTGTAACGCCCGATGATTATATCGAAGGTATCCGCGGGGGATTCAATGGATTTACCATGGTTGTCGCGATGGTGAAGGCCACAGTGTTTGGATTTATAATTACCTCTGTACCGGCCTATAAAGGTTTTTATGTGCGTGGTGGTGCTCTAGAAGTTGGACAGGCTGGAACAAGGGCCGTAGTGATTGGTTGTATTTCCATCTTGGCATGTGACTATTTGATCACTGCATTAATGTTGTAATTCTCTATGATTGAAATAACAAATATTCATAAGTCTTTTGGGGATAATGTGGTATTGGATGGAATCGATGCCATCTTCGAACCTGGAAAAGTAAGCCAGATTATCGGTGGCTCTGGATCAGGAAAAAGTACCCTGTTAAAATGTATTGTCGGATTGCACCAACCTAATCAAGGAAAGGTATTCTTTGACAAACAGGAATTTACCAAAATGGATTTCGAAGAAAAAGTACCCATCCGTAAGGAAATTGGAATGCTATTTCAGAATTCCGCCCTATTTGACTCCATGACCGTGGAACAGAATATCGTCTTCACTTTGGATATGTTTACCGAAATGAGCAAATCTGAAAAGATTGATAAGGCCAACTTCTGTCTGGAACGTGTAAATCTAGCTGGAAAAAACGGCCTATACCCATCGGAACTTTCCGGTGGTATGAAAAAAAGGGTCGGTATTGCCCGTGCAATCAGCATGAATCCCAAATATCTTTTCTGTGATGAACCGAATTCCGGACTTGACCCTGCTACATCCATCCTAATCGATGAATTGGTGCAGGACCTGACCGAAGAATATCAATGTACTACCGTCGTGGTGACACATGATATGAACTCGGTAATGGGGATTGGTGATTACATCCTGTTCCTCTATAAAGGGAAGAAATATTGGGAAGGTTCCAACCAGGATATGTTGAAATCTGACAACAAGGAATTGAATGACTTTGTGTTCGCCAGCCCTTTGATGAAAGCTGCTCGCAATACTTTGAAAAAGGAACAGTAATTCTTTTCCTTCGATTTTTCTATCTTTGCAGAAAAAACCTGCATAAAACAATGCTAACATCATGTTTTATGATGGCTTTTATGGTCCTTTAAATATTGCATCTTGAACAACGATACCCAAATTCAACTCCTTACGCCGCAACACTGGAAAGATTATGAACTGATCGACTGTGGTGATTTTGAAAAACTTGAACGTTTTGGTGAACTGATCCTCATTCGTCCTGAACCACAGGCAGTATGGCCTAAAGCATTGGGCGATGCAGAATGGAATAAACGTTATCATATCAAATTCAAAGGCCGTTCGGCAACCTCAGGAGACTGGATGAAAAAGAACCCGAAGACTCCAGACCGTTGGCATATACAATATAAAAATGAAGATGTAGCCATTAAGTTCAGACTTGGTCTTACTTCATTTAAGCATGTCGGGATATTCCCTGAACAAGCTGTCAATTGGGATTATATCTCCGATTCTGTGAAATCCTTCAAGACTCCTAAACCCAAAGTATTAAACCTTTTTGCTTATACAGGTGGAGCATCTTTGATCGCCAAAGCTGCCGGTGCTGATACCACTCACGTGGATTCCATTAAGCAGGTCGTGACTTGGGCCAATGAAAATCAGGAACTTTCTGGAATCAGCGATATCCGTTGGGTTGTTGAAGACGCTTTGAAATTCGTAAAACGTGAACTGAAACGCGGGAATACCTATAATGGAATTATCCTTGATCCACCAGCCTATGGACACGGTCCTAAAGGTGAAAAATGGAAATTGGAAGACCATATCATGGAAATGATGCGCGATGTCGTTCAACTATTGGACCCTAAAGAGCACTTCCTGATCCTCAATACATATTCCCTAGGTTTCTCTTCCGTAATCGTCGAAAACCTTATCAAAACCTCCTTCCCGAAAGTCCAAAACCTAGAGATTGGAGAGCTATACCTACAAGCAACTGCAGGTCCAAAATTACCATTAGGTGTTTTTGGGAAGTTCAGGAAAATAGCTGATTAGACAGTAGAAATAAGACAGTAGAAATAAGAGGGGTATTTGAACCAGGATGGAATGGATTCGAGGATAGACCAAGATCCTAATTCCTGTAAATACAGATAAAATTCGTAGGGGGTGTATCGCATGCGCCCGCTCCATACAAACATTAAAAAAGAGGTTGCCATGATCGGCAACCTCTTTCGTTTTTCATAGGTAGGTTTCTTATTATTACACATTTAAGGGGCTAAGTTGGGACTCAAGTCTGTTCAACTGTTCATAAAATGCAGTTTTGGATTCTCCAAAGGCTGAGTTTACTTTCGATTGAAGGGAACGGTAATAGCTAATACCATCCAAGAGCTGAGTGTGGAATTTCTGGATGTACTTTTTCTTCTTCACATCCAGGTTTGACAGGTTTTCATTGATATATCCTGCCAAGTGTTTAACATATAGATCGAGTTCGTTTATAAAGAAAGATGGTCTATTCACGCCATTTAATACATTGACGCGTCCATAAATATGGTCAACCATTTCCTTTAGGCTATAAACTTTATTGAAATATGCGGTGTTCGGCCCAGGGCAGATGGCAACAGCATCCCTTTCCCTAGGTTTGAGGATACCATATTTCAAATATGCCGGCGTTGCCAAGCCTTCACATAGGCATTGTTTTTCAACGATCTTATTGTAAGCCAATTGATAACTCGCTTCATCGAGTTCCTGTTGCTTTAACTCATTGATCTTGTTCAATTGATATACCCGGGAAGCGGTACAAACTGGCTCGGTACTATTGCTCGTATCTGAAACCAAGTATTTCTTGGTGCAGGGGAATCCGGGTTTGCCCTGTTCAATCCTTTTCAGACGGCTCTGCTCTGCAGTGCTCTTCCTGAAGTTGTTGAATGGAACCCCTAATGGAGAAGCTTGGGAAATGTAGAAATCATCCGCTGTAGCTGTTGCTAGGTTATTGAGGGTTTCCTCATCTACCGTCGTAGCTTCCGGAACCAACAGGAAGGGTGACCCCCAACCTACGGCATCCATGTTATAATAATACAATAAGAAAGAATGCTCCTGCGAAGTTCCCACACCTCCTTGGACGGAAAACTTGATTGCAGGAGCGTTTTCACTATTTAGACCTAATTCTTGAAGGGCACTTTGGTAGAGCGGGAATATTTCCGCAATCAGTGCTTCCTTATTGTTCTTAAATTCTTCGAGAATCGGGCCTAAAAGAAATCCGTCGGTGGCAAACGCATGACCGCCACAGTTTAAGCCCGATTCAATCCGGTATTCGGAAATCCAAATACCTCTTTTTGCCAAATACTTGGCTTGGATAAGTGCCGACCTATAGTCTGACACCTTCAGAGTAATCTTCTTCTTGAAATTTCCATCGGCATCTGGAAAGAAGGTACCCAACTCTGATAGGTACGCATATAACCTTGGATTCATCCCTGCGGAAAGTACCAATGAGGACTGCAATTTGCTCATCGCAAAACCTCGTACCGCTGCTGATGCATCCGAAAATACCTCCGGCAGCTCATTGCCATCGGCATCTCTATTGATCTTGTCCACTTTAGACATGATGTTCACGTCGATTTCCCCTGGAACCATGGCCTCGCGGATATCATTGGCAACCAAATGCTTTTCATAGCCATGCTTCAATGATTTCCAGAGCGCATATTTTTCCTTGCTCGGATGTGCCTCCGGAAGCAGCTCAAAATAACGCTGAGCATCCTTATCTTCTTTCCAGTCCACACGTTTCAAGCGCTCCACCTGTTCAGAAACCAAATCCTGAACTAAATCCAAATATTTACAGATACGTGTTGCACGGTAATCAGCATGTTTCTTGCTGATCGCTTCGTAAGCTAGCTCATACTTCTTCGAATAATACTCGCGCATCCGCTCAATCAACTCATCATCCACGATCGAAATAACCGAAGAAATACCAAATTGAGCAACTTTAATCGGCGTATCTATCGAAAATGCAAGGCCTAAAACAGGAATATGAAATGAATGCGTCATGTATATCTTTTACTGTCCGCAAATAACAAAACAATCCCCATACAAAAAGTAACAGCTGATAAAAGGAAAATGTGATGTTGGTCACTTTGGGGGAAGTATTTAGTATTAAGTATTTAGTATTAAGATTAAAAATACAGGTTCATAATAGCCATAGAGGGTGTCTAAATACTAAATACTAAATTCTAAATACTACTTAAACACAATCGTCCTATTTCCGTGCAGCATTACGCGGTCTTCGGAGAGGAGCTGGATGGCGCGGCTCAGGACGGCTTTTTCGATTTCGGACCCTGCGGTGCGCATACCGCTGACGTCGTAGCTGTGGTCAACGGATTTGGTGTTCTGGACGATGATCGGTCCTTCGTCGAGGTCGTCGGTAACGAAGTGGGCCGTAGCGCCAATGATCTTCACGCCGCGATCATGCGCCTGCTTATAGGGATTCGCTCCGATAAAGGCTGGCAAGAAGGAATGGTGAATGTTGATGAGTTTGCCCTTAAACTTGGCAACAAAAATAGGGGAAAGGATACGCATGAATTTCGCCAAGACAATATAGTCCGCTTGATAGCTTGAAACTACCTCGGCCAGTTCATCTTCAAACTGTTCCTTGCTCTTGTTCTCATGGCTGATATAATGGAAAGGGAGGTCAAACTTCTCCGTGAATTTCTGCAGGTTGTCATAGTTCCCAACCACGGCAAGGACTTCAGCTTGGAAAGTGCCGAAATAATTGCGAACCAAGATGTCTGCCAAACAGTGATGCTCCTTGGTGACCAGGATCACCAAACGCTTCCTTTGGTCAGGATTGATCATGACCTGGCTGTTGGAAGGCAGTCTATTTGTTAAAGCTTGCTGTAGGACTTCCTTGTGGTATAGTTCGCCGGCGCATACTACCCGAACAAAGAACTTCTTGTTGGCTTCATCAACAAACTCGCGCATGCTCACGATGTTAAGCTCCTGTTCAGCCAAAACATTGGAAATGATGGCGACAAGGCCAACTGCATCCGTACACTGGATGAGAATTAAGGTTTGCGTATTCATGTTGGTTAGGTTGAAAAAGGGGGAGAAGTAAGACCTCTCCCCACAAATATTTTATTAAACGGCTTCCTGAACAGACTCTATTGCAGCCTCTTCAACGCCATCTTTTGTGGTCACCAAGTCGTCCTCAGTATCCAACTCAACGCGTAAGTTGTTGACGATATGAACTTGACGGTCCGGGGTATTTTTACCCATATAATATTCCAGCAACTGTGGAAGCTTATTGTCCTTTGATAAGATTACCGGCTCTAAACGGATGTTTTCTCCGATAAACATGCCAAATTCCGAAGGTGAGATCTCTCCCAAACCTTTGAATCGGGTGATCTCCGGTTTTGAACCCAATTTTTTGATGGCATTCACCCGCTCTTCGTCGGAGTAGCAGTAGATCGTTTCCTTTTTATTACGGACCCTAAATAATGGGGTTTGAAGGATGGATACATGTCCTGCTTTTACCAATTCAGGGAAGAACTGCAGGAAGAAGGTCATCAATAGAAGGCGGATGTGCATACCATCCACATCGGCATCCGTTGCGATCACGATATTGTTATAGCGAAGGCCTTCGATCCCATCCTCAATGTTCAGGGCATGTTGCAATAAGTTGAATTCTTCGTTTTCATAAACGATCTTTTTGGTCAGGCCATAAGAGTTTAACGGCTTTCCTTTAAGACTGAATACCGCTTGGGTATATACATCCCTGGATTTGGTGATCGATCCAGATGCAGAATCTCCCTCTGTAATAAATAAGGTAGTTTCAAGGTTGCGCTCATGCTTGTCACTAAAGTGAACTTTGCAGTCCCTCAATTTTCTGTTGTGCAGGGAAGCTTTTTTCGCGCGTTCATTGGCCAATTTCTTGATTCCAGCAATATCCTTACGCTCGCGCTCCGATTGCATAATTCGCTTTTGCAGAGCATCTGCAGTTGCCGGATTCTTATGCAGATAATCATCTAATGCCTTCTTGACAAAGTCATTGATGAAGGTACGCACGGTCGGACCTTCAGGACCAACGCTTTGGGAACCTAGCTTGGTTTTGGTCTGCGATTCGAATACAGGTTCTTGTACCTTGATGGCAATCGCTCCAATGATGGATGCACGTACATCAGAAGCATCGAATTCCTTTTTGTAGAACTCGCGGATCGTCTTCACGACCGCCTCACGATAGGCTGCTTGATGCGTACCGCCCTGTGTGGTATGTTGTCCGTTGACAAAAGAATAATATTCTTCCCCATATTGCTGACCGTGGGTCATGGCGATCTCTATATCATCCCCTTTAAGGTGAATGATCGGATATCGCATCCCTTCGGTATCTACATTGCGCTCCAATAAGTCTTTTAGTCCATTTTCAGAGATGAAACGCTGCCCATTGAAGTTAATGGTCAGTCCAGAATTTAAGAAAACATAATTCCAGATCATGTTCTCCACAAATTCCAATCTATATTTATAGTTCCGGAAAATGCTGTCATCAGGATAGAAGGTCACTGATGTACCGTTGCGCTGGGTGGTATCCTTTTGCTCATCAGAAATCAATTCCCCTTTGCTGAATTGCGCAATACGCGTTACGTTCTGTCTATATGATTGTACGGAAAACTGATTGGAAAGGGCATTCACCGCTTTGGTACCTACTCCGTTCAATCCTACCGATTTTTGAAAGGCTTTACTGTCGTACTTACCGCCCGTATTGATTTTGGAAACAACATCTACTACAGAACCAATTGGGATACCACGGCCATAATCACGTACCGTCACTCTGTTCTCATTTACGGTGATATCGATGATCTTACCAGCACCCATGACAAACTCGTCGATGGAGTTGTCAACCACCTCTTTCAATAATACATAAATACCATCATCATAGGCCGATCCATCCCCCAGCTTACCAATATACATCCCAGGTCTCAGTCGGATATGTTCCTTCCAATCTAGGGACCGTATGCTATCTTCGTTATATGTACTCATAATGTTTTTCGATATTCTTGAACCATCGCAAAAATATAAAAAAGTTAATCGACTTTTGCACAACACTTTTGCACATTTAATTCGTCAATAGAATTGCACATCACAAAACCAGGAATATTCTTGTCAATTGATAGGCCTGAAATGGAATTTTGATTGCTTTGTCAATTGGAGTTATCCACATCTAATGGCCAAATAATTGTTATTTCACGTGAAAAAGTGGTTTTAAGTTCTTGATTCGTAGGTTATTGTAGTGATAAAACTGTCCTGTTTAGATTTTTATCAGCATCATCTTGCAGTCTTCTGGATGTTATATTTCCTAGGTTTGCCCTAGTTTTTTTAGAAAAGAAAGGAGGTCTTATTCGAGACATATTCGAGAATGATTCGGACATAGACTTAATGCTGTTGCACACACGTTGCAAAAATTCGGAATGTGTCTCGAATGAGGTCAGTAAGAAACTCAAGTAAGAATAGAGGACAGATTAATATCCTCATGAATGCTTGTAAACGAAAAGGGAGATTTTCATGAAAATCTCCCTTTTGTATATGTTATGGATTCCTTAGACCCCTCTTCCGAAGTCATCTTGAACTCTTACGATATCATCTTCATCAGATGGATTGGCAGAGTCGGTATGTTGCCAGATTTCAGCAACGACTCCGTAGGAACCCAATCCTACAAGACGATGTCTTTCACCTTGGGAAAGGCGGATGGAATCCCCTTCTTTTAAGATCTTTAGTTCATGTTCCTCATCAGTAGGGCTGGTTACTACACCAACTTCTCCACGGATCACACGCCAAATTTCAGCTCTACGGTGGTGATATTGCCATGATAAACGTTTGTTAGGGCCTACAATCAAAACTTTTGGGCTTAATTTGCCAGATATTCTCAGGTCTTGAACGTTTAGGCCTTCAAAATAAGCGTCGGCAAATTCCTGTGCCTGATCTTCGTTGATCACAAAAAATCCACCCCAAGGTCTATTCTGATCTTCGCTTTCAATCTTGAATCCCTTATTGGTCAATTTACTTGAAATCTCTTGAAATAATTCGCTTTTATCTATATATGTCATGGTTACGATGTTTACTTATGTGAAGATAATATAACTTTTGTATTAATACAAGCCATAAATCAGTCTATCGATTGATTTACCTTATATTTGCAAAATAAGAAATTTCCTCATGTCACAAGCATTCGATACACAAAATGATATTTTTTCCAAGGCCGTCGCGTTCGTTAACCAGACTCAGCAACCCATATTTCTAACAGGGAAAGCAGGGACTGGAAAGACTACTTTTTTGAAGTTTATCCGAGAGAACAGCTACAAGAAAATGGCCATCACTGCGCCGACAGGTGTGGCTGCGATGAATGCCGGCGGGACAACACTTCATGCCCTGTTCTGGCTGCCATTCGGTGTGTTTATCGAAGATTATCCCTTGCAATGGGGAGATTCAGACCAATTTATTTACAACAAGCACAGGTTGTTTAGTACGATTAAATTAACCAAGAACCGTCGCGCCATCCTGCAAGAATTGGAACTGTTGGTAATTGATGAAGTTTCCATGGTCCGTGCGGATACCTTGGATGCTATTGATGTCATCCTGAAAAGTGTACGTCGAGATATGCGCCCATTTGGAGGCGTTCAGGTTCTTTTTATTGGGGATCTGTACCAATTGCCGCCCGTGGTCCAAGATCGCGAATGGCAGGTCCTTCGGGATTATTATTCCAGTGTGTTTTTCTTTGATGCCAAAGTTTTCAAGCAGCAGCCACCGGTACTGATTGAACTTCAGAAAATCTATAGGCAACAGGATGATGCTTTCATCAATATCTTGAATAAAATCAGGAATAATGAGACTACAAATGACGATCTCGATGACTTGAATACCCATTACAAACCGGATTTTATCGCCCCAGAAGGGGAACAATATATTACCTTGACCTCACATAATAGACTTGCGGACCAGATCAACCAAGAGAAGCTGGAAAGCTTGGACAGCAAGCTGCATCAGATTAAGTCCATTATCAAGGATGAATTTCAGAATGGACTGTTTCCAGCAGAGGAGACCTTGAGCCTGAGGGTCGGTGCACAGGTGATGTTTATCAAGAATGATGTAGGTGAGGAACGCCGTTATTTCAATGGAAAGATCGGTACGGTGAAGGATATTCAAGTTGAAAAGCATAAGATCATAGTTTCCTTTCCGAATGGGGAAGAGGATGTGGAAGTCAAACGAGAAACTTGGGAGAATATCCGCTATTCCTATAACAAAGGGGATGACAAGATCGAAGAGGAGGTATTGGGTACATTCTCTCAATTTCCTTTGCGATTGGCATGGGCCATTACCATCCATAAGAGCCAAGGTTTGACCTTTGAAAAGGCAATCATTGATGCAGGGACTTCCTTTGCAGCTGGACAGGTCTATGTAGCCCTGAGCAGGTTGACTGGATTGGAAGGTTTGGTGTTGCGTTCCAGGGTTCCTTCCTATGCCATCCGTACGGATTATCAGGTGGTCAGCTTTATGAAACAGATGGAGGCCATCACCGATTTAGAACCGATCCTACAGGAATCCCAAAAACGATATCTCGGTCAGATCTTATTGCAGAGTTTCCGCTGGAACAGTATGTGTGAAGAAATGGAATCCTTGATCGTGGAGCAAGAAGGGAAGAAAATTGAGGGTAAAGATGAGGCCGTTGAATTCCTGAAGGACATGCTGTCAAAATTAAAGGCACAGGAAGTGGTGGCCAACAAATTTATCACCCAACTGTACAAAATGCTGGGTCAGGTAGACCTTGACTATGAAAAGATCTGCGAGCGATCAAAAGCGGCGGTCAGCTGGTTTATTCCCACATTTGATAAGGAATGTTTAGCGCCAATGGAGAAGCATATTGAGCAATGGCAGGTTAAGAAAAGGACCAAGAAATATATTTCTACCCTAAAGAGTATTTTGTTGGATTTCAAGAGAAAGCATGAGCAGCTCAAACATAGCCTAACTATTGCGGAAGCCCTAAATAAGTCCTCGGATGAACTGACAGAGGAGTTGCTGCAATGGAACAAGCCTAAGGAGGATCTGGCGAAGGAAGTAGAAGAAAAGGAGAAGGATACCAAACAGATTTCCCTGGATATGTTTATGGATGGGATGGATATTGAAGAGATTGCTACGAAACGCGATATGGTGGTAGGAACCATCTATGGTCATCTGATCAATTTTATAGGTTCCGATATTGAAGCATCAGATTTGATTCCGGATGCCGAGCTGCAAAACATTGTCAAGGTCATCAAGTCACATCCAGATGCTTCAGCGACCGAGCTAAGAACCTTGATGGACATGAAAGTAGATTACCCACAGATCAGGATTGCCCAAAAGTATATGGAAGTAGCTGAGAAGTAAGATCGAAGCAGTTGGTTAAACTAAATTTGTTAAGAATTCTTAAAGTTTAAGCTGTTTTCGTTTTGTTTATTGCTAATTGATTAAATTCAATAATAATTAGCTTTACTAGAAACGATTGTTAATCTAAATGAAATGAATATGAGAGTTTTTACGGGTTTGTTTTTCCTTTTGCTATTCCTGACTTCCTGTAGAGCCATGGTTTACAAAGCGGCTGGAATAAAGGATATAAAGGAGTTTGATCAACAGGAATATGAAAAGTTTGCTGCTGAATTGACAGGACCATACCAAGGAACGAAATATTCCTTTGCAGTGCCTGATTCCGGTATGCAGAACTATGTGCTACTGTACACGGATACTTTTAAGAACAATGCTGCCCAGCCGATTCAATTACTCTATTTTAAGGATCAAAAACTAGTTTCATTTCATGCCAATTGTTATGCTCCTGGTAAAAATATAAGGACGCTGAATTGGCGTTGTGATGGTCGGTTTGATAAATATATCCCGAAGACAGCTGTTGATATATCAAGCGAGCATATTTCCTTAGCCGCTTTATTGAAGAATTTCAACCTTGATGAAAAGTTGGTTAATGAACCAGAGATTATTGTAGTTTTATGGTCCAGGATGTTGGATAAGCGAGTAACCGATCTTAATGAAGTAGTCATTGAAAACCTTTTGGCCCATAATAAGGGAGAATTTCCTCCTATAATTTATCTGAATACCGACCAGTTTTTTATTTCCCAGAACTAGTGTTTATGATTTGAAATCCGGTGTCACGCAGAGGGTTAAAAAATTGGATAAAATTTTTCGGAAACTGATAACAGGATGTTGACCATATCATTTTGTTAATAGTTTTTGTGTCATTCTGACGGAGGAAGAATCTCGGAGAAATGCAAACATCCTAAATTAAAAAATCATTTTTTGCAGGGCTGTACAGTTCCTTAACCGAAGGTTAAGGATGACAATATCTTCAGTAGAAGATCCGTACAGATTCCTCACTTATCGTTCAGAATCAAAATGCACTAAAAAGGGATTCAGAAGCGAAGCGAAGAATCTATTTTATTTTATTTTTCGATCTGGTTGTCGTTGTGAATCGTAAGATGAACAAACTGTTTTTTATCTTTTTTAACCCATAAAGAGGAATTATTGAAAAATATTTCACCCACGCTGTGGGTTCGCCATTTCAAACATCCAGATTGTACAAATATTTCACCCCTCAAGGGGTTTGGGTTCTGGAAATTGTACGGACGAGAATATGAAAATCATGGAGTTTCTTTATTCAGAAAATGATAATAATTTAGGTTTATATGGGGCGGGCGTATTCGATACGCCTCTACAGTATCGGGGAATTTCCTGCGACATATGATCATAATCTTGGTCCATCCTCCCATCCTTTTAATCCTGGTTCAAACCAAGACATCCTTGGCAACCACCCACAAATAACCTGAAATGCCCGTTAATCGATCATTTTGAAGTCAAATAACAGCTTTTTTACAAAAAATCGACACAAAAGGTTTAGCCTAATGAGATTTAATTATCTTTGTTAGCTAACCCATCTACTAGAGTTTGAAGGAAAGCAAGTCAAATAAGAAGGTCAACAAATGGTTGGTATTTACCTCCATGCCCTTTCAAATGGGGGTGACCATCTATGTGTTCTACTGGTTAGGGACTTGGCTGGACGAAAAATATGCGGTAGAAGGGGAGTGGTGGATGAAGGGATTGACGATGTTTGGCGTCGGACTTTCCCTATATCAATTTATTAAACAAGTAAATTATATCAATAGAAATGAATAGATACCTGCTCTTATTATTAGTTCTGCTTGGCGTCACAGGTGTGTGTTTTGGGATACATTATGCCGTTTTGAAGATGAACCATCATGATCATTGGTGGATAGGATCGGGCTATAGTTTAGAGGGGATGTATACCTTCGGGGCGATTGCTTCCGTTGTCATGGTCATTATTTTGTTGCTCATCGATTATACGATGCCGGTGCAGGTCGGCTTTGCGTTTTTGGTCGGCATGACCCTGAAAGCGGTGGGCAGTTATGTGTTCATTCATGAGGGTATCAATCTACTCGAGAATGATTTTATTGAGCTTAATTTTCTAGTGGTGTTTTTTGTTTATTTGATGTATGATGCCTTTGCGGCCTATTATATTGTAAATCAACAAGAAACGGTTAATAAAAACTAATTTTTTAAAAAGTTTAAACAATTCTGAATTTATGCCAAATAAAATTGTAATTTTGCGCAAAATTTGTCATAATTCAACATTATTTTAAAATGGTGAGTCTTAAGAAAGTACTTTTATTATTTGCAGTAATTTTGTTTACTGTTAATCCATTCCGCTCAGTTGCTGAAGAAGGGCATACACATGGTGAAACTTCTAGTTCTGAGGAAATTAACGCTCATATTCAACACCACTTAAAGGATGATTACTATTTCAATTTCTTTACTGATTCTAAAACAGGAAAGAATTATGGCTTCCCTTTACCAGTTATCTTGATTGATGGTGGTCTGAAGGTTTTTTCTTCCGGTGAGTTCGAGCATGGCGATAAAGTAGTAGAAAAAGACGGTCAATTTTACAAATTGTACCATGGCAAAATCTACAAGACAGATGCTGCAGGTACGATTACATACGATGACAAACATCACCCAACAAATGCAAAACCTTGGGACTTCTCGATTACCAAGAATGTTTTAGGTTTGATGTTGGCTGCTTTGTTGTTGTTCATTGGATTTACAAGTTTAGCTAAAACATATAAAAACGGTTCAAACGTGGTTCCTAAAGGAATTGGACGTGCATTGGAGCCATTGGTTCTATACGTGAGAGATGAGATGGCGATCCCTAACATCGGGCATCGTTACAAAGAATTCATGCCATATTTGTTGTCTGTATTCTTCTTGATCTTTTTATTGAACTTATTAGGGCTAACTCCACTAGGAGTAAACGTAACTGGAAATATCTCTGTTACATTGTGTTTAGCCCTGTTTACATTTTTCATTACGAATTTTAAAGCAAACAAAGATTACTGGAAACATATTTTCTGGATGCCAGGAGTACCGGTTCCTTTCAAATTTGTTCTAGCGCCAATCGAAGTATTAGGTTTGTTTACTAAGCCTTTCTCCTTGATGGTTCGTTTGTTTGCAAACATTACAGCTGGTCACACCGTTGTAATGGGTCTGATTGCTGTTGTGTATTTGTTGCAACATCAGTTGACTGTTGTAGGTTCAGTGAGTGTTTCCTTAATTCTAACGTTGTTATTATTCTTCTTGGAATTATTGGTAGCATTCTTACAAGCGTTTATCTTTACGATGTTGTCATCCTTATTTATCGGTATGGCAGTGGAAGAGCATTCGCATCATTAATTCGAATTTTTTGTTAAATTTTTAAATATAAAATTGTTATGATTCCAAATTTAGTAGGAGCAGGTTTGATCGTTATCGGAGCTGGTTTAGGTTTAGGTAAAATCGGTGGTTCAGCAATGGAAGCTATCGCTCGTCAACCAGAAGCAGCATCTAAAATTCAAACAGCGATGATCATCATCGGTGCCTTATTGGAAGGTTTAGCATTCGGTGCTCTTCTATTAGGTAAATAAGCTAAGCTTATTACAAAAGACAATGGACACATCTTGCAACGGTTGGTTGCAAGTTGTGTTTATCAAAAAGACAAAAAATTTAAATTCAAAAATATAATAACGTAAATAAATGGACGCTTTAATTCATGATTTTTCATTCGGGTTATTTTTCTGGCAATTGATCATCCTTTTGATCGTCATCTTTTTGTTAGGGAAATATGCTTGGAAACCGATTGTAAATGCTTTAGAGGAACGCGAAAAAGGCATTACCGATGCTTTAGCTTCCGCAGAAAAGGCGAAATTGGAAATGGCACGTTTGACCAATGAGAACGAGAATTTGTTAAAAAAGGCTCGTGAAGAGCGTGATGTTATCTTGAAAGAAGCAAAAGTATTGAAGGATAAGATCGTGGCAGAGGCAAAAGATGCAGCTCAAGTTGAAGGTGGTAAATTGATCGAGCAAGCTAAACGCGAGATTGAAGACCAAAAATTAAAAGCTTTAGCTGAGGTTAAGAACCAAGTTTCTACCTTATCTTTAGAGATTGCGCGCAAAGTATTAACGAAAGAATTCGAGGACCAAGGAAAGCAAGAAGCTTTAGTAGCTGACTTGATGAAAGATGTTAAATTAAACTAATTGGTTAACGAATTTAAAAATTAGCGTATGTCAGTTTTCAAAGTAGCTTCAAGATATGCCAAGTCATTAATCGACTTGTCGGTAGAGCAGGAGAGTCTGGATGCGGTTAAGGCGGATATCGAAGGAGTTATTGCCATAATCAAATCTAACACGGAATTGCAAGCAGTTTTAAACAATCCGATCATTAAGACGGACAAGAAACTTGCGATCTTGAAGGCTTTATTTCAAGGTAAAATCAGACCGGAGATATTGGAGTTCTTCAATATCATGGTTAGAAAAGGCCGTGCAGAATTAGTTTATGCGACAGCCTTAGAGTTTGTTCGTGAATACAACGAGGTTAAAGGTATCGTTCATGCAGAAGTTGTTTCGGCCAGTCCTTTATCGGAGGCCAACCTACAGGCATTAAAAGAGCAGATTGCTGCTCAGATCAACGCCGAGGTCATCTTAGCTAACAAAGTAGACAAATCATTGATCGGTGGCTTTGTGGTGAAGGTTGGAGACAAGCAGATTGATGCAAGTATTCAAGGCAAGCTAAATAAATTAGAGAGACATTTCGAGAACCAAGGAGTTTAATCCGGCGTTCGAGAACAAGATATAATAGAATCAAAAACCCCTTATACGAATTACAACAATGATAGAGGTAAGACCAGATGAAGTTTCGGCAATTCTAAGAGAGCAATTGTCAGGCTTTAAGTCAGCAGCCGATTTAGAAGAAGTGGGTACCGTATTGCAAGTAGGTGACGGTATTGCGCGTATTTACGGCTTAACAAAAGTTCAATCAGGAGAGTTGGTTGAGTTTGCGAATGGACTACAAGGTATTGTGATGAACTTAGAAGAAGACAACGTAGGTGTTGTACTTTTAGGTCCATCGGATGAAATTAAAGAAGGTGATACTATCAAACGTACTAACCGTATCGCATCTATTAAAGTAGGTGAAGGTATGTTAGGCCGTGTGGTAAATACATTAGGTCAGCCTATCGATGGCAAAGGCCCAATTACTGGAGAGACTTTCGAAATGCCAATCGAGCGTAAAGCTCCTGGGGTTATTTACCGTCAACCAGTAACTGAACCATTACAGACTGGTCTGAAAGCGATCGATGCCATGATCCCAATCGGACGTGGACAGCGTGAGCTTGTGATTGGTGACCGTCAAACTGGTAAGACTGCCGTTTGTATCGACACCATTTTGAATCAAAAAGAATTTTACGAAGCTGGTCAACCAGTATTCTGTATATATGTTGCAGTAGGACAAAAGAACTCTACAGTAGCGAACATCGTTCGTACATTAGAGGAAAAAGGTGCTATGCCATACACAGTGATCGTATCTGCATCAGCTGCGGATCCTGCTCCAATGCAGTTCTACGCGCCAATGGCGGGTGCTGCTATCGGTGAGTACTTCCGTGATACAGGTCGTCCGGCATTGATCGTTTATGATGACTTGTCTAAACAAGCGGTTGCTTACCGTGAAGTGTCATTATTATTGAAACGTCCTCCAGGCCGTGAGGCATATCCAGGAGACGTATTCTACCTTCACTCTCGTCTATTAGAGCGTGCTGCGAAGATCAATAGTTCTGATGAGATCGCTCGTAACATGAACGACCTTCCTGCATCATTGAAAGACAAAGTGAAAGGTGGTGGTTCATTAACTGCACTTCCGATCATTGAAACTCAAGCGGGTGACGTATCTGCATATATCCCTACCAACGTAATTTCCATCACAGATGGTCAGATCTTCTTGGAGTCGAACTTGTTCAACGCAGGTATCCGCCCAGCGATCAACGTAGGTATCTCGGTATCACGTGTAGGTGGTAATGCGCAGATCAAATCAATGAAGAAAGTTGCTGGTACCTTGAAATTAGATCAAGCGCAGTACCGTGAATTGGAAGCTTTCGCGAAATTCGGTTCTGACTTAGATGCGGCTACCAAAGCGGTATTGGACAAAGGTATCCGTAACGTGGAAATCTTGAAACAAGGTCAGTATTCACCAGTTTCAGTAGAGAAACAAGTTGCTATTATCTACGCAGGTACAAAAGGTTTACTACGTAACGTTCCTGTAAACAAAGTGAGAGAATTCGAAGAAGAATTCTTGACTCAACTAGAGCAACGTCATCCAGAAGTATTGTCAGCACTTAAAGCTGGTAAGTTCTCTGATGAATTAACTGATGTATTAGAAAAAGTAGCTAAGGAATTAGCTTCAAAATATTAATTAGACATTAGATGTTAGACATTAGACAATAGACCTTGATGGCGCCTCAAAACGCATGAAAGATCTTATGTCTTGTGTCTAATGTCTCTTATCTATAATGAAATTATGGCAAACTTAAAAGAAGTTAGAAATCGTATTACCTCCGTATCTTCTACGCAACAAATTACCAAAGCGATGAAAATGGTATCTGCAGCGAAGTTGAAACGTGCAACCAATGCTATCATCCAATTGCGTCCATATGCGACAAAATTGAGGGAGATCTTGGCTCAGGTTTCAGCCTCCGTAGAAGGTAATAATTCGCCATTCACGCAAGATCGTATCCCTACGAAGGTATTGATCATCGTGGTGACCTCAAACAGAGGTTTAGCGGGAGCTTTCAATGCTAATGCCATTAAAACTGCCAATAATTTGATTGCAACGAAATATGCAGATCAATTCGCAAGAGGAGATGTCAGTATTATCGCAATCGGAAAAAGAGGTCAGGATTTCTTCAGCAAACGTGATTTCAAGGTAATCGGTAATAACAACGAATTGTTCAACAATTTGGATTTCGAAAATGTTTCGAAAATTACGGAGTACGTGATGGAACAGTTTAAAGAAGGAAACATCGACCGCGTAGAGGTGGTATATAACCAGTTCCGTAATGCAGCCGTTCAAATCTTGACATCAGAGCAGATTTTACCTCTTTTGCCTGAGAATAAAGAAGAGGACAATGTTGCTGAATTGGATTATATCATCGAGCCTTCAAAAGAAAAAATCATTGAAGAGCTTATTCCTAAAGCAATCAAGATTCAGTTATACAAAGCAGTACTGGATTCACATGCGTCTGAGCATGGTGCCCGTATGACTGCGATGGATAAAGCAACAGAAAACGCAGGAGACTTGTTACGCCAATTGAAACTGTCGTACAACCAAGCGCGTCAAGCAGCAATTACAACAGAGTTGACAGAGATCGTTTCTGGTGCTGCAGCCCTTTCAAATGGCTAATAAATAAAAATATTAATTTGTATAAGGAAAGCCGTTATCATTTGATAACGGCTTTTTTGTTGGCTATGGTTGAATTGTTTGAAAAATATTTCAGTCCTGCTGGGTAATGTCATTAAGTTAAGGAAAAACAAAATTTAGATTCTTCGTTACTTTTGAAGCGCAAAAGTAACCAAACCGACGAAGGAGCTCACGGATACCAAAAACAACTCGAATCCGTAAACGCTTCGGCCCATTTTAGGTGGCTTTTCGCACGGGCTCCCGCACATGGATAGAATGCCTTGTTGTCGGGAATATCTTTCAATAGATCATCCCTTTTAAGGGGATGATCTTCTGACAGCATTCCAAGGCCAATCCCATCGCACAGGTCAACGGCATTCTTTCCATCTCTCCGCCACTGGAAATGAGCCAGAGGCTAAAGGACTTCCTGAGGAAGGATAAATGTTTGTTAATTTTCCAAACATCCAGCAGGGGTGGAATATTTATCAATTAGCATATTATCTTGGTCCATCCTCGAATCCTTAATCCTGGTTCAAAACCCACTCAAATCTCCTATCTCCCATCTCATATCGATCCCAAGCAAACCATTCCATTTCCACGATGTTCTATTTATTAACAGCAGAAAGATTAATATTATGACAACATTACCTTAATATTACGCATTTGACTTCTGTATTTCTGACTATTATCGTAATTTTGTCAAAATTTTAGTTTTCAATTTGCTCTGAAGAGCAATTTTATAAATTTGTGTAGGGTTTTTATAACTCAGTGAGCTTTGATAGAGTTAATTCGATTAACCTTGGGTGTAAATGAAATTATTTAGGGTATGGCAAAGAAATTATATGTTTCCAATTCGACAGAGTCTTCGAGAATGTTCAAGAATGATTTTCTTGAATCGTTGACCAAGGTACATTATTCTGTTCCATTGATATTTTGGATTCCTGTTAAGATCTTTTTTATTTGGAGGGCATTGGTCCCTGGGGGATTGTCAGTTGGTACTGTCGTGATGTACTATATCTTTGGTCTGTTGTTTTGGACTTTGGCGGAATATGTATTGCATAGATGGGTTTTCCATTATGAACCGAGTTCAAAATTCGGTAAAAGAGTGCATTTTATTTTCCATGGGGTACACCATGACTATCCTAAGGATCGCTTGCGATTGGTTATGCCACTTTCTGCAAGTATCCCAATGGCAGCAATCATCTATTTTATCTTTAGCTTTTTCTTTTCGCCCTATACCTTAGCGGCATTCTTCTCGGGGTTCTTATTGGGTTACCTGATCTATGATGAATGCCATTATGCGATGCATCATGCTAATTTTAAATCAGGCTTGTTTAAAAGGATTAAGGATCACCACATGTTGCACCATTACTCGGAACCTGAAAAAGGTTTTGGGGTTAGTTCAGCGATCTGGGATGTAATATTCGGTTCTGGATTTAGCAAAAAGAAAGCTGCCCAAACAGATAAGAAAAAAGCTAATGAACTCAAGGAAGTCCAGCAACAACAATTAAATTAAATATATAAAGAAGGGGTTCAGATGAACCCCTTCTTTTTTATGGCTGATTTTGTATTACCAGCGAATCAAAGCTGATCCCCAGGTGAATCCGGCGCCAAAAGCAGCCAGACATACCAAATCACCATCTTTTATTTTACCTTCCTCCCAAGCTTCGCAAAGTGCAATGGGCACCGAAGCAGCAGTGGTATTGCCATATTTCTGGATGTTATTGAAAACCTGGTCGTCTGACAAGCCCAAAGTCTTTTGGACGAACTGAGAAATACGAAGGTTTGCCTGATGAGGAATCAACATGTCAATATCCGCAGTTTTCAGGTTGTTTTTTGCTAAAGCTTCCCCAATTACTTCAGGGAATTTTACGACAGCTTTTTTGAATACGGCTTGGCCATCCATATATGGGAATGCTGAACCGTCTTCCAGCATTTCTTTGGTCATTAACATACCGCCCAATTCTACGTCTGGCCATTGTGGCATCTGTTCGCCCAAATAATAACCAGCAGAAGCACCAGGGTAGTACATCGCCAGTTTCTCTGCTTCGGCACCATCAGAATGAAGGTGTGTGCTCAAAATGCCTTTCCCTTCTTCTTTGGTTGGTTGCAATACCACAGCACCTGCACCATCGCCAAAAATTACGGAAACTGCGCGACCACGGGTTGAGAAATCCAATGCGAAGGAGTGTTTTTCAGAACCGACTACCAGGATATTTTTGTACATACCTGTTTTGATGAACTGGTCGGCAATGGACAAGGCGTAGATAAACCCCGAACATTGGTTTCTAACATCTAATGCACCCACTTCTTTCATGCCCATTTCGCGCTGTAATAAAACGCCACAGCCCGGGAAATAGTAGTCAGGGGAAAGGGTAGCAAAAATAACAAAGTCGATTTCTTCTGCAGTGGTATTTGCTCTTTCAATAGCAATTTTGGAAGCTTCTACCGCCATACTGGTTGTTGTTTCACCCACTCTATCGGCGAAACGACGTTCTTTAATCCCCGTACGCTCTTGAATCCATTCATCACTCGTGTCCATAAAACGGGTCAGGTCATTATTGGTATATACGTTCTTTGGGACATAGTATCCCAAGCCGGCTATTCTTGATTGAAACATAGGTCTAACTTTAATAAACAATTCAGCTAAATTACTGATTTATTTGAAAAATAAGCTATTTTTGCAGTATGAGCACTGAAGTTGAACAAGAAACATTTACCCTTGAAGAAATCCTTGCAGTTACCAAAGATTCCAACAAGTTGATTTTGTGGAATGATGATTTCAATACCTTTGACCATGTCATTCACTGTCTCATGCATTACCTCCAATATTCCGAAGCTGAAGCATCACGTATCGCCTGGACCGTACATACCAAAGGAAAGTGTACTATCCTGGAAGGTACCTATACCGAAGTCGAGGTCTACCGAAAGATCCTAAAAACTGAAGGATTAACCGTTTCGGTGGAATAAATACCCTCGTAATAATACAGTTACGAGCATTTAACTTTCTTAATTATTGCGCAACTTTGTGGCTGAAAACACTAAGAAAGATCCAAAATGCTATTGAAAAGATGCCTAAGCAGTTTATTTTTATTATTCCCTATTATTTTATTTGCCCAGAAAGTCGATATTCAAGGTCGAATTTTAGAACAAGATAGTATCAGGCCGGCAATCGGAGCCAGTGTAAGCTTGCTGTCGAATGTGAACAATGCCTATATCCGTGGCCAACAAACTAGCGCCAATGGTTCTTTTTCCATCCCAGATGTTGACCCTGGAACCTATAACCTTCAAGTGACCTATATTGGTTTTGCTACCTATACTCGTAATAATTTTGTTGTTACAGCGGGTAAAGATATAGACTTGGGTGCTATTGTATTGGCTGAAGAAGGGGAGAAGATCTCTGAAGTGGTTGTTCAAGGTAGGGTTCCTGACCTTCAGATTGGCATTGACAAGAAGGTTTTTGATGTTTCCCAAAGTATGGTCAGTGTTGGCGGATCTGCGCAGGACCTGTTGGGCAATGTCCCTACGCTGCAGGTAGAGTCTGATGGGAGCATCAGTCTTCGTGGATCGAGTAGTGTACGATTCTTGGTCGATGGAAAAGAATCGGCTATGGCAGGATCGGATATCAATGCTTTTCTACAATCCTTGCCAGCAGATGCTATTGCCAAGGTTGAAATCATTACCAACCCCTCTGCAAAATATGATGCAGAAGGACAATCAGGTATCATCAATATTATCCTTAAGAAAAATGCCCGCTTAGGCCTGAATGGATCGGTAACAGCTTCGGGTGGTTCCTATGAAAATGCAAATGCTGGAGTGACCCTTAATTATAGAGATGGCAAGGTGAATTATTTTGGAAACTATAATTTCAGTCGCCGTAATAATTTAGGGAGTGGCTTTTCAGATAACATCGATTATATCAATGGGGGAATAACCAATGAAAGCCCTAGGACCCAAAGTATCGAAGAAAGCAATCGACTAGGGTACAACCATACGATCCGATTCGGTACAGATTATTATATGAACGATAAGACAACCTTGAGCTTGACCACCAACTTGAGCTTAAGGGATAATGAACGTGGGAATGATATCAACTATAATTATTGGAATGTTCCAGGATTGGGGACCACCAGTTTCCGTAATTCCTTGCAGAATGAAGATGATTTGGGAATTGATGCCCAAGTAGATTTTAAGCGTACATTAAAGCGTGAAGGGGAAGAGTTGACGGCCAATGTTTCCTTTGGTTATGATACAGAGGATGGTGTAAATGATTTCCATCAAACATTTGCAAACGGGAATGCGGATCTGAAGCGTGTGAACAATACCTCAGAGTCCGGTAAGAACTGGAACATGCAATTGGATTATGTTCTGCCATTAGGTGAGAACCATAAATTCGAGGCTGGATATCGCAGTATCTTAAGGTATTCCGATGAAAGTCAATATTCAGAAGAGCTTGATTCATTAACCCAGCAATTTCTTCCTGATTATCGGATTACGAACGATTTTGACATGACGAGCACCGTTCATGCGCTATATGCCAATTACCAAAAACAGATTACAGAGAAATTAGGAGCACAAGTTGGCTTAAGGGCTGAGCAAGCAAACCTGAATACCAATATCTATTCGCATGATTTAGATAACCCAAGCATTATTAAGAGTGACCAAGGTAAATTGGATTATTTCCGCCTATATCCAAGTGTTTTCTTAAGTTATGCTGTAGGAAAAGGACAGGGAGACAAAGTGCAGTTAAGTTATTCACGCCGTGTGCAGCGCCCAAGGGGATGGCAAGTGAACCCATTTATCGATGTTTCAGATGTTCAGAATTACCGTCAGGGTAATCCTAACTTGCTACCAGAAGATATTCATTCCACTGAATTGAGCTTTTCAAAGTTTTATGAGAAATGGAACTTTATTTCATCGGTGTTTTATCGTCGTGTGAACGATCAAACCCAGCCGGTGATCTATGATGAAAGCTTGATTGCTGATATTGTAGGAGATAGGACGAATGTAACCTATATGAAATGGGAAAATGCATCGGATCTGGATGCTTTTGGATTTGAGTTGATATCCAAGGTTAATTTAACCAAGTGGTGGGATGTTACAGCAAATGCCAATCTTTCACAAATTACTTTCCATCCAAAAGCCGGTCTGGGACTTGAAGGCAGAGAGTCGTTCAACTGGAACGGAAACCTGACGACAAACCTAAAAATCACACCTACTTTTTCTGCTCAGGTCAGAGGAGATTATAGAAGTGGAATGAAGACCATGCAAGGTGAAATGAAGCCTATGCGTGGAGTTGATGTGGCCTTGAAAAAGGATGTGTTGAAGAACAAGGGTAGTTTAATGCTGAATGTACGAGATGCATTCAATACGCGCAAATTCCAAATGCACAATTACTTGCCGAACCGTGAAATGCAGTTTTCGCATAGATGGATGAAGAGGATGATTACCTTTTCATTTACCTACCGATTTGGTCTTCAAAATTTTGGAAGAAAAGACCGTGAGCAACAAGGTCCTGACATGGACGATATGGGCGGTCAACAATTTTAATACTTGATTTTACGATAAGATTATTTAAATTAGATTTTCACTTAATCAACTTTATACTATGAAAAGAAACTTTATGTATGTATTAGTAGGCGCAATCGGATTGACAGTTGCCTCATGTGCAACCAAGAACGCTTCCACGCAAAAAGGAGCAGATGTTCCTGCCTATGAAGTACTGGACCTGCCTAAAGTATCCCTTAAAGATTTTAAAAAGAACTCCGCTGGAGCATACGTTCTATTTGATGGAACATCATTGAATGGATGGAGAGGCTACGGCAAAGACCATGTGCCAAGTAAATGGGGCATTGATAACGGAACCTTGAAGTTTTCAAAAGCACCTGCTGGTGTACAAAATCCTGAAGGTGGAGATTTGATCTTCGCTCATGATTTCAAAAACTTTGAACTGGAATTTGAGTGGAAGATTTCAAAAGGAGGAAACTCTGGAACCTTCTTCTTGGCTAAAGAAATCAAAGGACAGCCAATTTACATTTCAAGTCCTGAGTTCCAGTTATTGGATAATGAAAACCACCCTGATGCAAAACAAGGTGTTGATGGAAACCGTAAATCATCTTCATTGTATGATATGATCCCTGCGAAACCTCAAAATGCATTCCCTGCAGGCGAGTGGAACAGAGCTAAGATTGTTGTTAGCAAAGGAAAAGTAACGCATTACCAGAACGACGAGAAAGTTGTTGAATATGAATTGTGGACTCCTGAGTGGACTCAATTATTGGAAGCTAGTAAATTCAGCAAGGAAAAATGGCCTTTGGCATTTGAGTTATTGAATAACGTAGGTGGTAAATCGAAATCAGGTGTGATCGGATTCCAAGATCACGGTGATGATGTATGGTTGAGAAATATCACTGTAAAAGAATTATAATGTTTAAATTATTAAAACATTGGAAAGAGAGCTTTTTGAGCTCTCTTTTTTGTATGCTGCTATTGATAGCTTCCGCACAAGAGATCAAATGGCATGATGTGCTGAAAGAAAGTGCGTTGAAGGGCAGGGTTAAGCCAATAGGAGCTCATGACGGCTATGCCAGATTACCATTGGCATTGAAAGGGGAGGTTCGGGATGCAGTCTGGAATTTGGGCCAGGATGCAGCAGGTGTTTATGTTGAGTTCAAGACTTCAGCAGCTTCCTTTTCCATTCGCTATCAAGTTGCGGGAGGGCTGAATATGCCGCATATGCCAACTACGGGGGTAAGTGGTTTGGACCTTTATACCAAAGCACCTAACGAGAAAGAATGGAATTGGATACATGGGAAATATAGTTTCAAAGATACCATTGGCTATACCTATGAAGATTTTGGATCCCTTTCGGGAAATATATTTAGGTTATACCTCCCGCTATATAATTCCGTAAAATGGATGGAAATTGGGGTAGCTGGTGATCTGAACTTTATCCATCAGAAGAGCAAGCCTATCATTGTATATGGAACTTCCATTGCTCAAGGTGCCTGTGCATCTAGGCCAGGTTTAGGCTGGACCAATTGGATGGGTAGGAACTTTGACCACGATGTTGTTAATTTGGCATTCAGTGGAAATGGCAGGTTGGAGCAACCTATTTTAGACTTGATCAAGCAGGAAGATGCTGCTGTATTTATTCTGGATTGTATCCCCAACCTATCGGTAGCGGGAGAGGATGGGAAAGATAAATTGACTGGCTTGATCAACAATGCTGTCAAGACCATCAGGGTAAAGCATCCTAAGACGCCAATCGTCATTGCTGCACACAGTTCTAGTGAGGTTCCAGGGGTTTTCAACATGAAGACCAATGCAGACTACCAAAGTCGTTCAAGAGTTGCTGAAAAGGCCGTGAAAGCTTTGCAAGGACAGGGAGATAAAAATCTTTATTGGCTATCAGAAAAGGAAATCGGATTGGATAGGAATTCAACGGTGGACTATGCCCATCCAAATGACTATGGAATGGAGAAAATCGCTGCCGCCTATACCAAATTATTGAAGAGTATCTTGAAATAAAATATGGGTTACAACAGCTATCAGGATTAAAATAGCTGTTGTAACTCTTTTAAATCCTTGATCATGTGATTGACATCTTCAGGTTTCTCAACCTCGAGTGGATTGAAGAAAATGGCTTCCAAGCCTGCATTCTGTGCTCCACGAACATCAGCATCTAAGTTATCCCCAATCATGACCGCTTCGGTTTTATTCGCGCCACCATTATTTAAGGCATGTTCAAAGATTCGGATATCGGGTTTATTGATACCGATGATCTCTGAAATGACAATGGTTTCGAAGTAGGGAGCAAGGTTGCTATGCTGTAATTTTTTCTCACAGGCCTCTTTAAAGCCATTTGAAATCAAGTGCAGGGTATATCTGTCCTTTAAGTAAGCCAAGGTCTCATGTGCATTAGGAAACAGATTGGTCTTGGTGGGACAGATTTCTAGGTATTCTTCTTCAAAAGCCAATGGGAACAATTCTGGATTGACCCCTAATTGGGTGAAAGTATCGGCAAACCTCAATTTTCTCAAGGTTGGTTTATCTATCTTACCATGGTGATACAGGTTCCATAGACGATGATTGTTTTCAGTATAGGTGGCAATGAACCTTTCCGAAGTGGGTAAATTGAAGATATCGTTGAAGGAATATCTGAAATAAAGTTCATGCAGGGTTTCTTCGGCATTTCTATCAAAATCCCAAATGGTATGGTCTAAATCGAAAAATAAGTGTTTTTTATCGTTGAACATGTGCAAATATAAGGTCAATAGCTGGCTGAATCAACCAGGAATCTAAGTTTACTGTCATAAAGTATGGCTTGCTTCCTAATGAAGCCGTATTTGAGTACATTTGCGCAGGAAACATCAAGTATGAGAAAAGCTTTATTTCTATTTTATTTTCTTGTCTTTTATGCGATTACCCAATTATTGTGGTGGGGATTTATCTTAGTAAAGTTTGAACCCGACCGCAAGGGAATGATCATAGGAGAAGGTCTGATTTTCTTGTTGATCTTTATATGGGGAGCTTTGAAGCTGAAGAAACATGTAAAAAGAGAACATGAGATCAGCCAGCAACAGCAGAACTTCCTATTGGCCATCACTCATGAGCTTAAATCCCCCTTAGCATCTGTAAAACTCTATATTCAAACGATATTGAAACGTGATCTGGATAGAGAGCAGCAGAAGGTCTTTTTAGGGAATTCCCTAAAGGATATCGAACGCTTGGATGATCTGGTTGAAAACATCCTGTTGACGACTAAATTAGAGAATAGAGCCTATCAATTGCCTAAAGAGGCTTTTAATGTCACTGAATTGGTGGAGCAGATCGTGGATAGATTGCAGAAGAATGCCTGTAAATCCCAAGTCATCAAGCCTGATTTAGACGGAGATATTGAGTTGAAGGCAGATAAATTTGCGATCAGCAATGTGATTACAAACTTGATTGAAAACGCGGTAAAATATTCACCTCCTTGTGCAACTGTTTATGTCAAGTTGAAGAAACAAGGCAATAACCTGTTATTTTCGGTTACAGATCATGGCGAAGGAATACCTGATGATGAAAAAAAACTTATATTTAATAAGTTTTATAGAGTAGGTAGTGAAGCGACCCGAAAAACCAAAGGCACTGGTTTAGGGTTATATATTGTTAAGACAGTATTACAAAAACACAATGCAACCATTAGGGTAAAGGATAATACCCCTACTGGGAGTATCTTTGAAGTAATTTTTGAAAATTATGCAAACTAAACAACGTATACTATTAGTTGAAGATGAGGAACATCTGTTAGAAGCGATCAAGTTGAATCTAGAGCTTGAAGGCTACCGTGTGACGACGGCAACAGATGGTAAAAAAGCATTAAAAATATTTAAGGAAGAACGTTTTAACCTGATTATCCTGGATGTAATGATTCCGGAAATCGATGGCTTCCAAGTTGCAGAAACCATAAGGCTTCAGAATTCGGAAGTTCCTATTATGTTCTTAACGGCCAAAAACAGTTCAGAAGACCGTATTACAGGCCTTAAAAAGGGAGCTGACGATTATTTAGTGAAACCATTTAACTTGGAAGAGCTGATTTTGCGCGTGAGCAACCTGATCCGCCGTGGTATGAAAGGAGATGACCTAAAAGAGTTGAATTCATACAGTATTGGTGACAAGACCATCTATTTCAATTCCTTTGAGCTACATCATGCTGATGGTAGCATTACTTCTTTGACAAAGAAAGAAACGATGTTGCTTAAATTATTGATAGAGCGCAGAAATGAGGCAGTTTCCCGTGAGCAGATCTTGGAGACAGTTTGGAATTATGATGTGTACCCATCAACACGTACGATCGATAATTTTATCTTGACCTTTAGGAAGTATTTTGAACCTGATCAAAAGCATCCGATTTATTTCCATTCCATCCGTGGAGTCGGTTATAAGTTTACAGACAACTCGAACTAAACGAATAGATGACTAATCAAGCTCGAAAAATAGTAATCGCAATTGCGATTGCTTTTCTATTGTATGCCATTTATGCCAAGCATTATAATATTGCGGTCTATATCTTTGGAGGTATTACCTATTTGGTATGGAGCTACCTGAAAGAGGGCACCGTTTACTTGGCGACCCAAGCTTTTCATAAGCAAGATTACGAGAAAACAAAGAGATTGCTGGCTGAGATCAAGAATCCGGATAAACTACGTAAAGGAAGGAGAAACTTTTATGAGTTTATGATGGGCAATATAGCCTTGAAGGAGGATAGGATCGAGGAGGCCGAATATCATTTTCAGCTAGCCTCAAGGTTGCCTTGGCGTAAGGACAATGAAAAGGGAATGGTCCTGATCAATCTAGCGAACATCAACTTGAGGAAGCATGATTATGAAAGAGTGCAGGCCTATTTGGATGTGGCGAGTAAATTGAGGCTGACGGCCAGACAACAGTCAATTATTGAGAAAATACAAAACGAAGTAAATAAGAATAAGTAGTGGACAAAAATTTGAAAAACGATCTATTGATTCGCGCTGCGTTGTCGCAGCCTACGGAACGACCTCCAGTATGGATGATGCGTCAAGCAGGAAGGTTTATGAAAGAATATTGGGAAATCAAGAACAAGTATTCTTTCTTGGAAATGTGCAAAACCCCTGAGATTGCCGCAGATGTTACCATGCTGCCAATAGACCTATTAGGTGTTGATGCAGCTATTTTATTTTCGGATATCTTGGTTACGGCCGAGGCAATGGGGGGAGACCTATCCTTTGAACAAGGTGTAGGCCCGAGATTCTCCAATCCGATTAGGACAGTGCAAGATGCCGAGAATCTATCGGTAGATTGTTTGGATAAACTACAGTATGTTGCTGATGCCATCAAAGTAATCCAAGGCCGATTAGACGGTAAAGTGCCTTTGATCGGTTTTGCAGGTGCGCCATTTACAATTTTGAGCTATTTGGTTGAAGGTGGTTCTTCCAAGGATTTCAAATTGACTAAAACCTTGTTGAACAATCAACCTGAATTGGCACATTCCATTTTGCAGAAGATTGCCGATGTAACGATCAATTACATGAATATGCAAATCGATGCAGGTGTTAATGCGTTGCAGTTATTCGATAGCTGGGCATTGGCATTATCATGGAATGATTACCATGAGTTTTCGCATAAATACAATAAATACATTATTTCTAAATTGAACAGAAAAGACGTACCGGTTATTTCTTTCTGTAAAGGAAGTTCTGTATTTGCACCGATTATGGCAGAAGCACAACCAGATGTGGTTTCTGTAGATTGGAATGCTGATTTATTGAACATCAAAAAATCCTTGCCTAACAATATGGCTGTTCAGGGTAACCTGGATCCATTTGTGCTTTATGCAGATAAGCCAGTGATCAAGAAAAAGATCTTAGATCTATTTGAACGTATGCGTGGAGAGGATGGATTCATCTTTAACCTTGGACACGGTATCATGCCTGATATTCCTTTTGACAACGTGAAATACGCTGTAGAAACCATTAAGGAATTCAGATACTAAGAAAATATCAAATTTAGATATGGGAGCTGTCACGATGTGGCAGCTCCTTTCTTTTTAGCTATTAATTCATTACCCTATCATGTCAATATTTGCTGATTTAATTTATATTTTTGAGGATTAATACAAATTATGGTCTATCTATACGCGAAAGCAATCCATATTATTTTTGTTATCTGCTGGATGGCTGGGCTTTTTTATATGCCGAGGTTGTTTGTATATCATACGGAAGCCAAACAGAAATCTGACATCGAATATCAAGTTCTTCATAAGCAGTTTGTTATTATGGAGAATAGGCTGTGGTGGGTGATCACAACGCCTTCAATGTATTTAGTCATTATTTCTGCCTTGGTCATGCTCTATATCAATCCAGCGCTGTTGTCTACAGGATGGATGCAGATCAAGTTGGGTTTTGTTGCGGCCTTGATAGCCTATCACTTTATCTCCCAAAAGATCATGTACAGGTTAAGGGATGAAAAGTCCAATTGGACCTCAACGCATCTACGGATGTGGAATGAGGTTTCTACGATTATCTTGTTTGCTATTGTCTTCCTGGTGATCCTTAAATCTGCAATAGGATGGGTATTTGGTGTTCTGGGAATCTTTGGGTTGGGAATTTTACTGATGATACTTGTTAAGCTTTATAAGAAATACCGAAAGAGTAAAGGGGAGCAGGTTGACTAATTTATATGCTATGAAGAAATTACTTTGGATATTATGTGCTTTTATTTTTCCTATTTCCCTACATGCGCAGGAACATGATTGGGCCTTTGGGATTTACAGTGATCTAAAATTAGACGATGCAGCTTATGATGCCAGTTTCGGGGTTCAGGGTAAGTATGATTTTACGAATCGATCTGCGGTCCAAGCCCAGATTCATGGAAGAGGTGATCTACTGGCTGTTGGTGCCGACTATCTTGTGAGTATTTTTAATAAGGAGAAATCCAATTTCAATATCTTCTTGGGTGCAGGTTTGGGACAAGAGTTCTTTACCTATGAAAATGCAGTTGGCGCTGAAGGGGATGAGCCCATGCCTAGAAAGGAAAACTTTACCAAAGCTAATGGGCAAGTAGGGATCAGTTATTATTTCCCTAGTGTAGATTTATCTCTTTATACAGGGTATAAAGTGAAATATCAATTTAAAGATGAAGTTACTGAGCCCAATTATGTGATGTTGGGACTGAGATATCATATTTGGTAATTGTTTTGGAGGTTAATTGCCTCCAAAACAGATATATTTTACCTCGATATACTCATCGAGACCATATTTTGACCCCTCTCTACCTAAACCAGATTGTTTAACGCCTCCAAAAGGTGCTGAAGCATTCGAAATCAATCCTGTATTTACTCCGACCATGCCCGTTTCCAATTGCTCCGCAACGCGGAAACATTGATGTACATCTTGGCTAAAGAAATAGGATGCTAGGCCAAATGGAGTGTCGTTGGCCAATTTGATTGCCTCTTCTTCAGTCTTGAATTTGAATAAAGCACATATAGGGCCGAAAGTCTCTTCCGTTGCAATGATACTATGGGCAGGCATATTGGAAAGGACCGTTGGTTCATAGAATAAACCTTTCATTGCTTTTCCACCGGTCTCAATTTTTGCTCCTTTGTCAATAGCATCTTGCACATGTTCTTCAACTTTTTTAAGTCCTTCTTCATTGATTAATGGACCGACCTGAGATGTTTTCTTTAATCCATCCCCAACTTCCAATGCTTTTACTGCTTTGCTTAGTTTTTTGGTGAATTCATCGTAAATATCCTCTTGAACATAGAATCTATTGATGGAAACACAGGTTTGTCCGGTATTCCTAAACTTACCTGCCACTGCACCTTCAACAGCTTTGTCAATATCTGCATTGTTGAATACCAGGAATGGGGCATTTCCACCAAGTTCAAGGGAGATCCTTTTGATCGTTGAAGCTGCCTGTTCCATAAGGGTCCGACCAACCGAGGTAGATCCTGTAAAGGAAATCTTCCTGATTTTCTCATTAGTGGCTAATTCTTTTCCTATTCCTTTGCTGTCTTTGGAGGTAATGACATTCAATACTCCCTTCGGAACTCCGGCTTCATCGGCTAATTTTGCCAATGCAATAGCGGAGAAGGGTGTTTGGGAGGCGGGTTTCAGTACGACGGTACAACCGGCTGCCAAGGCAGGGCCAACTTTACGTGTGATCATCGCCAAAGGGAAATTCCAAGGGGTAATCGCCGCAACGACACCAACACCTTGTTTGATGGTTTGCATCCTAGCGTTTCCAGCAAGTGAGGGAATGGTTTCCCCATAAGCACGTTTTCCTTCTTCCGCAAACCAGTCAATAAATGAATTGGCATAATCGACCTCAGTTAGGGATTCCTTAATAGGTTTGCCACTCTCTAGGGTCATGATCTCTGCGAGTTCCTGTTTATGCTCATTGATCAGGTTGTAAAGATTCCTTAAGATTTTAGATCTTTCGCCTACAGGTGTATTCTTCCAAGGGTCCCAAGATTTGTAGGCGGTGTCAACAAATTTCTGACAATCTTTTACCGTTAAGTTTGGTAAAGATCCTACAGGTTTTAAAGTAGAGGGATTGATGACTTCAAATGTGTCTTTGGAACTGATAAAAGATCCATTTAAATATGCTTTTTCTATTAATAGCGAATTCTTCATAGTCAATTTTTTATTCGAACAAATGGGAATGGTAAATGTTTAAGCCAAGAATATAGACCTTAGATAAAAACAAAATGGAGGTTTTTAGGCCTCCATTGTTATTTTTTAAAGATTACTTAGGGTGTGACCCATTTTGTCTCTTTTTGTTTTCAAATATGCTTCGTTGTATTTGTTGGGAATGATTTCGATTGGTACATTATCGACCACTTCAAGACCATAACCGATCAATCCTGCACGTTTAGTTGGATTGTTGGACATTAGGCGCATTTTGGTGACACCCATGTATCTCAAGATCTGAGCTCCAACACCATAATCACGTAAATCTGGTTTGAAACCTAATTCTAGGTTTGCATCAACGGTGTCAACGCCAGTTTCTTGAAGTTTATAGGCATGTAATTTATTGACAAGGCCGATTCCTCTACCTTCTTGGTTCATATAAACGATAATACCTTTTCCTTCTTTCTGGATCATCTCCATAGCTTTATGGAGCTGAGGACCACAATCGCAACGGCATGAGCCGAAGATATCGCCGGTGACGCATGAGCTGTGCACACGTACCAAGATAGGTTCATCTTCTTTCCATTCACCTTTGTATAGGGCCAAATGCTGTTCGCCTGTATTCTTTTGGGTAAATGCTTTCATTTTGAAATCACCCCATTCTGTTGGCATTTCAACACTTACTTCCTCTTGGATCAGCGTATCATGCTTCAAGCGATATTCAATAAGGTCTTCAATAGAGATGATCTTAAGGTCGAATTTCTCTGCAACCTTTATTAAATCTGGAAGGCGAGCCATTTCACCATCATCCTTCAAGATCTCGACTAGCACACCTGCAGGTTCAAAGCCCGCAAGACGAGCTAAATCTACTGAAGCTTCTGTATGACCGGTCCTGCGCAATACCCCACCATCTTTTGCGATCAATGGGAAAATGTGACCAGGACGACCTAATTCCTCAGGCTTTATATTGGGATCAATTAATGCTTTGATTGTTTTTGAACGGTCAGAAGCTGAAATACCAGTGGTACAGCCATACCCTTGAAGGTCTACAGATACAGTGAAGTTGGTTTCATATACAGCTGTATTGTTGTTGACCATTAAACCTAAGTTTAATTCCTTACAACGTTCTTCGGTCAATGGAGCACATACCAAGCCTCTACCATGTGTGGCCATAAAATTAATGACCTCTGGAGTGGCATTTCTAGCTGCGGTTACAAAGTCTCCTTCATTCTCACGGTCTTCATCGTCTACAACAATGATAACCTTTCCAGCTTTAATGTCTTCGATTGCTTCTTCAATCGTATTTAATTGAATTTTCATTTGTTTTAAATATTAATGCAAAGGTAGGGGTATTTAGCCATTATTTTATAAGTAAGTTGTCATAAAAACGCGATTGGGTAAGCAAACCAACTGAATCTAATCGACCTCAACGGGCATATGCTTGTTTCTGTACTCACTTGGCCGAATCTGATAATGGTCAAAGTACACTTTAGAGAAGTGATGTGCATATTTAAAACCAGTTAGATACGCGATTTCCTTGATCTCTAATTCTGGGTTTCTCAAGAGTTCCTGTGCTTTTTTCATCTTTTGCCTCCGGATGTACACAAAGACGGTTTCGCCAAAGAGCTCTTTAAAGCAGTTTTTAAGTTTAAATTCATTGATTCCAAATTGCCTACATAAAGTCTTGATACGTAGGTCCTGATGATAGTTTTGGTCTAAAAACTCCTTCAATGACATCATGTTATCGATATCAGATTGATTCCATTTAACTTGGTTGATCTGGTTGTTTGCTCCAGCAAAGACCGTTATCATCAATTCTATGGCCTTGATACGAATGAATTGTTTTGCGAAATCGGATTGGTATTGGTGATGCAGCAATTCCTGGATCAGCTGTTGTTGTTGGGCAGTTATCAGTGTCGCTTTTCTACAGAAAGTGTAATTTTTTAAAAGGAAATGCGCTTTTAACTGTTGCTCTGAATAGCCTTGGGTCCCTAACAACTGGAATAGAAATTCCTGATCCATATAGATGTCCAATACCTTTCGAGAGCTATTGTAAGTAATGTGTCCTTGGGGATTGGCTATTTATGAATTGATAGTGGTTGCTTGGAATTATGATGCAGTAATGGTTTTTACTTTCGAAATGGCAATTTCCTTCAATTTCAAATTGGACTTTTATCAGATGCGAATCATTCAGGATACTTAATTTAAAAGGCTTAAAAAGATTCCATTCTTGATATTTGATGGATATGGACTCATCATTAAACTCTAACAACCTTCCTTCCATGTATTCATTGGACAGAAACCTGCTCGAAAAACCATTGTCTATTTGTAGGTTTTCAGCATTTGTCAATTGATCATTCAGTTGCTCCCTAGCATAGAATTCCTTAAATGTAATTGACGGTAATTTATCCATTATTTGTTGTTGAATATCCCTTTTTTGTTATCAAGGGGTATTCAAAAGTAATACTTTTGCAGCATTATTTATAATTATTCTAAATAGGTTTCTTGGACAGTTTGGGGAACTGTCTGTCTTCAACGCAGTAAGAAATAAGGATTCTAGTTCTTTAGCCTGTTTCCGGGTCAGGATGAAAAGAAAGATAAAATGATGGAAACCGTCCGATAAAACGCAGACTACTTATGAAAACAACAAATAAAACAGTGAATTTTAATTATTTATTATGCTATTACAAATCAAACTATGCACCATTCTATTGTTGTTTTCCCTTACAGTTCAAGCTCAGTCCGTTATTAAAGGATTGGTGCACAATGAAAATAATGAACCTCTAGGTCAAGTGACCGTTTTACTTAAATCGACTTCAAATAACACCAAACAAGTGATTTCAACTGACCAGAAAGGCTATTTTACTCTCGAACTGGAATATGGAAACTATGATCTACAAATATCATATCTTGGTTATTCTAATTATATTAAAAAAGATCTTCACTTAGCTTCCAAACATGTTGATCTGGGAAGCATAAACCTATTTCCTTCCTCTCAATCCTTAGAAGAAATAGAAATTAAGGGTGAAAGAAAGTTAATTGAAAGACTCTCAGACCGAATGGTAATCAATATTGAAAACAGTATCCTTGCCGACGGTATGACAGCTCTAGAAATCCTTCAACGAGCTCCGGCTGTTAAAGTGGATGACGATGGTAATATCAGCATGCGCGGAAAGTCTGATGTCGCCGTAATGATCAATGGTAAATTGTCCTATTTATCCCCTCGGGATCTTGCAACTTTGCTAAAAGGGACATCCTCATCATCCATCAAAAGTGTCGAATTGATTACGAATCCCTCCGCTAAATACGATGCCCAGGGAATGGGTGGTATGATCAATATTGTTATGAAGAATGATAAAAAGGCAGGGTTCAATCTATCGGTCAATAGTTATGGGGGAGCTGGAAGGAAAGAAAGATATGGCGCCGGTTTTAACCTGAATAGTCAAAAGAACAAGTGGAACTTTATCTTAGGTTTTGACAAAGGCTTTAGAGGTGAAGAAGAATATCGAACCTTTAGCCGTTTCTTTGAAAAGAATCCAACAGAATCCCTAAGCAGAAAGTCCATTCAATATTCCCATACCAACGAACCCCTACAGACTAATAATGCAAAGGCGGGTATTGATTTTCAGGCAACTGAAAAACTCAGTTTGGGAATTGGCTGGTCAGGAAGTTTTGGAACCTATAAGAACTTTAACCAAGGTTACAACAATATCCTTTTCAGTAATGAAGAGCTTATTTCCAATTCATTGACCGATAACAGCAATATCAGTAAATGGAATAACCATACCTTAATGGCCAATTTGCAGCAGAAAATAGGTTCGAAGGAGAATTTACTGTCTGCAGACTTTGAATACCTAAATGCCGATTATAAAGCGGATCAAAATTTGACCTCTGATTTTCAAAAGACCATCCATCAGCCCGCCTTTCTTTCCAAAAGAAAGAACCAAACCCCCTCAATTACCAAATTATATGTAGGCAAGCTTGACTATTTACAACATATCAATGAGCATCAGCGATTGGAACTAGGTTGGAAAAGCAGTTTTATGAATGCCGATAATAATGCGATCAATGATACCTTAAAGGCAGGTAACTGGGTCAATGATGGAAGCACCAGCAATCATTTCCTTTACGAGGAGCATATACATGCTGGATATGCTAATTATCATTTAGAATCGAACGACTGGAATTTCACGGCTGGGCTACGGGTTGAAAAGACTTATTCATTGGGGAATCAACTGACCAGTGAACTTCAAAATGAGCGAAATTATACCAACTGGTTTCCAGGTACCTCCATCAGTAAAAAAATTGGAGAAAAACATAATGTACAGTTTTCATATAGTAAAAGAGTCAATAGACCTGACTATGAAGATCTGAATCCCTTTCGCTATTATATCGATGCATTTGTTTTCTACGAAGGAAACCCTCTTTTGCAACCCGAATTAGCCAATGTGTTTGAATTGAATTATAGCTTTGGAAAGAACCTGCATGCATCCTTCTATTATACCGATGTGAAGGATGTGATGACAAGTGTATTGACGCAAATCCCAGCTCAAAACGTAACTATTCGCTCCATTGCCAATATTGAAGGCTTTCGGAACAAGGGAGTGAATGTCAACCATTCCTATGTTCCCCTGAATTTTTGGACAACCATTAATAACGCCAATATTTTTGAAAACCACTATTTCGGCGAGTTCAACAAGGAAGAAATTGATAACCGTGAATGGTCCTATACAATCCAATCCAATAATATCTTTAAACTGCCAAAAAAATGGTCCTTAGAGTTAAATGGACAATACAATTCTCCGCAAACAGATGGGGTATTACGTCAAAAAGGATTTGGTTTTATGTCTGCAGGAATAATGAAAAATATATGGAGTGATAAGGTCGCCCTAAAACTGGCGGTCAATGATATCTTCAAATCTATGACCTATCAAACCGAATCTTATGCCGGTGGAGTAAGGATGAAACAGAACTTTAACCTTGATAGTAGGACTTTCATTTTTTCAGCAACCATAAAACTTGGAAAGGACCTCAATGGAAGACATAGGAAAAAGGAAAGTGATGAACAGAATCGGGTAAGGGGAGGAAGTTAACCCAATCGATAATGAAAAATCCACCTTCCCCAAGGTGGATTTAAACCAAATTAAAAACTATATTGACTAACTAACTCTTTATTAAGAATGATTTGTTAAATGTGAGGAAATAGATTAAGCTATTTAAAATAGGTTTAGGTTAATTATTCCCCACATATCAAATCTTTTTACAAATTCTTACATGTTTTTGAATAATCGAAAATAATATAATTAGCCTTAAAGAACTTTGCCTTAATTAACAAATATCTACACTATATTAACAGGTAGTTGACGAGATTCGATATTCTATCGCGTACTATTGATTCATTCCAAACAATTTTTTGGCTCCAGCTATTAATTCAGATACACTACCTTTGAAATACTATGAAAAAACTATTAATCTGTTTAATCAATTTATCAATCTGTACTACCTTGAGCGCACAAAACAATTTAACGGCAGAACAATCAAATCCCAAAGAAATGGGGTGGATGAAAGGCTTTCCACCTGCTAAAGACAGCACCCTGTCCCTGTTTGATGGCAGTTTTTTTCAATTTCCAGGCTTACGATATAGTGTCTGTCATATGCGTGAATTTATGCCGACCAAAGTGGTTCAGGCAAATCAAAATGATAGATATAGCTTTGAAAGCAAAATAGACAGTGAATTGGATAAGGTGACTTTTATTCCATTGGGAGAAAAATCTCCAATAAACTTTAAAGAATCATTGGATAAGACTTATGCCGATGGCATTATCATTCTGCATAAAGGGAAAATTATTTATGAAAAATATTTTGCAGAGCTGGATCAGGAGGGTACCCATGCAGTAATGTCTGTAAGCAAAACTTTTACAGGAACTTTAGGGGCTAGCTTGGTTGCTGAGGGCATTTTGGATGAAAATAAATTAGTCCAGGATTATGTCCCAGAACTCAAGAACTCGGCCTTCGGAGATGCTACTGTCAGACAGGTTTTGGATATGACCACTTCCCTGGATTATTCGGAGGATTATGCTGATCCGAATGCAGACATTTGGGTGTTTTCGGCAGCAGGAAATCCAGTTCCGGTTCCTAAAGATTACAAAGGGCCGACCAATTATTATGAGTTTCTTGAAACTGTAAAAAAAGCAGGGAAGCATGGCGAAGCTTTTGGTTATAAAACCATTAACACCGATGCAATGGGCTGGGTAATCAGTAGGGCAACTGGTAAAAGCATCCCTGAATTGCTTTCAGAAAAGATTTGGAAACCCATCGGAGCTCATCACGATGGATATTATCAAATTGACCGTTCTGGAATTGCGTTTGCAGGCGGTGGCTTTAATGCCAACCTGAGGGATTTGGCCATGTTTGGGGAGATGATCCGAAACAATGGTCAGTTCAATGGCAAACAGGTATTAAAGAAGGAGGTTATTGATGATATCCGTAAAGGAGGAAAGCAATCGGATTTTGCCAAAGCAGGCTACAGCAATTTAAAGGACTGGAGCTACCGCAATATGTGGTGGATATCCAACAATAAGCATGGTGCATTCTGCGCAAGGGGCGTGCATGGACAGACGATTTACATAGATCCAACGGCCGAAATGGTCTTGGTAAGATTGGCTTCCCACCCGGTGGCAAGCAACACCGCCAACGACCCCTACTCTCTGCCCGCTTATGATGCCGTAGCAAACTATCTGTTGAACAAGAAATAACCAGAAGGCTCTCAGACAAGACTGAGAATTTTAGGTAAAAATATAATCAAAGCAACTACAACAGCTGTCACTGCGCTGATTAAAACAGCTCCAGATGCTAAATCTTTGATGATCTTAATATGAGGATGAATATCTGTGGTCAAATGGTCACAGATATTTTCTATTGAAGTATTTAAGGTCTCCGTAGTAAAAACAAAACCAATGCAAATCACGATTGCAACCCACTCCATACTACTTATTTCAAGTAACCAACCGGCAACCACGACCATGATTGCAGCAATGACATGGATCCTGGCATTATGTTCAAGCTTCAAAAGATGAGCTAATCCAGCAAAGGAATATTCAAAACTCTTGATTCTTTTTTTAAGGCTGAATGGCTCTTTTTCTTTGGACATTTCTCTTTATGATAATTATTGCCGAACTGGATTTTCTCAAAGGTATCAATTCCTGTTTATTTGAAAAAGTTAGGGACAATTAATGAGAATTTGATGGAATAAAATCTTTTGTCATAAAATATTAAGATTTCACCCAAAAATCGAGATATTTTAATTTCTAATTTCATTCTAATATCACACTTATACCCCTCTAATAGCATTTTATTTCCTTTGAGTATGAGAGAAAATCAAACTCATTTTCTATGCTAACTAACAAAAATCTCTTTTTAGGAATATGTTTTATTGTGCCAATTATTTTAAAGGCTCAAAATCAAGATCAGACAGCTCCCGATACCTTAAAGGTTTATCAGGTCGAGGAGGTAGAAGTCAATTCAAAATATTACAAACGCTATAATATCAAGGAGATGTCGGAGGGATTAAGGCTTCGAACTTCCTTGTTAAACACATCCCAAAATATTCAGATCTTAGATGGCGAGGTTTTCCGTGATCAAGCTGTAACCAACTTAAACGAAAGCCTGACCAGAAATGTCAGTGGTACCATGCGTGAAGAACTGCATAATGGTATATCACCTGATATCTATTCCAGGGCTGGCTATATTTCAGCTCAAAGAAATGGAGTGGACCTTAGACCTTTGGGAAAAGGCCCAATTGGAGATGATGTTGCGGTAATCGATCGGGTAGAATTCCTGAAGGGTCCAGCCGGTTTTATGCATGCCATGAGCGATCCAGCAGGATCCTACAATGTAGTCACTAAAAAACCAACAGGCGAGACCCGGAGAAGTATCGATGTGCTGATGGGGAGTTTTAACCAAATGCGGGCAGCAATTGACTTGGATGGGAAGTTTGATGGAGCAGAAAAGCTTCAATATCGCTTGAACCTGATGGGCATGAAAGCCAATGGCTTTATGGAACATGATCGAAACAACAGGATTCTTTTTGCGCCATCCCTAAAGTACCAAATCAACGAGAAATCCTCCATAACGGTAGAATATATCTATCAGCAGTTGAACTATTTGTTGTTGAGTGAGGCTCAGATGTCTCCTTACGGATATGGTACCCTGCCTGTAGATTTTACCATAACCGACCCAAGCGTCCGTCCTTTTTCGGGCAGTGATCACAATATGTTCCTGACCTATCAGAATAGCTTTAAAAATAATTGGGAATTCACTGCAAAAGCCAGCTATATCAAGATGGGCTATGATGGGTCCATTTTTTGGGTAAATGGTGCTAATAAGCAAAATCCAGATATCCTTGATCGTAATCTGGTCTATGATTCCAATAAGTACAATGTCTTTTCTACCCAATTCTATCTGAACGGGAACTTCAATACCGGAAGTCTAAAACACAATTTCATTACAGGAGTCGATATCAATAATAAATCGTCCAACAGCCGGGATACCTGGGGAACTGCTACAGCGGTCTATCCACTTTCCATTTCCAATCCGGTCTATTCAACGACCATCATGAATAATGGCATAGGTGGTGACTTTGCCTCTGAGAATGATTTCTATTCTGAGGGTAATATTGTTGAAAGACGACTGTTCTATGCATCCGTGTATGCCATGGATGAATTGAGCATGCTAAACGAAAAATTAAGGATTACCCTTGGATTGCGATTGACAGCATCAAAAGGAAACTCTACAGACTATGGTGCAAAAACAGAAACCGATGACTTGGTGTTGACTCCAAGAGTAGGCATAAACTATGCCTTGACTAAAGATGCTTCCCTATATTTCTTGCATGACCGCACTTATTTACCACAATCGGGTATCTCGGTAGATGGGAATGCATTGGAACCTATCCGAGGTATCAATTATGAACTAGGTTTCAAACGCGATTGGTCCGAAGGAAGATGGAACACAACATTGGCCGTTTACCATATCGAACGTAATCAACTTGTTTCTGTCGATCCTACTTCTAACTTGATCTATCAAACAGGTGTGAGCCAATCCAAAGGTTTCGAATTTGATATGAAAGGGCAGCTTGCCAAAGGATTGAATGCCATTGTCAACTATGCTTATACGGATTCAGAAATTACGGAGGATGAATATAACCCAGAGCTTATTGGAAGAGCAACCCCCAATTTGGTGAAGCATATCCAGAATACTTGGCTGAACTATTATTTACCTATCCCAAAGCTTAGCGGCTTTTCTCTATCTGCCGGTTACCAGTTACTCATGGGAAGGACAGAAAGGTTCCCTAATGCCAGTTCGCAACCCCTGGAAGATAATTTCCGATTGGATGTAGGTGCTGGCTGGAATAACGAAAAATATAAAATAAACCTTATCGTAAATAATGTATTGAACCGGAAAATGTATTCTACAGCATGGAGAAATGGGGCAAATGATATGTACTATTGGGTACAGATGGCGCCAATCCATGCAAGACTTTCCCTACGTGTTAACTTATAATCAACAACATGAAAAATTCAATTAAGATCATATCAAACCTGTTAGGAATAATGTTGGTTTTCCTAGTGGTATCTTGTAATACTTCACAAAACAACCAAAAGGAAGAAGCTAAATCAGCTATCATGGTAGAAGATGCCTTGGGGGCCAAAATTAATCTTGACAAACCTGTGAAACGAATCGTGTGTCTGGACGAACCAGGTTTGGATGCTTTATTTGTTTTGGGTGCTGAGAAGTCTTTGGTAGGTATTTTCAATGATGTCTACATGAGCCAAGAACTGTATCCTTATTATTCAAAGATGAGTGCAGAGATTGCAGAGAGAAAAATACCTGCACCGGGCTTGAACAACCAAGGAAATATTGAAAATATCATTGAGCTTTCACCGGATTTGGTCATTGCCGCTTCAACCCAAAAAGATTTGATCGAAACCCTTCGTAATGCAGGTGTACAAGTATACGCCCTGAATGCAATCTCTGAGGAGGAGGTCTATAAAACCGTTGATGATATTGGCATTCTGACAGGTAATGAGGATAGGGCCAAAGAGATTGTTTCCTATACAAAATCGGAAGTGAACAGGATGCTGAATGAAGTTGCAGGATTAAATGAAAAGAGACGGGTATATTTTACGGGTGCTTACGGAAGGATCCTTTCTACTACCGGAATAAATGGGATGATGCATTCTTGCCTGACCATGGCAGGTGTTGAAAATGTCTGTCCATATGAAGTCGGATTCCCTACCATTAATCCTGAAACATTGATAGAATGGAACCCTGATATGATCGTCATGTGGAATGATAGCCCAAACCTTTTTTATGACCGTAAGGAGTTTGCAGGAATTACCGCAATAAAAAACAGACAGATCTTTAACCTCGATCCGATGTTCTTTTACAATCCACATACCCTAAAGGCTTTGTGTACAGCAGCACTGATCAATGAATGGGCTTACCAAGGTGATAGTGCCCAGACCACGCAAAGGATTACTGAGGTCTTACAGAAACTATATGGAAACGAGAAGTCTGAAAGATTGGTGGAATTGCTTTAAAGATTGGGAAAAACAACATATAGTCCATTACGGCCTATATTCTACATATAGAAAAAAGCTCGATGTATATCGAGCTTTCTATTTTTACAAGGACTTGATTTTCCAAGTGTGCAAACCTTTTAAAATTTAAATCCTTTATATTCTTAAAGATTGATGATAAGATGAATATTGAAGATAAAATCCTTGAATCCGCCCTCAGGAATGAAAAACCCATCATTACCGATGAAATCGTGGCATATTACCGAAAAAATCCAGCAGAACTGGATTCCATGATCAATCAATCCATCTTCCAAGCCAAATTCTTAAAATATTTCTTTGTTCTAGGCCTTGGTCTAACCATCGCCGTGAGACTCCTTCGCTATTTCTTTGATGATGATGCCTTTGGTGAATTTGTCGATAGAATTATTTTAGATGTCCTATCCGAGATAGGGATCGCGATTTTTGGAGGAGCTTTGACCGTATACTTATTGGAATTCTTGAGGAAGAAACACTTTCAAGAAAGTATCCTATTTAGAAAAGAGGTGAAAAGAAGAATTAAAGAATTGGAGAAGGAACAGAAAGATTAAGAATCAATACCCAAACCATTCTGGTTTAAAAATCCTAACCAACCTAATTCAAAAGACCTTTCTCTAAATCAAATATTGCAAAGCTCTATTTCCACCCAAGGTCTAAATACTTTCTACTAAATACCAAAAAAGCTCATCCTAAGATGAGCTTTTTTCCAGTAGCGGGGAGCAGGATCGAACTGCCGACCTCAGGGTTATGAATCCTGCGCTCTAACCATCTGAGCTACCCCGCCGTTTTTCGGTATGCAAAGATAGCAATAAGGAATAATTATCAAAGAAAATTTTATACAATTTTAGACTTCAAATCCTCAATTTTCAGCAGAATCGCTACAATCAATTTATATTCAAAAAGATAGCCTCAAGGGAAATTAACCTAAATTTCCGCAGTCTTCTTGATCTGGAGCAATTCTGCACTGTTAATAATGCTGTTTTTGTGAATAAAAGATTTTTGTAGTTTTTTTTGAATAACGGATTTATTCATTATACTTACAAAAAGTAGCATGTAAAACATGCACATCGAGTACTAACAAAAATATTAAGATCTACTTATACATATCAAATGGCAGAAAAGATTAAATTAAACTTAGAATATGTATTAAATTCTTCACCTAGAATCCTCTTTCCTTACCTTCAGGAGCCAAATGAGCTTGCTCAATGGTTTGCAGATGATGTGAATTATCACGATGGTATTTATGAATTTATTTGGGACAATGAATCCCACCGCGCTAAGTTGATTGCAACTAAAGAAAACAAAAGCGTAAAATTCAAATGGTTGGATGATGAACCGTATTTCTTCGAAATTGAAATCATTCAAGATGAATTGACCAATGATGTAGCATTGAGTGTTACAGATTATGTGAAAGAAGATAATTTGGACGATAGAAAACTAATTTGGAATAACTCTATCGGTTACCTGCAAAGGGTAATCGGAGCATAGAAATACTTAATAAACGGAGGCCTCTAAATATTCTTTGGGGGCCTCTTTATATCCTGACCATACTTGTCTTTTGGAAAGGATTGCACACAACCACTTTTACGGCCACATTAACTTTTTTCTAACATTTTTGAGTTCACAAAAAGTGTATCTTTGCAGCAAGACCATCTCTTTCCAAAGAGTTTTGTCAAATGGTCCTATTGAAATTACATGAAAAAAGTAAACTTACTCATATTACAAGCATTTATTAAGCCCTTTTTGGTGACTTTCTTTATTGTCATGTTTGTACTGTTGATGCTGTTTTTGTTCAAGTACATCGATGACCTTATCGGAAAGGGGTTTCAATGGTATGTAATTTTAGAGCTTTTGGCTTACCAATGTGCCGTACAGCTTTCTATGGCACTTCCACTTTCCATGCTTCTTTCGTCCATCATGACCTTTGGTAACTTAGGGGAGAGTTATGAACTCGTGGCCATTAAGGCTGCCGGTGTTTCTCTTCGTAAAGCCATGACCCCATTGTTTATTGTGGTAGGACTATTCAGTGCAGGATCTTTTTTCTTCTCAGATTATATCCTTCCGGTGGTAAACCTGAAAATGGGCTCCCTGTTATATGATGTCCGTAAGAAAAAAGCGGATTTCTTTATCAAACCTGGGGTTTTTAACAATACCATTCCGGGATATAGTATCCGTGCAAAGGGAAAAAGTGAAGATGGGACCACCTTGAAAGATCTGATGATCTATGAGCACCCTTCTGGAGGAACGGCGAGCAATGTGACATTTGCCAAAGAAGGCTTTATCCAAAATTCAGCTGATAATAATTACATGGTCCTTGAATTAAAGGATGGTGTGCGATATGAGGATGCTCGGGTTGAAAACGCCAAACGTTATGACCCTAGGCAACAATTTACACGATTCAGGTTTAAAGAAACAACCACTAAGTTTGATATGGGTAGTTTTCAGATGAATAGGACTGACCAGGATCTATTCAAATCCCACCATCAAATGCTGAACCTCAAGCAATTGCGGCTCTATTCTGATTCTAATCGAGTCTATATCGATAGTTTAGAGTTGGTCAATGCTGGCGAAGCCAAACGCTATGTCAATTATTATTCTCCATATTTTAGGGAAAACAGTCCTGGAAGGACTGCAGCGAAGGTTTCTTTGCCTGATCTAGATAAGAACGGGCAGTTGAGGATGGCCATTAACAATGGTCTGAGCCAAGCCAGGCAAATCAAGGATATGGCTGTCAATCGAGATGCTGAGTTTACCCCGTATGCTGAAAAGGATATCCGCTACGATATAGAATGGCACAGGAAATTCACCTTGGCCGTTTCTTGTCTCTTACTCTTTGGAATCGGAGCGCCATTAGGAGCAATTATCCGAAAGGGTGGTCTGGGACTTCCCGTCGTTATGGCCATTATATTTTTCCTGATCTACCATGTTATTGCGACCTTAGCAGAGAAAGCAGCGAAGGATGCAAGCCTGACGCCGATGTGGGGGATGTGGATGGCCATAATAGTATTGACGCCATTAGCCATCTTTTTGACCTATAAATCGACCTCAGACTCCGCCTTGTTCGATGCTGATCAGTATAAGATGAAAGCCCAGGCTATTTGGAATAAGATATCAGGGTTTTTCCAAAAAAAGAAAGAAACAAAAAGTACTACTTCTTAATAATAATTACGAGTAAATCAGAAGGAGTTGTCTACCCAGACAACTCCTTTTTCTTTTTATTTCCAAGCGGGTATATTCGATACGACTAATCAGAATTGGGGACTTTCCAGCGACCAATTGAAAAGATGTTCTTGGTCCATCCTCCCATCCTGTGCTCTGAACCCTTCCGAATGGCATCCAGGTTCAAACACCGTTACAATCAATCATCCTCGATACAAGAATAATCCCACAAGAAAACATTCTAAAAGCAGCAGGTTAAGTATTTATTAACTATCTAAAGCGCTTTAAATTAAAGGATTTTGAAACTATTTTTTCGAAATAACGACACTAAATGAATGAAAAATAAGGAGAATTAAATATTTCTTAATCAAGCCTTAATCCTATGAAAACATCCTCTCAATATTTTCGTGACCAATTTAATTGTCCAGTTAACAAGTATGAAGTTAACAATCAAACTAAACGTAAAAAATTATTATGCTTAAGAACATTTTTGGGCCCTGGCTCTTTTTACTCCTCATCTTTTCAGTTCCCTATCATGCTTTCTCGCAAAGTACCGAAGCGACCATTGTAGGAAAGATCACTGATGGTGCTGAACCTTTAAGCGGCACTACAATCACTATTCGGAACGAATCCACCGGTTTTACTCAAAAAACTGTAACCAATCAAAACGGTAACTATTCTTTTCAACAATTGCCCTTGGGTGCTCCTTACACTGTAACAGCAAACCATCTAGGTTTTCAAGAACAGAAACAAACTGATTTTCGATTAAACTATGGCGATGAATTAAATGTAAACTTTCAGCTGACCAATGAATCCAATACCATTGATGAGATTGTAGTTCAGGGTCAAGGTCTACAAAACAAGATCAGATCTTTAGGAGCTTCTACGGCAATCACTGCAAACGAACTTAAAAAGATGCCGGTAAATGGCCGTAACTTCTCTTCATTGATTGATCTTTCTCCAATGAGTACAGGAACCAACCTGGCCGGACAACGTGCATCCTCAACCAATTTTACCGTTGATGGGATGAACTCCAGAAGTACCGTTGCAGGTGGTAACAGTGGTGGAGCTTATTCAATTTCCATGGAAGCCATCCGTGAGTTTAAGGTGGTAACCAATGATTATGATGTGACTTATGGAAGAAGCGGGGGAGGTAGTGTAACTACGGTTACCAAATCAGGTACCAATACCTTGACAGGGAGTGCATTTACATTTGCAAGAACGGGTTGGTTATCCAGTAAGTATAACCTGAACGGAACCCCAAGAACCCAAGAGTTCTCCACTTATCAATATGGTTTTTCATTAGGTGGACCGATCATTAAAGATAAAGCACATTTCTTTGTGGCTTGGGATCATCAAACGGATTCAAGACCTCTCTATATCGCGGATATACAGAACGCAGCGGATATCGGCCGTTATAAAGTAACCCAAGAAACCCTGGATGCCTTCAGTCAGATCGCTCAAAACCAATATGGTGCCGATGCAAACAGATTATTCGGTGCCTTCGATAAAAAGAAGAAAACTGATGCTGCCTTCGCAAGGATTGACTGGCAGATAAATGATAAAAACTTGTTGACGATCCGTAATAACTTTGTTTACGACCAAGACAATAATCAAGAAGGGGATAATTCAGGTATCAACGCTTACGAATCGTACATGAATCGTAAATACATTAACAATAGCTTAATGGCTTCCTTGAGAACATCGATCAGTCCTCGATTGACCAATGATTTCAAGGTGCAACATTTCTACGAAAGCTCTGATGTTTTCCATAATGTCAACGGCATAGGCCAAGATCAAAGTATCCCGCGTGCTATTGTTGAAAATGTGCAATCTAAAGATGGCGAGAAAGAATATTTCAACAGCATTCAGATCGGAGGACAACGTTTTTCTCCTGAATGGTTCCATGGAAACATGATCCAAGCTGTAAATAATCTTTATTTCAACACGGAAAAGATCAAATACACCTTTGGTGCCGATATCATGTACACCAATATGGATTTTCGCTACGGTAGTGAAATGAATGGTAGATTCTACTTCACCGGAATGGATAACTTTAAAAACCTAACTCCTTATCGTTATGCCCGTGATGTATATATTACAGATGAGGAAACCACCAAGGTCAATAATTTAGCTGTCGGTATCTATGGACAGATGGAAGCAAAGATCGCTAGAGGCCTAGATGTGGTTGCCGGCCTTCGTTTGGATAATACCCAATATCTAAGAAAAGCTAACTTCAATCAGGTGGTTTATGATGAATTAGGAATTTCAACGGACAATGGAATCAATACTTTCCAAATCCAACCACGTGTGCAGTTTACATGGGATGTCAATGAAGAAAGAAAGAATATCATCCGTTTTGGTGGAGGTGTATTCGGGTCGGCCTTAAACCCTTATTCCATGCTGAACAATATGTTGTTTGATGGAACACGCATTGCCGGGGTTGATATCACAGACCCGAGATTGATGCCAAGACCTAATTTTGAAGACTACAGGAAAGATCCAAATTCAGCTCCTGGGAAAGATCTATTAAATCAACCGGGCGTAGAAAAATTGGTAACCATCAACACCAACAGTAAGGATGTTAAAGTGCCAACGATCTATAAGGCCAATATCTCCCTGAACCACTTTTTCACTCCTTCTTTAAGAGTGGGTGTGTCAGCTTTTGGTACCTGGGGAAGAAATAATTACATGTATGTTGACCGCAATATGGTTGATGAGCCGATGTTCCGTCTGAAAAATGAAGGTGACAGAGGGGTATATGTTCCGGCAAGCAGCATTAATCCTAAGAACGGTGCAGCAAACTGGGTTAACAGCAGAAAAACAACGGAAGTGGGCCGTGTGTTGGAAATGAACAGCGAGGGTAAAAACAATACCTATACCGTGGTTGTGGATGGTACTTACCGCTATTTTAAAGATGGACAAGTGACTATGTCATATACTTGGAATGATTCGAAAGATAATACCTCTTACAATGGTAATGTGGCCAATTCAGCGACCCTATCGTTAATGGTAAAAGATGATCCCCGTGATTTGAGTACCATGACTTATTCCGATAACCAATACCGCCATAAAGTAGTGTTTTATGGAACATTGCCATCCATGTGGGGTGTTTCCATGGGATTGCGCTATAGTGGTATCGCAGGAACGAGATATTCCATGGCGGTCCAAGGAAATGTCAATGGGGATTTCGTGAATTCCAATGATCTAGCCTATGTTTTCGATCCGAATAGCAATAATACTCCTGATAATATCCGTACTGGAATCAATGCTATCTTAAACAACCCGGATGCTGAACAAAGTATCAAAGATTATATCCAAAACAATGTAGGTAAAGTAGCAGAGCGAAATGGCGGTATCAATGGTTTCTACGGTGTATTCGACCTTCATTTGGCTAAAGAATTCAAATTCTACAAAACTCATGGTATTGAAGCATCCATCGATATTTTCAACGTTGCTAACCTTCTGAACAAAGAATGGGGAGTTGGAAACAACCTGGGTAAACAAAACCTGTATAGTATCAAAAGTTTTGATGCTACAAAACAAGAGTATGTGTACAACATGTCTTCTAATGTAGGGGTGTCTAACTTGAATGGAAGCCCATATCAAATCCAATTAGGATTGCGATATGCGTTCTAATTGAAAGCATTAAACAACAATAAAAAAGGAGCTAGCGACTGATCACTAGCTCCTTTTGCTATTTAGATACCGATTACTTTATCGGTTTATATGTCATTACTGGATTATAACCGTGCATGACCGAATCATTTGTCAATTTCAGGGTCAGCTCATCTTCGGATAGATTGATGATTTTATAGGTATTATAAATAATCAACGAATCACTGGAAAGATTTAATCTGTTGAACAGCTTTTCATTGACGCGATATGAAAAGACCAGGGTTGAATCTTGTCCGTTGAAGGTATAATCTCCCCAATATTCTGAAATCCTGCTAGCTGTCCTTTCATGATCCATCTTACCCCTGAACAGGGACGACTCCTTGACGGAGTCCTGAACGGTATGGCTGTATTGCGTAGCGGTAAAGCTTAAAGTGGTTACTCGGTTGTAATGTTCCGGACTACTGTTGTCCGTAAAAACCTCATCGATCAGGATATCATTTTTCCAGATGTACTTTTCCAATAGGGTTTTGTCAAACTCACCTTCAAGAGGGGACATATCTTCCTCTTTACATCCTAAAAGGATGCCAATAATAATAAAGAGTAGAAATCTTCCTTTCATGTTAATATCCCAAATTTGGTTATTGTTACTGGTAAGCTGGTTAATGTATATTTGATTAAATCAAATTTAAGCTAAAGTGTTTTACAATCAAACACTTATGTTTTATTTTTTGTTTGAGTTATTATATTTTAAATTCCCAAAATAAGTTAACCATGCTCGGCACAAAAATGTATATTTTCTTTTAAGAAATAAAATATTTCGGAAATTAAATTTCGCATTTTTAATAATCGATGGAATAAAGTAGGATTTTCATTCCATGCTCATATTTTTCATCGCCCAAAAGGGTTAATCCGTATTTCTTTTTAATACCTTCGAATAACTTTGTTCCTGATCCAATTATAACCGGATTGAGCTTGATCTTTACTTCATCCAATAATTCATTGCTGAGCAACCAGCCCGCCAATTGCCCCCCTCCACACAAATAGATATCGGTATCTGCTTCTTGTTTCAGACGCTTTACCTGTTCAACATCCAAAGGGAGAACCTTGACCTGTCCATGTTTATTTTCAAATTCCAGGTTATTGGAAAGGATATACTGGGTCATGTGTGCATAGGTAGGAGAGGGATCACCTGGTTTTACTCCGAATTGATAGCCAAATTCGTAGGTCTTCCTGCCCATCATTACATGATTGAATGCTTTTAGATCTTCCAAATACCTTTTTACAGCCTCTCCTTCATAGGAAAATCCACTTACATCATCGTTTTCTCCGGAAATAAATCCATCTATGGACGAAGCCACATAATAAATAATTTTTTTCATGTTTTTCCTTTCTGCTTTAGTCTAGCGTAATGTTCTTCTGTATGCCTACTTCCTCCAAAAAATACTGATCGTGTGAGACAACGATTAAGGTTCCTTGGTAGGAGCGTATAGCTGCGGTTAATATCTCCATATTCTGTATATCGATATTGTTTGTTGGCTCATCTAGAATAATGATATCTGGTGCTTTGCTGCTGATGTTTAGGCAACATAATAACAGGCGCATTCGCTCTCCTCCACTGAGGACCAAACAGCTCTTTTCCCAACTTTCCTTATGGAAAAGGAAACGGTTCAATCTGATCTTTACCTCATGTTCCAATAAACCGGATTGATTAAAGGACTGGGCCATATCATAAATGGAATTTGTAGACCTGACCATAGAATAGGTCTGGTCAACATATACAAAGCTGAAGTCCGCTTTTTTCAATTCGCCCGAATAGCTTGGCATCTCCCCAAGAATTAACCGTATCAAACTGGTTTTCCCGGAACCATTATTGCCTTTTATGACAACTCTATCTCCATATTGGAGCTGAAAATTTACGTTCAGTTTCCAGAGTTCTTTGCCATTGATTAGTAAATTGACATTTTTCAGCTCCACTAGGTTTTTTCCAATGGGTAGGCCTGATTCTTCAAATCCAAATTTCATTTGATCGATGTCCTGTAAATTTGCCCGGAGGCTGCTCAGATTTTGCTGGATTCCGGAAATCTTTTCCTGATGTACTCCTTTCAGTTTTGCACTGCTTCCTTCGGCCTTATTTTTTAAACCGCCCATCAGTATTTTAGGGATACCTGCCTTTTCCTGTTTTTTCTTACCGCGGGCATTCAGTTTGTTCTGCCTTTCTGAGGCTTCTCGCTCTTTTTCTTTGGCCTTTCGCAATTCTTTTTCCTTGGATTTGACATCCTGATCCAAAGCGTTGATGGCAATTTCCTTTTGCTCTGCGAAAAAATCGTAATTCCCTCCAAATCGTGAAATTCCGGTCTTGCTCATTTCGGCCATTTCTGGAATTAACCGCAGTAAAGCACGATCATGACTCACGATGAAAAGCGTCTTATTGCAGTTTTCAATAAACTGGTATAGCTGTTCTCGTGATTCCAAGTCAAGATGGTTGCTGGGTTCATCCATCAGGATCAATTCTGGTTCATGGATGTCGATGCCTGCAAGAAAGACTTTGGTCTTTTGACCGCCACTTAAGATGTTGAACGGCTCATCTAAATGCAATCCTGCAAGATTCCATCGGCTTAAGGCTTGCTGTACCCGCTCTTCCAAGGACCAATCGTCATTTAGGATTTCGAAATTGTTCTCGTCCAGCTGACCATCGAGTATAGCCAGTAATGCTTTTAATTTACCATCGATGGCCAAAGCTTGGCCTATGCTCATGCCATCGTACCTATCCAGTAATTGTGGTATGTAATAAGGGATGCTTTCACAATAGATCGATCCAGAAGTAAGCTTTAGCTCAGCAGCGATGGCTTTGAGTAAAGTAGATTTGCCTACACCGTTATTGCCTATCAAAGCAATTTTTTCATGCTTATTGATTGCCAGATGGAGGCCTTGAAATAAAATGTCTTTATTGGGATGAATATATGTTGCGTTCTGTATAATGACCATAATTCCTTTCGCTTTGAAGATAAAACCATACATAAGCATGCACATGCTTTGTTAATTGTTTTCGGAAAGAAATTGGGTATTACATATATCCTGTTTTGATTATTGGTACTGCAAATATAGGATTTTTATTTTTAATGCATAGTTTTCATGACCTATGCATTCTCTATCGTCCTAAAGGTGAGGTTTATTCGCGCCCCAAGTACCGTTTTGGTAGGAGGAAGCCGATGTAACCAATGGTCTTGGGTCTGGTCTTTCATGATCAACAGACTTCCATCTTCCAAGTAAAGGTCAATCTTCTCCTTGGAGGTTTTATGTTTAAAAGAAAACTTACGTTCAGCACCAAAAGTCAGGGAAGCGATGGCTCCATGCTTTTTCAGGTCCTTCTCGCCGTCACTGTGCCATGCCATCCCTTCTGAGCCATCATGGTATAGATTGAGCAGGCAGGAATTGAAAGTCTCTCCAGACTCTCTTTCTACCATTTCTTTGAGTTCAAGTAGCTCCGCTGTCCATGGTTCAGCAATTTTCTGTATGTTGGAATAGCTGTATTCAAATCGTTTATCACCATACCATGCTACCTTGCGCTTGGTTTCTATATGCCTGCCAAAGATGACCGCTTGGTCATTTTTCCAGCTAATGCCATGCAATAACTTTTCATAATAGCCCTTATCGGGATCACAGATTCTTCCATAATAATATACAGTCCCGTCATAGGGCAACAGGTTTTTACTTGGATTGGCCGTATTAAATAGTTTCATGTTGATTTTCTTTATCGGTCTTTGCAAATTCCCAACCTAGCATCAGTGTTTTTCGCAGTGGATTCCATCGATATCCCCCAGTTTGTCCCGAAGTCTGGATTACACGGTGGCATGGTATCAAGTAAGCGATCGGATTGCTTCCTATTGCTGTTCCCACAGCTCTTGATGCGGTAGGTTGGCCAACTTTTTCCGCAATTTCCTTGTAGGAGTTCAATTTCCCTAAAGGAATTGACAGTAAGGCCTGCCAGACCTTCAGTTGAAAGGACGTGCCCTTTAAATGCAGTTTGATGCGTTTTAAGGAAGAATCTTCCAGATTGAATATCAATAGGGCTTCCCGATGGATGGCTTGCTCCTCAGCGATAAAAGTTGCGTTCTCAAAGGAATGTTTTAACTCTTCCAATCCTGCAGAATCATTATCGACAAAAGCGAGGTAACAGATTCCTTTCTCTGTGGAAGCAATCAGGCATTTTCCAAAAGGACTACCCTGAAAACTATAGGCAATGGACAGACCCTCTGCACCTTGTTTGAATTCTGCTGGAGTCATCCCTTCGATCTGAACAAACATGTCGTGCAATCTACTGGTACTGCCAACACCAGTCAAGATATGGGTGTCAAAAAGGGTCCGTTTTTCTTCCTTCAACAATTTCTTGGCGTAGTTGACCTGTGTATATTGCAGGAATTTCTTTGGGCTGGTCCCGACCCAATCCGAAAACAATCGTTGAAAATGAAAAGGGCTTAAATGAACATGCTCCGCTATCTCTTCTAGGCTAGGTTTCTCCTGAAAGTGATCCTGGATAAACTGTATCGCCTTGGCGATACGGTCATAGTTTAACTCTTGTTGCGTCTTTTCCATATTCAAATTTCCGTACTGATCGGGACAATAAAAATCCGAATCTTGCTAATTTACAAAGAAGCTAGAACAATATTAGGTTTGGAGTTGCATGTTCGGGATGGGAGCTTGGACTAGATCATTATTTCGCGGGGAAGCTGTCCATATTTGTAGGCCTTATGTTTGTATTTAGGACGTGCTAATACAAAGAGATAGCATAAGATTATTTGTTTATATTTTTATATAACCAAAATAACAACATAAATCCTAATCTTATGCTACGACAAAATACGGATTTA